>CADEGD010000008.1:27473-46158 GCA_902826795.1 uncultured Acidobacteriota bacterium | reverse complement strand
TCGAGTGACAGGTCATCGCCGCCCATAGCAAAATCTTTAGCAAAAAGGCTATAGAGCCAAGCACTTACTAGTACCAGCGAAAGCAGTACAAAGGTCGAGAGCAACAGCCCTCCTCGCTTCGAATCTTCGCCGGCATGACTTTTGGATTCTACTAATTGGTCTAACATCGTAACTTCCTCCCTTCTCTACCGGTGCCAAACTAGGTCAGGGTATGCGAAAACCTTTCAATCGATTAGATGTATCCGCACAAAATAGGCGTTGTAGAATATGCGCCATCAACTCACAACCGAGTAAAGGCAGTTCCAGCGCCACAGTTTTCAGTGAAATTTCGGTTCAACAATATTGTGCGGGGATTCTCAAAAATGACTGCCGGCACATAAAGAAAATCCGACATCCCAGAGATCCCGAACCCGAAACTCACGGAACAACGCGAATGCAAAACTCTAATTGACCAGCAACGTAGAGAAGTCTATTTACTTACAATACGAAAGTCAAGAATAACGGGCTTGATTTATAACGCCTGACGAAACTTTAATGCAAGTTTCATTACATCCGCTTATCTTCAGGCCCTGAGTCCGCATCGCAACTGCATCCCGTCCGTTCAGACGCGGCAATTGTACGGTAAATTAGACACCTAAATTTGAACTTTGTTCCCGAAAAAACTATCGGGTGACCGGCCGTCGCGTTACGGACCTTCGGGAGGCCGACGCGAGTTTCTCGCCCGCCGGCTGTTTCACGATCTCTACGCTTTTCATCTTCGCCGCACCGAGTTTGCCCTGCCACCAAAGAGCTATCGGACTCGCGATCGCGATGGTCGAATATGTACCCGCGATAGAACCGACAAACAGAGCCAGAGAAAATCCACGCAACACTTCGCCGCCGAACAGCACGAGAGCAAGGACGGACAAAAATACGAGACCATTAGTGACGATCGTTCGCGACATCGTCTGGTTTATCGAATCATTCGTAAGTTGATAGATCGACTTGTCTCGGTGCAGCGACACGTTTTCGCGGATACGGTCGAAGATAACGATGGAGTCGTTAACGGAAAATCCTACGAGAGTAAGAAACGCTGCGAGTACGGTAAGGCTGACTTCCCATTGAAAGATCGAGAAGAAGGCCAGCGTGATGAGCACGTCGTGGAAAACGGCAATAACGGCGCCGGCAGCGTACGTCCAGTCATATCGGAATGCGATGAACAGCAAGATCCCGATCATGCCAAGGAGCGTAGCGATAACAGCCTGATTGCGAAGCTGAGCACCCGCGACCGGGCCTACCGAATCCGTTCCGACTATTTTATAGGCTGCATTTGGGTCGTCTTGTAACGATGCCTCGGGTGCGGCCTCGGCACCGAAAGAGTTTAACGCGTTCTTTACAGATTCACGCCCGGCCGCAACTTGATTGACAGTCTCCTGCTCGGTAGCAGGCTCAACAGAACCCTCGATCAGAGGAATTTTGATAAGGACCTCGTCCGTCTTGTCAGTCGAGTCCTGAATGATCGGCTCCGTGATCCCCGCTGCGTTAAGTGAAGACCGAATATCGTCGACTGACGGCTTTTGTTTGAATTTTGCCGTGATAACGGTCCCGCCCTGAAAGTCGACACCTAAGTTGAAGGCATCCGTACCACCGGGTGTGAGCTGTCGAGCCACGGCAGACGACAATCCAGCAAGCAAGACTACGATAGAGATAGCAATGAGCGGCTTGCGGATGCCCATCCAATCGACATTGATCTTCGGAAGAATTTGAAACATTACTTTTCCAATAGACTGCAACGAGCAGTCCTTTTACAAACTAAATACTCTAAATACTAAGCTTCTGCATGTTCGGGTTTCGCGAAAGGACCCAACCAAATATCGTGCGCGATACAAACACTGCCGAGAAAAGGTTGATCAGCAACCCCAGAATCAGGGTGACGGCGAATCCACGTATCGGCCCTGACCCATACAGATACAGAATCACCGATGACAATATGGTAGTAACGTGCGAGTCGATGATCGTCACAAAAGCACGGTCAAACCCGAGCGGCACTGACTCGGCGACGGTCTTGCCGCCGACCAGTTCCTCTCGAATACGTTCGAAAATAAGCACGTTCGAGTCAACCGCCATGCCGATACCGAGGATCAGCCCGGCGATGCCAGGCAGAGTCAGCGTCGAATCGAGCACGATCAAAGCCGCCATCGTAAGCAGCATGTTCAGAACGAGAGCAATTACCGCATTGATTCCTGACCCGCGGTAATAAATGAGCATGAAAACGACGATGAAGATCAAGCCGGCTACCGACGCCGTTACGCCGGCACGGATAGAATCCGCACCGAGGCTGGGTCCAACTGTTCTCTCTTCCTGATATTCGATCTTCGCCGGAAGTGCACCGGATCGCAGCGTTAATGCAAGGTCGTCAGCCGTCGCTTTTGTAAATGTACCGGAGATCTCACCCTGATCGTCGATACGCGACCTGATGAAGGCGATCGACTTGGCCTCGTCGTTCAGCACGACGGCCATATAATTGTTAATGTTCTTGCTTGTCCAGTCGCCAAACTTCGCGGCGCCGCCGGGCTTTAAAGAGAAAGCGATCTGATAGTCGCCTTCGTTACCTGTCCTCGAAACGGCGCTAGCGTCACGCAACTCGCTGCCGTCAACGACCGCCGGATACTCGACGACGACAAACTGTTTCGGCCGCGTCTGCGGGTCGGCGGGCGTTGTCGAGCTGTCACGCTCCGTATACGAATAGATTCTGCGGTTTGAAGGAACGGCTCCTCCAAGCGATTGCTTGGCCGCTTCTTCAGTAGGAAAGGTTGAAAGGTTCGGAGACGGCGGACTTACGACCTTCATTAATTGAAGGTTCGAGTCGGCGTTAAGTAGCCTCTTTACACGTTCTGGATCATCAACGCCCGGCATCTGAAGCAGTATCTGCCCCGAGGACTCGGAACCGTGACGCTGCAGAGTTGGCTCTTTAACACCGAACGAATTGATACGGCTTTCGATGATCTTGATCGCCTGTTCAACCGCCTGGTTCTTAAGCAATGTCTGGTTAGTTGAAGGAAGCGACCACGTGATCGAGTTTGCCGTCGTCGACTCCGTCCAATTAACGAAATCAACTTTCTTCTTGACTTCCTCAGCCACGGCAGCGGACTGCGCACCTTCACCTAAGTTAAGGGTGACGGAATATGTGGAACCGGCCGCTTCGACGCTGCTGCCGGTGACCGGAAGCTGTGCATCTCTCGCCGCGGTTTCGGCTGCTTGAGCATTATTCTCGGTCAGAGTCTTCAGATACTCGTCCGTTTTCACGCGCATCACGAGGTGCGATCCGCCTTTGAGGTCAAGGCCGAGATTTATGTTCTGAGCGAGATTCGCCTTTATGCCAGTCCACGTAAAATCGGCTGCCGTCGGAGTTCGACGCGGGCCGAACACGAGATAGATGCCAAGCAGCGTGATCACAAGGGTGATCACGGTTCTGATCCAAAGACTATTCTTTTTCATTGCTTAAAGGTTCGCCGGATGGGCCGTTAGCGTAAGAATCGCAAACTCCTCAGCGAACTGTTACTACTTAGTTTCTTTTTTTCCGACAACGGCTTGCTTGCCGATCTCGATGAACGACTTTTCAGCGCTCTGAATCACGTAACTCGTCTCTCTCACTTCCTTGATCGTCCCGATAACGCCGCCATTCGTGACGACCTCATCGTTTATCTTAAGTTGCGAGATCATATCCTGAAGTTGCTGCTTCTGCCGCTTCTGAGGAAGAATGACGAGAAAGTAGAAGATGCCGAAAATTAGGACGAACGGCAGTATGCTCCAGATCAAGCTGGTGCCGCCGGCATCCTGAAAAAACATTGCGAAGTTGTTCATCGATAATTGGTACGAAACAGAAAACTAAAATTATGACAAAGAGACGGTACATTATCAAAACGCGGCATCTCTATTTCTCAGTCGTTGAGATGCGTTCGAGAAAATTACGACGGAACATTTCAAACGACCCGGCTTTGATCTCAAATCTGACTCGACGCATCAGATCCAGATAGAAAGCCAGATTGTGATGAGAGATAAGCGTAGCCGCCAGCATCTCGCCAGCCTGGTAGAGATGCCTCAAGTAACCTCTCGAATATCGCCTGCACACGGAGCAACTACAATCCGCGTCGAGCGGAGCCGAGTCCGTCGCATGCTGGGCATTGCGGATATTCAGCTTTCCACTCCACGTGAAAACGCCGCCGGTGCGTCCATTCCGCGTCGGCATTACGCAATCGAACATATCTACTCCTCGATAAACAGCCTCGACGAGGTCTTCCGGAGTTCCAACACCCATCAGGTATCGGGGAGCGTCAGCGGGCATCTTGTGCGCAACGTGATCGAGAACGCCGTACATTACGGGCTTTTCTTCTCCAACGCTCAAGCCGCCGATCGCGTATCCGTCGAACCCTATCTCGACTGTTCGTTCCAAGCTTTCGCTACGGAGATCGAGATGTCCGGCTCCCTGAATGATGCCGAATAGAGCTTGATTCCCGCTCAGAGTGCGCGATTCATCGCGTATTTCCACCGACGCCCGAACTTCTGTAGGATACGGGCTAAAGCCCGCACTCTGAACCTTCTGCAACTCGTCGAACCGTCCCTTTGATCGCTTTGCCCATCGCAGCGTAAGTTCGAGGCTCTGCTTCGTCCGCTCGTGCCCGGCATCGCCCGGCGGACATTCGTCGAAGGCCATCACGATCTCCGACCCAAGCGCAGCTTGCACATCCATCGATATCTCCGGTGACAGGAACTTCTTGCTTCCGTCGATGTGAGAACGGAACTCGACGCCTTCTTCAGTGAGTTTGCGTAGGTCGGTAAGAGAAAAAACCTGAAAGCCGCCGGAATCGGTCAAGAGCGAACGATTCCACGTAGAAAACTTGTGAAGCCCGCCTATCCCTCGGATCACTTCCGGACCAGGGCGTAGAAAAAGGTGATAGGTGTTCCCGAGAATGATTCGAGCGTCAAGTTCATTCTCAAGCCACTCGAATCGGACGCCTTTGACCGTACCCTGCGTGCCGACGGGCATAAAAACCGGCGTTTCGATTACCGAACGCCGCGTAGTTAAAATTCCGGTTCGTGCCCGGCCGTCTTTGGCAGTAACAACCCAGTCGATGGGACTCATTCCGGCTTTCTCCCGATCAGCGACCAGATCATCGGACCGCCCAGGGCTGACTCCGTCGCGATCACGCCGTTTTCATCTATTAATACACCAGACGGCACGCTGAACATTCCTAAGTTGCCCGATAGTCTATATCCGTCGTCGATCACGATCGGTGTAGATAATCCGTAAGCCTTGTGAGTCTCAACGTCGCCTTCAGAGAAGATGATCGCATTCGTTCCGTTGCGTTCGGGCGAGTTTTCCCACTTGCGGATCTGGTCGATAACTTCCGAACAGTATCCGCAGGTCGTACTTAGGAAGAATGTGAGGGTCGGCTTGCCGATGAAGGTTTTACGCGAGATCGGCGAACCCTTTAAGTCGGTTGCTTCGAAGTCCGGGATCGGCTCCCCGATCTTGATTCGGCCTCTCTTCTGGCTGTTCTTGATGTGGTATCCGGGCTTCGTAAGATCTTCCGACCGAAGCTTTCCGACGAGGTCGCGGATCGCCATATCGCCGACAGCCGGATGACTGGCAATGTTTCCATCCGATCCGACAAATAGCGCCGCCGGAGTCCATTTTATATGCAGCTGTCCCGCAAACTCCATGTTTTTCTGCAGAAGCATGCCGTCAGCCAGTTCCGCACCAAATCGCTCAATATTTTCTGCGGCCGAACCCCTACTGACGAACACCATTCGAACTCGGCCCTCGAACTCTCGCCGCCAATCGGCAAACTCATCGAGCATCGCCTTACACGGCCGGCACGTGGGCCCAACGAATAAGAAGAGTTTGGGTAACGGATCTGCCATCAAGTGGTCAAAAGTTATGCGTTTGCCCGCAGTATCGGGCAGGCTAAAATCCGGAAACGGAGCGCCGATCGGCAGCGAATCGGTTGGATCTCCTGCCTCGTCCCGCTCGATAATACTTGCACCGGTTTCCAGCATCTCAAGCAGATCAAGTTGACGCTTCAAAGCCGAATTCTCTTTTGAAAGGCGCCAGACGTAAGTCGCCGTAACAAAAGCCGCAACGACGAGGAATGCGAGAATTGAGTTGGACAGGATGGCCGCGTCGGATTCACCAAGCGGATAGCCCTGAAACTCACGTCCGTTTAACAACAAAACGATGGGAAGTATGGCGATCAGAATATTGCGGATCAGGCTTTTTGGTCCGACGGGTTCACTGTGTATTTGTCCAAAGCAGTGACAGTCCGGAGCCTCTCCTTTGACGATCTGAATAAGCATTCCGCCGATAAAGGTCACCATCAAAAGCAAGGCTCCAGCGGCACCAGGCCACGAGAAACCAACGAAGAGAAAACAGGAGGCAAAGATAAGCTCGGCGATCGGTGTTAGGATCGCGAAGGTCTTGACGAAAGGCTCCGGTATGCCGAACGCCTTGACCGCCTTTTCAGCTCCTTCGCGATCGAGAAGTTTGCCAATGCCCGCTACTGCAAGAATCGCGAACAGAACAAGGCGAATGATAAGTAAAACGGCGTCCATTAATCTTTCTTGGGCTTGGATTTGTGACGTTCCTTTAACCGAATCGGCGTCGCAAAAAATCCGAAAGCATCACGCAGCCTGTTCTCAATATATCGCATGTAAGAGAAATGCAGCCCGGCCTTGCTTCCACCCGAGGTGAACAACACGAACAGCGGCGGACGAATGCCGCCCTGCGTTATATATTGAACCTTAAGTCTCGAAATGCCGCCCTTTACCGGAGCTGGAGCACCGCCGCCCTTAGGCTGCGAAATACTTTCTTCGAAGAACTTATTGAGCTGGGAGGTAGGTACACGTAGGTTGCGCGCTTGGTTAGCCTCGGCCACGAATGGCAATATTTTCGCGACTCTCTGTCCGGTTAACGCGGAGATCGTTACCATCGGAGCCCAGTCCAGAAACTTCATCTGGCGGCGAAGATCTGCCTCGAAATCGTAGATCGTATTTGTCTGTTTTTCTTCGAGTGCATCCCATTTGTTAACAGCGATTATGATCGAACATCCTGAATCGACGGCGTATCCGCCGATATTCGCGTCGAGAGCGGTGACGCCTTCTTCAGCGTCGATCACTAAGATCGCGACATCGGCTCGCTCAAGGGCTTTCTTTGCCATGATGACCGATAACTTTTCCGCCATCTCCGTCGTTTTCCCTTTACGACGAATGCCCGCCGTGTCGATGATCTGGTACTTCCATTCGTCAACAATAAGTTCGGTGTCGATCGCGTCTCTCGTCGTACCGGCAATGGGCGAGACGATCACACGTTCTTCACCGAGGATCTTATTCAACAAGGACGACTTCCCTACATTTGGACGCCCGATTATCGCCAGCCTTATCTCGTCATGCTCATCTTCTTCGGCCTCATCCTCGAAATTCAGAACGTCGAAAACATTATCCAGCAAATCGCCCACCGACGTACCATGCTCGGCAGAAAGCGGCGTCAACTCAAAACCGAATTGGTAGAACTCTCCGGCCTCATCCTCGACCTTTCGAGATTCGGACTTGTTCGCCGCGATGAACACCGGCTTTCCGATATTCCGCAGGAAGACCGATATCTCTTCGTCAAGCGGCGTCACGCCTGCTCGGGCATCTACTACCCAGACGATCGCCTGAGCGCTATCGATCGCGAACGAAGCCTGTTTAAAAATATTTGCCGGAATGATCGCCTCATCGTCGGGAACGATTCCGCCCGTGTCTACAAGTTCGAAATTCTTAGCTTTCCACTCAACCTCGCCATAGATTCGGTCACGTGTTATGCCCGGTTCGTCGCCGACGATCGATTTTCGCGATCCCGTTAGGCGATTGAAGAGGGTCGATTTTCCGACATTCGGACGGCCGATGATGGCTACTAGCGGTTTCTGCACTAATAAAGAATAGTAAATAAGGCGTTTACGTGCACGTAAGGGACGAATGCCTTGCCCGACTTACGCCGGACAAGGCATTCGGAACTCTGATGTGCAGTCAGATCAGTTTGCGATCAAGCTAAAGATCGCACTCAGGACGTTGCCGAGGATCTCGTATTTGCCATTGTTGTAACGGCCATGCGAGTAGCGATCGTAATATCCGTCCTCGTATCCGCGGCGGAAGCCCTCACGGAAATAGTAGTTATACTCGTCGAGGCCGATATAGTAGGAGTCATATCCATAGCTCGCATCCTGATATCCGTACGACGAATTGTAGTCGAAGTCCCAACCGTCGTATCTATCAGCCTGCCCTGCCCTGAATCCTTCCTCATACCCATACTGAATGGCATTTTGGATCTGCTGCGCGCCGTACGAACTCGTGTAGTACATCGAACCGCCACGGTAGTAGCCGTAGTTGTTGTAGATGTTGTCATAGTAACGAGCTTGTTCGAGCCTCAGTTGATCACGTCGGATCCGCTCCCAGTAACGGTTCTGATATTGCAGATAGCGAATGCGTCGCTGCTGCTCGAGTATACGTTGCCGCTGTCGCTGTATTGTCTGCCAATTTGACCAGCGGTTGTTCCACTGATTCCAGCGATAGTCACGAACTTGTCGCTGCTGATTGCGGTCCCACCGATCGTTGTTTCGATTGCCGCCGTTCCAATTAACTTCCGGACGGCGATTCGGCATGTTATCGATTCCACGCCGCGGCTGATCCCGACTTTCGTTGTTGCCTGTGTTGTTACGGTTGCCTCTCCAAGCACCGCGGTTATCGTTGTTGCCGGGCTGTCGGTTTGGCATCGACTCCACGCCACGACGCGGTTGTTCTTCTCGGTTCTGCTGATCCCGTTGCCGCTGGGCCTCACGCTTTGCCTGCTCTTCCTGCCGACGAGCCTCGGCCTGTTCGCGTTGTTCCCGCTGGCGTTTATCGTTCTCTAACTGCTGTCGCTGACGTGCATCTCGCTGTTGTTGCTGCCAAGCCTCGTTCCTCTGCTGTATCCGCTCGCCTCGCTCGCGTCCCCAATCTCCCCTGACCTGCGGCGGTTGTTGCGGCTGTCGCTCACGTTGCTGCGGCTGAGCCGGCATTCTTTCCGGCCGTTCCGCCCTTTGAACCGGCTGCCTCGCAGGCTGCTGCATCGGTCGATCCTGCCTATTCTCTTTTCCGCCTTCCTGGCGTTGTTGTCTGGCCTCTCCTCGACTTTCTTTATCTCTTCCTCGTCCTTGGGCATTCGCATCTGCGGCGAGGGCGACTAAACTTACACCGCCTAACGCTACCGCAAGGCCGATCCGAGTGATATTTTTTCTTTCCATTTCTCTTCCTCCGGAGTCAAATCCGCCCTGAGAGATCTGGACCTATCCGCCGAAGAAGCAATCTACGTTCCAATTATCAAATGCATGGAATATTAAGGGTAAAAGCGACTGCAACGGAAGCCTTCAAACGAAAACGTAAGAGTTACGAACGATTTGGGCACACCAGCAGCTATGAGAATTCATACGTTACGACGACGTTGATCGCACCATTTTGCAGTTCATGACGGACGGCGGTCGCTCGCATTTTGAGCTCGTTACCTTTCACCGGCACACCAAAGGAGAGTTTGTTTAGCTGGAAAAGTTCGATCGGGTTGATCTTCTTATCGATCGAGCTTTGGACAAGTTTCGCGACTACGGATCCGCCGACACCGCCTGTTCCGCTGAGATTTACGTTCAATACCTTCGCCCGAGCGACGAGACGCTGAGCGTTCTGGTCGAATTCGAGATCGATCGCACTTTCTGCCCAACCGCTGAACGGAACGCATCCGACAAACGGTGGATTATAGTTGCCCGAAAAAGCCAGCGGTGCAAGGATCTTACCGTCCCGAAACCTGACGGCCGTCCGTACGCCGTTGATCTCACGCTGGATCTTAATTGTCTCGGAACACTCAGTTTCGGCATGTGAGACCGACGCATTCACGATTCGGGGTTCCAGATTTTCCTTACGGTTCTCGGCGATCGAGAATTCGAGCGGCGTGCCAGAATGAAACAACGCTTCAAGGGCAGAGTCAAAGAACGCCTCGTTCAAACTGATGGTGACCTCGGCTTTCTGCTGGCCAAAGGATGCCGTTGCCAACATCAATGCCGCGAACAATGCGATAAAACTCTTAGCCATCGTTCTCAACCTCACAACCCACTCCTCACAACGTCGTGGAGCCTCAGAATTCCGACGCACTTGCCTTCCGAGACCACTGGAAGCACCGATATCTGCGAAGGGCGATTTTCCATCAACTGAAGAGCGTCATATGCGAGCATAGACGGTGTCGCCATTATCGGATCACGCGTCATCATCGACGCGGCCTTCAACGACGAGAAAGCCGCAGGCTCAGTCTTCTCGATCGTCCGCCGAAGATCGCCGTCGGTTACGATTCCGACTAGCTTTCCGGCGTTGTCGACAACATTAACGGCACCGAGAGAGTGTTTTGAGATCGCCTTCACGACCTCAAGCCAGCCCGCATCTTCGGAGACGTTCGGACTCTCGTGCATCAGGCTTTCGACCGTCAGCGTTAGGCGTTTTCCTAACCGTCCCGCCGGGTGATTTGCCGCGAACTCTTCGGCGGTCAGGCCGCGCGATTCCATCACCGTCATCGCGAGAGCATCGCCGATCGCAAGAGCAACGGTGGTCGATGTCGTCGGAGCAAGATTGAGCGGGCAAGCTTCCTTATCGACCGACGCATCGAGCACGACATCCGACTGCCGAGCCAGCGACGAATCCACGTTGCCGACGATCGCGATGACGGAGACCTTTCGCTGTTTGAGTGTCGGCATGATCGCAAGGATCTCATCCGTTTCGCCGGAATTGCTGAGGGCGATCACGACATCGCCATCCTTTACAACGCCGAGGCTGCCGTGAAGAGCGTCCGACGGATGCACGAAGATGCCGACGGTTCCAGTGCTTGTCAGCGTCTGTGCGATCTTTTGAGCGATCACGCCGGACTTGCCGACTCCGGTGACGATCACCTTGCCATCGCAATCCGAGATCAACCTAAGAGCCGTATCGACGCTCGCCGTATCGATCCGATCCGCAGCGGCCTCGATGGACGATGCTTCGAGCCGCAACAATGCCGCGACCTTTGCCGAATCCGCCTTGCTTTCCTGTACGCTTGGGTTCATCCGTTCTGTCTTGGACTGGCGATAAGGGCCTCGGCTGCGATCCGCCATTTGCCCTTCCGAAGCTTCCAGACCTGCACGAAATTGCCGCCCTGTATCTCTTTTCCCTGCTTATCAACGATCGAATACACGTTGTAGACATACGCTAGGTCAGGCCCTTCGACAAACGATTTTCGCTTCGGAAACCGAATGATCGGCTTCCCCTCTTCGATGTGTGCAACCGCCGCTTTCTTTCCGATAAACGGCTCTTTTCCCGAACGCATCAAGACGGCATCTTCGGCAAGGTAACTTTTATATGCCTTTACCGGATTTGCTTCGACCGATGCATAGAACGGGACGGCAGAATCGGCCGCCGAAAGCTTTGCGTCATTCTTATCGCCACCGACATCAGCCGGCGACTTCCATTCGGTCGGTATCATCGCGGGTTTCCGGTGATCGATGCCGGTGTCGAGCAACGCTCGATATTCGCCATCCGGCTGCCGCGTCCAGATAGAAATGTAATGTCCATATTCGGCGTTCGGATCATCCTTACCTTTTGGCCGCCGGATCGAATTGCCGATGCTATAACCGAGCATTCCGTTAGACGAAACATCGATCCAAATAGGGTTCCAAGTCAGATACGCCGATGTCGGCGGAATGCTTTTCCAGAACTCGCGGGCATTGCGTGCCTCGGGTACGAACATCACGCCCATCGGTGCCATGAACTCGATGAATGCCGCGTTCACGCCCTTCTCCGCCGCCATTTTCTCGAACGCCTTTTCCGTTTCGTAGATCTTCGCCGCCGGAGACTGAGCGATTCCCGCAACAGCGAAAGCCACAATGGATAGAAGCAATGCAATAAATTTCATTACAGGCGGGATTCTAACACAGTCGATATATCTCCTAGATCGCGTGATTCGATCATTTCCCGTCTGAGTCTTTGATTCTATTGAATCACGATCAAATACCTCACGGATAGGCGCCTAAGTCGCATGTCGCACGCTCGAGGAAGGTTTGTTTCATTTCGCGATACACACTTTTTGTTTCATTCGAAACAAGATCGACACTTTACAGGCGAAGGCAAGCCTACTTCCCGCCTTTTAGGCCCGGCCGGATCGAGATTAGCGTCATCGACCTATTGATGGAAGCTCAACTTCCATGAAATACATGGTTTGCACGATATGGATGACAATTCATGCTTTGAAAGATCAAACTCCGGCAACGATGCACTTGGAAAAAAAGTAAGCATGAGCTCCAACCTTTTATACCGGTCAGCTGCCTGAGTGGTCCTTCTTCTACTTTAGTCTTCAAAAATTCGAGATCGTTATCACGTCGCGGGTTTCGGTCATCAAGGAGTAAACCAATTCGTCGCCGTTAGGCAGCCAACTCATCGAAATCATCCGACCTTCTCCTAATCCTTCGATCAGCCTTGGCGGTTCGCCATTCAAGGGCATAATTAATAGCGACGCAGCTCCATTCGATGAATAAGCCTGACCGATAAACTCGCCTGATGGGTGCCACGCCATTCGTCGGTCGGGTACGGCGAATGGGAAGGAAAGCTTTTCGATTATGCGTTCTGTTCTCGCTTCTACTATGCCGATACGCCACTCGCCGCCCGCTTCGGGGTCCATGAAGTAGTACGCAGCCGTTGACCCGTCTGGCGAAAGCGTAGGCTTCAGCGAATACTTGTTCGTTGACTGGAAGGCGTCTCCACCTTCCCGATCAAGAGTCCAGATCGCGGCCGTCGGGCCGAACCCGCGCTGAAAAGTCAGCATTCTTCCATTCGCCGAAAACTGCGGAGCGATATCGACCTCCGAGGTCAAGCGGCGAATATTTTGAACATTTGAATCGGCGATCCACAATGAATTAGGCCCTTCGCGATCCGAACAGAAAACTATCGACCCGTCCGCAGAGGAGACTGTCAGGCCATAAGTAACTTGAGCTCCAGTCGTAAGCCGTTCGGGATTTCCTCCATCCTTGCTAATCCGCCAAATCTCCCGCTGTCCGCTGGTCGTGGATGTGTATAGAATGGATCCGTCAGGTGCGGGCGCCGACCACATCGTACCGCTTTCAGATACAAGTTCGCTTACGGGCGGAGGGCTCGAATCGTTTATCTTCGCCCTATTAACGCTAGATTTGAAATTACTTTGGACCGTTAGCAATAATCCGTTCGAGTATGAGAGCCATGAATAGCCTTGGAGGTCGTTTGTCAACTTTTTAATTTCGCCCGTTGAACGCTCGACCACGTAGACCTGACTCGACCACTCGTCATTATCGTTAGCGATGAAGCCAAGCCGGTTGTTGTCGATCCAGACAAGGTTTTCGATAAAGGCAAATTTGGGTGGAACAAGTTCTCGAGCCCCTCCGTTTTCCGCGTTGAACAATTCGATTCCCGAGCGACGCACTCCTTCAGTCTCGCTCACCACGGCGGCCGCAATGTCTTCCCCGGACGGAGCCCAGGCGACAGGATTCGACTTGAAAGTTTCGAAAGCCCGAGACTTTGCGTATGCGGTCGACAGCAAAACTTCGTCAGTGCCATCGGTCTTTGCCTTGACAAGGTACGTGGCACCTTTCGACGAACTGTGTTTCGTGTAGGCTATCTGGTCGCCTTGCGGACTGAAGCTAAGTGAAACGCCGGTTTCCAAAGATGGAAGGTCGGTTGCAGAACCGCCGGTGATCGGCATTCGCCTGACAAATTCATCGACCTTGTTTGCCGAAAAGATGGAGTAGTAGATTGCGTTGCCGTCTGGCGATATGCTTAAGCCAACAAACTCCACTTTCTCGGCGGGCTTGATCTTGGTCTGACTGCCGTCTGCCATTTGACGCAACCAGAGACTTTGGCCACCGGGCTCTTCTTGTGCAAACACAACATACCGACCATTGGGTGAGATAGTAGCGGCAGTAACTTTGCCGCTCGTAGTAAGTCGTGAAAGCGTCGCTATCCTATCGACATCAACTTTAGTTCGAGATAGGAAGACAGCGGAACCAACTAGAAAGATAAGCAAGATTCCCGCAAAGATTGCCAAAATTCGGCCCCGATGGGCGGTTTCCGTCGAAGACGCCACGTCATTTTCCACTGACACTGGCGGAACAAACCTGTAGCCCCTTCCCGGAACGGTCACGATGAACCGATGTTCGTCTTTCTTCTCGTTGAGGGCTTTTCTAAGCGTAGAGATGTGAACGGGCAGATTCGATTCTTCTACAAATTGATTAGGCCAGACTTTATTTAGCAGATCGGCTTTAGCCAGAACTTCGCCGCCGCTTTCCAAAAACGCCACTAACAGGTCGAAGGTCTTCGAGTTTAACGGAACCACGCCGCCTTGCCTGAACAAATGCCGCTTTACCGTGTCGACCTCAAAATCTTCGAAAGCAAAGTGTTTAACAGACATACAGAATTCTAAAGCCCGGCGTTAAGAACTTTTAAGAAGATTTAAGCCCGATTTTAGGACTTTTGAAAGCAAAACGGCAAATCATTTTGAGTCATCGGGAGCATGAAGGCGTGAAATTCAACCACGGAGAAAAAGTCATGTTAAACAATTCCACACTAGCCCAAATCGCACTTAGTTTTATTTTGCTGTGCTCCCATTCCGTTTCGGCTGACGCCCAGAATTCCGAGCGGCTCACAAGGTATTTCGGCCTGACTTCGCTGCCCGCCGGCCAGACGCTTCGGTTCAACGCGGTGAACACCAGCGATACGCGAGTCGCTGCTCGCGTGACGATCCGATTCGACGTTTACGGTCTCGGCGGACCGGATACTTCCGAGGGCGGCTTGTGTAACCCCGCTGCGACGACCGCCGCGTGTACTAACAATCTGCGGCCCGTTCGCAGCGAAACTTGTGTCGTCAATTTAACGAGCCGGGAGGCCGCAAGTTGCGATATCTCGAGTTTCAACTCGGCCACGTCAGTCAACACGACCGTCTTGATCGAAGGGGCATCGGCCTCGCAAGTTTTATCAACGCTAGAAGTTCGCGAAAACAACCGAACTCTGTTCATTCATCCGGGCCTAACACGCGGCTTCAACCCGCAGCCCGATCCGCCGACCAATTAATTAAGAGCAGTAAAAGGAGAGTTGTCATTATGGGATTCGACGATTTTACCCGAGAGCACGCAAAAATACCCGATCTCGCAATAACCAGAAACTACAGCATATGCAAACAGGCCTGTGATTACGCGATAAAGACTTTGAGCCTCGGCCCAGCAAATCAGGGAATTTGCTATGCAATTTTCAAAGCCACTAACGTGGCGGTTTTCGAAGCGGTTTTCGAAACGGAAGCCCATAAGGAGCTAATTAAGGTAAGGGAAAATTACGAGCAAAAGTTTAAGGAAAGAGGTCTCTACAACAATGTGCTCACTCGGGTGGTTCGAAAAGAAATGCTTTCGCTTATCGCGGAATACGCTAAAACGGCAAGGACGGGAGCATGCGGCGAATATGGTGCGGTTGTTTTTGAGTACTTGAGAACTCAGCATCGCGGCGGTACTGCCTTTAACCTCGAATTCATCAAGTGCAGAACTCCAAACGACACCGGAGGGCACTACGTCGTAGTCATGAATCGCGACTATGGCACAGACTTGACCGACCCCAAGAAGTGGAACACGACCGCCTACATCTGCGATCCGTGGTGGGGAATGGTGTGGACGTGGAATGACCTTCACGGGTTTCCCGGGTTTCCCTACGTTCCTGAGGCGTCGCTGAGCCTTCCGCACAATGGCACGTCATGGATACCCGTCTCGAATTGGTTGAACTGGTGACCTTATCGGAGCCGAAGGAGAATAGAAATGAATCGCACTTGTCAGATCACGTGTCTAGTCCTGTCAGTAATCGTAATTTTGATCGGTTGCTCGGTAACTCCTCAGGCGAAGGAAGCGGCAGTCAGCAACCCGTCGCCCGAGTTTTCAGAGCCTTCGGTCGAGCCGTCGGGTACGCCAAAGCCGGCGGGATTCGACATCGATCAGGCTCCGATCGCGAACCCGACGGACAGCAAGTTTCCACACTTTTCCCTGATCGAAGGCTATCAACCCGTTAAAGATTCTAAGGAAAGCAAAGATGTCGATTTCGACCGCTACGAATTTTTCGACGGTGCGAAGATGATCTCTCTCGAGGGTCGCCTCACGACCATCTTCGCCAAAAATGAAAGTGGGGCTCGTCCGGCTGCTTTTAAGATCATGAAAACTTACGAGTCGCTCGTGAAGAAAATCGGCGGCGTAAAGGTTTTCGAAGGTAAAAACTACGACCGGTACAGCAACGACTTCAAGTACGAAGACCCGCGACATCGCCTCGATCACAAGACGAAGTCCGAGCTCGGCGTTTATGCCGTCCGCCTGCCCGACAGGGAGATCTGGGTTGAGGTTTTCGTAAACAATTATTCCGACGACGACTATTACCTGACGGTAGTAGAGAAAAAGACGCTGGACGTAAAGGCAGGCTTGCTGACCGCGGACGAGATGAAAGAAGCGATCGGCGCTGAAGGCCGAGTTGCCCTATACATCAATTTCGACTTCGATAGGGCGGACATCAAGCCGGATTCTCTGCCGATCATCGATGAAATAGCAAAGCTGCTGAAGGACGATCCGAGCCTGAAACTGTCGATCGAAGGGCACACCGACAATATCGGAAAACCCGATTACAACAAGCAGCTTTCTGACGGGCGAGCCAAAACCGTCATGTCGGCCGTAACCACAAAAGGAATCGATCCGAAAAGACTGAAGTCCGTGGGCTACGGACAAGACAAGCCGATCGCCGATAACGATTCGGACGAAGGCCGAGCGAAAAATCGGCGGGTTGAGTTAGTAAAAGTTCAATAAGTCAATCGAAGAAGGAGCTTTATGACACACAGATTGTTGTTAGTTTTCGTCTTGTTATCTTTCAACGCCTTTGGCCAGACCAGCGAGTGGGAAACTCTGCGAACCGACGACGGCGAGTTTTCAATGAAAATGCCGGCAGGTTGCTACCGACAGTTTTACGATCCGAACGGCATTGTTATTCGTGCAAAGAATGGCGGAGTTCATCATTTAAAAGAGATGCGTGTGATCTCTTGTTTCCGCGATCATACGCTTCTCGACGTAGAGATCTACGAATCCGCCCAGCCGCGTTTAGCCGCAGACGCCCTGATGTCTCAAGTGTCTAAAAGCTTCTCGACCTTATCGCAACACGGCGAACATCATTGGGGACGCCGTTACGAGGCGAGCAAAAATCGCGTTTATGTCATCACGACCGCGACGCGAGATGTCGCAAACGCGAACAATAACCCGACTCGCCGGGGCGTTTTTCGACTCGCTCAAATTCGCTTTCAACGATAAAGACGGATCTGCCGATCCGACCGAGAAATTTACCGCGATATCTACGCTCAAAAGCTATACGCCGGAATTGATCTACGAAACCAATGGGCAGACTCCTCGTGTCGCTCAAGATAAAGACGATCCACTGTTTAGAAAGACGATTGTTCTAGACCTAGCGAAGATCTCATACACGGACGCAGTGAGAAAAAACCGTGATGCGGGCGGTATAAAAGTTCAGCTTTCGCTTGGAGCCGATGCAAGCGTAAATCAGATCAGGGTCGTTAAGGACCTAAACGACAAAATGCTCTTGCGCGAAGCGGTGATCGCCGCGTTCCGAACGAAGTTTCTGCCCGAGGAGTACGACGGAGTACCGAGATCAAGCAGTCAGACGATCGAGTACAGATTCAATTCTTACCGACGGTGAGTCACCCGCTTAATCAGGAGATAAAATGAAAAAGAAATTCGCACAGCTTGTTTTATCCGTTTTCGTTTTGACTGCGAATCTGTTCGCGCAGGTCGCCTTGAACGAACCGCTTCCGTCCGATCCGAGCATTCGGATCGGAAAACTGCCGAATGGTTTGACCTATTACATCAGGAAAAATGCCAGGCCCGAAAAAAAGGTCGAGTTGCGACTCGCGATCAGGGCCGGGTCGGTCTTGGAGCGTGACGATCAACAAGGCCTGGCTCATTTTCTCGAACACATGGCCTTTAACGGGACGAAGAATTTCCCGAAAAACGACCTGATCTCCTATCTGCAATCGATCGGCATTCAATTTGGGGTGGACCTGAACGCTTTTACAAGTTTTGATGAAACAGTCTATTTTTTGCCGATCCCGACCGATAAACCGGAGCTTATCGATAAGGGATTTCAAGTGCTCGAAGACTGGGCTTCAGCGATCACGCTGGATGCAAGTGAGGTCGAAAAGGAAAGAGGGGTTGTGTTGGAAGAGATGCGGCTCGGCAAAGGAGCACAGCAGAGAATGCGAGACCGTTACTTCCCCATCCTCTTTCACGGTTCCCAATATGCCAAACGTGTTCCGACCGGCCAGAAACAGATTATCGAAACCTTCGACCTCAAATCTCTCGTGGATTTTTATGAAGACTGGTACCGGCCGGACCTGATGGCGGTCGTCGCGGTCGGTGATCTTGATGTCGACGCGACCGAAGCGAAGATCAAAGATCACTTCGCCAAGATCACGTCGAAGCGGCCAGCCAAGCCACGCCCGGTTTTTGAGGTTCCCGACCATGCTGAGAGCTTCACGGCGATCGAAACGGACAAAGAGGCGCAAGGTGCACCGGACAAG
>CADEGD010000008.1:0-27463 GCA_902826795.1 uncultured Acidobacteriota bacterium | reverse complement strand
GTAGTTAAGACGAAAGCGGATCTGCGTAGTGAGACCGTAAAACAGTTCTTCGGCGGCATGTTCACGGCAAGGCTCAACGAGTTCCTTCAATCTCCCGATCCGCCGTTTCGAATTGCGTTCGCAAATTTCGGAGACATCCTTGGCAACAAGGGAGCCTTTTCAATGAACGGAGCGACCGTACCAGAAAACGTCGGCCGAACAATAAACACGCTGCTGCTGGAAAACCGACGCATACGGCAATTCGGCTTTACCGAATCGGAACTTAAAAGGCAAAAAGAAAATCACCTGAGAGGGTTGGAGACTCGCTATAACGAGCGAGCAAAATCAGAATCAGGCCAGTTGGCGATGCAATATGTCTGGAATTTCCTGACGAACCGAGTCTCACCAGGTATTGAGTTTGAATACGAATTTGGAAAAGAGATCATGCCAGGAATCACCTTGTCCGAGGTCAACGCCCTGGCCAAAGAAGCGACTTCGGAATCCAACCGTGTTGCGATCGTCACCGGAACGGACAAGGCAGGAGTCAAATATCCGACCAAGGATGAGATCACCGCCTATTTCAAGGAAGCGGAAACTGCAAAACTCGAGGCTTATAAGGAGACCGTCAACACTGAGCCTCTGGTCGGCGAATTGCCCACAAACACCACGATCACCGCGGAACGTAAGGACGAAAAGTTCGGCATTACCTACTGGGCACTCTCTAACCGCGTGAAGGTGGTTTTGAAACCGACCGATTTCAAGGCGGACGAAATTCTGATGGACGGTTTCAGTCCGGGCGGATTGTCGCTGGTGAGCAATGAAAAAATACTGTCAGGCTTTTTTGCCGGCGGGATCGCCGACGAGAGCGGCGTAAAGAATTTGTCCCGGATAGAGCTGGGCAAGATGCTGGCCGGGACGCGATTCAATGTCTCCGTCGGCATCGGTGAAATGTTTGAAAATATTTCCGGAAGCTCAACGCCGCAGGACTTCGAAAAGATGCTGCAGCTCGTTTATTTGAGATTCAAAGACACAAATTTTCAGAAGCCGATCTTCGATTCATCGATTGCTCAGCGAAAAATGTTTTTGCCAGCGATGATCTCGGACCCCCAGGGCTACTTTTTCTCAGAAATGGACAAATTCGTAAATCAAAAGAACCCTCGTTTTATCGACCGGTTCGACGCCGCAACGTTCGACAAGATAAATTTTGAGGATGTGAAAGCTATTTATCGCGAGCGGTTCGCCGACGCTTCGGATTTCACATTCATCTTCACTGGAGCGTTTGAAAGCGAAAAGATCAAGCCTCATATATTGAAATACCTCGGTAACCTGCCAGTGTTGAACCGCAAAGAGACCGGCAAAGATCTGGGCTTTCGGCCTCCGACCGGCAAGCTTTTGAAGATAGTGAAGAAAGGCGTCGATCAAAAGAGTTTTGTCGTCATAGCGTTTTCTGGGGAAACAAAATACAGCTCGGAGGAGAACGCCCACCTGGGTGCCGCCGCCGAGCTTCTGACCATCAAACTCCTCGAGGTCCTACGGGAGGAGAAAGGCTCCGTCTACGGTGCATTCGCTTACGGCAGCGTCTCCAAGGTTCCCTACGAAAACTACAGCTTTGGCATAAATTTTCCGTGCGGCCCCGAGAACGTGGATATTTTGACAAAAGCTGCCCTGGATGAAGTAGTAAAAATTCAGAACGGAGCGATCGATGAAAAAGATGTTGCCAAGGTTAAAGAGGCTCGTCTCCTTCGCATTCGCGAATCTTATAAACAGAATTCGAATTGGCGTTGGATGATCTATGGCGATCTTGCCAACGGGCTCCCGGTCTTAAGTCAGGAAGAGGCCGAGGCAAGAGTGAAGGCCATCACCAAGGACGATATTCAGAAGGTGGCGAGGAAATATCTCAAGCTCGACGAACGACAGTGGTTCGTTCTGATGCCGGAAAAATAGGTCGCGAAGTGATCGGCGGCGTAAACCGAAAACTTCTATTCTCGCGGCAGACTGTTTACTAAAATCACATCGCTCCGGCCCTCGGTTCTGACGACGGCTAGCCTCCGTCTATCCGGCGATAGAGCGAAACCTGAGATCGACCGGTCGGAAAACTTTGTGATCTGGCGAGGTTCACCGCCGTTAATCGGCTGCGACCAAATGTTTCCCAGATTGCCGACGTCGCCGATGTAGTACAGTTCGGCAGGCGAGGCCCAGACGGTCGTGCTTTCACGCAAGTTTTTAGGGACCAACAGGCGGTGCAGTTCTGTCTGCCGATCGGTCGGCCTGACGACGATGTGCCACTCGTCGCGCGTTATTTGAAAGAACGAGATCCGGCCACCTTCGGGCGATAGTGCAGGCCACTTACCGCCTCTATCGCCGATGGGACTAGGTTCGCCACCCTCGATCTGAACGGTCCAGAGTTCAGGCTTAGAATAGATACCGCGTTGGAAAATTACCGTCCGTCCATCGGACGCACACTGAGGGAATGCATCAGCCTCGCCATCGGTCAATTCCGTTAATTTCTCGCCTCCCGACCCGACGCGCCAAAGGCTTGATCGGCCCGAGCGAGTCGAAGTGAAAACGATAAACTTTCCGTCCGGTGTCGCGCACATTCCCCTCGAATCCACCCCGGCACCTACGGTCAATTGGCTCAGGCCAGTGCCGTCCGAATTGATCGACCATAGGTTGCCCTCGCCGTCCCTGTGCGAGCGAAAAACGATCCGCCCGTCGCCGAGCCAAACCAGCGGGGACATATCCCCGACCTCGGAAGCGATCTCGCGAAACTCGTCGGAATCGGCCTGCTGTATCCAGATTCCGCTTTCATAAGAGGACTGAACAGCCGCGAAAGCCTGGCCGCTAGCCGCCACGCTCAACCAGCCATAGTCGCTCAGGTCGTTGATGATCCGGCGAGCTTTTCCATCATAAGCCGACAAGAACCAAACCTGCGCAGCTCCAGCGACTCTTTCGGTCGACGTGATGACAAGGCCGCTGCTGCCATCCTGTAACCATTCAAGATGAGAAACGTTGTACCAGCGGTCCGCACTCAGCGGATACTCCCTGCCGTCGGCAAGCGCCAGGCCCACGATCGAGCTGTAATTTCCCTTATCGTCACGTCGGTTGACGATGGTGGCAATGGATTTTCCATCCGGCGACCAGGCAGCCGTAGTTCCCTCGAACTGGTAAGTTTCGGGAAACGGCCGACGAGCAATCTCTCTTTGTTCGCTTCCGTCATTATTGGCGATCATTACGCCATTCGCCTTCGAAACAGAATCGCGCCTGACGTACGTGATCTGTTTCCCGTCAGGCGAAAACGTTAATCCGAACGATCCGACGCCGGAGATCTCCTGTATAACACCACCGAGTTTCGGCACCCGGAAGACGCCTATGTCGGCCTTGTCGCGCGCAAAAATGTTGTAATAGATGAACTCGCCATCAGGCGAAAAGATCAGCCCCCAAAACTCAGAGTCAGTCGGCGGCAGAACACGAACGTCGCTCGCCGTGCCGATCTGACGCAGCCACAATCCGTTCCCGTCGGGTTCTTTTAATATGTACGCGATGAACTTTCCGTCTGGCGAAAGTGCGGAACCCGCAATATCACCGCTATTCGTCAGACGTGAAATCTTGATCTCCCTGAACGGGACCGGAGCTTCGCGGCCATTCAGAAACGAATAGGTCGCGATCGCTGCGGCTGCGACAACGACAAACGAAATAGCAACAAGCACTAACTTTCCAAAACCTGCCGTTTGTCGGGCATTGGATTTCCCGGCACTCGCGGGAACGTCATCAGTCTCGAACTCTTCCTCGACGACAGAGCGAGAGTACTTATGATTTTCTACGACGATACTTCCACCAGAGCCGTTGATATCGGCCGCAAACTTATAGCCTTTGCCCGGGATCGTGATCAGAAATCGTGGAGAGCCCTTCTGTTCGCCTAAAGCCTTTCTAAGGGCCGAGACCTGAACGGTGAGATTCGCTTCCTCAACTATCTGTCCAGGCCAGACGCTCTCTAGGATCTCGTCCTTAGCCACGATCCGGCCGTTCCGCTCTACAAAGAATTCCAGAAGGTCGTAGGCCTTTGCATAAAGCGGGATCGTCTTTCCGTCGCTGAGGAGTCGGCGGTGAACCCGATCTATCTCGAACTCTGCAAACGAAATTGTCTCGGAAGTTGGGTCAAACACGAGCTTTTGTAAGTTTTTCGAAATTTTTGCCCCGCTTTTAAGGACTTTTCGGCCTCTCGCGGATCATTCTTGCCTACACACGCACAGGTTGTGAGCAAGCAATCTTAGCAGAATCCGGGAGTAGCAGAAAGAGATTTGGTTTCAATGACATCAGTACGGCGCAAATCAGTAACTGAAAGCTTTGAATCGACAAGAATCGTTCTAAGGCCGGGAACCTCATTCAGGTTCTGCAATGAGTGCGAACGGTGCGGAACGGTCGTTCGAGAGTCAAACGATCTCACGCGGCTCACGCTCGAAGAGATACTGATCTCGGGTCAGTTTCGAATCTCGGGAATCGATCGGGGAACGCTTGTGCTGTGTTCAGCGACAACAAGCGAGTAATGAAGACTTAATAGGGGGTCAATTAATTATGGCATCGAGAGAATCCTTGTACATGTATGCCCGCAGCGTTGCGCACGCCTGGCAAGGAATGAGCCTGGACGACCAGTGCTCATTCCTTAAGGACATGTACGACAAAACGCTGTTCGAAAGACCGATAAATTGGACGCACAACACCGGAAACGGTACCAACATGGATGCTCTAAGAGCGAAGCGATGGCTTCGCAAGGACGGAGTTCCCGGCGGGACATCGATCGCGGGTCAGGGAACAATGTGGTGCGGCATCTTTGCGACGTACTGCCTGCGCGCTATCGGCATTCCGGCTACGTGGACGCTTGCCGAGGGAATCACAACACCAAAGGGCACCCTCGAGCGCCGGGCCGGTTATTTCAATCACAGTGACATCGGTCCCGGCGATATCTGTGTAATTCAGGAGAACCAGCATCATTTCATCGTTAACAACCGAGTCGGCAATGTTCTCTATAGCAGCGACGGAAATCTCGATGGACAGATCGTAGGCGAAAGGAATTACAGTGTCGACAAGCTTCTTGCGGGCGTGAAGGCGCAGACTGATTATGACCAGAGTTTTCTCGGGAAGCTCAAGCCGGATAACACCAAGTACAGTTTCTACTACTACCGGCTATTGTGAGCGCGAGGTAAAGGCTGACTGGCCAAGTTTTAGTGTAGCGAAATCATAGACCGCAATTCTTTCTGGAGGAGTTCCCCATGTCATTTAATGTTTGGGCATCAGGCAGTGGCAATTTTAATTTCGTGAAGAAGAACGCCGAGAACGGCAGCAGCTTCGATTTGATAAAGGCAATATCCGCACTGCAGTCACTGGATTTTCAGTCTAAGGCGCACCTCGGAATTACCGGGGCTGGAGCAGGGATAGATATTGCGGCTCCGGGAATCACGGACCTGATAATCGCTCACGCAGAGCGAGAAATGCTACATAATATTTCGAACGCCGTTTGTCTTTTGACGATGAATGGAGGCTCGGGCGGCTGGATCAGCATTAATGCGATCGAACACAATACCTTCTTTCCCGATGTCGCCCGATCGGCGAGCTACTATTTCTCGCCAGGCCACTCACCCGGAAGCGAATTTATCTCGAAGATCCGTACGTGTATGGATGATACGGGTCTTGCAACCTTCGGTGCACTGCTCGTTCTGTCAGTGATCCTTACCAGGTTTGCGAACCATATCGACCCGGGCACGGAACCAAAGCTGAGCATCAATCTGGACAACAACTGACCAATGACTCTTTGCCGCCGACGTGACGTGTTACGTGGAGCAGGCCTTACGCCTACTCCACGTTTACGAAGTCTGTACCCGTTCGTCCAAACGTTTCGGGAGCGTACATCTCCTCCGCCTTGGCGGGCGGGACGACGAACTTGCCCGGCGTAGTTGCTCGGGTGACATAGGTGTAGTTGTAGACACCTTCCCACAGGAGTGACGAGAACGCTTCGGCACGTTCGTCACGGAAGTTCTGGTGTTCGAACCAGTTCATTCTCCACCAGTAATAGTTCCGTCCGATGCCAGGGCTTCCCACCTCGACGACGCCGGTATTGCCGCCGCCCGCGTCGGGCGGGATCGCCTCCGTCGTAGCGAGTTCGGGATTGAGGATCTCAAGCCCTGCAGGCAACTGATCGACAAGTGCGACGTGATGGCGTCGGGCCTGTGCGACCATCGTAAGCCGGACTCGGACGCGCGCCCCAGACTTGATCGTCCACGAACCGTCGGCGTTCTGTTTCACGTCATCTTTGTCATCCACCGCTTCATACTTACGCAGCACGGTGAATCCGTAATCGGCCGGTTCGAGCTTCAGGTTCTTCGGTGCGTACTTCATGCCGATGCGGTAATAAAGCCGTCCTGCTCCCTGTTTGTCGATCAGCAGATTCGACGTACCGCCCTGTTCGACGAGATAGGACATCGGGATCGTCAGTTCTTTCGAATCGACCGAGCGTCCCTTGAACGCCTGCTCGCCGGCGTAGGTATTGCCGAGCCAGACACGCGAGACGAAGTCCGGCGTGACCTTCTCGAACGCGTTGAAGTATTTGTCCATCGCGAGAAGGATGAACACGTTCTCCTGCGTCGTTCCCCAGTGGCCCTTCTTGCGATGAGCCAGGAGGCCGCGGACGAGTTTCGGAATGAGGTCCTCACCTGCACCGATGCGGCCAGCCGCACGAAGTTTGATCATCGCCTCGAGCAGCACGCCGTCGGCACGACGGTTCGAGTGCATGATCAGCCATCCGCCGTCTCCGTAGTCAGTGACGAAGTTTGCGGTGGATGCCGTCTCGGTAGTGCGGTTCAAGAGGAACCTGACGATCTGATCGACATCGGCCTGCGAGCCTTGGTCGTTTGCGATCACGTTGAGCAGCCAGCCAAGAGCCTCGAACGGCATCCTGGTGTCGTACATCGCCGTATCTCCGGTTGCGGACGCGACGCGTGCCTCGGCGAGGAGTTTCTTCGCCTTGGCAACGTCCTTGTCGCCCATTAGGTCGCGGACGTATAGGGCGTATGCCGAGATGGTCCAGCGGACCTGCGGCGACGACATATACCACTGGTCCTTCATGTAATTCTCGATGTTCTTCAAGTACGGCTTCGTCTTGTTGAGCATCTCGTCCGGCACCTTGTAGCCCTTCGCCTTCGCGAGTGCGAGGGCGTGTGCAACGTGGATTGTCAGGAACGGATATTCATAACGCTCCCTGTCGCGACGCCACAGGCCGAAACTGCCATCGTTCCGCTGTCGAGATTGCAGGATCTCGATGTCGCGTGCGAACTGCCTGGCAAGGGCGTCGTTATCCGGCATGTCCTTGGCCTTGAACGCCGAGAGAACATCTTTCATTGCGGCGATCGAGATCATTCGCGATGAGATTTGCTCTGAGCAGGCGTACGGATAGTTCGTCAGATAGATGAACGCGTCGGTCAGTTCCTGGAGCTGTGTCGAACTGGTCGTTACTTCTAATCCGCCGAACTGCGGATATACGTCACCCGGCGTTTGAACGGGCTGAATGATCGCTCCGTTGGCGTCGGTCGTGCCGTAGGTCGCGAATGCTTCCGTTGTCGCGGGCGTCCACACGGGCAGCGAAATCTCGGCGGCATCGGCGAATGCGCCGGAACTGACCGCGATCTGGAATCTCGCGGTGCCGGCTTTCTCAGTTGTGACCGGGAAACGTACTTCTTCACGAGAGTTGGCTTTGACGAGGACGCGTTTACCGGACGAGTTGTTCGTTGCGTTAGACCCAGTCGCTACCGCTCCAGGTTCTGACAGGATCGCATTCGAGGCTCGGACGGCAACATCGACCGCCATGTCTTTGTCCGTCTGATTTTGAACTACAACGGGCAATTCTATCCGGTCGCCGAAGTTCAAGAACCTTGGAGCCGACGGCCGCACCATCAACGGCTGCTTCGCCGTGATGTTCGACTCGGTTTTACCAAAACGCTTGCCGCTGTCCACCGAAACCGCCGTCACGCGATATCTAGTTAGATTGTCAGGCAGCTTTACATCGACCGTCGCGCGTCCGTTTGAGTCGGTCTTTACTGACGGCGACCAGACGGCGAGAGCGTCGAAGTTCTCGCGGAGGTTGATCGGGGCGTCGGGCGATTCGTCGGCCCTTGCCTCGCTCTTCAAGGAGAGCTCGTTCATGTTTGCGGAGCGGGCCGCCATCGGCAATGCCTGTTTTGCGCGATCCATCGAGACGGCCCCCGCGGCGAATTCAGCGGGAGGTGCAGGCGGATTCGCCTTCACATCGTCAGGATTACCGAGCAAGACGTCTTTTCTCAAATGATGGTCCGTGACGCCAGTGCCGCGAGCGGTGTAGAAGACGCTCATCGGATCGGCGATCGTGTATCGCGAGAGTGCGAGAACGGATTCGTCCACGATCACGACCGCAACCTCGCTGTTTGCGACTGGCTCGCCGCGATGGTCCTTGACCGCGATATCGACCTTCGTCTCACCGCCGGGTGCTAGTGTCTTTTCTTTCGGCTCGGCCTCGACCGTCAGCTTGCGCGATTCGGTCGTGATCTGCAGATTGAGATTCCCGCTGGCGAATGCAGGACGTTTCGCCAATGGACCGCGGACATCCTTGTCCGCATCCGTGTTCGAGCCGCCATCATTGCGGGCAGAAATGTCCGCGTCCCTTTCAGCTGCTCCGACGAGATCGACTTGGGCGTAAATGTTTGGCAGATACTTTTCATCGATCGGCACCTTAAGCGTGACCGACGAATCCTTCATCGTGAACCGCTCGGTCTTTACCAGCCCGTCGCGGCGGAGCGTGAGCACGCCCTCGGCCCGTGTGAATGGTGCGATCACGAGCAGTTCAGCTACATCGCCGGGTGCGTAGTCTTTTTTGGAAGGAATTATCTGAACTTCTTCCTGCTCGACGTTACGCTTCGGCGGCTGTTTACCGCCGGGAACCCAAACCGCGAACTCGCTCTCGTTATAGCGTTCGCGGTCGTCCATCACGGTCGCGGTGACGGTGTATCGGCCGCCGTTCTTGGCGACGAATGTGCACTTTGCAAGGCTGGCAGACTGGCCGCCGGCTGACGCAGGAGGTTCCGACGCTGTCGATTTGACGGTGCATGTCTGCTCGTCGACGGTAACCTCATTCCACGTTCCTTTGTCGAATTGCCAGTCTTTGAGTACGGCCTTCATCTCGACATCGCGGCCGGCGACAAGCTTGCCGTCGAGGTCCGAGACGATCGACTCGACGACGATGTTCTCGCCCTTTTGAACGAACGTCCGCGGCGTGCGAATTCCCACGTAAAGGTCCGACGGATGCACGAGCAGCGACGTTTGCCCCGCCCACGTCTGGCGATTCACGTCCTGAACTGATGCGGACGCAGAGATCGTGTATGGACGCGGCGGTTTGACCGAGTCGAAGTCGATCTTGAGCAGATGTTTGCCGCTTGCGTCGGTGACGCCCTTGAAATATTCGGTTCGGCCGCCGCCATACGGACGACCGCCGTAATCGTAAATTCTCCACCACGGAGTCCAAGTGCCGAACGTAAAGTTGTCGCGGTTGGGCGGCGTGTAGCTTGTCGGCGTGGCGGTGACGGTCCAGTTGGTTTCGGCATTCGCGAGCCCGCCGCCGGCGTAATACTTCGCCTCGACCGAAAGATCGGCCTTGCCGCCGACAAAGTGCGGTGCCTCGCTATCGACCTTCGCCGTCACCTCGAATTCCGGTCGGCGAAATTCCTGGATCTGAAACTGATGGTTGTAGGTGCCGCCGCTATGGGGTGTTGCGGTTGTTAAGTCGACGCGCGCGTAACCGAGATTCGCGTTATCCGGAAGCTTGAATCTAAAGTCGAATGCGCCGAAGGCGTTGAGATTTGCCGTTCCTTTCGCGATCTCGTTGTTACGCGAATCTTTCGCCGACCACGTAACGCCATTCGCACCATCGTTGAGTCCCTGCACGTCGCCTTGCGTTCCGGGCGTGACGACTCGGATGTAACCCTTGACCGAAACTTCTTCTTTCGGCTTGTACATCTTACGGTCGTCGAATACGAACCAGCGAAGCGAGTGATACTCGGTCTTTTTGTACCAACTATTGCTGTCTTGCCAGTAGTTATCGGTATTCTCCGGCAGGAACGCGATATCGTTTCCGCGTCGTGCGACGAGAATACCAACGCCGGTGGTGCTCTTCGCGTCACCCAACGACAACCGAAGGATACCGTTCGCCCCGGTCTGGCTGGTCTGTGCAGGCTCGACGACTTCAGACTCAATCTCGGTTCCGTCCGCGTTGAATGCATCGATATCGCCCGCACTCGGACCGCCGCTGCCGAAGATCGAGTTCCATGCCCAGTCGATCCAGCCTTGCTCGGGTTGATTCTCGCTTACCGGACCGCTGTTCGAAGCCGCGACGGGTGTCAGCGAAAGCCCGACGCCCGACAGCGGCTTTCCGGTCGCAAGATCGGTGGCAAATCCGACGAGTTCGTCGTTATCTACAAACGCATCCAGGCCGATCTTTGTCGATTGAACCCACGTAAGCACTCTGCTTCGGTCATACTTGTCGCGTTTAACCGTCGGCTCGATATCGAGGATCAGATTGCCTAAGTCGTTTTTCAGGAACGGTCCGAGATCGATTCGCGTCTTGACCATTTCATCCTGTTTCCGCTCGATCGATACCGTCTTGTCCGAGATCAGCGTTCCGGGCATTGCGGGACGTTGGCCATCGTCATAGTTGAGCCGGCGGTAGTACTGCATGTACTGATGCCAGTTCTCCGGGCCGACCTTGTAAACCTTCACACGCGCCGTCGAATGATTGATCGAATAGATCGAGAATGCGGGCTTCGCATTCGGATCAAGCACGGACATAGCTCCGCCCTGTGCGTAGAAACTTTGCGGCGCGGCCCCGACCTTGATCGTCGTGACCGAAGGCTGGCCGAGCGTCTGGCCGAACGAATCTGCCAGCGATCCATCGACCGTGATCTTGTAAATTGTGTTTCCTTTTTTGTAGCCCTGAATATAGATTCCGCTGCCCGAGGGATAGATATTCAACCCCTCTACAGCAGGCTCGACCTTCACCATTTCTTTGGTGAACTTTGTCGGGTCGATAGAGTTGTTGAATTCGACCACCCATCCTTCAAACGGTGAGCATGTCTTGTTCTCTTGCCATCCGCAGTAGCCGCGAACGTATTTGAACGGGCCGTAGGTGTTGAAGCTAAAACTTTGGGGTTGAGGCGTCGTTAGCGGCCCCTCGGCTGATGGCGTTCCTTTCTCGACTGTAACGGAAATACTTGCGGCTCCGGGCAATGCGTTGTCGGTACCGCCGTTTGCTTCAACCGCTCGAAAGGCGAGCCATCGGCCGGGCTGAGACTGCTTGGATGCGTACGAGATCTGCGGATCGGCGTCGATTTCGGCCTGCGTCGCTAAGCGAATGGCGAGCTTTCGTCCACTTGCGACCGAAATACTCTTGATGACCGCTTCGGGGTTGATCGCTTGATCGAACCTCAGGAACATTAACGCGTTGCGGCGGGTCGTCTGCCCTTGCGGAACAAATTGCTCGACCTTCGGAGCTGGCGTCGTGAAAGTCCACGTCACGTCCATTGCGAGCGTCTGACCGGTTGCGGACTTGGTTCCCGCTGGCACCCGTGCAGTAAACTTCGTCGCCATAGGAAAACGCTTGTCCGTATCGAACATCAGCGTTTTCGTACCCAACCAACGCCAGCGGCCCTCGACGTTCGGCGTCAGCTCGACCGGTGCGTACTTCGCCGCCTCTTCCTGCGACGTAACGGCGACCATCGGCTGCGAGAACGTAACGCTTAGATCCGGAGCAAGCGGGACCTCGCCCTCGGGCGTGTATCGGATGACTTCTAACGCGTTTCCTGGAACAACCTTCGGCGTGCCGCGATCTTCATCCGCTGGGAATTTCACTGGGATTTTGTTCCCGGCCTTCGGGGCGGGTAATGAGCCGGCACGCTTCGCAAACTCGGTCTGGTCGTCAGGATCGGACTTGATCGCTGGCAGTCGGCCCAGCACCTTACCTGCTTCGGCACCCGAGATCGGGTCGGCAACGGCGGGCGGCTGAACCAGGCGCGACTCTGCGCCGGCCGCACCCTCGCTTAAGCGGAAATTCAATCCCGGCGGTGTGTTGTTCATCCGTGTGTCCCTCGTCCTCCCGATGTTTTGAGCCTGCGACTCCAAGGCGAACGGCAGGAACATCGACCAATAAATTGCCGCAAGCAGCACTCCCGAAACCAGTTTCTTCATCATTGTGATCTGCCCCTCTATAAAGCGCGGCGGGTGATTTCCGCGCAATGATACTTCACTAAATGTTATGGCGACCAGTCCGCCGATGTTATTGGAACGGCCAGAGTCCTGCGTTCTTGCGTTCAGACGTTTAACGCTGACTTTTGCGGCAAATCCTTACCGTTTATTTTGTTGACTTTCCTGTTATACTGGATTCGGATTTTGCAACTTCCGTAAGTGCCTTGTCGTAGAGAAGTTGCGAGAAGTTCGTGGATTTGAATTCTCAGGAGCGCGTGACTAGATAAAATGGGATTGTGGGCAAGAATAACTAGAGTTTTCCGAGCCAGCACTGGTGCGGCACTCGATAAGATCGAAAATCCGGAATTGGTTTTGCAGCAGACGATTAGGGATATGCGCGACCGCGTTCCCGAGTTGAACAACTCTGTGGCTCAGGTCATGGCTACCGAACGACTACTCGCGAAAAACAATGAGAATCTTGCGAAGCAGGTAGTCGACCTCGATTCCAAGATCAAAGCTTCAGTCAAAATGGGTCGAGACGATATCGCGACTGCCTACATCGGCCAGCTCCAACAGGCCCAGCTCGACCTCGAACGTACGTCTGCCCAGCTTGAGCTCGCGGGCGCGGCGTCGAAAAACGCCCTCAAGGCCCGGGACAATTACGTCCTGAACATGAAGAAGCGCACGTCTGAGGCGATGCAGCTTATCTCCGCCGCGAAACAGGCGAAGCTGCAGGAGCAGCTTGCTCAGACGATGGAAGGTTTCAACATCGGCGACGATGCCTCGACCTTCAACGAGATGCGCGAGAAGATCGAGCGTCGGGTCGCCGCGGCGGAAGCCAAGCTTCAGCTCGGAACGTCGTCGGTCGATTCGCAGATGCAGGACATCGAACGCGAGGCGATGGACATTCAATTGCAGGACAAGCTGCTCGAATATAAGTCGCAGATGGGCCTGCTTGGTGCGGGATCAGGCAACGCAACCGGCAAACAGATCGGCGCCGGTGCCGGAGCATCTAAGGACGAGGACGTCCTTGAACAGGTGATAGTCAACGAAGCGAACGACGGCCGATCGAATTAAACTTTTGTAGGAACAGAAGCACTAAGGCGGGCATCTAAACACCCTATGGCGGATCTGGCGCAGTACCAGCGGGACTTACAAAAATTCAATACCAGCTACCTCAAGGAAGCCGTAAAGGAACCGATCAACTTCTGGGGCCTTGCGGGTTTTGCTGTGGCGGCTGCGTATTCGTTCAGTGTAATTCCGCTGCTGATCGCCATTATCGCCGAGATCGCATATGTGATGGTCGTTCCGAACTTGCCGTCGTATCGGGCATTGGTACAGCGGCGAGAGAAAGAGCGAATGCTTCTCGCCGCGAAGACGGCCCGCGAAAAGCTGATCAAGTCCTTCACACCTCGGGAACGAGAGGCGGTCGAATATCTTCGCTGGCTTAAGGAAAAGATCCAGGACAACTACAAGAAGTTCACCGGAGCCGCGTCGCTTCCCTCAAACTTGCGGACGCTGGATCAGCGTTGGGAAGATTTCGTCGATCTGCTCGACGTTTACCGACGCCGTAAACAGCATCTCAAGTCGATCAATCGCCAGGCAGTACATAACCAGCTTTCGCAGGCCTATCGGGCCGCCGAGAGCGCGACCGACGAAAAGACCAAGCGCATACAGCAGACCAACGTCGAGATCCTCAAGCGCCGTATCGCCTCTTTCGACGAGATCGAGCAGAGCGTAAAACTGGTCGAGGGGCAGTTGCAGTCGATCGAAAACTTCTTCAGCTATCTCAACGACGAGATCGTCACGATGTCGACGCCCGAGAAATTCTCGCTTCTCGACTTCGAGCAGCTTTCCGATTCCATCGCGATGACGAAACAGATGCTCGACGCCACAGCCGATGAGATGGGGCAACTGGACTCGTACAATCGCCAAATGGGCAACTACGAACTACTGCCAGAAGGAAATCGATAAGTTCTGAGTGAAAGCTTTAGCTTGCCTGGGATCGAATCACCTCACAACTTGGCCGTGTAGAGAATAAGCTGAAGCTTGCACTCTAAACGGCTACCTTTCAAATCCGTCTATCTGAATATCTCCGGGGCTCGAGGGGGCCGCATCTTGCTGTTGTTGCTGTTGAAGTGCGACGGCCGCATCGCGTGCGTCCTGATCGAGATCGCTGATCGCGAGAGCAAGGTTTGTAGCGTTCGATGCGTATGCCATCGCCGTTTCGCGGGTCACGAGGCCTTCGCGGATATAACGTTCGAGGACCTTGTCGAAGGTCTGCATACCGTCAAGAGCTCCGTCGTTCATAGCGTCGGTGATCGAACGGCCTTCTTTTTCACCTTTCTCGATATATTCACGCGTACGCGAATTCGACACGAGTATTTCGATCGCCGCAATACGACCGCCGCCGACCTTCGGCATCAACCGCTGCGATACTATCCGTCTAAATGACTGCGAAAGACGCGTTCGGATCACGGGCTCTTCATTCTTGGGAAACACACCGATGATTCGATCGATGGTCTTTGCGGCGTCTACTGTATGAAGCGTAGAGAGCACTAGGTGACCGGTTTCGGCCGCTTCCATCGCCACTTCGATCGTTTCTCTATCGCGCATCTCGCCGACGAGGATGACCTTCGGAGCCTGACGCAATGCGGCCCGCAATGCGAGTGCAAAATTCGGAGTATCCGAGTGAAGCTCGCGTTGATGGATGGTGCTGAGATTGTGATCGTGTATGAACTCGATCGGGTCTTCGATGGTTACGATGTGATATTTTTTCGTCGCGTTGATCATCGAGATGACCGCGGCGAGCGTCGTCGACTTTCCCGATCCGGTCGGGCCGGTAACGAGTACGAGTCCGTTTTTAAGCCCTGCCGAACTCATGACACCCGGAGGCAGGTCGAGATCTTCCCAGTTCGGCGGTGTGGTCGGAATCACACGCATAACGATCGCGTGCGAGCCACGCTGTTTGAATATGTTCACGCGAAAACGGCAAAGCCCCGGCACGCCGTACGATATATCAGCCGAACCGAGCTTCTCGAAAGACTCCTGACCCTGTTCGCTGTGTGCGAGCATTATTTCGGCAAACGCCTTGATATGCGGCGGTTTAAGCATTTCAAGGCCGGCGATCGGAACGGGTTCGAGGTCGCCGGTTAACTCGACCTGCGGCGGCCGTCCGGGCGAGAAAATAAGGTCGCTGACGTTGTGCCCAGCCGCGATCATGTGTTTCAGCACGTTGTGAAACGACTGAATGTGCGGAGCAAGCGGCTGAAGCGTGGGCGAAGCGGGCGTAACAAGATTTGAAGGGCTGGAAATATCGTGCATTGGTATATATCAAGAGGAGGCCAAAGACGGGTCGGGCCACAGATAAGAGGATGAGCGGCAGAACAGCCGCTCTTCAATAATAGCGTGTTAACAATGTTTTGCACAAGCATTTTTGCACGCTTGCCCGCACTCGTTTAATCGCATAAAATCGAGGATTTTAGTGAATGCGGTTTTACCTTTAGGAAACAAACTTATGAAACGAGTTGGAATATTGGTGGGGCGCGAACAGACGTTCCCCGAATCGATAATTAACAGCATTAATGAGAAGAGCGGCGGTAAAGTTGTCGCGGAGATGGTCAAGGTCGGCGGCATCCGTCTGGACGAGGCCAAAAAGTACGACGTGATCATCGATCGCATCTCGCACGAAGTGCCTTATTACCGGGCAATGTTGAAGCGACTGGCCCTTGAAGGGACTTACGTGATCAACAACCCCTTCTGGTGGTCTGCTGACGATAAGTTTTTCAACTTTTCGCTGGCCGCAAAGATCGGCGTGGCGATTCCTAAGACGGTCCTGCTGCCGCAGCAAGACTACATTAAAGACATCACGAGCGAATCCCTGCGAAATCTCGAGTTCCCGCTCGACTGGGAAGGCATCGTTAACTATGTCGGCTTTCCCGCGTTCCTGAAACCTTTCGACGGCGGCGGCTGGAAGAATGTCTCGAAGATCCACTCGCTCGAAGAACTTTGGAGCGAATACAACCAATCCGGAACGCTCTGCATGACCTTGCAAGAAGGTATCGAATACGATCAGTTCGTTCGCTGCTATTGCGTCGGTCAGGAGAAGGTGTTGATCATGCCGTACGACCCCTCGAAGCCGTATTTGAGCGGAATGCAGTACGTAAATGTCGAGAATTATCTCTCGCCGGAACTGCACAAGCGCGTCGAGCAGGACGTGATAACGATCTGCAAGGCTTTGGGCTACGACCTGAATACGGTCGAGTTCGCGATCAAGGACGGAATTCCTTACGCAATCGACTTCATGAACCCCGCACCCGATGCAGAACTCGCATCGGTCGGTGAATACAATCACAGATGGATCGTCGATAACATGACGGATTTCATACTTAAAAAGCTTGAAGGCGAGGTCGAGACGCCGGAATATCGATGGTCGGCGATGCTGAACCCTCCGGCAAAGAAGTCGTCTGTCAAGACTAAAGCAACTACCGCCGAAAAGCGTGTGGCGGCTCCTAAGGCAGCGAAGAAAACGGCGGGCAAGGCGAAGTCTCCGGCGGCCAAGAAATCCGCAAAAAAGGAAAACTAGACTGGTTCAGATTCCACGCAAAAAGCCGCCTCATCGGGCGGCTTTTTTGACTCAAAGCTTGACCTGACTACTCTTCTTCGACTAACTCGTAGGGGATGCGGGCGGCGAGCGTGTGACCGAGGATAAGGACGGTCGTCCATACGGCGAACGCAATCAACGATATTGCCCAGCCGACGTTTGCGACGAGATTTTCCTCAAAGAGCAATCCGATAACGATCACCGGAATGCCTACGACGGCTATCCGAAGTGCACCGCCGCGAATCAGGCCGAGCGTGTCGAGCAGGTTCATCCGGCTAACCTCCAGCTCCATATACTCCTCGTCCGCATTCAGCCGAGAGAAATACTCTATTTCGTGCTTCGTCCAGCGCTTCGCCGCCGGTGTATCCGCGAGGTCGCTCGCGGCGGTGAAGTTGTGGATCACATGTGCGATCTTGCCCTCGTGCAGGGCGATCTCGGCGAGTCCAACCAGCGAGCGGAAACGCTCACCTGCCCGTTCGATGGCCTTGCGAAATGTCGCTCCCGCCCGCCTCCATTCGCCGAACTGAAAATATCCCTCACCGATCTCGGTAAGAAGTTGACCATCGTCACCCGCTCGCCGCTCAGCAAGCCGCATTAAGGCAAGAGCTTTTCGCCCGACGTTCCGATCCTGATTCAGCGCTGCGTAAGACCTCAAGCACAACGCGAAGTCGAACAAAAGCCGTCCGTTTCGCGGCATGATTAAGACCGCCCTTCGAAACGCTTCGACCGCTTGCGGAAGTAGGCCGGAAACCCGGAGCTCATTAGCGAGGCGGTGCAGTTCGGCCGCTTTTTCGGACGAGGCGGAGACTGTGACGCTCGAAAGCTTCGGCAACGGATCTTTTAGATTTCCTTCAAGTATGTCCGCCGGCGGGATTTCGGCGATCTTAGCTCTACGCTTTACTTCGAGCCTATCCTCAAGATGATCGCGAAGGTCGATCGAGCGATTATCGAGAACATCTTCGCCAAGCTTTGAGAATACTCGCTCAACAAACTCGCGATAACTTTTCCCGCCCGAATGTATAGTGAACGCCTTCCCTTTGCCGACAAAAGTGGTCCGATACGTATAGATCAAATTGCCGCCGCGTTTGATAGTACGCAGTACTGAGGTTTGAACGTGTTCGATGTCGTTCAGTTTAATGCGGTCGCGCGTCGCCGTGAGGTTAGCCCACTTGCGTGGGATAAGTCCGGTGCGAGAGATGCGACGGCCGTCGAATACGACACGATCTTGAAGGATCAGGATCGGGATCACGATCCACGAAACGGCGATAAGCGAGAATGCGTAAAGGTCCGCCTCCAAATACAAAAGGAAGGCGGCGACAAAAGAAAGGAGCAACAACGCCGCGAGATAGTTCAAGGGAAGTACCCTGACGCCTATCCGCTGTTCTGGATTTGATCTACTGCTATTCGCTGAAATCATCGCGTGCCCCAATTGTAGTATTAATATGCCGAATCACCGAAATCATCCCAAAAAGCAAAGGCCGCACCACCATCGGCGCGGCCATTTGTTAATCAAGAGAGCGACTAGAAAAGGCTATTCGGATCGAATTCGGCCGTCTGCTGCGGAAGTTCCTTGGCCTTTTCGGGGTCAAGCTGAGTAAGCTTTTCCTTCGCCGCCGTTGCGGTCGACGAAAGCGGAACAGCTTTACCGTCTACGTCCTTAGCCTCGCTCGCCATTTTTACGAAGTCAAAAAGTACGTTGACTGCTTCCTGCTTTTTACCCTGTTTCTCATAGGTGTCCGCAAGGGCGACGCTGATCGACTCTTTTGCGACTATCGGGTCCGCCATGCCGTTCAACTCAGAATAGAGCGCGGCGGCCTGATCGAGCTTATTATCGTTTGCGTAGGCCTGAGCCAGAGCGAACTTCGAAAGTTTGCCGACTTCGTCACTTCCCTTCGAAAGCGTTTCGAGTTCCCCGATAGCAGCGTTGCGGTCGACATACATTTTGTTTACCGCAATGAAGTATTTTGCCTTCTCGCCGGCCGGACCTCCGTGCTGATCTATCACCGCCTGAAACTCTACGATCGCTGCTTCCGCACGTTCTTTCTCAGTCTTGAAGGTCTTACCGGGCGTTCCAGCGGGCGGTGACGTTTCGGAGACTGCGGACTGCGAGGTTTCGATCGCCTTACCCAGAGCGGCCTGTGCCGACGCATTCGAGCGGCTGCTCCACGCGTAGAAGATCCAAATCAGTATGCCGAGTACGGCAATAGCGCCGATGCCGTAAAGAATGTTGCGGCCCTGGCCTTCGAGCGATTTCCCGAATTCTTCTACTTTCGAGCCTACCGTCGATTGGAACTCGTCCTTATATCGGCCAGTGGGTTTGGTTTCCGTTGCGGCTACCGTAACCGGTTCGAGCCGTCTCTTTTTTCGTGCCATTTCAAAAAAACTGCAATTTCAGGTCGTTCTAGCGTTGTATAATTGCTCCGTAAGCTGCCACTAGGGCAGTCAGGTCAAAAGTGTAAATTTACCGTAAAACAGCGATTCAATCAAATTTGGCATCACAGTAATAGAGTGAAAAAGGGGCGAAACAACAATCTTTCAAGGGGCGGGAACAATTGGCGTCTACCGGTGTCTAACAGTGTAGTTCGCATTCGGTGCGAATTGCTGGTTTCTGGTACTCAATCGTTTCGGGGAAGAATCCGTACGAGATGATCTTCGGCAAATCCGTAGCATTTGACCAAGAAGGTCTTCCGCAGGTCGCATCGGCGGCCTACGACTCGCACGTATTTGCGGGAGCTGAAGCAGACTTCATCGATCGACTCCGTGGCGGTGATCCGGAAGCCTTTGACAATCTCATAACTCGATATTCGGCAGATATTTATGCGGTGCTGTTTCGAATTACCGAGAGTCCTGAAGAAGCGGCTGATCTCACTCAGGAGACTTTTTTAAGTGCCGTGAAGGCGATCAGAACTTTCCGCGGCGAATCGGAGTTGAAGACTTGGCTTTTCCGGATCGCGGTCAACCATTCGCGGAATCGTTTTCGCTGGTGGAAACGCCGCAAGAAGGATTCGACCGTATCTCTCGATGCTCCGATCGGCGATTCAAGTTCGACTATCTCCGAACTCATTCCGGGAACGGAAGCGTCTGCTGAAGACACCGTACTTCGTCACGAACGCGAAGCGGCGATCCGCAAGGCTCTTCTCGAACTTCCCGAGATCTATCGCGAAGCTATCGTTCTTTGCGATATCGAGGGACTTAGCTACGAGGAGATCGCGGCGGCGCTCGAGATCAATATCGGGACAGTAAAATCCCGGATCGCCCGCGGCCGTGACGAACTGAGAAAGAGATTGAAGGGTTTTTGACACGTTCTGAGGAAATGGCCGACTCGCCCCGGCCCTGACTTTGAAGATTGAAAATTGAATCGGTGCCAAACGATAGGTCAAAAAGTTATCGAACACATCCGGTTCCAGGGCAGCAAACAGCTTTGTTTATTTGAAATGACCAGCAAGCAAGACAAATCAACATGTTTGCCGCTTAATGCCGGGCTTGATCGGTTCGGTCGGGGTCAGTGAGCCATTTGCTCGATGAGTTTGATGAGGTTTTAAATGAGATGCAGCGACGTAAAATCTGATCTGCCGCTTTACTCGGACGACATTCTTAATGCCGCCGAGCGCGCCGATCTCGAAGCACATCTTGATACTTGTCCGCTTTGCCGACAGGCATTGTCGGAGTATCAGGAGGTGAAGAATGGACTGCGCTCTCTTGCCCGGCCGGCGATGTCGGCTGATCGTCTTGCTTCGTTGCGCCTTGCGGTAGCCTCGGAGCTTGTCCCCGCTATCCGAACTCCCGTCTTTCACGTCATCGAAGACCGCAGAGGCTGGTTCGACACGTGGATGATGCCGTCGGCGGTCGGAACTTTCGCATCGGTCGTTTTCGGAATGTTCCTGCTTTGGGGAATTCTGTCCACGGCTCGCGACCCGAATGAATTCATAACTTTGTCCACTCCGCAGCCGACGCGGATCATGCTTGCCAGCAGCAATCCGATGGTCGGACCCGAATCCGTCGACATTATCCCAGCCGATTACGCGATCACAAGGCTGGCAATCGCTGGCGAGTCGCCGAGCGTGAATCCGCAGGGCGCTTTGGTTGCATTAACAAAATCGCTCGTCCGCGGCGAAATGAAGGATGAAGAAGTTGTAGTCGTCGCGGACGTCTTCGGCAACGGCCTCGCTCGGATCGCCGAAGTTGTCGAGCCTTCGAACGACAGCCGGGCAATCGAGGATCTTGAACGAGCCCTCGAATCCGATCCGATGTATGCTCCGTTCGTACCGGCGAGTTTTGACAAGCGTTCGGATCGAATGCGGGTCGTGCTAAAGATCCAGAATGTGAACGTTCAGACAAATTACCATGCACCTCGGGGCAATATTTCGGAACGCCGAGGGACATAAAACATTTGCGAAGTTGAAAAGTATTGTTCGGCATCCGAAACTGTTCGGGTGCCGAATTATTTCTTATGTCTTCATTTTTTGATCCGAGGGAACTGATAGAGCAGGTTCAGGCCGGAGCCGCGAGCCTGTTTGAAACTGTAACCACATCTTTCGTGGGCGAAGCCGATCCGCTTAGAGACGGCTCGGAGTTTGACCCGGTCGATCTGCCACGCGACCTATTCGCACACTCGAACGTACAAACGGAGTGGTGGTATTACACCGGGCATCTAACATCCGAGTCGGGCCGTGAGCTCGGATTCGAATTGGTATTTTTTAAACGTCGAACCGATCTCGATAAATTCTCGGTCGTGCCGCTGAGGCTGATCGGAAACCCATACTATTTCGCCCACTTCGCGCTTACCGACAAAACCTCCAAGACGTTTAGATATGCACATCGAAAGAGTTCCAACGGGCCGCTCGACATGCCTGCCTCGGCCGCCGAATCTCACTACTACCTGAGCGTCGGCGATTGGTCCGCCAGAGAGTCGGGCGGAACGCACATCCTTCGAGCGACACTTGATGACGGTACGGTGTTCGAGGCTTCCCTAAAGCCCGAGAAATCCGTCGTCTTGAACGGTGAGAACGGCGTTTCATACAAAGACGCTGGAGAAGCGTCCCGATATTTTGCCTACACGCGAATGGCGGTCGGGGCGAATTTGACGATCGACGGAACGCCCGAGCATGTTACCGGATCGGCGTGGATGGACCGCGAGTTCGGTACGTGGACGCCGACCGAGAGACAGAAGGGTTGGGACTGGTTCTCGATTCAGCTCGACAACGGCTGCGAACTCATGTGCTATCAGCTTCGCGACAGCAAAGGTGTGACGTCAAGCTATTCTAGCGGCACGTTCGTCGACGAGAATGGTAACGTCACAAAACTCCCGTCGGACAAATTTGTGATAGAGCCGACGCGCGTTTGGAAAAGTCCGCGTTCGGGTGCCGAGTATCCGAGCGGATGGCGGATAGTGGTTCCGAGTCTTTCTCTGAACCTGCATATCGAACCGGTAATGGACGATCAGGAGTTGGACACGCGCGGATCGACGATGATCATCTATTGGGAGGGGGCGTGCGAAGTGGCCGGGAAAGCGGGAGATCATGCCGTGCACGGCAAGGCTTACGTCGAACTCGTTGGATACGACCGCTCGCACGAAACGCCGAACCTTGCTTACTTTCTCGTAGGAAGTCCGGCGGATCTTCTTTCAAAGGTCGGTTTAAAGTAGATAAGGCCCGAGCGATCGGGCCTTATAACTTTCCAGTGCCGCTTATTTACATCTTATCGATCGCAGCCTTAAGCTTTCCGGCGAGATCAGCATCAAGCGGAACAAGGGCCTGATGTTGTGCTAGTGCGTCCGGCTTCTTTTTCAAGTGTACGTAGATCGAACCTGAGTTGAACCACGCTCTCGCAAATCTGGGGTTCAACTGAAGACATTTACGATAGGCGTCGAGCGCTTTGTCGAAATTAGCATTCTCAGTATAGGCGTTGCCTAAAAGATAGAAACCGTCGGAATAGTCTGGGTTATCCTGCGTAAACTTAACGAGTCCCGGCACAGATTTGTCGAAAGCTCGATCGGCGTCGGCGGCGCGATTTAGCGCTCGATACGCACGTCCGAGGTAAAAGTACGTCTCGCCGTCATTCGGATTGATACGAAGCGCGTTGTTACAGGCTGTGACAGCGGACTGATACTGCTGTAGATCGTTGTGGGCACGGCAGAGATTCGTGTAACCCATATACTGCTCAGGCAGCAGCTTTGTGGCGGACTGAGCCGTCTCTACAGCCTCCTTAGGATTACCGTTAAGGCTGTAATACCAACTGATGTCGGTGTAAAGATTCCCATCCTGCGGCCATTTGCGGATCGCCTGACGGGTAATGTCGATCGCTTCTTGAAATCGGCTGAGAGCACGATAGATATCACCCATCGATCGGTAGGTCTGAACATTTTCCGGGTCGGCGGCAAGGACTTTCTGGTACGCCGCGATCGCCGGGCCAAACTTCCTTTGGCGATGCAGAGCATCAGCGAGCAGGATGTTCGATTCCGCGAGGAACTGATTCGGCTTGGCGACCGCGAGCGTCGCCGCTTCTTCCTGAGCCTTAAGATCGCCGCGTGCCTGTTGAACGCGGGCAATAGCGTAATAAAGCGTGCCGTCGTTCGGCGCGGTCAAAACTGCCTGACGATAAGATCCCAACGATTGGTCGTAATTTTTTTTCTCGAAATTAATGTCACCGGCCGCCCTCAGCATCATTTGATTGTTCGGCTCGGCCAGCAGGCCGCGTTGAACGTCGGCGAGAGCTGCGTCGTAATTCTTCGCCTGATAGTGCAAGAACCAGCGCACCTTTGAAACTTCGTTTGCCGAATGTCCCTGCTCTTCCGCCAAGTTTAGTTCGGTTAGGGCTATGGAATATTCCTTTTGATAATAATGAGCGTACCCTTTCCAAAAGTGGGCGGCCGCATTGCGGGGGACCAGCACGATTGCCTCTGCGTATTTAGAGATTGCAGCTGGGTAATTCTTTTGATTGAACGCGCGATTCCCCTCAGTCACCAATTGGTTCGATCGCCTGATATCCTTTCGCGAAGGTTGCTGTCCGAAAGCGGCAACAGAAAACAAGCTGAGAGCTATCAACGAGAGAAGGCCTTTTCGAAAGAGATCAGTTCTATACATGTGGTCAAACCTCATTAATCACTATTGCAAAATTACAGGCCCGCCTTGCTTCGTCGGCGTTGGGCGCGGGGGCGTGCGAGTCGGCGTGACCTTCGGCGGCGTTCGCGTAGGCCCGGGGGTCGGACGCGTGTCTGGCCGATCGTCCTGGATAGGCCGCTCGGTCGGTGCCGGCGTGGGGTCGACGATTATCGAATTCGATCCGTTTGAATTCGAAATACCATTCGGGTTCGAAGTGTTCGTATTGTCGTTGAATATCGGCGCCTCGACCGTAGCGGTCGGTGACGGCGTCGGTTCGAGGGTCGGCATCGGTGTCGGCGAAGGATCTTCCGTCGCCCCGGCGTAGTAGTTTGTGTAGTAGTAATATCCACCGCCGCCGAGACCCAGTATTGCAATGAAGAATACGAAAAGGCCGCCGAGGATCGCCGCGATCTTTCCGGCAGAACCTTTTTTCTTGGGCTTCGCTGCAACCGCCGCCGGGGCCGCAACGGCAGCGGCATACGACGAGCTATCTTCAGCTACATCATTCGCCGGTTCGTCCGTCGTTCGCCCATAGGAATTTCCCTTGTCAAGGGCAACATATGGCACCGTATGCTCGGGCGAATATGCCTCAGCCGGCGTCTCCGATCCGGCGTATCCACTTATCCCGCTGTCGAGATTCGAATAATCGGTGGTCGGTGCAAAATTCTCGACCGGCGAAGAGGACGGCTCAACGTAAGGTTCCGGGTTTGAGACAACAGGTGGAAAAGTGCCGCCCGTCGATCCGCCGATGAAAACTTCAGTTTTAACGTCGCTTTGGCGAAGAGAATCTCCCGAGGTGCCGGCGTCGAAAGACGCGACGGTCGCGTTAAGGTCCACCGGAGCCGGTGACTGAGGCTGAGAGATACTATCAGAGAATCCAGACGCCCCACCTCCGATCGGATTCGAGATCGCCCTGATCGACGACGGGTCCATTACCTCAGTTGCCTCGAAGTTCGGCTGCTGCGCTCCGGTTTCGCCATTCACACCAAGGTCGGCGGCGTTGAATGCCACCGTCTGGGCAGACATGGCGTTCTGCATTTCGGAGAAAGCTTTGCGAAGAGCTTTCTGCATGTCACGGGCGACCGAATAACGCTTCTCTTGGCTGACCTCCATTCCCTTGAGGATCACGTCGGAAACGGCCGGCGGAACTTCCGGGTTCAGAAGGGTCGGAGCCTTGATCGGGTCCGGCATGCCGTTCAAGAGCGTGTCAGCCCTCGTTAAAGCATCCGCCGGGATGACGTTGGTCATCAACTGATACAGCGTCGCAGACAACGAGTAAAGATCGCTCCTTGCCGAGGTGCCAATGCCGCGGATCTGCTCCATCGGAGCATAATGAGGCGTGTAGCCGACAATGCTGCCGGTGCTGCCTGTGCCTGAGGCAAGATTCGTTTGGCCGGTCGAAGTTTTCGAAAGCCCGAAATCGAGCAGAACGATATGGTTTTCGTCCGTAAGCTTCAGGTTTTGGGGCTTAATGTCTCGATGGACGATCGGCGGCTCATGAGAATGAAGATACGACAAAGCATCGAGAAGCTGATCGGCCCAAAACATGACCCAGCTAAGCGGAAAAGGCTTGGCATTAGCTTCAATCCTCTTGGAAAGATCGTCGCCCGAGATGTGCTCCATCACGAGAAACTGTTCGTCGCCCTCGCCAAAATGGTCGCTCACCTTCGGCAGTACCGGATGTCGAAGCCTCGCGAGAACCCTCGCCTCCCTTTCAAATGCACTGCCCAAATTCTCGTCGCCGGCGAAGAACGTTCGCTTAAGAGCGATCGCGCTCCCAAGCCGCTGGTCTACCGCCAGATAAACTTCGCCCATGCCCCCTTTTCCGATAAGCTGGACAATGAGATATCGATTCTGGATCAGGGTGTTCTGAGCTAAAGGTTTCATCTTAAACTGAACGTAACCGGGGTTTTAGGGTCGCAGGTAAACCGCTACGAAACTTATATTTTCGGCTATTTTGATGCAAACATCAACACTTTGTTTCGAAATATTTTCGGCCATTATTCGGGTTGAGCGGCTTCTGGCTTTCCTCGTGCTGAAAGCACCTGAGGCCGCGGGCTTTCACCTTCCTCGAACAAGGGGTTCCCTTCTTGGTCAGTGCTCCGCAGAAATGAGCTGTTACCGCTCGATTGGCTGTCGATGCCGCCGGCTCAGCCGGAGTGGAAACCTGAGGCTGCGTCTCTTGTTGCTGGCTAGTAACGGTTGCGGCGACTGCGGTTTTAGACCGCTCAACAGCAGGAACGGATGAACGGATACTAGCGGGATTAGACTCGGCAGCACCACTTTCCGTACCCGATCCCGCCCATAAACTCCCGATGCCGAACATCACCGCAAGCGATCCAACCGCCACCGCGATCTTGGGAGCGTGGTCGTGCCGCCGATGCTCAACCGCACAAGTCGGACAGAACCGCCGGCTTGTCAGCAGATTCCATTCGATGCGTTCGATCTTTTCGCCGCAGTTGCAGCAGAAATTTGGCTTGTATAGCATCTTGGCCAAAACTCTGAATAATATTCTACGAGTAGAATCGGGTGACTCCTCTGCGAATTATAAGCCAAGTCAGTTGATAAACAAAGGCTTAGATGTGCAACTAGATTTCGAAAAAGTGCGTCAGATTGCTAGAGTTTCTATGATGACTTTTCGTGCGCTCATTACCTTGATCTTTGCGTCCGCCCTTTTTCACTCGATTGCATTTGGACAGGTAGACGATCCGGTTAACGTCGACTCCGCGATAGTGAGAGTTAATATTGGAGTTGTAGACCCCCGCGGCCGCCCGATCACCAGTCTCGATCGTCCGAGCTTCAGCGTTTTCGAGGACGGCGTTAAACAAGACATCTCGCACTTCGAGCTCTCTTCAGCGCCCTTCAGCGTCGTGATGATGCTGGACATGAGCGGCTCTACCAAGAGCTTCCGCCAGAACATCGCTCTTTCGGCCGCACGCTTTATGGACGCTCTGGCCCCGGAAGATCGCGTCGCGGTAGTTGAGTTTTACGACAAGATCAATGTCCTGAACGATTTCACCACCGACCGCAGCCGGATCGCCCACTCGATCCGAGTCGCTAATGGGACCGGAAACACAAATCTCTATAAAGCGTTCGAACTCGCGTTGGAAAAACTTGCGAAAGAAGGCAGCCGGCGAAAGGCGATCGTGGTACTTACCGATGGCACTGACACGCAAGCAAAGAATCAGGATCGAGAGTTTCTCTCCAAGCTTGCCGAATCGGAAATGACGACCGCGATCAAACCGGAGGCGAACTCTGATTTGAGTCGAATACTCGACAGGGCCGACAGGCTTGGTGTGACCATATACCCGCTTGCCTTGCCGACGGGCGATCCCGCGAAGCTCGCTGACCCAACGCCTCTGCAAGTAGCAATGTGGACAGCGGCTCGATCTCGATTGAAGCTTGTCGCCGACCGCTCCGGCGGTACCCTGAACGCTATCACGCGACTCGACGAGATGGGGCGGCTCTACGCCATAGTCGCCGCCGAACTGCGAACGCTGTATACGCTCGAGTATCAGCCGCGTAATTT
>CADEGD010000007.1:77257-110331 GCA_902826795.1 uncultured Acidobacteriota bacterium | reverse complement strand
TCTGGTGCATGGGGTAGGATTTGAACCTACGTAGGAAATTAATCCGTCGGGTTTACAGCCCGATGCCATTGACCGCTCGACCACCCATGCAATCCCTATATTGATTGCTAAGCCTGACTTCTTGAGCCAATTAGCAAATTTCCAATATTAGCGAAGGCTTACAAATGATGCAAGTTTAAAACCGAGATTCTAGAGTCGTCGCTGGTAAGAGACGACTCGCTTGGGGCGTGCGCTGATAAATGGACGACTCAATCATCGACGGCCTCCGGTAACCCGCCGCTTACCAGCGGAGTTTCTGATCCTGACCGTGGATGAAATCTTTCGTACGACTTCTTCAGGTGAGAATCGGTTATGTGCGTGTAGACCTGAGTGGTAGATATATCGGCATGGCCGAGCATCTGCTGGACTGAGCGAATATCTGCCCTATTTTGAACAAGATGCGTCGCGAAGGAGTGGCGAAGGGTATGCGGCGAGACGTTTTCGAGGCCACATTTCTGGGCATAATCTTTAACGAGACTATGAATGATCTGGCGGTTAAGCGGACGGCCATGGGACGATACGAAAAGCGTTGGAACCTCAATATTTTGGTGCTTTTTCCGAAGTGCGAGATAACTTTTGAGCCATTCGACCGCAGACGAGCCGATTGGCACGCGACGAGTTTTGCTTCCCTTTCCCGTTGTAGTGAGAATTCCCGAGTCAAGATCGACCTCTGACAGACTAAGATTCACGGCCTCCGAAACTCGTAAACCGCTTGAATACATCAGTTCCAGCAACGCTCGATCGCGAAGTCCTGTTTCGGTAGAGCTGTCCGGCTGTGACAAAAGGTGTTCGATCTCGGCCTGATTTAGAAATTTCGGCAGATAAAAGCTTTTCTGAGGTGAGTCGAGATTCTCAGCCGGATTTTCAGTGATATGGCCCTCGAACATGAGGAACTTGTAAAACCCGCGTAAGCTGCTCAACAATCTCCGTTTAGAATTCTCCGACAGCATCGTCCCTGAAAGGTCGATGAGCCATTCGCGAAGATCGTTTCGATTTAACGAAAGCAGATCGAGGTTGTTTTTCGTCGTCCACTCCTTGAGCTTAGCCAGATCGCGCTCGTAGGCGTCGATCGAGTTGGCCGCAAGCCCCTTCTCGACGCGCAGATAAGAAAGATATTCACGGATGTAGTCGCGAGAGGCAGACATAACGACGCGTTCCAAACTTAGCCTATCAAAAGAAGCCGATCGCGACGGCGACCGACTTGGAGTTTTATTGACGGACGGCGAGCTATCGGATTCAATCCCAGTGACGATGCTCAAAGCAGTTCTCCTGTAGAATCCCGCCAGCGTTTAGCGTGTCGGAAGCTTTCTGGCGGGAGAGGTTCCAAGTACGCCAGTCGCCTTCGTCCCGCTTTCGGCACGCCCGGTATTTTAGTTGGCCGAGGGCGGTAACAGCGTCTTCGGCATTGAAATTCTCGAACGCGCTGACGAGTGAAGGAAGCGCGTCGTCGCTAAGGCCGGCGTTGTAGGCGGCATCGAACTCGCGGCCCTGGTGCATGAGTTTTAGGTTGTGCTCGACGATGAACTTTTCGGGGTTAATAAGGTTTGTGGCTCCGAGTATAATGATTGCAGACCATAGGGCTCCCCATGCAAAGTAGTTTCGCTTGTTACGGAGTACGCTGACGGTAAACCAAACGAACACGACCGCGAGCCAGATCATAAAGACCATCGGGTAGAAGCGGACGGTGGTCAAGCCGTAGCCAAGTTCTCCCGTGAGCAGAACAAGGCGTTGGACGGCTGAAGCCATAATGACGAAGAGAAGTGCGATCTGGATTCCGGCGAATACTTTATAGATACCTCCGACCTTCGAGCCGTCCTTTCGCAGCAGCCAGTGCGAGAGCAACAGCATCGGCAGCACCAAAGCCGCGACGGCGACTAGTTCGCCAAAGCCCCGGCGAGCGTAGTCGGCGAGTTTGAAGTCGGGCGTGTTTTGGACGAGATCCATTCCGCCGAAAAGATACGGCACCTGGACGATCACGAACGCGAGAAAGAGCAGATTCACGAGCCCGAGGATGAGCACGGTCTCGGTAGTGCCGAGCGTGAATACGGATGGGAGAGATGAGCTATCGAAATTTTGCCAATCGCGGGTTTTGACTGGAGCGGCAAGCATCTCTGCTTGCCCATCGGCATTTACTCGGGTCTCTTCTTGAGGCAAGCTAGGAAGCTCGCCGCTCCAGTCAGGCGAATCGGAGATGTTAATGTGTTCGAGAATAGAGGCGTTGTTGGGGAGTGACGCGGCGGATTCGCCTGGCTCGGCGGCGACTTTGGCGACGAAGGAGTCGATAGTCGGCGACGGTCCGACTCCCGCGTCGGGTGTATCGTACTTGCTTATGCTCGGGCTTGTGTATTCGGCCACCGGCTGCGATACATCTAGCTGATCAGCCGATTCAGCGGACACACTCGCTGACGGTCGTGTTTCAGCCTGCGGCGTGACTCGGATCGAGGCGGTAGCAGCGGATGCGACATCGGCGAAGGGTTTCATTAGCGATCCGCGGAAGTATCCGGCGGTGAGCCAGGCAAAGAGGGCGGTCAACAGAAAGTGGCTAACGAGGGTGTCGACGTTGAAATTGAGCGTACGGTTAACCAGCCCCTCGAACGCAGCGTCAGCCGCCATGAAGAGCGCTCCGAAAATGAGGAGCAGTGGCAAAGCGATCGCGAGTCCGCGAAAGACGGCGAAAGCATGTTTGCTGACCTTGTTGCCGGGCATTTGACGCCAATCTATATCCGCGCCCAACAAGACGAAGGAACCAACGACCGACGTAATGCCCGCGTAAATCACGCTAATGACGTAATGGAACGTTCCGGAAATATGAGCTTTCAGGTCGAAGTTGCCGAGCAACATCACGCCCATCAGGATGATGATCGCTAATGTGTTCCACACCAGCAGTTCTTCGGCATCGCGGATGAGATACATCGAAGCGAAAAAGATCATCGCGCCGCTGAGCGCGACGTTCGTCTTCGTGAGCAGTTCGGGGCGATGACGCTTCATCAATATCCCGAGCCCGACAACGAATGCCGTCACGAACAGAAACGCGTTCAGGCCCCAGGGCGTCTCTCTAAGAAGCACATTGCCAAGCACGCCCATGACGGTGGCGGTGCCTAAGATCTCTAGTCCGGTTTTAGTTCGTGTGGTCATATGGTTGGAACGCGAACATTCCTGTCCGCAAGTCTAGAAATTCAAAACAAATGGAACTACGAGCGAAAAGATCACGGCGAGCATTGCGGCTCGTGCTACGTACTTAAGCGGCATATCTTCCGCAGAACTCTCAAGTGCGCGGAAAGAGTTTCGCAGGAATACGAAGCCGGAGAACAGCGGCGTGAATCCTAAAATGCCGATCAGGAGTACCATGCCCATCATGCTGAATGGGATAAGGATGATGCCGACGATGGTCGAGATCGCTGCGGCGGTGAGAAACAGGCCGCCGAGAAATGGGCGAAGCTCGCCGAGTTTGCTTCCCCATAGCAACCATGCCGCCATCGCCATGATCGACACCGTACTGAGGGCGTACGCAAAGATCTTATACTCGCTAAGCAAAGCCTGACCGCCATTCTCAAGTATGGGTTCGAAGAAACCAGCCGATCGAAAAACTATCGGATCTGCCGCGATGCAGACGACAGGCAGGCCGACCCCGAAGACCCAATCGAACTTGCGTTGCGAGAGAGTTGTGACGGCTGAGAATTGTCGCTTGAGAAACTTCGGCCGCCGAGCCGGCGTGCTGTCGTTGGTCTGTAGCAAGGTTTCCATGGTAGTTATTTGACGCTGGTCGTGGTGGTTTGTTGCAAAAGACGCTGCCAACACTCCATCGCAATACGGTGCAGCCAAATTCGATGATCGCCTTTTACGTCATAGGTAAGCATTTCTGATTCAGATCATCATCGCGATAACGCTGCGGCCGAACAAGGTGGATATCCACAGTGGTGTCTGCGACGGGAATAACTGAAACTCGCAACTGGTAATCCAACCTCCTGGTTGTTCGCAGAGATACGCGATAAATCGCGTATCTCTAAACATTTTTCATCGCCTTGATGAGTGCCTCCATATGATTCAGATATTGTTCGAGAGCCTTGCGGCCGGCGGCGGTTATTTTGTATTCCGTCAGCGGCGTGCGGCCGGAGAATGACTTCTTCATCGTGACGTATCCAGCGTCTTCTAGCTTGCGGGCATGGACACTGACGTTGCCGTCGGTCGTGTTGAGAAGCGTTTTGAGATCGGAGAAGCTGAGCTTTTCATTCGCGGCGAGGGCCGAAATGATGCCGAGCCGGATGCGCTCGTGTACCACCTTGTCGAGCTCGTTCGATACGTTCTCAGCGGCATGTTCGACGCGCAAGGCAGGCCGTTTTTCGTGGCCGTTGTCTCTTTTTATTGCTACGTTCTTTCGCGACATCTTCTAACTTCCCGCGAGAGGCGTTCCGAATATTCCGACGGCTAGCTCGGCCCATACGACCGCGAGGCCGACGAGGATCGCAACGCACGCGGCGACGCGATATTCGAACTTCTTGATCACGCGAAGCGCGATCTCAATGCCGAGCCCGGTGCCGAAGAGAAGCGTGCCGGCAACTATGAAGTCGAATATTTTCCAATCCACTCCCTCTGCTCCGAGCCGCATTGAGATGAACGGGACGAGCAGAAGTGCTCCTGCAGTTGCGAGAATGGCGATCAGCCGTTTATTTGGTGTTGTCCTGGTCATGGCAGAATTTTTACCCGCGAATACGCTAAAACCGCGAAAAAGAATCATTGAACTTTTAGCGTCCTTTCGCGCATTTCGCGGGCATATCTCTTATCCTCCGTAGCGTCGTGCAATGATGGCGCCGAAGACGATGTGTAGCAGGCCGAATGCGGCGCCCATCATCAAGTTGCTGTAGCTCGACGGCAGCAGGAACGCGACGGCTCCGAGAGCGATGAAGCACCAGCCCATTACCGGAACGATACGAACGGAAAATGCTCCGCCCGTGACGACCGCGGCACCGTAGGTCAGAATGCAGACCGGCGCCATTACGTAATAGTGGCCGTTCTTCCAAAGCCCGAGCACGATCACCACACCGACTATCAGCGGAGCCGCAAAGCCGAACGCGAACTTTCTTGCAGGAACACTAAGAAGCGAGCTTCCGGCGATCTTAGATTTCTGCCACATCGCAAGCAGCCCGATGGCGAACGCAAGGCACGCTTCGATCAGCCACGTCGCTAGCGAATCGACCAGATACAGCTGCGTATTTGCGATGTAAGCCGCGACGACCGCCGTTGTTCCCATCAGCATTCCGCCGTAGCCGGGCACCGCCGTGAACGACGCGGACCGCTCCATCATGTCGCGAATGTAGGCGACGTTGTCGATAGCTCGGTCGCCTATGTTTACAGGCTGATCTTGTGTTTCCTTGCGAAGAGGTGAGATGCTTCCCATCGAGAAGCGAGTTTATGCCAAGTTGTTGGATGTGTCAAGTACTTTATGACATAAAGTTTAATAGATCTTTCCCCGCGAATAACGCTAATTAACGCGAATAAGGAAATCCATAGATTGATTCGCGAAGATTAGCGTTATTCGCGGTTTACTTCCCTGTTTTGGGGCTCGGCGAGGCCTGAGCGTCGAGATACTTCTTCGACTTGACCGGGTCGTTCATGATGTCGCCGTGGTTTTCAAGCGGCGGAGTTGAGGGATTGGCGGTCTCGTAAGTGAGGCGTTTGCGTTGGAGTTGGAAATTGCGGCCGTTCCATTTATAGAAGTTGCGGGTGAAATGGGTCGGGCAGCAGAGCTGCTCTTCGTCGCCGGTGATCTTGCCGGTCTCGGTTTGGCCGAGGATGAAGCGGTCCTGGCCGTAGAGTTCGACGACGAGTTCGCCGTTCTCGACGCGAAGATCCTTCAAGCCGCCGTCGGCACGGTCGCCCGTGCGGAAGGGCCAGATGAGTTCGGGCTTTTCGTCCTTCCAGGTATAGATGTAAACAAGCTGCGGGATTGCGGTTCCGCCGGTCTCAACCTTTAGGATGACGGCAGCCTCGTCGAGCCCGTCGCCGTCTACGTCGAAGAACTTTGTCGTGACATACGACATTCCGATGCGGCGTTCGGCGCGGGCGGCGGCCTTGTCCTCCGGCGACATGTCCTCGACCACGTCGCGCATCTTGGGTTCGAGGCGGCCATTCACAAGCGTCAGTTCGTCGCCGTCCGGGTGCTGCCAACCGCGCGGAAGCGGATAAGTGAAGTTTTTGAAGTCGATGGTGACGAGCGGGGAATGCGTGGTTTTGTTGCGGCCGTCAAGCAACTCGGCCTGAAGCTCGGGCAATTGCGGAGCCGGAGACGGCGGTTCGAATGCGGCGGTCGGTTCGGGTTGCGGCGGTTGTGATTCCGCAGATACAGTCGGTTCGCTCGCAGTCTGAGTTCCGCAGGCGCAAAGGAACAAAAGAAATGCAATAGCGGTGGTGAACGCTATATCTTTTGTGTAAAGGGTCATACGTTTTCGGAACCGCTATTTGGTAAGAGATGGCCCGCGAAGCAATCTGCTCACCGTAGATCTTCTCGTGACTGACGCACGACTTCGGTCAATCCACCCGTTTCACTGGCGCTAATTAGGCTCTGGTCAAACTTCGATACTTGATGCGATGGGGTTGATCCGCATCAACGCCGAGGCGGCGTTTTTTGTCTTCTTCGTATTCCGAAAAATTGCCGTCGAAAAATTCGACGTGGCTGTCGCCCTCGAACGCGAGGATGTGCGTAGCGATGCGGTCGAGGAACCAGCGGTCGTGAGATATTATGACCGCGCAGCCGGCAAAGTTTTCGAGGGCTTCCTCGAGTGCACGCATCGTGTTTACGTCGAGGTCGTTCGTGGGCTCGTCGAGGAGAATGACGTTAGCTCCGGATTTTAGCATCTTGGCGAGATGAACGCGATTTCGCTCACCACCCGACAGCTGCCCGACGCGTTTCTGCTGATCGCTGCCCGAGAAATTGAAACGCGAAACGTAAGCACGCGAATTCACTTCCCGCTTGCCCAGTGTGATGACATCGAGCCCGTCGCTGATCTCATCCCAAACGGTCTTGTCGTCTTTGAGACTATCTCGCGATTGATCGACATAGCCGAGTTTCACCGTCGGCCCCACCTTAAAGTCGCCGCCGTCCGCAGTTTCCTGACCAGTGATGAGCCGGAAGAGCGTCGTCTTACCGGCGCCATTCGGCCCGATCACGCCCACGATGCCACCAGGCGGAAGTGAGAAGTCGAGACCTTCGAACAGCAGCTTTTCGCCATAAGCTTTCGATACACCGTGAGCTTCGATCACGGTATCGCCGAGGCGTTCACCGGGCGGGATGAAGATCTCGAGGTCTTCCGAGCGTTTCTCGGACTCGGTCGCGACAAGCTTTTCGTAATCGTTGATACGAGCTTTTGATTTCGCGTGACGGCCTTTCGGCGACATGCGTATCCATTCGAGTTCGCGTTGAAGCGTTTTCTGGCGCTTGTCTTCCGTCTTCTGCTCCTGCGAGAGCCGCGTCTGTTTCTGTTCGAGCCAACTCGAATAATTGCCCTGATAGGGAATGCCCTCGCCCCGATCGAGTTCGAGGATCCAGCCGGCGATGTTGTCGAGGAAGTAACGGTCGTGCGTGACGGCGATGATCGTGCCTTCGTACTTCTGCAGATGCTGTTCGAGCCAGCCGACGGTCTCGGCATCGAGGTGGTTGGTCGGCTCGTCGAGAAGAAGGATGTCGGGCTTTTGCAGCAAAAGGCGGCAGAGTGCAACACGTCGTTTTTCACCGCCGGAGAGATTCTTGATCGGTGTGTTGGGCGGCGGGCATCGAAGGGCGTCCATCGCCATTTCGAGACGGCTGTCGAGATCCCACGCGTCGGCCGCGTCGAGTTTTTCCTGAACCTGGCCTTGCCGTTCGATAAGCGCGTTCATCGCGTCGTCATCCATCGGCTCGGCGAACTTGGCGTTAATCTCTTCGTATTCTTTCAGCAGGTCTACGGTCGACTGCACGGCCTCTTCGACGATCTGCTGAACGGTCTTCGATTCGTCGAGCTTTGGCTCCTGTTCTAGATAGCCGACCGAATATCCTTTCGAGAAAACGACCTCGCCGTTGAAGTCCTTATCGGTACCAGCGATGATGCGGAGCAGGCTCGATTTACCCGCGCCGTTCAACCCGAGAACGCCGATCTTCGCGCCGTAGAAAAATGAAAGATAGATGTCTTTGAGGACAGGCTTCTTGTCGTAAAACTTGCTGACCTTGACCATCGAAAAGATGATCTTGTTCGGTTCCGGAGTGCTCATAAGAAAACCCAATCCTAACAAAAAAGACCGGCGGCCCGAAAGCCGCCGCTCCACGAACAGGATGGGAACGAGCCTACTTCCTGCGGAATACCGTTTTGCCCTCAAGTTTACCGAGCGGGCCGAGATCGGTGGCATCACTTAGCGTCATCTCACCTCTGGTGTTTGGTTCCTCGACGATCTTCCACGTGTGGCTGATGCCCATGAGCGAGATCGTCAAGGTCTTATCGTTCTCGTTCATCTCGGCTCCGCCGCCAGTTACCTCTTTGCCAGGTATCTTGAATCCGGCTTTGCCGTCCGCGTGCATGTATATCGTTGAATGGACCTGTCCGCCGAACGAAGCCTCCCAATTGCCTTGATACTTTTCGGGAACAGGAGCGCCGCCTCCGCAGGCGAGTCCGGCGAAGATCAGGGATCCGACAACGAGCATGAATTGGGCAAAAGACGAACTTGTTTTCATAATAGTTGACCTTGAATTGATACGAACGTGGTCAAGACACTACGCGTAGACCCTCCCGCAGTAGGATCAGATTAAAACTCGCACAACTTAAAAAGGCTGCCTCTCGACAGCCTTTCTTCTATTCAATGTTTTGCGTTGATTGAGGCCGATTCCATAACCGGCGTGGTCGAATCGTCGTCGGCAGACTTGTAGTAATCGTAGTAGCCGGTGCCGTAGTAATCGTATTCGATCGAGCCTGACTTTAGGCCGTTGAGCACGACACCGTAGATTCGGGCTCCTATAGTGCTGAGACGTTGCTTGAAGCGGCGCATCAGGTGGATCGACGATTTATTTGCCATTGCGACAAGAACGACGCCATCTACCTGCGTTGAAAGGATAGCCGCATCAGTGAACGATATCGCGGGCGGCGAGTCGATAACGACGTGTTTGTATCGGCCGCGAAGAAACTGAAGCAGATTCCGCATCTCGTTCGACGAAAGCAGCTCGGTTGGATTGGGCGGAATTGGCCCGCTCGTGATCACCTTAAGCTTTGGCAGGTCGCGGCATTGCTTGATGAGATTATCCGTATTCCTCTCGCCCGAAAGATAATTAGTTAGCCCTTTCGTATTCTCGAGATCGAAGTAATTGTGAAGCCGTGGACGCCGAAGGTCGCAGTCGATGATAACGACTTCCGCGTCAGATTGAGCGAGAGTGATCGCAGTGTTAACGGCCGTCGTTGTCTTACCTTCGGACGGCTGAGACGACGTAACGAGGATCGATTGCGGTGGTTTGCCGGCGGAAGAAAATAGAAGCGACGTACGCAAATGGCGATAAGCTTCGGCCATCGGCGACTGACGTTCTTCAAGAGTAATCAGCGACGTCGACGGCCCAGCCCCGCCGTTGGCTGCTCCAAGCAGTTTCCGATTGCTGCCAACCGAATAGTGCGGTATGAGTGCGAGAGTCGGCAGGCCGAGGTGGCGGCTGATGTCATCCGAGGTCTTAACTGAATCGTCAAGATAATCCATCAGAAACGCAAGCCCGATTCCCGCAACAAGCGAAAGCATAAACGCAAGCATAATGTTGCGGAAACGCTGCGGCCCCACGGCAACCGCGCCACTCGCTTCAGCCGGGACCTTAATGTTGTCCGGCTCGGTGTTGGCGATCGTAAGTTCCTGCTCTTTCTGCCGTTGAATGTAGGTATCAAGCAGAGTGCGATTGGTTTCGATCTGTCGCTTAAGCGTGGTCAGATTTGTAAGCGCCTGTCCCTGAACGTTGGCTTTCGAATATTCCTGCTCGTAGGCCGCAAGAGCTTGACCTTCTTCGCGCCTCTTCGAATCAAGCTGAGCTTTTAACGAAACGAGGGCTCCGGCGACCGCATCCTTATCGACCGCTTTCTTTCCTTCATCAATAAGCTTGGTAACGTCTTTTTCCATCGTCACCTTGGTGGCCTTCAGCGAGCCGATCCGCTCTTCAAGCTTTTTTACGTCGGGATATTCTTCGGTATATCTAACGAGCAGCTCGGCCTTTTCGGTTTCCGCCGTCTGGATCTGCTTGTCCAAGTTTCGAATGTCATCTTGTAGCTTGGTTCGCCGCTCAGTATTTTGACGGAAAGCTTCAAGGTAGACAGGGCTTTTTAGAACTTCGTCAATACTTGCACCTTCGCCCCGAGCGTTTGCCGCGACCGCGGTGTTGTACCTCGTCTCGAGATTTCGGCGATCGTCTACAAGTTTGAGATAAGTTGAGCTCATCGAACCCAAGCGCGAGGCGGCAAGGTCCTGGCCCTTGTCGGCGAGCGACAGGTCCTGATCCTTCATCGCCGCGATCATCTGCATGTCCTGATCGTTGATGGTGTTCTGCAGTTCTTCGATCGACTTATCAAGGTCCTGAACGGCTTTGCGCGCGCCGGCCATTTCGCGGTCCGCGTCGTTCTTGCGAAAAACGCGCGCCATTGCGAGGGAAACCTTCGGAAGCAGTTCGCGATCTTGTCCGCGAACGCTCAGGTTTACGATGTTAGTTCGCTCTACCTGAACGACATCGACCGCGAATCGGTTGGCGATAGAGGAAGCCCGTGCTTCTTCTTCGGCGGTTAGCTGAGCCTGCTGATCGCCATCGGTTGTCGCCGTCTCCGAGATCACCGGCAATGACGCGTTGCCAGGCTCGGGTTTATTATCACTTGCGAAGATCGATCTCAGAATATCGCCGATTCCGCGCGACTCGTCATCGAAAAGGCCTGGCTGGCGGTGTAGTCCGAGGTCGATGACGGCAGCGTTCTTTAACTCGAAGCCCTGCAAGAGCTGCAATTGCGTTTGAAGGTAATTTGCGTCTTGACCGAAATTGATGTTGATCGAATCTTTCGAGGTCATCTTCGGTCGGCGAGGTTCGATAATGATCTGAACGCTCGACTGATAGATGTCCTTCTGCCGATACATATAGAAAGCCGCGGCAGCGGTGACCAATATTGCCAAGGCGAGGATCAGCGGCAAACGTTTGTAAACGACGTTCAAATACTGCTTTATAGAGATCTTGCCCTCGAGCGATTCGTCGTCGAAATAAGAAGAATATGCGGGCGGATAATTCGCCGGAACTGCCGGGCTGAGCGACGCGCCCTTCGGCAGAGGTGTTAAACGCTGGTCCTGTTCCATACTGCTAGCGGGAGATGCATTGGTCCTTATCTAGTTAAGAAAACGCGCAAACCTGATTTATATCACAGCCCGCACCGGATTTCACGGAAATTCCGCTAAATAGCTGATTTTATTACGCTTTGCGAAACCGCAAAACCGTTCGCCAAAACCAGGCATTGTTCCGGTTTTCGGCGTAAGGTATTATTAAAGTTTGCTTTCGAGCACGTAAATTACGGAGTAATACGCCTATTTCTTTTGGCTTTCCGTAAAACGGCGAGTGAATATGGTGAACGAATTCGATTTCGACCTCGGCATTAACGGTTTTAGGTATTCCGACCTATTCGATGCAGTAAAGCTAAAGGAGCTTGCTGAAAAGTTTTACGCGGAAGTCGACGAGAAAGAACCGGTGCTCGGCGATGCGTTGAAGAAATACATCGGCTCCGTGGGTTCGGGCTATGAAAAGAAGGTCGAGTCGAAGATCCTGACTGACGCCGCACCTTTTCTGTCAGACTTTGTCGGCCGGATGTTCAAGATAACGCGCGAGCGGGACGAACTTGAGCGAACGATCCTTGAACAAAATCCGGTTTGGAAATACAAGTTTTTCGTTCAGCGAAGAGCGACAAAGACTTACAAATCGCTCGAAGATCTTTCGGCGGTTGCCGAACTCAATGAGATCGAGCTTGAGGAAGCTGTTCGCGAGTTTCGAAACAAAGCCTTTGACGACACACTCGTTTTTGACGAAGAGCTGGCCATAGCAACTATTACGACTTCGCTTGCCGATGCTGAGGAAGATCTCGCAAAGAACGAAACTGCGTCCGACGCGACACAAAAGACCATCGATCTGGTAAAGAAAGGATACGAAAAGCTCACCGAGCGGCCATTCGGGAAACTGTTCAACGAAGCCATCTTGGCGATCGACGCGGCCGGAGACATTCTTCAAATCAAAGCGGCGCTTACGATCTTTGAGAAGTGGTCGGCACTTCATTTCTACAAAAAAGATAAGAAGTTTGCGGCGTTCAAGGTTCCGCACGCTCTCGATTACCAGAACCTCGTCCACCTTATTCATCCCGAGCCGAAGCTGCACAACATAATGCGAGGGCATGATCACGACATGCGGCGGCGAGTCGGATTCAAACTCACCGACGACCGCGGCACGATGCGCGACGCGCTTTACGAGATCGATTACTGCATGATCTGTCACGAGCGCGACAAGGATGCATGTTCGACCGGAATGTTCGAGAAGGACGGCTCGGTCAAGCGCAATCCGCTTGGGATCAAGACCGAAGGCTGCCCACTCGACGAAAAGATCTCGGAGATGCACCTGCTAAAAAAACAGGGCGACCCGATCGGCTCGCTCGCGCTAGTTACGATCGACAATCCGATGTGCGCCGGCACCGGTCATCGCATCTGTAACGACTGCATGAAAGGCTGCATCTTTCAAAAGCAGGAGCCCGTCAACATTCCGCTCGCCGAGACCGCAACTCTAACGGATGTCCTTCAACTTCCCTTCGGATTCGAGATCTACAGCCTTCTGACACGTTGGAATCCGCTGAACGCGAAGCGGCCTTATCAGCTTCCCTATAACGGAAAGAACGTGATGGTCGTCGGGCTTGGGCCGGCTGGATATACGCTCTCGCAATATCTGCTGAATGAAGGTTTCGGCGTGGTCGGCGTAGATGGGTTGAAGATCGAGCCACTTCCGACGGAGTGGACTGGAAAGCTGGGCAAGACCTGCCCTAAACCGATCAAAGGTATCAACGACATCACCGAAGAGCTCGATGAACGAATTCTTTCGGGATTCGGCGGCGTTTCGGAATACGGCATCACCGTCCGCTGGGATAAGAACTTCCTGACGATGGTGCAGTTGATGCTTCAGCGTCGCAAGCGTTTTCGTGCCTACGGCGGCGTGCGATTCGGCGGAACGCTGACGATCGAAGATGCGTGGTCATATGGGTTTGACCACATCGCGATCGCGACCGGCGCCGGTCGCCCGACGATCGTACCGATGAAGAACAACCTCATCCGCGGAATCCGTCAGGCAAGCGACTTCCTGATGGCACTGCAGCTGACGGGAGCATTCAAAAAGGATACGCTTTCGAATCTGCAAGTCCGCCTGCCAGCCGTTGTTATCGGCGGCGGCCTAACGGGCATTGACACCGCGACCGAAATATTCGCCTATTATCCGGTGCAGGTTGAGAAGATGCTGCACAAGTTCGAGGACGTGGTCGCCGAGTTCGGCGAGACGCACGTGATGAAGCAGTTCGATCCGGAAGAGCTAATGACGATCCGTGAATTTTTGGATCATGGACGTGCGATCCGCGCCGAACGTGCGCGTGCCGAAGCCGCCGGTGAGCTGCCGAATTTCGTGCCGCTTGTGCGGTCGTGGGGCGGCGTGTCACTCATCTACCGCAAGCGATTGCAGGATTCGCCCGCGTATCGGTTAAATCACGAGGAAGTTCAGAAGGCTCTCGAGGAAGGCATTAACTTTATCGAATGCATGTCGCCGACCGAGGCTGTTTCGGATGAGTTCAATGCGGTGAAGGCGTTGAAATTCGAACGGCTTGATTACGTCGCTGAAACCGGCAAGTTTGAGAACACCAGCGAGATACACGAATTCGCCGCACGAACGGTTTGCGTCGCCGCCGGAACCTCGCCGAACGTGATCTATGAGAAGGAAAAACCGGGTACGTTCAAGATGGACGAGTGGCGACAGTTCTTCCAGCCGTTCAAGGTCGAGCGAAACGGTAATGGAAAACTGCACGTCGTCGAAGCCGCGAAAGGCGAGACCGGATTCTTCACCTCGTACGAGCACAACGGCAAGTTCATCTCATACTACGGCGATAATCATCCGAAATATGCCGGGAACGTTGTGAAAGCTATGGCTTCGGCAAAGCACGGCTACTCGCACGTCGTCGATATTTTTGCTGAGGACCTGGCAAGGCAAGGTTCGCTGCCTCAGGAGATCCGGGACGAGATCTTCGACAACCTGGAAGCGACACTCGACGAACAGCTGCGAGCGTACGTCGTAAAGGTCGACCGGCTGACGCCGACAATTGTCGATGTGATCGTCAAGGCTCCGCTACAGGCGAGAAAGTTTGAGCCGGGACAGTTTTACCGCCTGCAGAATTTCGAGACCTCCGCACCGATCGTTGAAGGCACGCGGCTCGTGATGGAGGGACTTGCGTTAACCGGTGCTTGGGTCGACGAAGAGAAGGGATTGCTGTCAATGATCGTGCTCGAGATGGGAACCTCGTCGCGGTTGTGTTCGCTGCTCAAAGAAGGCGAGGAAGTGCTTGTCATGGGCCCAACCGGAACGCCAACCGAGATCCCGGAAAACGAGACCGTATTGCTCGCAGGTGGCGGGCTCGGCAATGCCGTCTTGTTCTCGATCGCGAAGGCTCTGCGCGAAAATAACAACAAGGTCATTTACTTTGCCGGATACAAGAACGGTGCGGATCTTTTCAAGCGTGAAGAGATAGAGAAAGCGACGGACGAGATCGTGTGGGCGACGGATTTCGGTGTCGAGATCGAACCAGCCCGCGCTCAGGATGCTCACTTCCGCGGCAACATCGTCCAGGCGATGATCGCTTACGCAGAAGGCAAACTCGGCCCGAAGACCGTCGAACTGAAAAAAGTCGACCGCATCATCGCAATTGGTTCGGACAGGATGATGAACGGCGTTCGCGAAGCTCGCCATACGACGCTCAAGCCCTATCTCAAACAGCAGCACGTCGCGATCGGGTCGATCAATTCGCCGATGCAGTGCATGATGAAAGAGGTCTGTGCTCAGTGCCTACAGCGTCATGTCAATCCGCACACCGGCGAAGAGTTCTTTGTGTTCTCGTGCTTCAATCAGGATCAGCACCTCGATTTCGTTGATTTCAAAAACCTCAATGACCGCCTGAAAGCCAACAGCGTTCAAGAGAAGCTTACAAACCTGTGGCTCGATCGCCTATTTAAGAAGGGCGAAGTTGCAGTTGCTAGATAGCATTGTCTAAGAAAGGAGCGGAGGTTCCGCTCCGCCCCTTAGCAACGTGACTCGTCAGCTGTCTATAGCTGTCTGGAAGTTTCGCCTAATCCGAACCGAGGGTTCGGGTCGCCATTGTTAGCTATATGTGCCGCGAAACTTGCATAGCTGCTCGGGTTAAACAAAGATCGATCCGCTGGCTGAGAGTCATATTGGGGAGTGAACTCCGAGAAATGAGTGGTGTCGTTGTTCCCGGAGGTGTTGCTCGCGTCGACCGAATGCATGCCCTCGTGGATCAGGATCGCCGCTCGAGAGTTTGGGCCGATTCGCCCGCCGGTTAGATCGTTATTAAGGCTGAAGCTTCTAAATGCAGGGCCGAAAAGTATTTGTCGGGAGTTAGTATTCGCTTCCGCGGCGATCTTTACACCGTTAACCGGGATACCGTCTAGGAACGAAGTTCCGCTTGTCTGAAAAACCGCCGCTATGCTTTGATACGTCTGCGTTATGCGGTCGATGTCGGCCTGTGTACGAACACGACGGATGCCATCGCCCGAGCTTCCTGGTGGGAGCAGGCGAAAGTGTATTCGGAGAGCGTCTTCCACAAGTTGTTTGACCGAACTCTGATCGATAAACGCCAGAGCCATTAGTGCTGACGTCACCTTACTAATAGCAAGAGGGACGTCAGTTCGCGCAAGTGCGGCTCCGAACTCTCCGGCGTGCGAGGTGTAAAGCAGCATGTTATCCAGATCAAGCTTTTTCACCACCTGTTGACCGGCTATCCCCTCATCGACCGTTAGACCTGATTGAGCCTCGCATTGGCGAACCGCCGCCTGAGTTTCTTTTAGATAATTGTTGTTCTGTCGAGGCGGCCTGCCCGTTACTCCATGGTGAGGAACGTCGAATCCCTGTAGGATCAAGGCAGCCTGTAGTAAGTGCACGTGCTGTCCTGAGGTGCCGGGTTTCATCGAAGGACTGCTGTTTTCAGCCCGCTGCACCTGCTGATCGTTTTGCCAAGGTACCCAAGAGAGAGCCATGTTATTTTCCTCCTTTTGATTTAACGTCGCCAAGAAAAAGGCCGTTTATCCGTGCGGCCCGGTAGATATGCTGCTTGACGCGACACTCGGATTCCTTTTGCGTGAATTCAAACAGAGGATCGGAGAAAAAATAGACAGCTCTCGGGTGACAGGAGCCAGGGCATTCAGACGCGTTCGCCCGTCGTTAGAAGCTAACGCCCTCAGCACCGCAAGACGTCCTGGGTTTCATAAATTTACCCACCGGATTGGAGCGAACAGCGTTTAAGACTACTGAAGAACTTGGGTTGATCAAGTTTTCGATAGAACGATTTCAAGAAACAGCCTGGAGTCGGAGCGTAATGTGCCCAACTAAAGATCTGCCAGGATCGAATACACGTCCTTTCGGGCTTTGTCGATCACCTCGATTATCTTCTTGCTCGCGTCGGCATCGCCTTCGCGTACGCCTTGAGCCACTGCCGCCCCGAGTTTCATCATAGCCTGCTTGGCTTGATAGCCCGCCCGAGTTTCCGCATCCGCCTCGAACTTCTCTTTGCCACGAGCTTCAAGAACTTCACGGCCCTTATCGGTGATCGTGTAAACCTTCTTGCCGTCGACCTGCTCGCCGGTCACGAATCCTCCCTCCTCAAGCATCTGCAGCGTCGGGTAGATCGAACCGGGACTCGGGCGATATCCGCCGCTCTCCTTTTCTAGTGCGTCCATGATCTCGTAGCCGTGCCTAGGCTCGTCTTTCAAAGATCGCAGCACATGAATCTTAATATCGCCTCGTCGCATACGTCCGCCGGGGCCGCATCGCGATCCTCGCGGGCCGTGGCCGAAACCCCTTGGGCCAAATGGAATTTTCATTGTATTTCCTCTCATAATATTCTCCGGATACGTTTTATCCGATAGTATAAATACTATCGCGATATATCGGAATATGTCAAGAGTTTTGTAAATGTAGTACCAAGTGGTAAGTTACCGGCGAACCGTTGCCGAAGCGACTATGTCTTCGAGTATTTTTTTGTCTTTCGGCCAATCGTCAGGCAAGGCGACCTGCGTGACTATGGGAATAAAGTCGCGATCGTCTGCAAACTCGATCATTGTGAATTTGTATAGGAATGCTTCGCTTTCTTTTTCTCCTGAATAAACGACGGTCGTCAACGTTTTCCCGGGAAGCGTGATAGTTTTACTCTGCTCGAGGATAGCGAACTCGTCTCGTTTCGACCTAAGGTCCTCGATGTGTTCCTCGAAAGTTTTGCGGGGGTCGGCAATCTGTTTCGAATCATTTTTCGTGTAAAGAAACACGCCGGTGTTCAGACTCTGGTCTTTGGAGAATGTCTGAAGGTCATACGGATGCTTGTCGGGATTTTGATACCAGCCAGCCGGAAACTGAAACTCGACCGGACCGTTTTTAGTTGAAAAGGTCTCGCTCTTTCCCGACTGTTTGAAATCAAAACCGCAGGCAGTTGCCAGAACTAACGCAAATATCGCTACGTAGACCGTTTGGCTTCTCATATAGCTACTGTAGCGAACTTACGATCCCATTGCGACAGTCGGCACGATCTCTCCGGCCTTTTCACCCCGGCGATTCTTTACCGGCATTGGCGACACTTCGGCAAGATCTCCGTTCGACAAAATACCAAGTTGGCGCAGCACTTCGACCGCGACGACTGGCCGGGCACGTTTGTCGTCGCCGTCCTCGATCTTGAGGGCGATTGCGAGGCCGGTTGGATGTTTTTCCGAGGGCAAAACTCCGCAGAGCCATACACCGTCGGCGCCGACCTTGGAGATGATCTTGCCACCGGCGGCCTGCATCAACATCGTGTCGAGGCGTTCGCTGCCGCCGATGAGTTCGGGATGATTGAGCATCGCGGAAACTATTCGCTCAGTGGCCGCCTGAATTTTCTGGTCGAATTTTTCCGGCCGTATCAGGTTCATGAATGCGAGAGACATAGACTGAAGGGGCAAAGCAAAATTCGGGGCACAGCAACCGTCATTGCCAACCTTGATCTTGCTCATCGGCACTTCGGTAAACAGCGAAACTGTCTCGAGAAGCTTCTGCTGAATCGGGTTTTCGAGCAGTTCGTAGGTGGTGATATCGGCGTCAATATGTTTGGCAAACGCCAGCATCGCTGCATGTTTGCCCGAGCAATTGTTGTGAAGCTGGGAAGCGTATTCGCCCGCACGCAACATTCGCTCGGCCTCTTTCTCGTAAAAAGGCATGTGCGATCCGCAGTGGAGATGAGCCTCGTTGAGGCCCGTACGTTCAAGCATCAATCCAGCGATGCGAACGTGTCGCTGCTCGCCGGAGTGTGACGCACACGCGAGGGCGATCTCTTCTTCGCTGAAGTTAAAAGCGTCCGCCGCTCCACTCGTTACGAGAGGAATCGCCTGGAACGGCTTCGCGGCAGAGCGAAAAAACGTAACAGCTTTGGGGTCACCGAGTGCCGTGACCGTGTTTCCGCTTCCGTCGAGCACGACGAGATGCCCACGATGTGCGGATTCGACCGTGTCTCCGCGGATCACTTTTGCCAGAACTTTAGGTGGCATAGAAAATGGGTTTAACCGCGAATCTCCGCGAATGAAACTTAGATAAACAATTGTTAGCTCCGATGCGTGCCTTGCATATCACTTCGACGATTGCCGTCAACGATTTCAATAAACTCTTCGCGTGTATTTGCGGTTAACATCCTTCATGCTCTGGCAATCATTTCCCGCGCATTTTCGCGAGCGGCTTCAGTTATCTTTTCACCGGCCAGCATTCGGGCTATCTCCTCAACTCGTTCGGCGTCATCGAGCCGCCGAACCACAATTGACGTACGATTCTTCGTCATCGTCTTCTCGACAACGAAATGGTCGTCGGCCTTAGATGCGACCTGAGCCTGGTGCGTGACACATAGGACCTGCTGGCCCGTCGCTAATTCTTTCAACTTTGCTCCGACTGCTTCGGCGACGCGTCCGCCGATTCCAGCGTCGATCTCGTCAAACACGACCGACTTACCTGCGCGTCTCTCTTTCGCTGTCGTCTTTAAGATCAGCATCAACCGGGACGCCTCGCCGCCCGATGCCACTTTCGCCAAAGGCTTTACCGATTCGCCGATGTTCGCAGAGAAGAAGAACTCGATTGAGTCGAAGCCTTTTGAAGTGAATCCGGTTCGCTCCACCGCACCCGATTGCGAATCTGAAATTTGAAATTTGAAATTTGAAACGGGGGAAATCCGCACCTCAAATCTCGCCTTATTCAGTGCAACGGCAGAAAGAGCGGACTCAACTTCTTTTCCAAATTTCGGTAAAGCTTTCGATCTCGCGGCGCTTAGATAGGTAGCCGCTGAGATATAGGCTTCACGCGTCATATCGACCCGCTTCTTAGCTTCCTCAAGATGAAACTCGGCATTCTCGATGGCGTCCAACTTTGCTTCGGATTGCGTAAGATGCTCCAATGCGGACCCGGCCGTTCCACCATACTTACGTGCGATTCGCGTGATCTCGGCCAGCCGGTCTTCGATCTCCGCAAGCCTTTCAGGAGAGAATTCGAGATGGGTCGAAAAGTCGCGGACGGCGAATGAGAGATCGGTCAGCACAGCTGATGCAGCATTGAGGCTTTCTTTATAATCAGCAAACCGAGAGTCGTATTCGGCAAGCTCGTCGATCTTGCGGATGGCTTTTTCGAGCGTAGTTACAGTCGCCTCGTCTGCGTCGTAAAGCAAGTTCAACGCGTCGCTGCTGAGCGAGTTTAGCTTTTCTACGTTATTGAGGCGACGTTTTTCTTCTTCGAGCTCCGATTCCTCTTCGGCTTTCAGGTCGGCCTTGCGGATCTCGTCGGCCTGAAATCGCAGGATATCGAGCAGCTGAAGTTTTTCAGACTCGCCACGCTGCAGGTCGGCGAGTTTGCGTGTGGCCTTTGACCAATCGTCGAATGCAGCCGCTACTCGTTCCCGCAGTTTTGAGTTCTTAGCGTATTCATCAAGCAGTTCGAGATGCGTCTCGGGATCAAACAAGGCGGTTTGTTCACCCTGTCCGTGAATGTCCACGAGGTGTTCGCCGAGACGCTTTAGAAAGGCGGCAGTTACAAGTTGATCGTTTACGAATATGCGGTTCTTTCCGGCAAGCGATATTTCTCGGCGAACTATCAACTCGCCATCCGATTCGATCCCAGCTTCATCGAGCAGCCCGCTAAGATGCTTCGAACGTTCGACGGTAAACAGTCCTTCGATCTGTGCCGAATCAGCTCCGTCCTTTATCAGGTCGTTCGTCACCCGTTCACCCGCAAGAGCACCGAGAGAATCGACAATGATCGACTTACCAGAACCCGTCTCGCCCGTTAGCAGATTCAACCCGGCGGCAAACTCTATCTCAAGGGAATCGATAAGCGCAATATTTTTGATCTTGAGAAGGTTGAGCATTCGGAAGTTTCGCTCTTCCTAATTTAAGTCAGTTCGTCCGGGGAGCCAACTGCACGGCCTAAAACTTTTCACGTAAACAGTTTCACTTACTCTGAAACAAGTGAAGTGAAAAGTCTGATGTTGTTTAATTCCGCTTCTTAACGACCCCTTCGCCGACCGCCCATTTGCCGAGCGAAAAAACGGCGTCGGGCGGAAACTCTTTTTCGAGGTCGGTCGAAGCCCAATTCACTTCGCGGCCCTTTTTGTAGAAAAGCAGTTCGCCGTAGTTTCCTTGTTTTAACGGCTGGAAGCGGCCGGTAACGTTAAACTCACCCGCGTCGTATTCGTCCAAACCGGCGACGGAAAGAAGCGGTCCGACCTGACGGATTCTCGTCGGCTGTAATTGTTCGGCACGGCGGCGCTCGATCGTTATCGCGAGGTCTGCGGAGACTGGTTCAGCAGGAGGCTTGGCGCGGTCGATAATCGAGGCATTTCGAAAGACGAAGTTCACCACCCGACCGGAAGTGTTACTCGGAATAAGTTCGTAGCCGTTCGGATCGAACGCCGCAAATCCGCCATCGGACAGAAGCTTCATCGACGTTAGAAATGCGATGAAGTTCATCTTGACAAGAAACATCTCATCCTTTCCGTGAAGCGCTCCAGTTTCGATCAGAATGACGGGTGTGCCAGATTCCGAGAAGCTGTCGCCGAATGCGGACGGCGTCCATTCATCTTCGTATCGGCCAACATGTCCGGGCATGTACTGCGAGATCGCCTGATTCATAGCGACGACGAGCCGGCGGTTTCGATCGAGCCCCGGCGTCATTGTCTTCGCCTCATCGCCGAACACGACGAGGAACGAGATCGCCGCCTGCTTGTTCGACGTTCCAACGGTCGTCAATGATTGCTGGTTATGAAGATTAAATCCGATCTCCGGCTGCCAAGAATCGCGGAGAGATTTCAGCAGACGGGCCTCTGGCGTGACGAGATTTCGCGCGTCGCGGTTAATGTCGATGCCCTGAGAACTCCGGCGTTGGTAAACCTCGGCTCCGTCCGGATTCAGCATGGGAACAGCGCGGACAGTAAGGTTATTTTCGATGGCTTTTACCCAATCTTTGTCACGATTCTTCTGAAGGATCGTGAACATGTCAAAAAGGGCAGGAGTCGCGGTCGGCTCGTCTCCATGCATCTGCGACCACAAGAAAACTTTCTTTGGCCCTTTCCCCCACTCGATTTGAAATATCTCACGGCCTTGCCCGCTCTTGCCAATCTCGTTCACCTTTACGTCGAGTTTCTTTAAAGCCTCAACATATCCGAGAAGATCTTTGTGACGAACATTTGAAGGAAGTTTCTCTGACACGTGCTCCTTGTCCCAGATATCCGCGAGTTCGGCGGCGGTCTGAGCAAAGGCTTGGAGCGAATACACCATGATCGCAAGGGAGATCAGTAAAGCGGGCTTCATATCAGGTTAAGTTTAAGGGCTTCTAGTATTTACGGCAAGGATTTGCGGGCCTTGCTTGGATCAATACGCGGAATCTAGAGAGGAATGCGATCATCCTACGGTTTCTAGATAAGCCCGGGCAAGCGGTACTTCAGACATCGCGAATTCTTCCGGCGTGCCGAGGAACACGATGCGGCCTTTTTCCATTAAGGCTATGCGTGAACCGAGCAGCTTCGCCTCATGAAGATCGTGAGTGACGAAGATAGCGGTCTTTCCCATCTCGAGGACCATCGCGGCGAACTCTTTTTGCAGGCTTGTTCGCGTGAGGACGTCGAGAGCACCGAAGGGTTCATCGAGGAGGATAATTTCGGGATCGGCTGCGAGAGCCCGAGCAACTCCGACACGCTGACGTTGGCCGCCGGAGAGTTCTTGCGGATATCGATCGGCAAATCGCGACGGTTCGAGGTTAACTAGAGTCAGCATCTCGTCAAGTCTTGATCTCGTTTGCGATAGCTTGGTGTTTCGCAGCTTTAACGTAAGTCCGACATTTTCAGAGACCGTGAAGTGCGGGAAAAGGCCGCCCTCCTGTAGTACGTAGCCTATCCGCCGGCGAAGTTCGATAGGGTCCCAATCGGTCGTAGGTTTTCCTTCGACGATCACTTGTCCGGATGTCGGGTCGATTAGCCGATTGATCAGCTTCAACGTCGTCGTCTTACCGCAGCCCGATTCGCCCAGCAGCACCAGTATCTCGCCCGCCGCTATCGATAGATCGAGATCGCGGAGGATCTGGTTTCCCGCAATCTCGAAGGATACGGATCGGAATTCGACGATCGGCAATCGTTCCATTATTTCTTAAGCCAAGCGTTCCTTACGGCGATCTGCTGAGCCGACGCGTTCGGCAGTTCCGTGAGAGCAAAGGACTGAAAATCTCGCGAATTGACCTTCACCTGAATCTCGATTTCGGAGCCGCCCCGCAGAACGGAAAGTTTTACGGTTCTTCCGGCGAGAGATCCCGTATTCGCGGCAAGGAAATCTTCACCATCGATCTTAGTTATTACATCGCCGACTTGAAGTCCGGCGGCTGCTGCAGAGCCTTCGGGCTCTATGCCATTGAGCGTAAAACCGCCGGTTCGCGGACGGCCCGAGAATCCAAAATCGGGTGTCGAGCGCGTCGTGCGTTCGAGTTTGAATCCAGCATAGCTAAATACGGAGTCGTAGTCGGGGACTTCAACCCCGAAAACGTATCGGTCGAAGAACGGCCGATAATTCTTCTTCGTGATGCGGCTAATGATCGCGATCAACTCGTCGATAGTAAACCCTTTCCCTTTGCGGTAATTGTCGTTGTACAGGGCTCGAAACACGTCGTCCAGGCCCGAACCGGCATTTGTGTCATGGCGGATCGAAAGATCGAGCAAAGCGGCGATATTTTGGCCTTGCGTGTAATACGAGATGCTAAACGCTTGTGGAGTGTCATATCCAACCCAGGTAATGACTGAAGAGCTCGCGGGCGGTATGAATTTGCGTGCTTCCGTGTTCTCGATCGCGGCGGCGGCCCCGGCGGCGGTGCTGACGAATTGGTCTCGGGTGATATTTCCCGCCCGGTAATTAGCGAGGGCAGAGTAATAGTTCGTGAATCCTTCCGAAAACCAGAGCAACGGTGATTCGTTTTCACGGGAGTAGTCGTAAGGCCACATCTCGGCCGGCCGGATACGCTTCACGTTCCACACGTGGAAGAACTCGTGGGACGCGGTTCCGATTATCCCTTCGGGCGTGGACCGCTCTCCGGCTGGAGCGAACGCGACGTAGGAATTGAGATGTTCAAGTGCTCCGCTCGCATTCGATTCGGCAGGCTGGAAAAAGTAAAATGCAATGTACTTTTCATACGGAAGACCTCCGAAAATCGCTCCTTGAGCTTTGATCGAAGCTCCGAGCATCTCTGTAAACCGCTTCGACTTTTCTGCGTTGAATCGGCCAGCCGGATATGCTGTGAAGTAGTGCGGCTTTCCCTCAACCGAGAACTCGGTAATGTCGAACTTTCCCATCATCGCTGGGGCATCGACGAGCGTGTCGTAGTCGGCAGCGGTGAAGGTCATAGAATCCGATGTTTCTTTTAGCGCAGACATCAGCTTCCAAGCTTGGGGGATCTGAAACTTCAGCGTGCTCGGATCTTTACGATGGCCAATGGGCTCTAGGAAGAGTTGAATGCCCGTGAAGAAGGCATAATCGTCGCCAACCTTCGCTTGGTTCAAACCAAGGACGGTAGCCCGATACGAATACGTTACCTTAATCTGGCTAACGCCTTTGGTCGGAACGCTCCATGTCTGCTTCCGCGTCATCAGCGGCTGAATTCGCTTGCCGCTCGCGTCCGTTACCTCGAACCGGATCAGATTCTTCGCATAGTTTTCCACCACATACCAACCCGGCGTCCACGTCGGCAAAGCAAGCTCAAGCCGGTCTTGCTTGATGTTCTTGATCTCCGTCGTGACGTGAAACTGCCTGCTTTCGGTATCACGAAGCTCGACTGTGTAAGTGAGGTCAAGCTTCCCGGATTGAGCGGAAGCGACTGAAACAAGGAAGAGCGCAAGGAAGAGAAATGAGGCTAATCGATGACGAGTATGCATTAAATTTTTACTTCCAAATGTAAGGGAATTTTACTACAGACGGTGGATTAAGGTTTCAGGTGGCCTAAACAAAAAATGAGGCAAGCCGAAGCCTGCCTCATCAAAGTTGGTCCAACAAGCGTTAGTAGTTATAACCGACGCTATTCGGACCGGTTGACGTAATATCAAACTGCGTGCCCGATTCAAGCTGCAGATTGTCGCGGCCTTGGATGAGTACCGTACCGGCACCAGCACCGGCTCCGACTGCTGCGCCGATCGCCGCTCCGTCGCCGCCGCCGGCGATCGCACCAATGACCGCGCCGAGAGCTGCACCGATGCCCGCACGAGTCACGGTACGCGTCGTTTGGTTGCCATCGCGGACCGAACCCTCATTGCTGATATTGATCGCATCGCCATCAGCCTCTCGGGCCGAATCAATGATGCCCGCGAACCCATAAGTGCGTCCGCGATACTGGATCGAATCAAACTCCATCGTCAGGTTCGCTCGGCCCGAAACGCGTCCGGAACCTTCAGCCTGAGCGATTCGGCCGGTAATGATCGCACCAGAATACTGGCTCGGCGACGTCACTTCCATCGTAAATCTGTCACCCGCCTGAGATACGTTCGTTGCGACGCGGTTTCGAAGCACCGCCGTCATGCGAGTACCACTTGGAATATGAAAGTTCCCGCCGACCGGAGGCTGATTCCAACCCGGGCGACCCGGATTGACGTTCGGCCACGATGCTGTATTGGACGTCCGATCATAAACGCTCGTCGCGGTGATCATCTGGTTCTGGTTTTCCAGATAGATCTCACGCGTCACGCGAAGTTGGTTTCGATTCGTCGCCGTAAACGATACTCGATAGTCCTGATTACGATCGCCATCGGTTGTGATGCGAAGCGTATTGCCGGTCATCGTCACCGTAGTACGCGTCGTGCGTCCTCGAGCGTTGGTTTCGGTTATAGTGCGTCCGTCTGCCGTGAGTGTAACTGGAGCACCAAAATCAGTTGCCATCGTCACCTGGCTGCCGCGAACTTCGATCGCCAAAGCCCGAGGAGCCGTTAGTCTACGCGTCAAATTCTGCGTCTGTCGAGCTCGAACTGACGTGTTGCTGATCGTCTGGTTGATGACGTTGTTCACGTTGTCGCTAAGACCGACGTTCAGTCGATAGGTACCGTCAAATCTGGAGTTTCCCCAGTTCTCGCCCGGATATCCAGATCCGGGAAACGGAGGAAGATTCTGATTCCAGTTCCAGCTAACGCGATAAAGATTGGCTAACTGACCAAGATCTGTACGGATGAGCGACCACTGTCGCTCAGGAGCGGACGCAAGATTGTTTCGACGCATGAAACTGTCAATGTAAGTTCCATAGTTAAGAACCTGATTAACATCGGCATTCGCGACACGTCGTCCGTCGAAATTGCGCCGGAGTGAGTCGGTCGCGTTTTCAAACGCGTTGACATATGCCATCAGGTCATCGCCAGGCGTCGTGTTGTTCCAGCGGCTGCCATCGAGCCGATTGTCGATCTGGCCACGAAACGTATCGGTTCGCGTCTCCAAGCGGCTCAGAAGATTTCGAACCTGCGTGTCGTTTGGCCGCGGATTCCAGATCTGTGCATTGACGCCCGCGACTCCGATAAGCAAAGAAAAGAGTGCTGCAAAAATTGTGAGTTTCTTACTTCCCATGATTTGTTTCTCCTTAAGCTCCCAAGACGTTGGGGTGAGCATACGCCAACGGGAGAATTCGGAGATGTATTGCGCAACGACTGTGCCAGATTTGATAACCCTTTTATTGTGAGTTATTTACAAGCAGTACGGCGAAAATCAAATTTGCCTGTTTCGGACGATATGGTGCGCAAATGTACCCTATTCATTCGCGGAATTGAAGTTAAAGGCACGTATATGTATAAACCGCCGAGCAAAGCAATCGTGCTCGCAAGAGGCTTGGGAACACGGATGCGCGCAGACCAAGTTGAGGCTGAGCTTTCGGAAGAACAGTCGAGGATCGCGGCTCAAGGAATAAAAGCTTTGATGCCGGTACTTGGAGAAATGACTATGCTCGAGGTGATCGTCCATCGACTTTATGACTCCGGCTTTAATGAGGTGTGCCTTGTGATCGGGCCGGAACACGATGCGATCAGAGATCTCTGTAGAAGGAAGCAGATCAATGCCGATTTTGCCGTTCAGGAAAAAGCCCTCGGGACTGCCGATGCCGTGCTTTCAGCGGAGAACTTGATCTACGGGGACGAGCTTTTTCTCGTTGTAAATTCCGACAACCTCTACCCCGTCGATAGCCTTAGACGATTGCGTGCGATCAACCGGGCCGGCCTGCTCGGGTTCGAGCGTGAGGCCTTGATCGCAAAAGGTAATATACCGGCCGAGAGAATAGCGAAATTTGCGACGCTTGAGGTTGGTGAAGATGGTTACCTTTCTCGCATTGCCGAAAAGCCCGAATCCGTCGAACCGGAATCTCTAATATCGATGAACGCATGGCTGTTTTCGCCGATGATCTTCGAAGCGTGCCGGACTATTGAACCATCTATTCGAAACGAGTATGAAATTGCTTCGGCGGTGGAATATGCGATGACTCAACTTGGCGAGCGATACAAAGTTGTTCCGTCTGACGAAGGCGTGCTCGACCTGTCGAGCCGTGCAGATATAGTGAGCGTTTCTCGCTTTCTGGAGGCTGCTTAATGTTTATTCCCGGCAGGATCGAAGTGCTCGGCAAACACACCGACTATTGTGGCGGCCGGAGCATTGTGTGCGCGATCGACCGGGGATTTCATGCCGAGATCGACGAGCGATCGGACAGCACGATGGTGCTCGACAATGTAGATATCGGCGAGAAGGCGTCGATCGACCTGACCGAACCTGTCGCCGCAGTCGGACATTGGTCGAGTTACGCGGCCGAAGTTGCTCGTCGCGTAACTGAGAATCTCGGACCGTTAAACGGTGTGTCGATACGCTTTCGCAGCGACCTGCCAAAAGCGGCCGGGCTGTCCAGTTCCAGCGCGTTGATGATCATGGTTTTTGCAGCGCTCGATGCCGTGAACGACCTACGATCACGCGACGAGTTTCGGACGAGCATCGACAACGAATTACAGCTTGCCGAATACCTCGGCTGCGTCGAGAACGGACAAACCTATCGCGATCTTAAAGGCTCGGCGGGCGTCGGCACGTTTGGCGGAAGCCAGGATCATGCCGCGATCCTGCTGGGAAAAAACGATCTTCTTACACGGTTCGCCTTTTCGCCGCTTCGGCGTGAGGCCGATCTGGCATTTCCGGACGACCTAACATTCATCGTCGCCTCCAGCGGCGTCCTAGCCGAAAAGACCGGTTCGGCGCTTGAAAAATACAATCGGATCTCGCTGATGGTTTCTGATATAACGCAACGCTTCGGAACATCGCGCTCGTTGAGTGATATTGCCTCGGATATCGGTTTTGAAGAATTACGAAATGTGGTTCGCAAAGGAGCGTCACGCTTTGCGGAGGACGAGTTGATATCGCGTCTAAGACAGTTCCAATTCGAGAATTTCGAGGCGATTCCAATTGTAAGCGCGATGATCGCTGAAGAGAAGATCTCCGATATCGGACGTACCGTCAATATGTCTCAACAATTTGCTGAGGAGCATCTCAAGAACCAAACGCCCGAAACGATGTTTCTGCAGCGGTCTGCAAGAGAGCTTGGCTCGATTGCGGCGTCGGCCTTTGGAGCGGGGTTTGGCGGAAGCGTCTATGCGATCGTTCGAAGATCGGATGCCGACGCCTTTACGGATGAGTGGCAGAACGGATATCTCAAGACATTCCCACAACACTCCGAAGCCAGTGAATTCTTCGTTACGCGGCCGTCACAGATCGTTCTCGCCTGAACGGTTTTTCGCGGCAAGACTGCGTAGCATTTCTTTGATATCCGCAACGCCTTTGTACGAAACATACGCGGTAACTAAGATGTACCATCCGACCGCCGTTAAGGTCAGAACCAACCAAAAGTACTTCATACTTCGCCTCCTTTCCGCGGTTTGAGCAGCGAAAAAACTATCATCGCCAATGCCGACGCGACATACGCCGCGATGCCCGAATAATATGGACCAATCGACTTTGCGAGGTCGCGAGTCGCCGGTGTTTTCTCAAGTACGAGGAACGCGACCGGGATGGCTGCCGCTAGGATTATCGATGCCGCGGCTCCCCAACTGTTTGCTCCGCTCCAGTAGCACGAGGAGATCAGAAGCACCGAAATACTTGCTAGATATATGGTTCCGGTGATGCCGAGATACGTCCAAACGTCGCCTTCGAGCGGGTACCACAGGCCGTAGAACAGCAGGAACACTCCGATCAGTGCCACGATCATTCGGTTGATCAGGATCCCCTTTTTTTCAGACCATTCCTTCTTTCTCAACGGAGCCATGATGTCGTTATAGATGACGCTTCCCCACGTGAGCATATAGCTCGAGTCGGTCGACATATCGGCCGCGAGCATCGCCGCGACGCATAGGCCCATCAACCCGACCGGAACGAACGTCGAGAGAAACGTCGGCATCGCGTCGAGCGTATTCGTCACCTGTCCGAGCGTCGCGAGAGCGGCGATTCCCCAAATACCCGGTATCAGAAAGCGACAGACGAAAAAGAAACTCGTTCGGACGTAGATATTCTGGCCCGTCTTCGAATCTTTGGCGGCGAGCACGCGTGCGATGGTAGTCTGCCACGTAAGCACGGCGGCAAAATTTAGTAGGACTTGAAAAAGAACGTACTCCCACCCAAGATCGGGATTGACGAAGGGATTGAAGCCGCCCGCGCCGTAGTTTGCCTCCACAGTGGCGACGAGTTTGTCCCAGCCGACGTAGATCAAGATCAGCAGCGTGACTGCGATCAAACCCGCGCTCATTACTACGAACTGTAAAAAGTCAGTGATCAGCACCGAAAGCATCCCGCCCAGGATCGTATAGGTTGCAACCCCGATCAGAAGAACCGTCATGATCGTTTCCAGATAGCCGATCTGATATCCCCACAGCTCGAAGGAGGTTACTTGCAGCCCAACTATCTTTACTAAAAACTGTCCGCCGATCCGCAAGAATACGCCCATGTTCAGCAGGCCGCCGAGCACGATAACGACACCTGCCGCCCAGCGTATTCGCGGGCCGAACTGCTTTTCTATCAACTGCGGGATGGTGATCACGCCTGAATCTCGGAGCGGCTTGATGCAGAATCCGGTGTAGCCGATCACGAGCATCGACAATGCCATGGCGATGCCCGGTGTCGCACCGGCAAAGCCATATTTATAGCCCGCCTCGGCCGTGTACATACACGTGACAATGCCGAACTCGGTCGCCGCCAGGCTCGCGATGCCGAGATAAACGTTCATCTCGCGGCCCGCGACGAGAAAGTCATCGACCTTGCCGACGTACTTGCGCACATACAGCCCGGCAGCCATCGTAACCAGCAGGTAAAGCCCAACAATGCTTCCGTCCAGAAGCCAGTTGAAGTTAGTCATATCGATAAGGGCAGCGTTCGGAAAAACGCTGAAGCAATACTAGTCAGGTTTGGGTTTCGTGTCTAATCGGGCACAGAAGGTCCATCGGCGCTCCCGGATCGACGCCCGAAAATACTCCAACAAAGTTCCCGGCGACTCACGCGAGCATGCCCGAGTTTTTATCGGGAGCCAGACAAGAGCCAGCCGAAAATTCCAAAATGGCGCAGCTTTTTTGGCGCCGTCAATTTTCCGCACTGCTTGGTATGGCGGTTTGCGTCCGCTATTGGAGCTACTGGAACTGAGTTCTTTTTGCAAGCTCCTGACCCACCCAGTGAAGATCTGAATTTAAGCCTTGACACTAATACGTGTGAGATCGAGACCTGAGACCTAGGTATGGGAATCGTGGCCCTCGCGTTCCTGTCGACGTTGTTCGTGTCTTTCCCTGGCCGACTGCTCGACCATCGCTTTTATTTCGCGATCAAACTCGTTTGCCTCGTTATTTCGTTGGATCTTCTGCCGTTCCTTTTCATTCAAATATCGAATGCCCTTGATGTCTGAATTCTTCAACGACTCGGTCCAGCCGTTCAGTTGTTTCGAAATGCTCTCCGAGCGCAATATCAAATTTGAAATTTCAGATTTGAAATTCGAGAACTTGTTCGACCGCTCACACATCCGCAACATTGATCTGCATTCGCCCGCCGAGCCTTTCGCGATATAGAGGAAATGGATCAGGTCGTTGTTCGTTCCACGCTCAAAGCCTTCGGCAATGTTGTTCGAGATAGACACCGCCGCCCGTTCGATCTGACTCTTGAGATCGCCGACACCTCGAAAGTCAGCCTTCGCGGTGAAATCGAAGATTCCCAATGCAAATTCGATCGCGGCGTTCCAGACAGGAAGATCTTCGAAATTTTTGTATTTCATATTTCTATCGCCTCAAATTTCAAATTTGAAATTCAGGTCGTACTTTCTTGACGGTTTTAAATTTCAAATTTGAAATTTGAGATTTTCAGATCCTAGATCTACTCCCACTCGATCGTGCTTGGCGGCTTCGAGGAAATGTCGTAGACGACGCGGTTGACGCCGCGGACTTCGGAAGTTATCCGGGAAGAGACGCGGGCGAGGAAATCGTGGGGAAGGCGGGCCCAGTCGGCGGTCATGCCGTCGGTTGACGTGACGGCGCGGATGGCGACGGTTTTTTCGTAGGTGCGGAAATCGCCCATGACACCGACCGATTGGATCGGCAGCAGAACGGCGAATGCCTGCCAGACATCTTTATAGATGCCGAAGTTGTGCAGCTCTTCGATAAAGATCTTATCCGCTTTCTGCAGCAGTTCGACTTTTTCGGGCGTGATGTCACCTAGGATGCGTACGCCGAGGCCGGGGCCGGGGAACGGATGGCGTTCGAGGATCATTTCGGGAATGCCGAGATCGCGGCCGATGTTGCGGACCTCGTCTTTGAATAGCTCACGAAGCGGTTCGATGAGCTTGAGGTTCATCTTTTCCGGCAAGCCGCCGACGTTATGATGCGATTTGATCGTCACGGACGAGCCGCGAAGGCTCACCGATTCGATTACGTCAGGGTAGAGAGTTCCCTGCACCAACCATTTCACGTCCCCGATGCGTTTTGCCTCGGCATCGAATACGTCGATGAACTTTGCGCCGATCGCTTTACGCTTTTTCTCAGGGTCGGTGACGTCTTTTAAGACTGCGTAAAAATCTTGCGACGCATCCGCACCGATCACGTTGAGGTGAAGATTGTCTTCATAAACCTTCAGCGTGTCTTCGAATTCGCGATAGCGAAGCAGGCCGTTGTTTACGAACACGCACGTTTGCCGGTCGCCGATCGCCTGATGAACGAGCACTGCCGCGACGGTGGAATCGACGCCGCCTGAGAGTCCGCAGACGACGCGGTCACTTTCGCCGACCGTAGCTCGGATCCGTTCGATCTCTTCTTTGATAAAACTCGCCGGAGTCCAATCGGCCTTGCATCCGCAGACGTTGAAGAGGAAATTGCGCAGAACCTCTTTGCCAAGCGGCGTGTGCGAGACTTCGGGGTGAAATTGAACGCAGTAAATGCCACGCTCGTCGTTCTCCATCCCGGTGACGACGTCGCCGGTCGTCGCGGTTTTGTGAAAGCCCGGCGGCACTTCGGTCACGTGATCGCCGTGGCTCATCCACGCGTCGAGTTCGAACGGGAGTTCGTTAAATAGCTTGGTCGCTCCGCTCAAAACCTTAACCTTGGCGTGGCCATACTCACGGCGGGCGGCGGGTTCGTTTCTCCCGTTCAGATCGACCGCGACCATCTGCATTCCATAACAGATGCCAAGTATCGGTGCGCCCACCTTATCGTAGAAACCTTCCTCGACCCGCGGCGCGTCCTCGTCCGTCACGCTCGACGGCCCGCCGGAAAGGATTATGCCTTTCGGATTCTTCGCCGCGATCGCTTCGGCCGCCAGATGAAACGGATGGATCTCGCAATATACGCCTTGCTCGCGTACGCGGCGGGCGATCAACTGCGTGTACTGCGATCCGAAATCGAGAATGAGTATGAGTTCGTGCTGCAAGAAATCTCCCTAATAATTGAAAACGAGATTATACGCTCTCGCTGGTGAAAGCCGAAAAAGACCAGATCGCCTTCAAAGAAATGAATCTTCCGACGTTGACTTGACGAAAACCTCACCGTTACACAATCTTTTCTAGTGCCCATCGATTTCCTCAACCTCCGAAGCATCGCTGTTTTCATCTGCATTCTGCAGGGCGTGATCTTCGCCGGGCTGCTGATAGTTCGCGGCATTCGGCAGGGGTCGGGGGCCGACATTTGGCTTGCCGCATTGCTGTTAGTGCTTTCCGCCAGCTTGATCACGCC
>CADEGD010000007.1:55929-77247 GCA_902826795.1 uncultured Acidobacteriota bacterium | reverse complement strand
GCCGTTCATCGGTTTTGCGGGTGTTTATGACGCTAACCAGTGGCTTACCTACTTCCCTTTCTCGATCGCCTACAGCCAGGGAGTGCTCGTCTGGCTATACACCACCAACTTAACCGACTCTCGACGGCCGTTTACGCTTCGAGATCTCGCTTTTTTCATTCCTAGTGCGCTTTACCTCGTTTTCCGATTGTTCTTGTTCTCACATTCCGTTGAATGGAAAGCATCGTTCGACGATACGTACCGGACGATCGCCGGCCCAGTTATCTTCGTCACCGAAACAGGTTGGAATCTCCTCTTTCTGGGGCTGTCGATCTTCCACTATCGCAAATATCGCTCGTGGCTTGACCAAAACTACTCTGACACCGAGAAGGTCAAGTTCGATTGGCTAAGGAACTTTTTGTACGTGTTCGCCGCGGTCACTCTAATTGGTGCCGCTTTCGATTTCGTAAACAGCTTTTTGTTTAACCTTTCATACATTCAGTACTTCTATTTCGAGCTAGTTCTCGCGTTTGCAACCTACGGTTTGGCCGTCGCCGGATATCTGCGGTCCCGCTCGATCAAGGTGAGTTTTTCTCAGGCGAAAGAGGAAGTGTCCCTAGATCGACGGCAGCTACTTAGTGCCGGCGAACTGGAACGCCAGAAAGCAAAGGTTGAAAAGATCATCACCGACCAAAAACCGCACCTCGAACCGTCGCTAACGCTCGCCGACCTGAGCAGGATCGCGGGAGTAAATACGACCGTCCTCTCGCATATCATAAATCAAGGATTCGGTCAGAACTTTAACGACTTCATTAATAGCCGCCGGATCGATGAGGTGAAAAAGCGCCTCACGAATGGCGACGATGCGACACTAACCGCTATGGCATTCGACTGCGGGTTTAACTCCAAAGCAACTTTCAACCGTGCGTTCCGCAAGCTGACGGGCCAGTCTCCGACCGAGTATCAAGATAACGTTTCTAGCCTCACATCCCAATAAATACGTCCCAAATCGTGATTTGAGGCGATTGCGCTCGGAATAAAATGTGATTCTTGAACGCAAGAACGGAGGTTCCTATTTAAATGAAAAGAGTAATTTTGATCTGTGTGTTGTTTTTACTGCCGATAGCGGTCGCCGCCCAAGGCGATGACTATTTCCGGACGATAGAGGGCAAGTGGGAGGGCACGCTCGAGTATCGCGACTACGTTTCAAACGACCGTGTGACTATGAAAACGCTTTGGACCATTAAGCCCGCTAACGATGGCATGTCGGCCACATTCTCGATTGTTTACGACGACTTTGGAAAGATCTACCGGTCAACCATGAACGACCGAATAGACAAAGCCAGCAAACGATACATCGAGGACGACACCGAATACACGATCGAATCGATGGAAAAAGGGAAGATCGTCATGCTTGGACGTGGACAGGATGGCGACAGCGTTGAACGAGTAAGAAAGACGATAACTTACACGTCAGACGCTCTAACGATCTTAAAAGAAACCCGCGACCCGTGGGGGTTCCGAAACCAGTATGTGCTGAAACGCGTCGCCGAAGGCGAGCCGGAGCGGATGCTTACAGTCGAGCAGATGCGACAAGACCTGGAAAGCCTGTCTAAAGGTTTGGTTGGAATTCACCCGGGCATCTACCGATACAACACGCCGGCAGCTATCGAATCAGAGTTCTCTGCGGCCGCGAAAAAGCTTAACGGCCCGATGCGCGAGAGCGAGTTTTTTATCCTGGTATCGCAGCTCGCAAGTAAATTGAAATGCGGGCACACGTACGCAAACCCTTACAACCAGGACGAGCAACTCAGAGCTAGGTTGTTCGAACGCAGGACCTATCTCCCGTTCTATTTCGACGTCATCGACCGGCGATTCATAATCACCGCGAACGCTTCATCGAAAAAGCTCGCGGTCGGCAGCGAGATCACATTAATAAATGGCGTGGCGGTAAGCGAGATCATCGCAAAGCTGATGACGGTTACAAAGGCCGACGGTAACGGCACCATCGAACATCGCATCAGTTCGATCGGGCTTCCTCGCTTCGAGGCAGAGAAATACTCTTTGTTTGACTGGTATTTTCCACTTTTCTTCCCACCGAAAGATGAGGTCTACGAAATCGAGGCGATCGATCACACCACACAAACCCCATTGAGATTCAGCGTAACCGCGATGACGAAAGAAGCTCGCACAGCGGAGATGGCGAAAACGCTAGGCCCGCCGCCGACTTACGACGACGGATGGAAGTTTGAGATCAAAGACAATTCATTGGGTTACCTGAAAATAGATAACTCGATCACATGGCGGTTGAAGCGAATCGACTTCAAAAAATTTCTGGCTGAAGCCTTTGCTGAGTTGAAGGCAAAGAACGTCCGAAATTTGGTGATTGACCTTCGGGGCAATGGCGGCGGGAGCATGGATCTCGGATTCGAACTCGCACGGTACCTGGCCAAAGAAAAATTGCCGCCCTACGCGGAAGGCCGACGGCTGGTACGCAATGTCGCGGCTCGTCCCGATCTTGTGCCGTTAGTTTATACGTATTCAGACGAACTAAAGTCCGCGTTGAGCGACGGTGTTCCGGCGGCAAACTTCCGAAAATTCGACGCACAATATTTTGAGATACTTGGACGCGAATCTTATCCGGAAGTCGAGCCTTATGAAAACCGCTATGCCGGCCGAACTTTCATTATCTCGGACGCAAGCAACGCTTCGGCCACGTTTCAATTCCTCGATTATGTACAGCGTTACAAGCTGGCGACTATAGTCGGCCAGGCGACCGGCGGGAACAAGCAAGGCATTAACGGCGGCAACTATTACTTTCTGTCTATGCCGAACTCAAAGATAGAGGTCGACATTCCCGTCTACTTTCAAGCGCCTCTCGGCTCCGCTCAACCGGACGCGGGTATCGTTCCAGACGTTGTTGTAAAGCGGGAGCCCGGGGATACTGGTAAGCGGACCGACCGCGAGATGATCGAGATCGAACGGCTAATAAAGAAATAGATGTAAGAAAAGTAGTCGGGGCTAATTCTAACTCTCGATCTTTGTAAGATGCTTGAATGCGTCCTTCACTATCGCTTCGAGCACCTTCATATCGACATCCGAGAGTTTCTTAATGTAGAGGCAGCTGACGCTCGTCGTGTGTTTGCCTAGTTTAGCGAGCAGTGCCGGCTGTTTTGGGGAATCGCAGATGACGTAGAGCGTCATGTTCTGCTTTCGCGGAGAGAAGCCGGTGATCATCCAGTCGAGCTCGCGGCCGTTGGGGTACTTGAGTACGCGGCCGCCGAAGCCGACGATCGCCGGACCCCACATCTTCGGCCTTTCGCCGGTGATACGCTTGAACATGTCGAGAGTCGTAATAGCGTCTTTACGGCGTGTTTCGTTTTCGATCGAGGCGATAAAGTCATCGACGCTCGCGTCTGTTTCGCGTGTTTTTAACTCAGCTTTTGGCATACATCATTTCCCGCCAGCCTTCGTATATCATCACCATCGCCAGGCTGTCGAGTTCACAATAGCGCAGCAGGGCTCTTTGGATAGCGGTTCGCTCCGCTTCGGACATATCTTCGAACTGTAGTTTGCCGTATGCGGTCATCGCCGCGGCTCCGTCGCGCAGATCGTCATCGCGGAGGAGAATGTCCTGGTCCTTGTCAGAGAGGCCGTCGAATATCTTCGGCAGCAAGTTATATGGATCGACGACGCGGCCGTCTTGTCGCGTCACCCATGAGTGGTTGACGAAATTGAAGCTTGGTATCCCGCCCGTCGCACCGTAGATGGGCCGGGAATATTTCTGCTGCAAGTACGGCGAACTGTTTAAGATTGCCGGCAGGACTTGCTTGATGGAATTCGAGCCGCGTGTGGCGGGGTCGTAGTAATGCCGCTTCACGAGCCGCAGCATATCGACCATTAACCGCGGTCCTTCAGGCCATTTTTCGCCCATCGCCTCGGTGCGATCGTTCGCCCGAGCGATCTCGCGGATGAATTCGAGAAGTTCGGTGCGATCGGGTGTCTCGATCTCAAGCAGTTGGCGATAGACGAGGTTGAGGTAGGAATTTTCGAACTGGGAATATTGAAAGACCGAGCCGTCGTCTTTATCGAGTTCTTTCTTCAACGCCCTGACGAAGTCGAAATTCGGAAAGGCTCGGAGCGCGGTATTCAGAAACTCGCCCTTGTGTTCCACATTGCCGTCTTCGTAAACGATGTGGTGAGAGAACTGAAACGCTATGCCTTCGTAAGGCCGCAGGCCCGCATTGTAAGGAATCGCCGGCATGGACGTTTCGAAGTCGATAAAGTGAAGCGGAAATCGCCACGATTCGAACTCGGCTGCGAGTCCCGAACGGTCAAGGTGGCTACTGAGATCGTTCGAACGCGCCTTGGTGATCTGAAGAAGCTGGCGCTCGGTCCGCGAAAGTCCGGGGTGGTCGGCTCCTTTCATGTTGAGGTCGCTTTCGTCGACCTGTTCGAGCGTCACACGCCCCTCACCGATCAGCTTGTCCTTGCATTTTAGATCCCAGACATCGAGCACCGATTGACGTTCGAAATGCTCGTCGCCCCAGCCGAAGATCTCTGACCAGCATTCGCGAAATCCGTCACGCAGCCCGAGCGGGGACTGCATCGGATCAGACTTGAACTCACACGCCGTACACGCTTTCGTCGGCTGCGGCGGATACTTCGCATCGCGTGCGTAGTGATCAGCAAGTGCGACGGCGGTGGCTTCGAATGAAAGGCCGAGCGGGCCGTCGAAGAGATCGCCGTCGATCAGGCGGTCGCAGATCTCATCGACGTTCTCGACGCGGATCAGGCGAACCGCGAGATCTTCCCGCGTGAGATCGCCGACCGTCACCGTCGTATCGTGTTCGGTGCGGATCACACGAAATTTCTGATTCAGCCCGTCCGTCGGGCATCGCTGCGACTTATCGACGAGGGCAAGATGAGCACGTACATCGCGATCAGGAAACGCCTTGCGGATGACCATTTTCTGAAACGCTATGTCGTTCAGATACGGTATCCAGTCTGAGATGAGTCCGTCGCCTCGTTTCTTCTTGAACGAATCTGACAGCGGATCGAAAGACTTGGCTTTTACCTCATATACATAAATGATGCCATCTTTGACCTCGACGATATCGGCGTAGATGAAATAATTCTCGACCCGAAACGCAGCCTCATAGATCGTACAGTCGCCGGATTCGATCTTCCGCCGCGTCTCGGCGACTCCGTCACCTTCATAGCCTCGGCCGATCTCGACGCCATCGGGAAAGTAATGCTTTGCCAACTCGCCGACCTGATACCCGCCGTTCGCCAGTTCCTCAAGAAAGCGGTCGTCAAGTTTCTGGTCTGCGTAGACGTCCTTTTTGCCCGTGTAGTAAAGCTTGGTTGGACATTCAACGCCGATCTTAAAACGGGATTTGGTGAGATATCGTGGGATGGTCATATTTGCTCAATCAGAGCATTGTATTTGAGGCCGCATCCGTTGAAAAGCCCGCCCGCGAAGGCTTGACAACAACCCACGGAATTCCTAATCTTTAGGTTCGCCCGATCTTCGGGCGATGCCATTATTCCGCAGTAGCTCAATGGCAGAGCATTCGGCTGTTAACCGAAGGGTTGTAAGTTCGAGTCTTACCTGCGGAGCCAATTAAATCAACAACTTACGGGAGCTGAAAAGCTCCCGTTTTGCGTTTGTGACATGGATTGTGACATGACTCCGATGTCACAAATTCTTTGAATCATAGGAACGCACTGACTGACACACGTGTTTCTAGGAATCGTGTTGGGATTCATAACCACAAGGCCGGAGTTCGATCCCCTGCCACCAATAGAATCATGCGAACGGCAAGCGCTGCTGTTTGTGACAGATTTGTGACATAGATTCTCCTTCTATTTGACCCAAGAAATGATGCCGTCACGAATCCAGAAATGGCTGCGGCATCCTACCGTTCGCCATACAGAAGGATGAATAGTCGGCGTAGTGTCCCACCTAATCTGGATTTTCCAGCAGGGCCGCGTCTGAGAAATCAGGTTCAGCTCGATAACTTCTTCGCACCCGCACGGACATAAGAAACCGAGACCCCACGCAGTCCCGCCCGAGCGGTATATATAGATAATTCTCTCGTTCGGTTCGTCGGGTATCTCTTCAACGACTAACGTCCGCAGATGAACCGACTTTCCACGAAACCAGCAGATCAACCTTCGGAGCAAGAAGAAGATGCTCATTCAAACTCCTCTGCTGAGCACGGGCATCCTCATTAACGGATCGACCTCGCCGTGCCCTAAGAATCGCTCAACATCACCGCAAGCGGTCGGGGAGCTTTCCTTTACGATCATCGTCTCCATAAAGTTGAACCGAATAACATCACAATCACTGTTATCGCATGAGCGGAAGGCGTGAAGGCGAGACAGGAACTCGTTTATAGCGATCCCGGCTATCGTGGAATTCAGGCTCGCGACTGCCGGGGACCTAACTGCTACACCATCGATGTACCCTCGCTTGACCTCTCTTTATACTGCTCGGGGTCGGTTCGGTAGAGTCCTTCTATCTGGACTTGATTTAGCGTATACGCCTTTCGGCAAAGCAGCGTCGACCCGCCCGGCTGAAGGTAATGAACCACGCCACTTGCTTCGTCGATCCCACCAGCCCCATCAGCTGCAAGATGCACGCCGAGGTCAAAGTAGGGAATGACGTAGTACGTGCCAATCTTGTTCAAAATATGCCGGCCTTCGGCTGTATCCATGCACCCAAAAACAACGTCACACCTCGAGATCTCGATGACAGACTCCCAGTCGTACAGGTTCCTCGCGACAGCTTCTACCACTGTAGCCAAGCCGAACGATTCGACTTCCCGCTTCAGCACATCAACTTTGTAGTCGCCGATATCGTCACGTCTGCTATTCACTATGCGATTAAGGTTTCGGCCTTCGATCTTGTCACTATCGACGAGCACCATTGCACCGATGCCGAGGCGTGCAAGCAGCTCGATGACGAAGCTGCCGGTTCCCGAACAACCGACGACACCTACCGTAAGACGTCGCAGTCTGGATACAGTCCCTGATCCGAACAGCTGAATTTGTGCTTCGAGCTGCTCGCTTCTGTCCACTGGTTCATCCGGTGTCGAATGCCAGAAGAGAAGCTCATCGCCAGCAACAGATATCACGGAAAACGCTTCCCACAAGTTTTCACTGACGCGACCGAAGATTCGCCCGTCGGGAAGCATAACCGCGCTTCCGTGAGGTTCATCATCGTCGAGCCATGACGAGATAGCGGCGAAACACTCAGCGTCCGAGATGTCGTCCATTCGTGAGAACTGCTCGTAGCCGGTAGGATGGGAGTGAAACTTGACCAAGGCGAATCCACCGCGCCGCACATCATCGAGGATCGCAGCCAATGCGACTGTTCGCCACGTAACGCTTTCGGGCGTCCTCTCGCACTGGTCATGCGGGATCAGCACGAGCTTGTGTACCGTAAGAATCTGTCCATCGTCGGTTCGGTTACGGCCGCAGAGAGCAAAGGCGATCGCCTCCAGTCCATCACCTGGAAAAAGATGGCTCCGAAGCGATTCATAATGTCTTCCAGAGATTTTCAGGGAGTAGCTCATCTCTTGTTCAACTCCCCTTCGAGAAAGGCTGTGACAATACAGGAGATGAGTTTCGATGTTGTCGATGTCGGGTCGCCACTGGTCGGCCGGACGGTGGCGCGACCACTGCTGAAAATTCTGCCCGTCGATCACGGTATCCGACAATCCATTGATCTGCTTTGCGTCGGCACGGGAAAGGTGCGGCAAGAAATAAACCATGTCGATTTGCACATCGGAATAACCCGGTGGGATCCGGAGCTGTGGCGATTCAATTGAGCCTTGAGGAGGGGTTTTCAGGGCGAATTGGATTGCACTCGTTACCACAGGCGGATAAGTGGTATGAGGAAGCATGCGGGATGACTAATCTCGGGCCGGATCACGCGATTCAAGGTCTCACCTACTTTGAGATGACACCTGAACAAGCGTCCGAATTCCTAAAATGAGGCAAAGTTATGAGAATGAACCTAAGTAGAGAATGGCTCGCGAAGCGAGCTGAACATGAAGAGAATGCAGAAGTCTCCTGCGGTGCATTCAATCTACAGGTGCTGGGTGCCGAGCACGAAAGCAAATTGGTTTCTCAAGTTGTCGAGGAGAGTCCTCGTCCGGCCTTTGGAAGGCTGATTAATCTTTGGCGGCGGAAGGCGAGACTGCGAATGGATGAACTTGCTGAAAAAGCTCGCATAGATATAGGGGAACTGGTTGCTATAGAGCGCGATATGCACTATACGCCGGAACCGCGTACCGTACATCAGCTTGCTAAGACATTTGGTCTTTCTATTGAAAGAATGTTGCAGCTCTCTGGGAATGCAACTGTTCGCGATTTAACCCTGGACCAAGAAGCAGTTCGATTCGCTGCGCGATCCGAGTCTGTGGAAACGCTAACCAAGGATGAGCAACTTGCGTTGGAGGAGTTTGTTAAATTTTTGAACGAGAAGTAGAAGCTTAATAGCAGCATGAAGAACGCATTTCTTCGTAAACAAACAGCGAGAGACATAGACGACCAAGTTCAAAAAATCTTGAATGATCTCGGTAGTCCTCAGCCTCCGTTGCAGTTGGAGGACGTGCGAGAACTTCTAAGACTTGACCGTCACTACTACTCCACCGCCGAAGACGGAGTTCTGCGAGAAGTGGCTCACAGATTACGAGTGGCGGGAAAGCAGGTTCTTGCCCGCCCGGCGCTAATCGGCGACGCCATCAAGAAGTGGGATTTGAGGGCCCTCTATCTTCAGATGGTTAGAAGATGTTCGTAGATCCGTGCCATTGCTAGCGTGTCAAGATGGCAATACGCTTCCAGGTCTTGAAATGTTTTCTCATTCTCTTCGGGTCTCCCACGACCGGTCGCGGCGTGATACCACTTAATCGACGCGGTCAATCCGTCGGCGATTTCCATACCGTCATAGGTTAAATCGGTGACGGCCGGAAGTACCTTTTTGATGGAGGCTCTACCACGGAAACGCGGATGCAAATAGAGTCTCTTCTGGAAAATCTCATAGAGGTCGTATGTCTTCCCATTTAGCTCTTCAAGGAAGGCTGCATATCGCGGGTACATCGTCGCGAGTTCTGCATTTCGTCCGGTTTCAAACCGCTCACTCCAGACGACAATCGTACCAATCTTGCCATCCAGGTCCTCATGAAGCCTTTCTACTATCTCTTCAGAGGGATGCTTGCCGTTGTTTCGCGACAGGTGGTATGAATGCCGTGGCTCCGCGCCGGGCCCAGCAATCGTATGCAGCGAGTACTGAAACACCATGTGCTGATAAGGCCTCGTGCCAACAAACTGGGGCACGGCTGGATTAAAGCTCTCGTAGTCGAGAAAGTTCAGCGGATATTTGAGACCGGTTATCTCTTCGAGTATTGCGTCTCGTTTGATGTGAGCCTTCCCCGATCGCTCGACCTCGACGATCGCAGCTTCTCGATCCGTCATCTTGAAATCTGCCGGTATTGATCGGATATCAAGAATCGAGTCGCCAAGCAATGAATTCAGTTTCTTCGAATTGGCGATGAAGATGTGTGAGACATTGTAGTCCGGAATATCTTCAAATAATCTTCTGATTGCCCTGCATTCAAGCTTCGCCCCGCAGTAATCAAGAAGCGTGACAGTTGGTTCGCCCTGCTCAAGCCAGGCGATCGCACTGGCCGTCTCAGCGTCGATCGTCGGTCTCAGGGCTCGAACGCTCTCGGTTTCGTCGGACACGGTAAGCAGCCGCACGACGTCGATCTCCCCATCAAATAAGTAGTGCGTGTTGATAAAGATTAGATAGGCATTGCGAACCACGTACCCGGACTGTTCCGCAACGAAGCATTGAAATGCAAGATCCGTCTTGTAGTCCTCCTTGGCCTTCGTACCGGATTTGACCTCATAGATATCGACCTCGCCTGTATCTGCATCGGTGACTACGATGTCCGCCTTGGCGAACAGCGATTCGGTCGCGAAGTCTTTTCCAAACGCGACGCAAGTCCCGTCGGGATCAGCAAAGATCGGCAGCGTTCGCGCAAGCCTTTCTACTTGGTAACCCGCCTCGCGACGCAGTTGTTGGTCGAGCGTGAGTTCCCCGGATTGTTCGGGAAAGTGATGGTCCAGCCAGAATTCGTTTTTACACGACAAGAAATTGCGAAACTTTGATTTTGTAAGCATTTGCTGTGAGAGCCAGTCGAGATATCGCGGGGCTACTCGACCAATTTAGGTGGAGATACCTGCGAGGTCAAGTTAATTGCATCTTGGCGCAATCACCGACCCAGCGGAGAGGAGATGCGATGACGCAGCCGAACGAGCCACACTTTCGCCAAGATCGTCCCAGATATTGGCCGTCCCGGAATCTGGGACATGGCGTTTTGTGGGATATAGTTGCGCGTATGCCCTATCAGTGGCCTGCATTTTCGACTTACTATTAGCCTTGCTCTGGACTTTCAATTAGCCGACGCCTCGGCTTGCAATCAGCCGCATCAAGGTTCGCGATTCGGCTCGTCCCATGTCCGATTGAGGTAAATGCGAATCGACTAGTCGAAGCCCTTGTCGCATTCATGTCGCATTTGTGTCGCATTTGTGTCGCATTTTGGGGCCAAGGAATGGTAGAGGCATTGTCTCTCGCTGACAACATTGTCCAGTTTATTTGTGAAAGAACTGGACATTCCTCCAGAACTCCCGTATTCTGTAGATCGGTATGAGCACGGTGAGCGATGTCATGAGTACGATCGATAGGTTTCCGCGTGGGTATGTTTTCACCTACGGAGACCTTGAGAAGGATGCTCGGAAAAAGGAAGCCGTTATCAAGGCTCTCAACCGGATGGCTGCGGCGGGGAAGATAGCCAAGCTATCGAAGGGGAGATTCTACAAACCTGAGAGCACTCCATTTGGAGATCTGCAGCCGGACCGACGACAAATCGTCAAGGACCTGTTGGAGGAAAACGGCAAGATCATCGGTTATCTGACCGGACTGAGTATTTACAATCAACTGGGGCTAACGACACAGGTTAGCAACACCCTGCAAATCGGGAAGAACCAAATCCGACCTAGCTTCAAACGAGAGCGCTATACGATCACTTTCATCCAACAGAGAAACACGATCACAAAAGAGAATGTTCCGCTCTTACAGATCTTGGATGCCGTGAGATACATCAAGAAGATCCCGGACACGACGATCGAAGCCAGCTGCAAACGATTACTGGCCATTCTGAGACGGCTCGATGACAAAGAGCAAATGTCGTTGGTCCGACTTGCGCTGAAGTATCCGCCGGCAACGCGGGCTTTGTTGGGGGCTCTCCTCGACCAAATGAGGAAAACGGAATTAACCGACCGGCTGTTCCAATCCCTCAACCCGATCACGAAATACAAATTGGCCGGCGCCGGCAATGCCCTGCAAACCGCTGAGAAGTGGAACATCGTATGAACTTGCACGAGAACAAAACTCTATTTCGGCAAGCGGTGCAGTTTACAGCGGATCAGTTGGGACTCCCTGCGGTATACGTCGAGAAGGACTACTGGGTAACTTTTGTCTTGTGGGCGATATTCAGCGATGAGATCGGCAAGGAAACGATCTTCAAGGGTGGGACTGCTTTGTCCAAAAGCAAGTTGATCGACCGATTCTCGGAGGATGTAGACCTCGTCGTGCTGCGTAACGACGGTGAATCGGATAGCCGAATGAAGACTAAGCTGAAGAAGATAAGCAACTTGGTTAACGCGATACTGCCCGAGGTCGAGATCGAAGGCATCACCAATAAGTTTGGCATGATCCGCAAGACGGCTCACACCTACAACAAAGAGATGCCTGGTGATCTCGGACAGATTCGAGACGTGATCGTCCTTGAATCAACATGGCTTGGAAATTACGAACCCTCTTCAAACCAAATGCTCAGTTCGCTTACGGGTGACATGATGGCGAGCAACGCACAGGCGGGGATCGCGGAAGAGTTTGGGATGACATCATTCGAGGTCAAGGTACTAGATACGACTCGAACGTTCTGTGAAAAGATAATGAGCTTGGTCCGATTCTCCTATACTGCGGATCCGTTAGAGGACCTTAAGAAGAAGATCAGGCATACTTACGATCTCCACAAACTCCTACAGCATGCGAACGTTCGTGATTTTTTTGATTCATCCGCGTTTGAAGTGATGATGCTAAAAGTCGGCAACGACGACGCCATAAGTTTCCGAAACAATAATAAGTGGCTAGTTCATCATCCGACCGACGCGATGATCTTCCGCGATCTCGAGGGCGTTTGGGAAAAGCTAAGCCCGGTCTACAATTCAGATTTCGCAAACTTGGTTTACGGAGAGTTACCTATTGATGAGGAGATATTGCAGTCGTTAGATCTGATCCGCAACAGATTGAAATCGATCGATTGGAATATTGCATCGCTGTGAAGGTGGGTGTATATTGGTGGCGAGTCGCCGGGTTGAAATGTGACTTAACTGATTGCTGACGCCCTCCGTTCGAAGCCTACCGTTACCAAACTACAGTTAGAATTGAGTTGAAAATTGTGTCATGGATTGTGACATAACTGGTCAAAATTTGACTATTTTTCATCATTTAGCACGGGTTGTCACGGCGTTGGCGAAATGGTCGTAAGTTGTTGGAGAAAAGGTAGTTAAGTAGCGTCGAGAGACCGCAAAAAACGGGAAATAGTGGCTTCTGTTAACCGAAGGGTTGTAAGTTCGAGTCTTACCTGCGGAGCCAATTTTTGAGAGGCGATTCGGTCGAGTCGCCTTTTTTCTTTTCCTCAGCGGGACTGGAAAGAGACTTCGTTTTGGCTCAAGCCGACCATGGAGCGGGTTTTCGAACCCATCGGTGCGGGCGGAGCTTTTCGAGTAGATCGGCCGGAAGCGGTCCGGCGTCACTGGCGGCGAGGTTCGCCTCGACGTTGCGTGTCTTTCTCATTCCCGGAATTATGGTGCTCACTGTCGGTTCGCTAAGGATAAATCGCAAAGCCATTTCCGGGAGCGTCGAGTCGGCCGGAACAAGCCGCCTGAGAGCCTCGACGCGATCGACGCTCGCGGCAAGATTCTCGGGCGAGAAATAAGTGCTTCGCCAGTCGTCGGCTGGAAACGTCGAGTCTTTGGTGATCGTGCCCGTAAGCGTGCCTTCGTCGAACGGAACGCGGGCGATCACGGCGACGTCGTATTCGCGGCAGACGGGGAAAAGCTGATCTTCGGGATTTTGGTCGAAGATATTGTAGATGACCTGAACGGAGTCGATCGCACCGGTCTTTATCGCTTCAATGCCGTTCCACGGTTCCCAACGGTTGATAGAGATGCCGACGGCGTTAATCAAACCCTGCGATTTTAGATCGCTCAGCTTTTTCGCCCACCGATCATCGTCTGCCCACTTATCGTTCCAGGTGTGAAACTGCAGCAGATCGAAAGATTCGACGCCGGCGTTCGCGAGGCTCTTGTGCAGATATTCCTCGATGTGATCGGGCGGGTAGCAGTCGTCAAGCGTAGCATCCGCGGGAGCCGGCCAACGCAGATCTTTCGGTGGGACCTTCGTCGCGGTGTAGAGTTTCTTGTCAGGATTCGCCTTGACCAGCTTTCCGAGCAATCCCTCGCTTCTGCCGTTCCCGTAGGCGAATGCGGTGTCGAAAAATGTGCAGCCGAGGTCGGCGGCGCGTTGCAGCGATGTCATCGACTCTTCGTCGTCCGAGCCAGACCACGCGACCATTCCCCACATCCCGTATCCGATCTCGCTGACCTGCCAGCCGGTTCGTCCAAATCTTCTGTACTGCAAAGCGATCCTCCGTATGAGTATTCCGAGACAATAATATCAGCTTGCGGTTGAGGACGGATTCACTTAGGAATCGATCAAGCAAATTCTAGAAGCTTCACGATCTCGGAACCGGCAAGCAGGTAGGCTCCGGCGCCGTAGACTTCCCAACTGTCGGCATTGAAGTTACGCCGCGGATCGGCGCCGATCGGTTGAGTCCAGCCGACCTTTCCGTCGGAGTGTAAAAGCGTGTTCAGGCCCGTCCACGCTTTTCTTACGAAGGGCTCGAACTTCTTTCGGTTTAAGATCTTATTGTTGATGCCCCAAGCGAGTGAGTACGTATAGAAACCGGTACCGCTGCTTTCGCCTCCGGGATATGAGGTCGGATCAAGCAGGCTCGCACGCCAAAAACCGTCAGGCTGCTGCAGTTCAACGATACGATCGGCCATATCGCGAAACTGCTTTAGATAGAATTGGCGCGTCGGATGATTCTTCGGTAGCTCTTCTAGCAGCCGGACGAGGCCGCCCATCACCCAGCCGTTACCGCGACTCCAGAAGATCTTTTTGCCGTTCGCCTCTAACTTCCCTTCGCCTTTTTCGCCGATAAGGAACGATGCGTCGCGTGCGTAGAGACGCTCGTCTTCGTCATATAACCGGTCGTAAGTTTCGCGAAAGTATTTATCGTTCAGCGCAAGGTATGACTTGTCGCCTGTTATCTCGGCAAGTTTCGCGAGAGTCGGCGGGGCCATGAACAGCGCGTCACACCACCACCAGATGATGCCGTGGCGTTCGACTTCGCGGCCTTTCGATCCTTCGGCTTTGATCTTTTCGACCACATCGATCGTCGGCTGAAGCATCTTTTTGTCTTTCGTGATCCGGTACATATCGAGATATGTCTGGTTGATCACGATATCGTCTGCGTGGTCGAAGCGTTTTCCCGGTCTCCAATTATTCTTCTCGCCCATTGCGACTAGAGCGTCCCAGATCTCCTTCGATTTGGTTGTCTCGTAAGCCGCGAAGACGCCTGCGTAAAATGCGCCGTTGGTCCAATCGAAGAGTTCGTGTTTCGGATTGGCGAGCTGCCACTTCGCCACCGATATCATCCGCCGCTCGATCTCTTTTCGTTTAAAAAGATCGGCGGACTGAGCAAGAACCGACATCGAGAAAACGATGCCAAGAAAACCTATCGAAAAGATGCGGTGCATGCTAGACCAACTGGCAGATATCGAGCACGTTCATGTCTTTGTAGTCGAGATTTTCGCCGCCCATCGCCCAGATGAAGGTATAGTTCGTCGTGCCGACGCCCATGTGAATCGACCATGGCGGCGACGCGACTGCCGAATTATTGTCGATGGCAATGTGGCGGAGGTTATCCGGCTCGCCCATGAAGTGCATGATCCGCTGACCTTCTTTCAAGTCGAAATAGAAGTAGATCTCCGAGCGGCGATCGTGAAGATGCGGCGGACACGTGTTCCACACGCTTCCGTGTTTCAGCGAGGTAAGCCCTAGAAGCAATTGTGAGGACTGGCAAACAGCGGGAACGACATACTGATAAACCGTACGCTCATTGGCATTGTCCGTACCGCCGAGCTCGAGCGGAACGGCTTGGTCGATCGAGATATGTTTGAGCTCGAATCGGGCGTGAGCGGGAGTCGACGCGAGGTAAAAATGCGTCGTGTCGCCGACCGATTCGAACGAAACGTCTTCGCTGCCCATCGGAATATAGAGTCCATCTTTCGGCTTGAGCACGAATGTTTCGCCATCAACCGTGACGCGCCCATCCGATGCGCCGACGTTAACAACGCCGAGTTCGCGACGTTCCAGGAAAGGATTTCCTTTCGCCGACTCGGGTTCAGTCTGACGCGGCAGCGACAGGGGGTTGTCGGTCGGGGCCGCTCCGCCGATAACGAATCGTTCGTAGTGAAGATAGTTCAACCTGATCTCGCCGGTGGCGAAAAGATCGGTGATCAGATAATCGTCACGAAGATCGTCGTTCGTCGCCGCGTGAAGATTCTTGGGACTCGTCGCGTAAAAGGTCTTTCTGAACATATTAATAAAAGCCTAGGTAACGATAGGATTCTTTGTCGTTGTGGCCGATCTTCACCGCCGTTTTTGAGAACTCTTCTTTGCCGTATTTTCTCGTTGCGATCTCAAGCAGCGGAACCGTCAGTTCGTAGGTACGCGGTTTGATCTGTTTATAAGTCCATTCCTTCTCGCCCGCGGCAAACGGAATGATCCATTCGAGAGCTTTGCGCAGTCCGCGTCCGTCTTTGGTTTGATAGTTCCAGAGATCGACGCCCGCCGATTCGCCAAGCCTCGCGAGGATGGCAAAGCCAAACGCATTCATATTCACATATCCCCAACTAAGCGTACGAGCGAGCTCGTGCGGCTGGCTGCCGTCGGGTTCGATCTGCGAAGCGATGCGTTTCTTAGTAACCTCAAGCTGCTTGCGGGCAAGATCGATCTGCTCGGTGAAGACAGCATAAGTGACGACCTGTACGTCGTAGTAAGTGCCGTGGTTGTTGCGTTCGTCCGATTCGTCTTTACCAAGCGGACTCTCAACGCACCACGCCAAAAATTCACGAAACCATTTCTTCAGCGACTGTTGATCTTCAGCCGGCCATGACTTACTGGCCTGCAGAATGATTGCTGCGTCTATCGCCCGATACATCGCCCGCGTTTCGATCATTCCGATGCCGCGGCCGGCAGATCGGCCGGGAATGCCCTGAGCAAAATTCAGGTTCGGGTTCATCCGCGTTTTCGGGTCGAGATACCACGTTCGCAAGATTGCGGCAGCATGCTTGGCGTATTTTTCGTCGCGGGTGAAAAAATATGCAAGAGCGAGCGTCTCCGAATCGTCGAGCATATTGTTGTATTCGTCGTCGTCCGGAATGTTCTTTATCTCGGGATTTCGCTCGCCGTCACGCCGGATGTACGGCAGGCCGTTCGGCTTTGACGGGTCGGGCCACCAGTAAGGCCCGAGGCTCATGTAGTCGTTCTTGCTGCCGCTCGGCGGCATTTGAGTTTTCTTGGTTACGGAAAATGTGCGGTCCGCTTTGACGAGCCGATCGGCCCGCTTGATCATCTCGGCGATCTCGCCGCTGCGAGGGTTTTTGCCTGCGGCATGTTCGGTGCGGTGTTTTTCGAGTAAGGCGCCATCGAAAACTAAAGTCTTCGGCTGCGCATAAGCCGCGACCGCAAACAAAAGCATCGCGAGGACTACGGTTAAAATGCTTTTCATTTTGCGGGATTGTTTCCGTTGGTTTTCGGCGCGTCGAGGAAGTCTTCGCGGATCGGAGAAAAGATGTCGATCAGCACGACCTCTTCATCGAGCATCGTCGCTCCGTGACGGTTGTGCGGCGGAAAATGCAGAACGTCACCGGGCGATACGATCTTAACTTCGCCCTCGATAAAAAACTTCACCTTGCCCTGAACGACAAGCGTCATCTGTTCGTGCGGATGCGTGTGTTCCGGCGTGACGAGAAACGGTTCGAACGTGAACCGGACGACCATAACGTTCTGGCCGATTACCATCTGCCGCTGAATGCCCGGTGCGGGGCTGTCTTTTTTGATCCGGCTCCAATCGGTAACGAGCGCCGATACCGCGGTTTTCTCACTGATCATAATTCCTTATTGATCTAACAATTCCATTGTCAATTCCCATGAAACACTTTCGCCTTTTTTCAGGATAAAGGCGCCGCGTTCCACAATGATGTGGATCGGGATCGCGCCGAGCACACCCTTCGATAGCGGCCCGTTGCCGGCAGCGACGATCCGCAATTTTGTCTCGGGCATCGACTTTATTCCGGCTCGCAACATCCAGCCGGAACCGGACAGATCGAATGAATCAGACCGCTGTTCGACCGACGTTGCCGTCGATGGGATCGCGACTTTCCAGCTTCTCACCGAAACGTCCTGCTCGGCGGTTACGACCTCTCGCCGCGTAAGCTTTCGGCCATCGAGCCGCCATTCGACTTCGCTCCTAAGGCCGTTCGCAAAACTAGTTCCCGTCGGACTGCCGATCTTTGCCCACTTAGAGTTTACCGTAGCGACGGACAATGCGTCAGAACCGGGGCGTATCTCGTCGGCTCCGTCAGAAGCCGAATAGACGGCGCCATCGGCGAGCGTCCAAAACGGTGTGAGAGACGGATATATCTGTTCGACCGGAGCCGAGAAACCTGTCAGTCCGTATGGCGTGGGCAAGTAATCCGCGACGCCCGGCTTCGTCCCGACGGTGATCGGCAGGGCGAACTGCAGATCTCCACGCCGCACGATCCACACGCCGTACTGCCTGCCTTTTCCCTTAAGGAAGAAATCGAATCGAGCGACGTCGCCAAGAGTCGGAGCCGACGGAAACTCGGTGATCTTTTCACGCTCAAGCGTTTGGATCAGCGAGTGATTGGCCAGGATCATCTTGCCGAAACCAGTGCCCGTCTGCTGCCATTCGCGTTTCGGATTTATGTACGCGTAGTTGCCGCGACCGTAATCGAACACGCGAAACATGTGCGTCTCGTCGTTGTAGTCGGCGCGGATCCAACGCCACGCCTGGTTGTACAAAGCGGCGAGTTCCGTCATCGGAGCCGGACGAAACTCGGGATTCTCGCCGAGGAATGCGACTATTTCAAGCGTGTCGAGATAACTTACCAAGCCCTGACTGCGGCCCCAATTGTAGCCGTAACCTTCGGGCGAGACGAGATCCCACCAGAGCTTCATCTGATGTTTCATCGACGGCTTCAGCTTCGCTTTGATGTCTTCGCGGCCCGCGACATCGGCGGCGTCCCAACAGAAGCGAACATACTCGTTAGAGTATCGATCGTAGCGGCCGGTCGGCGTATTGTCGTCGGCGAAGATCGCTCCGTCAAGGAATTGTTTAGCCGCACGCTCGACGACCGAATCAACCAATGCACGATCTTTCGACGCTCCCATCTGCCAGCTCATCGCCGCTATGCGAGCCGCGACGCCAAGATAATTCTCGGGCAGATTGATGACCTCGCGTTTCTCTTTGTCATAGAACCGAGCCGGATCGAGCAGCGACATCCACTCTTTCCGCTCGGCGTCGTTCATGCTTTGCCACACGGCGTTCTTCGAAAGATCGGTACCGTAATGACGCAACGCTAGAGTCGAATAAAGCTGTGAAAATGCTTTCCCGCCCGCCCGCGATTCGTGCAGTCCCATCTCGGCTATCGCCCGGGCTGTATCCTTGCCCGCGATCGTCCGGCTGCCACCGAGATCTGCCTGAGCCGCAAGCGCCCGAGCAAAACTTCCCCACGAATATTCACCGACCGTTAAGGCGTTGAACACACGATCAGGCGGCGGCTGAAGCGTCTTAATATTGCCGAAGTGTGCAGCAACCTCCTTCGAAAGAAATGCCCGCGTTTCCTGGGAAAACGCCGCAGTTGAAACACGCGTTTTCGCCCGCGTCTGAGCCGATGCCCGAGCCGCAGCGAACTGCGGCATCACACCAACGGCAGACACCAGGAGTGTCACTAAAAATGAGGATCTTCGAAGTCTGTCCATTGCGATCCAACAAATAGCGTTCGACAGGAGAGCGTCCGATCGAACTCTATCCTTAAGTCAACCTAGAAAGTAAACCGCGCTCCGAACTGTACTCTACGCATAGCGCCGGCCCCCGTTATCTTGCCGAACGTACTAGCGCCTGGCGTATTGTTGGGAAAGTCGTAGTTTGCCGTGTTGAAAACGTTCGTTCCCTCCGCCCGCAGCCGGAGCTTATATCGTTCTCCAAATCGGAGGTCACGGGAAACCGCCATGTCCACAACTTTGAAGCCCGGTCCTGTTAGCAAGTTTCGCGGCGCGGTACCGTCAACTGGGGACCCGGTGACGATCTGGTTAAGAGCGAAAGCATCCGTATTGAACCAACGATCATTGGTGGGATTTTCGATGAAAGGGTTACCGATCAGCCGTGCGCGGTCCGTAGCGACGCCGTCGAGGTTGGCGTCAATGTTCCCATTTGAGATCGTGAACGGCCGTCCACTTCGAAGCTTGATGATCGGGGATATACTCCATCCGTTGAGGATCGCCTTCACAAACTTATTGTCTCCGCGATAGAAGTCGGGCTGGAAATTCATGCTCATGCTGAACACATGTCGCTGATCAGTGTCGGCACGGCCTTTGTCGAGTTCCAGTTTGCTGTAGTTCTGAGCTAACCCTTGCGTGGTGTTGTTGTGGAGCTGAACGCTGCTCAGTGTCTTGCTCAGCACGTAGAAAGCGTTGAAAGACAAGAGCTTGCTGAATCGACCCGCCGACGTTAGCTGCAGCGCGTCGTAAGAAGCATCCTGATCCGAATCGAGCAAGAGTACAGCCCCGAAGCGCGTGTTAGGTCGGCGAGCGTTTATGTTTCCTATAGTTGCCGTCGGCGTCGCGACCGGGTAATTGACGTCTCGTCCGAACGGTAAGTTCATCGATCTGGTTCCTACATAGGCGGCTCCTACCGTAAGGTCCCTAAAAACCTGACGCTGGATCGAGACTTGAGTCTGGAATGTTTTAGGTGACTCGAAGTCTGTAGCGACTGCAAAAAAACCTCCACCGGCTGTAAAGGCACCGTTGTAAGGAAACGGATTTCCACCGGGAAAGTTGAGATATGGGTTGCTAAGCGAGGCACCTGTCCATCCGTTTTGTGCGGTCGGCAGATTGTTGCCGCTAAAGTTTAGACGTGTGGAAAAAGGTTGGAAGTTTGTCATCGTGTTCCATTCGTTACCGGACATACTTCCGTAAAACAGTCCGGCCGCGGCACGAATCGAGGTCTTACCATCGCCAAAAGGATCCCATGCAAGGCCGAAACGAGGCGAGAAATGACTGTAGTCGACGGGAATTCCGCCACGCTCGACTCCTTCATCACCGAAGAAAAGCGCGCCGGCGGGGGCGTTGGGCCGGACAACGGACTGCTGCCCGGGAACATAATTCACAACGCGGTTTTCCGGATCGGTTGGAGGAGTCTGAAGATCCCACCGAAGTCCAAGATTGAGGGTGAGTCTCGGATGAATGCGAAAATCATCTTGAACGAACAGGGCTGTATACCATGTATTTGTGTACGCGGTCACGGGAGCATCTTGCGTTAGTCCGGTCGGCAATCCGATAAGGAAGTTTGCGAATGAGAGGTTGGCAGCTCCCGCGTTGCTAAAACTGAACACCCCATAGTTGTTGAGAAGCGTTTCCTGAATGTCTTTGTTTAGCGATAGTTCGCCGCCGACTTTGATCGCGTGACGCCCCTTATTCCAACTAAATACGTCGCGAACCGAATACAGGTTTGTACCTGCTCGCGGGCCACCGATCGCATTCGACAGCCTGAACCAGCCGGTAACATCGATCTGAGGGAGCGATGGGCTGCCTTGCGGGGTAAAGGATGATCCGAGATCAGCGAGGGACATATCCGGATTGTTTATACGGCCACCGAGCATTCGCGTATATGTGACCCAAACCTGATTAACTTTATCAGGACTGATCACCCAAACATCACTGATGTTTAGGTTATGCTGCCTCCATGTAAAATCCTGCGTTGCCCAGGGAAGGTTTCCGCCCGCTGGAAACACCGTTGTATTACCTGCCGTATTGAAATAGGTGAA
>CADEGD010000007.1:0-55919 GCA_902826795.1 uncultured Acidobacteriota bacterium | reverse complement strand
TTGATGATCGATCTTTTCTAGGAATTCATCATTATCGTACGGATGCGGAACGTTACCCTGACAGCTTTCAAATCGACCGTTTACCGGATTTGTCGAGTTGGGAAGCGGTATGTAGTTATCAACGATCCTCCTAGCGACCGGATCAATTCGGTTCGGGCAAATCACACGCTGGACGCCATTGCAACTGAACGTTTGATTGGTCACCGGATCTCGAGGTCCGGTTCCGGACGACGCCGAGAAATTGCCAACTCGTTCAAGAGCGGTTGGCACGCGAGTAGCTGTCAAGAAAGTGTTGGTCATCTGACGCAGACCAGCGTAGGAGAAGAAGAAGAAGGTCTTATCCTTAATGATCGGACCGCCGATAGTTCCACCAAACTGATTCCGTCGATACGGAGCCTTCTCGATGTTGGCGCCCCATTCATTGGCATTAAACGCTTCATTCCGAATAAATTCGTAAAGCGATCCTCGAAAGCGGTTCGTTCCCGATTTCGTGATCACGTTCACAACCCCATTTGCAAAGCGTCCATACTCGGCATTGTAGCTATTCGTCTGCACCCGAAACTCCTGGATCGCATCGGGAGCGGGAAGAATGTTGCCAGTATTGCGAAGGTTGGTCATGTTCGTCCCGCCATCGAGGAAATAGTTGACCGACCCCGTTCCTCCGTCCGTGCCGCCGTTGATAAGCGTTCGCTGCTCCGGGAATCCGAGGCTCAAATTGCTGGTCGCCGCTGAGGCTGTTGCAATCCCGGCGTTGTTCGACTGCACGCCAGGCGTCAAATCGAGAAGTGTAAAGACGTTGCGTTCGACGAGCGGAAGGTTCTCGATTTCCTGCGTCTGAACCGTTCTGCCCAATTCTACGGAGCTAGTGTTGATCTCAGGCGGGGCACTCGTGACGGTGACCTGTTCATCGACGCTGCCAACTTCGAGGGCAAAGTCTATTCGAGCCGTCTCGTTGACTGTTAGCACTATGCCTTCGCGAAATGCTTTCTTGAATCCGGATGTCGCCGTGACTTCCAGCGAATAATTGCCGACGGGGAGGAACTCGATGCGAAAGCTGCCGTCGTCGCCGGTCGTGACCGTGCGGGTAAGTCCGGTATCGACGTTCTTTGCCGTGACGCTCGCGCTCGGAACGGCCGCTCCGCCTGGGTCGGAGATCGTCCCGACCATGGTTGCGGTCGTGATCTGGGCGGCAACAACCGCCGGAAGGATGAGTACAGCCGCTAAGACGGCGAGTATTCCTAAATTGTGGGCGCGTCTGATCAGCTCGAGTCGAGCGATGGCTGTATGCATGAGTTTCATTGTGGTCTTCTCCTTCTCTCGAAAAACTTACCCGCTTGGTAGGTTCCGGGGTCGGCGAAACTCCGGCAAATCTTATGCAACTTTTGGGGCGGCGAATGCCGGCGCCGTGATCAGCGCGGCGGCTCCCCGCAGTCTTGGAAACTCGATAGCCGGAACGACGCGGATCGACGCCTCGCCCAGTTCCGTGCTCAACACGCGTTCCTTTATCGCGTCGCGCACCGTCGGCTCGAGCAGATCCCAAGCTTCGGTAATTTCTCCGCCGATGTAGATCCGCGAAGGGTCGATAACGTTGATGATCGACGCGAGGCCGAGGCCGAGATATCGCGCAGTCGATTGGAGCGCCGTCAATGCTTTACCGTCATTGGCACGGGCCTTCGCTATCAGCTCTTCGATCGTAAACTCGGCTTGTTCGATCGGCTGCGGCTTTCGGCTGGCGACATTCGTGCCGAAGTATCTAGATAGCGTCGCAAGATTTGAAATGTATGCTTCCCAGCATCCGTTCGCACCGCACGCGCACGGCGGGCCGTCGATGCTCAAGGGTACGTGGCCAAACTCGCCCGCGGTATTGTGTCTACCGCGGACGAGCTCGCCGTTGACCACGATCCCTACGCCAACGCCGTCAGAGACGCTGACGAAAACTATGTCGTTGTGTCCGCTTCCGTCGCCGCGGACCGACCAGATCTGCGAAAGAGCACAGGCCTTGCCTGAGTTTTCAAGATGGATCTCGATATCGCCGAACTCTTTCTCCATCAGGTCGAGAAGCTCGACGTTTCTCCATTTCAGCGTCGGCGAGTGAACGACGGTACCGTTCTTCAGATCTAGCATGCCCGGAACTACTACGCCGACGCCGCCGCACGCCGAGGCATCGAGCTTGCCACCAAGAGCTTTTCTAACCTGCCACGCCAACGATTGAACAAAATCGGCCGGGTCGAGTTTTGTAGGAAAGCTGATCACTTCGCCTACTTGATTGCCCGTCGAATCCGTAAGCATCAGAAACGTCCGCGTCTTTCGCACGTCGACCGCCACCGCGAGTGAGTTGCGCGAATTCAGGAACAACGATGTCGGCTTACGGCCGCGTTTGTTCGGCTCGCTTTGAGCCTCTTCGCGAACCAAGCCTTCGTCCAGCAGTTCGTTGATCAGCAACGTCACGCTCGCTCGGTTGGTTTCCATCAGCCGCGAAAGCTCGGCCCTGGAAACCGGCTGATGCGTGCGGATCAGCGTCAGTGCGATCTGGCGATTGATCTCTCGCGAGGTTCCGCGAGTTGCGAGCTTGAAGTTATTCGGGTTGATTTTCCGCAATTTTTTGTTTAGACCTTTGACAAATTACTTGAGCAGAATCGCGTTCCGATATCGTCTTTCAGGGCAGCCCTCAACATAAGCTACGCTTTTAGTGAACTAAGTTTTTCTCGATGTAATAATTTGTTAAAGCCTTTGACATAATACTTCGATTTATTTCGCTGTCAACCCAAAAATGTAAGACAGCGAAAAATAATTAGTACGACCAATAAAAGCGAATCGGATGGGAGGCCCGGACGGCGCTTCGCAAGCAAGGTCCCACGCCGGATCGCACGCCGCGTCCATTACTGTCAGGGAACGCCGTCCGAGACTAAATCTTTGGACGGCTTTCCTACAATCTACTTGATCGTCAATCGAGTCTTCATCGACAGGTCCGAGATCGGCAACTTTGGCGATACTGCAAGCCGGACTCCACGGTCTTCTAGCTCACCCTTATCAACGCTTCCCGGCCTGCCTGGAGCGGTCAGAATATTCTTTTCGATAACAGCATCGAGTCCGCTCGGCTCGATCAGCTCGACCAGAAGACTCGGCGTACCAGGCTCGAATTCGAAGCCTTTCCCGCTTTTTACGATCTCAGTATCACTATGAAGGTAGGAGACCATCTTTCTCGGCTTAGATGTCTTGATCTCGTCTTCGACGACAAATTCGCTTGGAGCCGTAAAGCTAAACTTGCGCGTAAACTTTTCGACACCGATCGTCGGCTCATATGCAGGCTTGAGATCGGAGAAGATCGTCACTTTTCCGTTGTCGAATTTCACGTCCGTCACGCGGATCTGATTCATCAGATCGTATGAAACGCCGGCGAACGCGTCGTGGCCTTTACCCTCTTTCGCTTGGCCGAGCCCGTCAAAGGTGACGGTGTTGTGATGCTCGGTCAAGGGCACTCCGGCGTAACCGGAATCGCCCGTTAGGTATCGGCCCTTCGACCAGATGATAAATCCGCCCGCGTCGGGATGCGCGTGGCCGCTTGAGAGGCGCCAATCGGGAAATGCCTTGACCTTTGCCGTATCCGCGTGTCCTTCGGGCGGGCCGGCCTTGAAAGACCATGCGGTCGCGTCGTCATCCCATGACGACCGCCAGAAGACGACGCCGTGATCTTTGAACCAATGATACTTCGGCTGATCGTTTATCGACACGGGCTTGATCTTTGGGTTGTACCAGATGAAGCTCCACACTTCTTCCGCGTTCACTTGCCCTTTGGATTTAACCCAATCGGCGACGCCCTGAGCCTCGCCGCTGCCGTAACGCGTCGCGAGGTTGTAGAGGATGTTGTAGTTCGTGCGGAACTTTCCGTCGATCCGCTCGCGTTCGTAATCGTTACCTTTACGGGCACGAGTTATCGGCCCGGCGTAGATGTCGCCGTAATCGAAATTAAACTCGCCGCCCGGCAGCGTGATATGTGCAATGTATTTGTGAGTGTTCTCGAGGCTGGCCAACCCTTTGTAAAGATCTTCGCCGGTCGACTGCGCGTGAGCGTCCATGTAGTGGATGATCCACGGCATCGAGAAGATCCAGTATTCCATGCTCTCGTAGAAGTATCCGTCCTCGCCTAGGGTCGCTAGCACGCGGTCGAAGATGGCACGCGATGTAGCCGCCCATTCCTTTGCTTCGGGAACTTCATCCATCAAGGCATAAGCCGTAACGGCAAGCCCCGAGATCGGGATAAACGTGTGGTTCTGGCTGTAGGCGTAGGTTTTTCCGTTCTTGATGCGAAAGAATTCGTGGAGAAGATTCGCCTGCTTTACGAGCTTCTCCTTGATGCGCATGCGTTGAGCAGGTGTGAGATCGTTGTAAAGCAGGTCGTATCCCCAGCCCATTCCGTAAAGCAGATGTCCGGCAGCGAGATCGACGTTCGGCTTGTTATAGGTATATCCCCAAACGTCGTAACTGATACCGGCATCGATATATTTCATCGCGGCGTCGAAATATTTTTTGTCGCCAGTGATCTTGTAAGTGAACGCGGCTTCGGCGATGCCAAGCCCGACCTCGTTCTGCACTCGACGCCCTTGAGCAGGAGCGGGAGCGGGTTCGGCGGTCAATGCCCGAACGCGCGACAACGCCGTTTGCCAAAGCTCCGGATGCGACTTTGCCTTCGCCTTGAGCTCGTCGGTGTCCTTCTGCGTCATGAACACGCGTGGATGTACTCCTTCGAGTTCCTTACGTAATGACGATGGCTTCGACTTTGCGATCTGGACGAGCGGATGCTCGCCCTTAAGCTTCGTATTCACAGCTTTTTCGGCCGCGAGTTCTTGAGCATCCTGGGCGAAAGCCGACATCGAGAGAGCGATCACCAGCGTTACGGTCTTGAAGAAATTCTTGTACATCTGTTGAGCTTTTTATCCCTTGAAATGTTTGATGAAAAAGTTGACGACATCGTCGTTGATCGTTTTTCCGTCGCTGCGGTGGCGTAGCCGGCATTCGATCTTGAGCTTGTCCATCTCCTCTTTCATGACCTTGCCGAAATTCGGATGATGGATCGCGTCGCTGACGGTCGTTTCGTCCGTTTGCGGTTTATCGGTCACGCTGTAGATCGCCCAAACCGGCGGATCGTCTTTCGTCAGATAAGAAAGCGGCGAGGCCTCTCGCGTAAGCAGCTTGCCCTTCTCCGATTCCATCTCCGCCTGTTTCATTCCGAAAAGTTTTCCGTTGTAAAAACTGTGTTTCAGCGTCACCGGCCCGACTTTCGCGGCGACGACATCCGCAACCAGCGTCGTTTGCGCCGCCCAAACCGCCATCGAACTCAGCCGCGTAGATTCGCGAAGAACCGGATCTTCCGATTTCGGATCGGCCATCTCGTCGTGGAAACCGATCCAGAGCGATGTCAAGCCGCCCGCGGAACTTCCCATCGCCGAGACCTTCGACTTGTCGAGGTTCCACGCCTTGGCGTTCGATCTCGCAAACTGAATAGCCCTCGCGGAATCATTAAAAGCCTGCGGATACACATGCTGCGGCATCAGGCTGTAGTTGATCGCCATCACGGCGATGCCGTTGTCGAGAAGTCGTTTAAGGAGAACAGGTGAAAGATTTCCTTTGTCGCCGTTCACAAATCCGCCGCCGTGAATGTACACGACGAGCGGCGACGGCTTTTTCGCCTTCGGCGTCCAGAGGTCGAATACGTTGCGTTCGAGCGTGCCGTATTTTCCGTCGGCAACGTCGGGCTTCGGTTTTTCAGGCGAGGCTTTTGCGGGAGCCGCATCTTCTTGCGCGATGACGGCCGCCGCTAGCAAAATAGTAGTCAATAATACTGACAACAAAGATCTCATCTACTGTGCTTTCCCCTCCTTGAGGAATTTTTCGATCCACGTGTTAAGCCGCTCGTTTTGCTCGGGCGAATTCGCATGTCCCATCTCAAGCCCGAGCACGAGAGTTTTCGGCGCGGAGATGACGTTATAACCTGCGTACATCGAAGTCGGCGGGCACGTCTCGTCGTTGAAGCCCCATGAATAGATGCCGGGCACCTTCAACCTGCGGGCAAAATTTACCGCGTCGTAATACGCAGCCGTGTTCAGATTTTCTTTCGTGCGGTTTTTCTCGTCACGAAACATATGCGGCCAACCGCCCGCACGATTTGCCGTATATCCGGCCATGTCGGACATCGCCGGATACGACGCGACGAGCGCCTTCACGCGCGAATCGAGCGCAGCCGTAACGATCGAAAGTACGCCGCCCTGACTGCCGCCGATCACGCCGAGATTCTTACCGTCGTACTGCGGAAGGCTGACGAGAAAATCGTTGCTGCGAACAACCCCGAGGAACACGCGGCGGTAATAATACTCGTCGCGATCGTTGAGGTTATGTAGCTGGTATCTGTTCAACGCCCCGGCGCGAAGCTGGTCGTAAGTTTCGAGCGGAAGGTTCACAGGGATGCCGTGGATGCCGATCTCAAGCGTGATCAGCCCAGTCTCGGCCAAACCTATTTGCCCCGTGTATGGCCTTATGCCAGCTCCGGGAACCCGCAACAAGGCCGGATATTTCTTGCTTGCGTCTTTCGGGACGCAGAGAATCCCGTAAATGCGGCTGACACGCGTTGCTCCAAATCCGATGTTCTGAAAACTGACGTGATAGACATCGGCTTTCGAGGTGCTCAAGCCGGGCAGCAACTCCATCTTCGCGTCCAGCGGGATTTTAGCTAACGCCGCTTTTCCGTCATTCCAAAACTTGTCGAAATCGGCTGGCTCGGTTACGACCGGTTTGATCTGATCGGGCCGGTATCCGGCAGTCGCGAGTCCGCGATAACTGCGGCCGTCCTTCTCGACCGTCGCAATGCAACGATAAAATCCCGGTTCTCTCATCCCCAGTGTTTCGATAACTATCGGCTGATCGGTCGAAGTTACCGTCTTCTCGATCACGGCCGGCTGCTGCTCAGGCCCGCATGAATATTTCACTGGGAGGCCAGCGGTTTGAGTGTTGTTGAGAGTCGTCGCGATCGTGAACTTCGCCGGACGGTTCAGCTCATACGTCCAATCCGCCCGATCCAACGACACGCGCACCTGGTACGTGCCGATCGAATCCTGCGCCGCCACACCAAGGCATAGCGACAAAACGAGAAGGTTTAAAGCTGCCAGTTTTTTCATTAAAAAAGTATGGCGGAAGGGTGAGGCTCCCGCCAATCATGCCGACGGCTCAGAATGTGAGACGAACAGCAAACTGCATTTCTCGGCCCTCGTTCGCAGTCAGGCGAAACTGACCGGCATCCGATGCATCGAGAATATGCTGCGGAACAAGGAAGTTCGGCCGATTGAAAACGTTAAAGGCTTCCCATCGCAACTGGAGCTTCGTCCGCTCAGCTAGACGAATGTTCTTGAACAGCGACACGTCCATGCTTTGGAAGCCCGGGCCGATCACGATATTTCGACCCGCATTACCGAAGGCTGTCGGATCCGTCGGTGTTACGATCGGACGCCTGAATGCAGCGGGATTGAAATACAGTCCTTCAGGAACGTTCGCCATCGGGTCACCGATCAGATCCGGACGGCCACCCGACGTATCCGGTGCGTTGTAAGCGGGCGTGAATGGGCGTCCCGACAACGCCGTTGCAATACCGTTCAACTGCCATCCGCCCAGCAAAACTTCGGTGATCCCGCTTGAACCGGAAAAGTATTTTCGTCCTTTGCCGAACGGCAGGTCGTAGTTGAAGCTTGCCGAGAATTGATGGGTTCGGTGGAAGTCCGCGAGCGCCCATTCGTTACGAAAATCGCGGATGTCCTGCGGCCCTCTTTGCGAAGCCGTAGTCGAATTATTAGTGTTCGAATTCTGGTCCATCGCTTTGCCGAATGTGTACGAAGCAAGCAAGGTCAGGCCATTTTTCGACCTTCTACGCACCGCGACCTGCATGGCGTGATAGGTCGAATTCACCTCTTGCGATTGATAGGTGATGTCGCCAAGCGCCGGAAATCTTCTGGCATTTACGGGCGTGTAGGTGGTGACCCCATTGACGGTGGAAGCCGTCACCGCACCCGTCGGATAATTGAAATTGAGGTTGTATCTCATTCCCAAATGCCGCCCTAGCGAACCTACATAGCCGATCTCAAAACCTAAATCCTTCAGCAGTTCGCGTTCGAGCGTGAGATTGAATTGGTACAGCTCGGGAGTTTGAGCATCAGTCGGAATTCCCTGCGGCGTTGTCACGCCTTGCAGGTTCGTGCGGTCGGCCGGGAACGGATTGTCGAGGGTAAGAGTAAAATAGTTCGCCGCCGCCGTACTCGCCCGGTTGAAAGACTGTCGATTCAAATAAGGGTAGTTGTTCGCGAGCTGCTGACGAGCAGGATTGATCGTTTCAGTACTGTAAAAAATTCCAGCACCTCCGCGAATGACTGTCTTATCGTCCTTGAAAGGCTTGAGCGCAAACCCGACCCTGGGAGCGATATTGTTGCGATCCGTCTCGACCAAGGAACGCGGCAGCCCAAGACTAGCTCCGTCTACGCAGATCAGCGTTCCGTTAGGTTCGCGAAACTCGCCGCCTGCACAAGCTGTCACTCCGAGTTCGGGAATGAAGTTTGAGATGCGATTCGTCTTCTCATAGAGATAGGGCGTGTAGTCATATCGCAATCCGAGATTAAGCGTAAGCCACCTGGTCACCCGCCAGTTGTCCTGAAGGTAGAAAGCCGACTGCCAGGCGGTAAGGTCAGCGGGTTCCGACCCGATCTGCCGCTGTGTCGAATCCGGCAGCCCGTACAAAAGATCGGCGAAGGCACTCGCACCGGAGACGGTGGTGTTTGCCGGATTCGTATAGCGGCCGCGAAAACGGAAGTCTCCACGAACGTTTCGAATGTCGCTCTCGATATAGTTCGGGCGGACAACATCAACGCCAAACTTGAAATTGTGATTGCCGACCACCCATGTAACCGAATCGCTGATCGAGAGATTCTTGTAAAGGTAGTTGAACGGAATGTTCGCACTGTCTCCCGTGTCGGGAAAACCGTCGATTCGGATTGCCGGAAAGCCCCAGACGCTTGGATCAGACGAGGTGGGAAGCCCCGAGATACCAAGAAGCGAGACGTAATCCTGATCGTTGTTTTGGTTTAGTATCCGATTGTCGGTATCAAGCAACCCAATTCGAAAATCGTTTACCAAGGTTGAAGAAAATGCGTGGGTATCACCGAAGGCGTAGGAATACTGGCGATACCTTTGATTACGCAGAAATCCGGGATAGTTGATTCGGCCAGCCTGCGGTTGATACGCGTCGCGGTTGTCCGATGAAAATCGAATATAGAAGTTATTGTCGTCGGACAGTTTTCTATCGATCTTCGTTGAGAAGAGATTTCTCGGCAATATGTTAGTCAGCACCGAAAACTTGTAGTCCTGCGATCCGTTAGGTCCGGTTGCCCGCGGGAGATACTGCAGAATTCTCTGCGCGATCGCGTTGTTTGCCGGAATGATATTGGGGAACAATGGATTGACGGTAGTGGGGATAACATTCAGGACCGGACATTCGACCTTGGTGATCGTACCGTTCGTCGGATTTCTTGAAAGACAGGTCACACGATTCGTATCGTCGTTGCAAGGGTTTGTGGTGGATGTGTTGACAGTGCTTCCAGGAACACAAACTCCCGTGTTCGTCCCGCTTCCGCGAATTGCACTAAAGTCTCCACGGAACCACGCATCGTTAGGAGCTTCTGAGTCCGAGAAGACCGATCGCACTTCTCTCAACTGCTCAAAGCTCGTAAAGAAAAACATCTTGTCTTTACCGCTCTCGAAGATCTTGTCACTTTCGCCGAAAGTTAGGAACGGAAGCGGACCGCCGAACGTTCCGCCGAATTGGTGACGGCGAAGAGTTTTTTCGTCAAGCGGATCGGCAAGCGCATTCTTCGCGTCGAAAAAATCGTTTCGAACGAATTCGAACAAACTGCCTGAATATCGATTAGTACCGGATTTTGAAACGACGCTGATCTGAGCTCCTGCAAGGCGACCGTACTCGGCGCTGTAGGTAGACGTTGAAACCTTGAACTCCTGGATCGAATCGACCGAGGTGTTAACGCCGACACCGCCTTGACGGTCATTGCGGTTTGAAACACCGTCGAGTATGAAGTTGGTCGAATCGGTTCGCGTGCCGGCCGAGCCAAGACCTTGTCCCTGATCGTCCTCCGATGGCCGCTGATAGATTCCGGGAACGAGTTTTGCGAGGTCGGTGAAGTCACGCACGTTTAGCGGAAGCTCCTGGACCTGCCGCTGAACGATGACCTCTCCTTTTTCCGGAGTTTCGGCATTGATCGTCGGCGGCTCGGCCTCGACGGTGACAGTCTCGCTTACGCTGCCCACATCTAAACGGACATCGAAACGCCTGGTCTGATCGGTTTCGAGAACAACGTTCTGGTTGATCGCTCCCTTGAAACCCGAAGCGTCGACCTTTACGGTGTAGCCGCCCGGCTGCAGCTCAGACACGACGAACTCCCCGTCACCGTTTGTTGTGACTGTTCTGGTGAAATTAGTTCCGTTCTGAGTAACGGTAACGTTCGCACCCGCAACAACAGATCCGCCGGGATCGGTGACGCGGCCGACGAGGGTGGCGCGGAAGCTTTGGGCCGATGCGATGATCGCGAGGGAGGCGATAATGAAGCTGATCGTTAATAGTTGGGTAATTCTTTTCATCGTGATTTCTCCCGGACAGCTAGTCCATTAACATTCCCCCATTGATCTCAATTGTTTCGCCGCAGATATAGGCAGCGGCATCGGACGCGAGGAACGCGATCACGCTGGCGACCTCGGCTGACGTGCCGACGCGGCCCATCGGAATGACGTTGCTCATGTTGTTCCAAACTTCGCGGGCGGTGAATGTCTCGTGATAAGGCGTATCGATCACGCCGGGCGAGACTGCGTTCACGCGGATCCCTTGATTGGCATATTCCTTGGCGAGCCCTTTTGTCATCGTCAACATCGCGGCCTTAGCGGACGAATAGTGGATCGAGCCGGGAGCACCGCCATTGCGGGCGGCGATCGACGTGACGTTTACGATCGCTCCGCCCCCTTTCTCGAGCATCTTCGGGATCGCGGCCTGAGCGGCGAAGAACGCGCTCGTCGCGTTTAGCTGCATCACCTCGTTCCATCTAGCCTCGCTCAATTCCTGCGTGCGAAGACGCTCGACGAGCGAACCGGCGTTGTTGACAAGGATGTCGATGCCGCCAAAGTTCTCTTCGACTTCGCGGACGAGTTTGACGACCGCTTCGTTGGTCGTCACGTCGGCCTGAAACGCCATCGCCGAAACCGTCGCGGTGCCGACGGCGGAGCCATCCGCGTTCCCGACAAATCGCCCGTGCCCCTTAGCTGAGATCGCCGCAACGGCTTCGTCCGCTCCGCTCTTGTTCTTCAAATAGCTGATCGCCACCGACGCGCCGCACTCGCCGAAAAGCTCGGCCGTGGCGCGGCCAATGCCGCTTGAGGCTCCGGTGACGAGTACCACCTTGCCGGTAAAATCGAAAAAGTTCTTCATATTCTATAGCTCCTAAAAATTCGAAATATGTTTTATGCGGCCGTCGCCAATTTGACCCGTTTGATCTCACCCGAGAGTGCGAAGAGCACCATGGTGCCGATCGGTGCAAGCAAACCGGCGGCGATCAGGATTGGCGCGTACGAAAAATTGTCAGTGACCCATCCGGTCGTAAAGGTGAAGATCATCGACCCGATGCCAGCACCTGTTCCGCCAAGGCCCGCGACAGACCCGACCGCTTTGGACGGAAACATATCGCTCGGAAGCGTCTGTACGTTGTTGATCCAAACTTGAAAGCCAAAAAGTACGATCGCGATCAGGACAAGAGCGAACATCGCACTGGCCGTGAACGCCGCGATTATTCCCGCGGGCATCAGGCAGGCAGCGAAAATGATCACCGCCTTTCGTGCTCGATCGACTGACCAGCCGCGGCTGATTAAGTGGCCCGACAGCCATCCACCGAACAAACTACCCGCGTCGGCCGCGACGAACGGAACCCAAGCGAATAGGCCGATCTGTTTGAGATCGAAACCGTGAACCTGATTCAGATAAAGCGGCAGCCAGGTGATGTAAAGCCACCAAACCGGGTCGACGAGAAGGCGGGCGAGAATGATGCTCCAGGTTTGGCGATAGGTGAGCAATTCGAACCAGCCGATCGCGCGTTCCTCAGGAACTGTCTCGACAACATCTTCAGCGATCGTTGCTTCCGGCGGAGCAACTGCTTCGAGATGATCGTCCTGCTCCTTGATCAGCCGATACTCTTCCGGGGTGATCCACTTGTGGTTTTCGGGCGAATCATAGAGAAACAGCCAGGCTGCAAGCCAGACGAAGCCGAGCGCTCCGGTGAAGATGAACACCTCGTGCCAATCTCCTCCGCGTGATAGGAAGTATGTGTGAAGCCCGATAATGATCGGCGGTGCAACGATCGAGCCGATCGCGGCTCCGCTGTTGAAGATCGCCATTCCGAACGCACGCTGTCGGGCAGGAAACCATTCGGATACGGTCTTAGCAGCACCCGGCCAGTTACCGGCTTCGCCGAGCCCGAGCATAAAACGACAGGCCGCCAGCGCCCGCGCTCCGTTCGACCACGCGGTGGCAATTCCAGCCAGTGACCAGACGACGATCGAGATCGTAAAACCTTTCTTAATCCCGATCTTGTCGTAGAGCTTTCCCGATGCCGATTGGCTGATCGTATAAGCAAGGAGAAACCACGTGGCGATCGCACCGAATTCTGTGTTCGAGAGCTTGAACGTCTCCATGATCGCCGGAGCGAGCACCGATATCGTCAGCCGATCGATGTAGTTGATCAGCGTTGCGAAGAACACGAGCCCGATGATGTACCAGCGAAGCCCGTGGACCTTAAAGCCGTTCTGTAATGTGGTTTCTGCCATTCAAAGTGAAATTGGGTTGACCAATTCTTTAGATTCTCAAAAATTTTTTGCCGCGCTTGCGGACGTCCGTTGAAAGATCAAAGCCGTGCTCGAACCGCCCCGGCGGATCACGACTCGGCCAGGAGCTGATCTCTCGCCGCCGCACGGGCCGCCGAGACATATCGTGTCTTTTCGGCCGCTAGTAAGCCTTACATTGATGCCGTTCTCGATCCGCGAAACTGCAGCAACCGGTGAAGACCCGCCGTTCGTCGGAACCAGCACAAAAAGAAACCCGCCATTGCTCGACTGCTCCGTCGTAGTCACGCGAAGCTGGCGGCCGCGGATCTCGCTATCGCCTTTGTCGACACTCCCCGGAACGCCGCGAGCCTGCACTTTTTGATCGACGATCTCCGAATTCGCCGCGATCGGATACAGCCGTTCGACCAACAACCGTGCGCCGCCGTTGATCAATTCGAACTTTGCGAACTTTGCATCTTTCCCCGCGATCTCGCGGTCGGCATTGAGCATGAACGTGAACGTCGAAGGGTTCGCGGTCTGCAGCTCGTCCCAAACGACGAAGTATCCCGGCTCGACGTAGATAAAATGCCGGTCGAATTTCTGTATGCCGAGGTCGGCGTAGTATCCGGACGCCGCTTCGCCGCGAGCGTATAAATATCCGGAGCCTGCATCGACCTCGGCAAGCCTGATCTTGTCGAGCCGCTCGTTCGGCACTTCCTTGAACATCTCGTAGACGCCGTCTTTCTCCTGGCCGCGGCCGTTCACGAGGATAGTGTTGTGATCGTCGGTCTGCTTGATGCCGAGATAGCCCGTGTCGCCCGTGAGGTACTTACCGTTCGCCCAGATGATGAAGGAATTTGCGTCCGGGTGAGCGTGGCCGGTGTTCTGTCGCCAGTCTTTGATCTTGGAATGAAGCCGAGCCGCGTGATGGCCTTCCGGCGGCGAGCACCTGAACGCAAAAGCCGTCGCTTCTTTCGTCCACGCGGATCGCCAAAAGACCGTGTCGTTATCGGTGAAGTTATGCTGAAGCGGTATCTCGGAAAGCTCGGCCGGTTTCACCGCCGGGTCGAACGAAAGAAATGCCCACATCGGCTCCCGCGTTTCGAGCTTCGTTTCCGTCCTGAGAAAATCGCCGATCCTTCGCGCTTGCGGGTCTTTATATGCAGACGCGAAGCGATAAAGAATGTCGTATTCGGAATAAATGCTCTCGCGCTTACTCGTGCGATTTCTGTTGAGCGAACCGTCGCCGATATCGGCGAAGTCGAAGACGTTCTCGCCGTCGGGCAAAACGGAATGCATCGCGAAGTATTTCATCCCGTCGAATTTCGGCTTCATCACCGCAAAGAGATTTTCGCCGGTGGCGGAAAGATGCGCGTCGAAATAACGGATCATCCAACGAAACGCAAAACCGAAGTAATGAAAGCTCTCGTAGAAAAATCCGTCGGTGCCGAACGCAAGCATCGTCCGATCGAAGACGGCGCGCGAAAGCTTTGCCCACTCCCCAACTTCGGGAACTTCGTCCATGATCGCGTAGGCCGCGATAGCGAGTCCGGCCATCGGGATCCACGTATGATTTTGCGTGTAGGTGTATCGCTTGCCCGACTTGTACTTGAAGTAGTCATACATCAGCCGGCCCTGCTTTACCAGCTTATTGCGGATCGTTTCCTTCTCGGCGGCGGTCAGTTTGTCGTGCAGCACATCGTAGGCAAACGCGAGCGCATAGAGCAGATGAGCCGGGGGCAGGTCGACATTCGGCCTGTTGTAGGTGTAGCCCCACAGCGGCATCTCGCACGCGACCGCCACCCATTCTTTCGCCGCTTTCAGATATCGCTCGTCCTGCTCGATGACGTACGTGAGGCTCGTCTGCGCGATCTGGAAAGCAAACTCATATTGCGTTATGCTGCTCGCCTTCCGCTTATCGATCCCGCTCTTGTACAGATCTTCGTCTTTCGGATCGGGAAGCGGCCTTCGCAGCGTCTGAATATCTTTGAGCGTATCTTCCCACAGATCTTTCCCGGCTCCCTTTGCTTTGCTCCGAAGATTCGGAATGTCGGCTGCGGTGAAGAAGAGCCGCGGGTGTGCGTTTAGATGTTCTTTCTTGAGCGTTACTGGACGAGCGAGAAGATTTTCAAAACTTTGTATTTCTTGAGCGGTAGCGGTTGCCGAAAAGCTGAAAGACAAAAAGAGAACCATCAGCCCGAAGCCGAGAATTCGAGCAATGGTTGATTCTCTGATAACGTTAACAGCTTTGAGCATGGTGATCTTGTCTAAATTCATTACGACACCGACTAGACTTGCGACACGGTCGATTCGCGAATGATCAACTCGCAGTCGAGTATTTTCTCTTCGGCTTCTGGCTCGACCTCCCCGGTGATGCGTCTGAGAAGCATTTCAGCCGCGAGCTGGCCTTGTATCTTCATCGGCTGCCGAACCGTAGTAAGCGGCGGCATCGTGTGCAACGCCAATGGCGTGTCGTCAAACCCAACGACTGCAATATCTTGCGGGATAGAAAGTCCAGCTTCTTTCACGGCCGAGATCGCCCCGACCGCCGTAAAATCGTTGCGAGCAAAGACCGCTGTCGGGCGCTTTGGCAATGAAAGCAGCCGCTTCATCCCCTCATATCCGATCGACTCGGTTGAATAACCCGGAACGTCGTCCGACGTCCCCTTGCGGCCGGTTATCAATCTTTCATCGACCGAAAGTCCATGCTTAGCCAAAGCCGCGAGATAACCCTGAAGCCGCTTTAACCGCGATCGATTTTCGAATCCGGCACCGATGAATCCGATTCTTTTATGGCCGAGGTCGATCAGATGCTGAGTCGCTTCGAAGCCGCCGTTGAAATTATCGGCCGAGACAGCATCGACCGAATCGTGCTTGAAATCTCGCCCAACCACGACGATCGGTACTCCGCTGTCGGCGATCTCACTCAGTCTTTCGTCGCCTTCCTCGTTCGATCGTGTAGCGACAATGAGGCCGTCGACGTTGTGATCGACCAAAGAGTCGAACGCAGCGATATCTTCTTTCGCACTATGCTCGCTAATGCAAATAAACAGGTTATAACCGCGAAATGACAAGCTTTCGCGTACCGCGTTGGCCAGTTCTGTTGAGAACGGATTCGAGATATCACCGATCACCAGCCCAACGGTTTCGGTCTTTTGACGTTTCAGGTTTCGCGCCAGCCCGTTGCGGCGATAGTTCATTTTCTTTACCGCTTCAAGGACTTTCTCGCGCGTCTCTTCGCTGACGTAGCCATTGCCGTTGATGACGCGCGACACCGTCATCGGAGCAACTCCGACCGTCGCGGCGACATCAGTCAACGTCGCGGGTTTACGTCTTACGTTTCGGCTCATCAAAATCGACTGGAGAGGATGTTAACGTTAACTTAATATCACAGAGATTCCTCGCTTGCAAGAGAAATCTTTCAGAAATGTTAACGAAGGCTGGCGTTGAGTTTTTCGAGAGCCGAGCTTCCCGGGCAGAGTTCGGTCGCGGACATTGAGTTAAGCGGACGCTCACTAACGTTGATCATCTCATGAAGCGGAGTAGATTCGCGGTCGATGTAGAGCAGGCCGGTGAGGATCTCGCCGCTCGATTTCGCTTTTTGCATCGCACCCGCGGCGGACATGCGATCGAACGGATCCCAATCTTTCGCAAGCTTGTGAAGACGGATCGTCGTTCCGTCGTGCATCACCAGATCGTTGATCGAGCCGGCTTCGTACGTCGTCGTGATTTCCCGCATCATCGGGACGAAATCAACCGTGCTTGTTACTTCGACGTGTTCGCGAACGTAGTCGTACGATTTCGTTGATCCGGCATTGTTGTTGAAGGTAACGCACGGCGAGATCACGTTGAGAAACGCAAATCCCTTGTGCTTCATCGCGGCTTTCAGCAGCGGCACGAGCTGTTCCTTGTCACCCGAAAAACTCTGCCCAACGAACGTCGCTCCAAGCTCGATAGCTAGCGATGAAAGATCGATCGCCTCGAACAGATTTACCGATCCGGCCTTGCTCTTCGAACCCGCATCGGCCGTCGCGGAATCCTGTCCTTTGGTGAGCCCGTAGCATCCGTTGTTCATCACCAGATAAACCATATTCAGGTTTCGTCTGACGACGTGAACGAACTGCCCCATCCCGATCGAGGCCGTATCGCCATCGCCCGAAACGCCGAAGTAAACCAGATCCTTGTTCGCGAGATTCGCTCCCGTCGCGACCGACGGCATTCGTCCATGAACCGAGTTGAATCCGTGCGAGTTCGACAAGAAATACGCCGGCGATTTCGATGAACACCCGATGCCCGAAAGCTTCGCCACCTTGTGCGGCTCGATGTTCATCTCCCAACAAGCCTGCACGATCGCCGCGTTGATCGAATCATGCCCGCAACCGGCACACAGCGTACTGAGCGAGCCCTCATAATAATCGACCGTATAACCGAGTTCATTCTTCGGAAGTGCGGGGTGTCGAAATGTGGAGCGTACGTAGGTCATAACAACTAGTCAGCGCATTTAAACTTAGATAAATCAAATGGAAATCCGTGCAAGTACCCCCAAACCACTTCCGCTTCCGGTTCACCCGCAATCTTGATTTCAACTTCATATCCGACGGTCTTTTGATTTGGAGCATGGCCCATATCAAACTCCCATTGGAGATAAGAGATCGCTTTCGGGTCTTCCTCCGTGCCTATCATGACGGTTCGTTCAAATCGCTTCTTTTCGAAAGTAAGTTCCTGAAGCGGCAAGGGCTCGGACAGGCGAACTTCGTAACGAACAATTGTCCCCAAAGGCAGATCAAATCGGCTCGGGGAATCCGGCAATGCACTACATGGTTCCCCAGAATAATCAACGCGGAGTGTTGCTCCCCTATCTCGATACTCGAACTGAAAATGCGACTCATGCCGAGTTCGTTTGCCGGGACCCATCAACCGTTCGACATCGGCTTTTGTTGATTTGAAAGGCAAAAGCCCTTTCCAGCCATCCTCAACTTTCTCAGCAGAGGTGGATAGTGCGCACGCTCCGACTAGTAAAAATAAATAAACAAGGCGCGTCATGCGTTTCGGATCGTAACGAATCTTACCTCAATATGTTTTCCGTCGATATCGGCATGCAATCGTGGCTCAATATAGAGGGTGTCTTCGCCGGATAAACGCCTAAACTTTCTAAACCAGATCTGCGAACACAGGAGCATGTGCTGCTAATGTTCTCTTCACCTTGAGAGGGAGCTCGACCAGATGAAAGCGCTCAGCGGCAAAAGCGTAGTCTTCTACGCTCTCGTCAATCACCCTTAGATAGCCTTCTTTCTCGGCAACCTTGTCCCGAATCGTCGGATAGACCTTGCCCACTGCAAGGGAGGCTTTATATCCTTCATTTTCGAGGCATAGAGCTAGATATTTCGTTTTCATCTCAGTATAGGAATACGTAAGCGCGGTCAGGTTAACTCCATGATCTCCATATCTTTTCTCAACAGTTTATTGACGATCTGGCTTCGGTCCAGCTTCTTTTCTGAAGACAGACTCTCCACGAACTTCTCGACTTCGGGATCAAGGTAGATAGGGAGATTAAACTCACCTTCGGCGTTGTAAAACTTGCCCCGTACACCTTTGGAGAAATCATATTCCTTCTTCATATTGTGTCTCCTCAACTCTTGTCGCCTTCCTAGCGGAGATTATCCTGATTCGGGCACTATCGGCGGTTCCGACGTGAAATTTATGCACAACGACCAATATGCTTCCACTTGAGTCTACCCCTATTGTAATCCATCTCTCCTCCGATGCGCTGTGTTCCTCGTCAGGAACAGAGAGCAGGTTCGGATCGCGAAATATGGTCGAGGCGCGGTCGAAACTTACTTTGTGTTTCTGATTGTTGCGAGCCGCTTTTCTCGGATCCCATTCAAAGTCATATCGCATTCGATTGAGATGTTCGATTGATCTTCCGGTAAATATAGTCAGCCGTTATGGGCATGCCGTCGTAGTTCAAGATTGAGACGATCTTTGCCGGGTCGATGCCGAGTTCGATCATCATCAGCGAACGGAATTGCGCGTCACGGTTTTGTTCGATCACGAATAGACGCTCGTGCGTCTCAACGAACTCGACGAATGAATGGCTGAACGGGAAAGCTCGCGGTCGCATCGCGTCGAGTTTGACGCCGTCCGCCGCCAGCATTTCGATCGCCTCTTCGGCGGCATAAGTCGACGTGCCGAAGAAGATCACACCGGGAACGCGGACGCCCTCGTCCGCAATCGCCGCCTGCGGCAAGACGTTCGGTCCTTTTTGAGCGGACGAGGGCGTCCGCGTTCCATAGAACTGCGGACCGGGTACAAGCTCCTTCGCCGTGTCCCATTTCCGCGCAAGCCGGTCGACGTTTCGTTGATAGTCTGAGCCGTCTTCGGTGTAGACAGCGTACTCGTTCCGGGACGAACCCCGAGTCACGAAAGCTCCCAACGTAGCGTGTGTACCGGCAATCGTTCGATAAGGAATTCCATCGCTGTCGATGTCGACGTAACGGCCAAACTTGCCACGAAACTGTTCGAGCGGTTGGCCGGCAGTCTCGTCGCTGCCGTCGTCTTCGGTCAGGCCGGAGTTACCGTTAATAACCTCGTTTCCATTGCCGTTAGCCAGAACTCCGGCGGCTTGAAACTTGGCGATCCGGTCGAGTTGCTCTGCCGTCAACACCTTACCGCGATCCCATTTCCGCGAATCATCCCACTGAAGCGGCTCGGAAATGTGATCGTTCATGCCAAGGTCGAGATCGGTCATGATGATGATCGGCGTTTGTAATCGCTCCGCGAGATCAAAGGCGTCGGCAGTCATCTCGAAACACTCTTTCGGCGACGCGGGAAAAAGCAACGGATGCTTTGTATCACCATGTGACGCGTAAGCGGCAAGAAGAATGTCAGACTGCTGAGTGCGCGTCGGCATTCCCGTTGATGGGCCGGTGCGTTGCACGTCGATAAGGACGGTCGGAACCTCGGAGAAATATCCCAATCCCAAAAATTCATTCATCAGCGAGACGCCCGGGCCGCTCGTCGCCGTGAACGCACGAGCACCATTCCAGCAAGCACCCATCACCATTCCGATCGCGGCGAGTTCGTCTTCCGCTTGAACGATCGCGTAGTTGTTCTTGCCCGTCTCAGCATCCACGCGATACTTCGAAGCATACTTTGCAAAGGCATCCACAACGGAGGTTGACGGCGTGATCGGATACCACGCGGCAACTGTCGCACCCGCATAGATCGCTCCAAGTGCACAGGCTGAGTTCCCGCCGTACAAGATCTTGTCGCCCAACAGATCTCGCCGTTCCATTCTTATGTCCAGGGGACACTCGAAATTCTCACGAGCATAATTCACCCCGATATTGAGCGCCTTGATATTCGGTTCGATCAGCTTTTCTTTACCCTTGAACTGCTCGCCGATCATTCCTTCGAGCACGGAGAAATCAATGTCGAACAGAGCGGATAAGGCTCCGATGTAGATGATGTTTTTGAAAAGCTGTCGCTGCCGTGCGTCCGTGAACTCCGCGTTGCACAGCGTCATCAGCGGGATCGGGATGTGCGTGACATCGTCGCGGTCGTAGCCTGGCGGCAGTGGTTTCGACGAGTCGTAGAGAAAATATCCGCCGGCCTTTACGTCGGCATAATCCTTCTTCATCGACTGCGGATTGACGGCAACCATCAGGTCGACGCCTTCGCGACGGCCGAGATATCCCTTCTCGGAAACACGCACCTCATACCATGTCGGCAGCCCCTGAATGTTCGAAGGAAAGATGTTCTTCGGCGTCACCGGCACGCCCATACGAAAAACTGCTTTCGTAAATAAGGCATTCGCCGACGCCGAACCGGTACCGTTTACGTTCGCAAAGCGAACCACAAAATCGTTCAGCTTGTCGTTGGACATTACTCGCAAGATTCAGTAGCCAAATCACGATAGCACTTTTTGGCCGATGGTATGAAGTTTGGCGGGCGGGCGTTCGGGGTCAGACGCTTGCGAGCCTGTCTTTGCCGAACAACCGACGATAGACAGCGTAGACAAAGTTGAGCTTTTTGTCGTCGTTCGGATAGTCCCAAAAGTATTTCGGCGGAAGCTTGATTATCTCCTCGAGTTCATCGACGGAAAGCCGCAGCTTCTTGGCAACGTACGGCTTTTCTTGCTCGATCACGTCACTATCATAGGGCTTCGATCGCAGCCGCTCGACGGCGATCTCCCTTGTGGTCAGGCCGTTGCAGATCTCGGACGACATCTTGGCTCGGCGATAGTCGATGCCGAATTTCTCGAAAAGGTAAAATGACTGAATAAATCGCGTGTATCGAGATTCGTGATGTTTCTCGCCGGTCGGCCTGTAACCGAAATTGTTCCGCAGATATCCGATCAAACCCTCGGGCGGCGGTTCGATATAGTTCATCGGATATACGACCCGGATTCCCTTGACGAGCTTGAAGTACGCTTCCTGTTTGAAGTCGAAGGTCGGGAATTTCTTCAGCTTCGTCGTGCCGAACTTTGAGTGGATGTGTTTTAGATACGTCGTGTCTTTGGCGTTGTAATGCCATGATTTCGGCAAGATTCCCTCGGTCGAGAGATTCCCGGCGCTCACGATCATTTCGATAGAAAGCTTCGCCGCAAAGTGATGCAAAGCGGCCGGTATCGCGACGTCAGTGGGAGTTTCAGCCTCCGGCACCGAGGCTTTCAGAAAAGAAACTTGCAGGTCGCGAAACTCTTCCCAATCGAGAACGTAGCTCTGATAATCGATGCCTAATTCGCCGGTAAGATTTCTGATGTTGCTGACCGATTCTTCCGAATCCCAACCGTTGTCCATGTGAACGGCCAGAAGACGCAGCCCGTAGTTGTGCAGCAAACAAGCAACATAGCTGCTGTCTACGCCGCCGCTTACGCCGACAATGCAGTCGTAGTCTTTTCCTTTTCCGGCATTTCGGATTTCGTCAAGCAGCCGTTCGAGTTGCTCTTGTCCATCTTTGCCGGCGCCACGATGTGGAGCCCTTACCGCGAGATACTCGGTGCAATGGTTACAGAACCCGTCGCTATCAAATGTGATAACCGGGTCGGACGTGTCCATCACGCACCGGCTGCACTGGCGGTACGCCGCGTTTCTATTCACAGGGCTTTCGGTAACTCCTCTTGCCGTCACGCATAGTTCTCAAGAAATCTCTTATCGCTCGGGTAATTTATCAACACCCCTCGGTCCGCGTCTCTGAAAACAAACAAGCTGCCGGCCGCGACGGCGCTTGCCATTCCCTTTTGAATGCCCTCGATCAGGTCGGCAGTATTCCCCGCTCCGCCAAGGGCGACCACCGGCACAGTCACCTGAGTCGAGATCGAATTGATGAGAGCGACATCAAGGCCGCTCATCGTTCCGTCGCGGTCGATCGGCTGAATAATCAGTTCACCGGCCCCGGCGTCTTCCATCGATCTTGCGAATCCAATCGGATCGTACTGCGTCGCGACCCTGCCGTTCTTTACATGAACTCGGTCGCCTCTCCAAAACGTCTTTTTCACGTCGATGCAGACTGATATCGTGGAAGAGCCGAATTCATAGGCAGCCTGCCGCACAAAGTCCGGCTCGACAGCGTGCGTACCGATCACGACCTTCTCGACACCGGCCCGAACGATCGACCGGATCTGCTCGATCGATGTGATGCCGCCGCCAACAGAGAATGGCATCGTCAATTCTTCGGCAAGCTCGTTCACGAAATCCAACGAAATGCACCGGCCCTCTCGCGACGCCTGGATGTCCAGAAAGATCAGCTCATCGGCCTTCAGTTCATTAAAGATTCGCGCCGCGTTCAACGGGTCGCCGATGTATCGATGGCCCTTGAACCTAACGGATTTCACCAATCCGCTGCCGCTCAACAGCAGAACCGGAATAAGCCGAGGGCGACTCATTGTAATTCCACGAAATTCTTCAAAAGCTGCAGCCCCGCCTCTCGACTCTTCTCCGGATGATATTGAACGCCGAAAATATTCCCGCTTTCGATTGACGCCGCATAGTTGCGTTCATGTACGCATTCGCTCAGCAGGGCTGACTGGTTGCTCAATACAAGATGATAAGCATGAAGGAAGTAAAATTCCGCAGAATCATCGACGCCCTTCATCAACCGGCTTTCTTTTTTCGTCGTCACCCGGCTCCAGCCGATGTGCGGGACCTTGTATCTTACCGTGTCGTTCACTCGAAACTTGATCACCGATGCGTCCAGCCATCCGAGCCCCGGAGCGTCGCTTTCTTCACTACTCTGCGCCATCAGCTCCATACCGAGACAGATCCCGAGCACGGGTTTTTTATCTGTAAGTACCGCTTTTTCGAGCGGCTCGACGAGATTTCGCTCCTTCAAGGACTGCATCGCACTCCCAAAGTGCCCCACGCCGGCAAGGATCAGCTTGTCGGCGCTCTCAATGTCTTCCGGCCTTCCGGACACCTTAAAATCCACACCGATCCGCGAGAGGCTCCGCTCTACGGAAGACAAATTTCCAGACCCATAGTCTACGATGACGATCTTGTATGACATGGGCGATCAAAAAACGGGAGTTGTGTTGGGATGGCTAAACTTTAACTAAATCACTCTAGGTATGTCTATTCGTGCGGAGAGTTTAGGTCGGAGCGCTGAGGCAACTCGAAAACGGTACGTGGTGCTTCTTCATACAGAGTGTCGCTTTTTGCGTGATCACCCAACGGGCGAGATTTATGATTCCAATCATTTTTTTCCACCTTCGGCGAGATTATTCTCACGCTAACGAAGACCAAGGACAGGAACTAGGACAATGATCGAACACATCGCGGACCTCAACCTTGCCGGTGATTCCAGCACAGGAAAGAAACTTACGCAGCTCTTCGACGGCCTAGGTCGACGGATCGTATCTGTGGAGCTTGCCGGCGGCGATTTGCTTTCAAAGCACAAAACAGGTGAGCCCATCTCGGTGCTGTGTCTTGCAGGGAACGGCGTCTTTAGGGCCGGCGAAGATCTTGATGAGGTTCAGACGTTGTCTCCTGGAACGCTGATCACGCTCGAGGCAGATATACCTCATTCGGTGAATGCGAAAACTTCGATGCGACTGCTCGTAACCAAGTTCAAGCCCTACGGAGAGGAGGAGCAATGAAAAGACTTTGGATAACACTTTGCGGGATCTTTCTCGCTTCTTTCGCGGTTCTTGGATGGATCGGCTCCGAGATATTCAGGCAGGCTCCTCCGATACCGAGCGCGGTCGTGACGACCGATGGACGAAACATGATCGGCCCAGAAGACATCTCCGACGGGCAAAACGTTTGGCAAGCAATGGGCGGAATGCAGGTCGGTTCTATCTGGGGACACGGCAGTTATGTCGCGCCCGACTGGACCGCGGACTACCTGCATCGCGAGGCCCTGTTCATCCTCGACGAATGGTCGAACGGAGGGTACTCGAAAGGAAGGCTTCCATCCGAAGAGCAAGCTGCATTGAAACAACGCCTGCAGAACCTCCTCCGAACAAATACGTACGACGAACGCACGGGCGCTATCACCGTCGACCCCATTAGGATGCGGGCCTTCGAAGCAAATCTCGCGCACTATTCGGACGTTTTCACTAACGGGAGCAAAGAATACGCTATCCAGCGAAACGCGCAGGCCGATCGGGCCAAGCTTCGCAAACTATCGTCTTTCTTCTTCTGGACGGCGTGGGCATCAGCCGCTAACCGGCCGAACAACACGATCTCCTACACAAGCAATTTTCCGTCGGAACCTCTTGTCGGTAATGTCCCAACAAGCTCGGCAGTCGTGTGGACCGGGGTCAGCGTTATCCTGCTGATCGCCAGCATCGGTGCCATGGTCTGGTTTTACGCTGGCTGGCGAAAAGAAGAGCACGTCTACGAAACGCCTGATTCTGATCCGCTGATCGGCAGTACGCTGACGCCCTCGCAGAAAGCGACCGTCAAATATTTCCTCGTCGTTTCCCTCCTCTTTCTACTGCAGATCGTCATGGGTATCATCACCGCGCACTATGGCGTCGAGGGCGGCGGATTCTACGGCATACCTCTGCAGGATTATCTTCCGTACGTTGTGACGCGAACCTGGCATACGCAGCTCGGCATCTTCTGGATCGCCACCGCGTGGCTTGCCGCGGGCCTCTACATTGCGCCATACATCTGCGGCTACGAACCGAAATACCAGAAGCTTGGAGTGGACGCTCTCTTCGGAGCCCTGTTGGTTATCGTACTCGGGTCGATGGGCGGCCAATGGATGAGCGTGATGCACATGCTTCCCGGCGATCTATGGTTCTGGTTCGGTCATCAGGGATACGAATACGTCGACCTTGGAAGGGTTTGGCAAGCGGCACTCCTCGTCGGCTTGCTTCTATGGCTGTTCCTGATCGCCCGCTCGGCCATCCCGGCGTTAAAGAACGCGAACGGAAACAAGTCCCTGATCATGCTTTATTTGCTTACGACATCGGGCATCGCATTCTTTTACGCGCCGGGTCTGTTTTGGGGCATGCGTTCGCATATCACGGTGGTCGAATACTGGAGATGGTGGGTCGTCCACCTGTGGGTCGAGGGCTTCTTTGAAGTTTTTGCAACGACTGTGATCGCTTTTCTGTTCGCCAAACTCAAAGTGATCAAGGCAGAGCATGCCGCGTACGCCGCACTGCTTTCCGGCGCGATCTATCTAAGCGGCGGCATTATCGGAACGCTCCATCATCTCTACTTCGCTGGAACGCCGACTGTAGCACTCGCGTTCGGGGCCGTTTTCAGCGCACTTGAGATCGTGCCACTGGTCTTCGTCGGCTACGAAGCTCTTGAGAACATCCGCCATTCAAAAGCACGGCCGTGGCTTTCGCAGTACAAATGGGTAGTTTACTTTTTCGTCGCGGTCGCTTTTTGGAATCTTGTCGGAGCGGGAGTTTTCGGATTTATGATCAATCCGCCTATCGCGCTCTATTACATGCAAGGGCTCAACACGACCGCGGTTCACGCGCACGGAGCGTTGTACGGCGTATACGGAACACTCGGGCTTGCACTGCTTCTATTCTGTCTTCGAGCGATGGAGCCGGTGCGAAAGTGGAACACAAGACTGCTATCGTTTGCGTTTTGGGCGGTCAACCTCGGAATGCTGATGGAGATCCTCTTCAGCCTGCTGCCGATCGGCCTGTTGCAGACTTATCAGTCGGTCGCACAAGGATACTGGTACGCCCGCAGTCCCGAATTCATGCAGACTGATTTGATGCAGACGCTCCGGTGGATGCGTCTTTTCGGCGACACTGTATTCGCAATCGGCGCGGTAGCATTTGTGTGGTTCTCGTTAAGACTGATGCTTACCAAGTCGGGGCCGGCACCCGTCACTGACGTCGTTCCGGTAGAGGCTTAGGTACGATAAGATCGTGACGATCCGGCATTACCTGCGGAGAGTGGAAGGATGAAGAAGGATATCGAGAATCGTGCAGATATCGACCTCTTGATGCGAGATTTTTATGCCCGGGCGATGGGTGACGACGTCATCGGGTATATCTTCACCGATGTCGCAAAGCTAGATCTAGACAAACATCTACCGATCATCGGCGACTTCTGGGAAACGATGCTGTTTCGCACAGGCGACTACGGCCGCCACGGCCGGAACCCGCTTCAGGTTCACGGCGAACTCGCGATGAAAACGCCTTTACGCTTCGAACACTTTGAGCGCTGGCTTGCGATATTTGAAAGTTGCGTAAACGAACTTTTTGTCGGCGAGGCAGCGGAATTCATCAAGCTGCGGGCGAGAAGTATCGCAAGCCGGATGCTTGAGTATGTCGGCGGGTTCGGTCTTCTGCCCGTCAATGTCCGACATACCGCCGAAGCGGCGCCGGATCGTCTATAAAGATCTTGCCGTGCTCTATCCTCAGCAGACGTTTCTCAGCCAGACGGCGCACGACGCGGATCGTCGTCTCGGTCGTCAAACCCGCGATACGGCCGATATCTTCGCGACGCAAAGATATCCGGACCGGCAACATCGAACTATCAGCTTCCGCCAGTTTCAGCAGAACGGTACCGATGCGATGTTCGGGCGAGGCGGTCGAAAGATTTTGAATCGTTGACGTCTTTTCCCTAAGCATCGCGGACATCCATTCGATCACGGCAAACGCCAACTCGCTCGATTCGCGAATGAGCTTTAGAAACTCCGACCGTTCGATCCGCAGCAGCGATGTCTCCTCCATCGCGATCGCCGTTGAAGGATAGCTTTTACCGTCAAAGACCGGCGGCACGGCAAACATCTCGCCCTCACCAAAAATGCCGATGATGACTTCTTTCCCGGTCGCGTGAAAGTGAACCATCTTTACCTTTCCGGCGATAACAATAGGCAGGAAAAGAGCTTCTTCGCCTTCGCTAAAGATCTGTTCGCCGGAAGAGTATCTGTGAAGGTTTCCGCGTTCGCGAAGCAGAGATTCCAGTTCGTTTGAAATGGTCGAAAGGAGCGGCTTCATCAGGCGGCTTCGGCTAAGCTTCGGGCTTACGCAAGATCTTCTCCATCTTCTTGCCTTTCGCAAGTTCGTCGATCAGCTTATCGAGATAACGGATCTTTTGCATCAGCGGGTCTTCAATATTCTCCACGCGGTAACCGCAGATAACTCCCGTTATCAACGACGCATTCGGATTGAACTTCGGGGCCTTTTCGAAGAATTCGCGAAAGCTCGTCCGCTTCCCGATCTGCTTCGCAAGCCCGGCCTTCGTATATCCCGTCAGCCACCGGACACACTCGTCAACCTCTTCCTTCGTCCGCCCCTTCTTCTCCGCCTTCGCCACGTAATGCGGATAAACCCCGGCGAAACTCATTTTGAATACTCTTTCGTTTGGCACGCAATAACCTATCTAATCAATTGTCCGTCTTTAAATTCGCTTTCTTTGACCACTCTCATCTCTCTGTAATCCGCCCTTGGAAATGCCATCGCTGCAAGTGAGTTCGAACTTCTGCGAAACGTCTCCGGTGACGACATTCTTGCCAACTGCGATGGTTCCGAATTTGTAACGGTAGGTTGCCTCCGCCACGACTGGCTGGATTGCTGTATCTGTTTGCTTTTCGTCGGCAATTCTGGCCCTCAGAGAAAGCAAAATGCGGATTGGCTTTCCTTTCTCAACATCTTTGTAGTCGCCATACTCTACTGCAACATCGATAATGTAGGATTGCCTATCCGTCTCATACCTAAATTCTCTCTTGGCGCCATCTTCGAAATCGTCTACCGAGAACTTACCAATCTCATATATTCCTGTGCCGTAACCTCCCGGGACGCTCCACGTATGCGTCGTAACTCGACATACGTCACGGTTTGTCTGAGCAGAAATAGAGTTCACGGAGCACAACAGCGCGAAAGTGAAGCCTCCTATTAGATAGAACCGTTTTGTTCTTAACTTCATAATGCTAGCGGCACAGCTTAAGCTGTTTGCCTGTCCTGATAATCTCGGTAATGCGTTGCCGGGGCCAGTTCCCACACTGAATCTCACCCCGACGACAAACGGTTCTTCCAATAACCCGGCTTTCGGCTTTGGTGGGCGACGGCGTAGATAGTGATTTCCGTTTCTGAGTATCGATAAATGACAGACTAGGGAAATCGATTGCACAGGCATCGACGAGTCCGATACGAGTAGCGCGGCCACGAGTTTGGGTACTCAATGATGCGATCAATAGCCGCGAAGACCTCATCGTAAAGATCGTTGCCCAGTCCTTCTTCGCGTTCGTTATAGAACTCGGCCGCTGCCTCGAACTCAGCCTCTGCCTCCGGGTGAATCGAGTGGCTCATTTTCCGTAACGCTTGCCAAGCCGAGCGCGAACTTCCTCGAGAGGAATGAGTTTGACTTCGCCGCTTTCCACTTCGTCTATTCTTCGCTCGACTTCCTCCATCCAAGCATCGTCGATCTCTTCGTTAGACGGAGAAATGCTTTCGAGCAGATGGTCGATAAGTTCCAGCTTCATGTCGATCGGAAGGTGATCGACCATGTCCATTACCTCTGTCTGTTGTACCGTCATAACTTTTACCTTCAGTGATTATACCGCACGCGAACGGGCCGCCCGCTTACGCTGGCGGTTCTGACATGGCTCCATTATCATTCCGCGTGATCTGGACCATCGAGCCGTATTTCACGCTGCCGGCTTTGGTGACGTTGTACCAGAATTGCTGCATATCCCAGGCGGCGGTCGGGCAGCGTTCGGCGCAGAGGCCGCAGTGGAGGCAGACGTCTTCGTCTTTGACCATCACGCGGGCGGTTTGCGGCAGGGCGTCGGAAACGTAGAGGTCTTGCGTGAGGTTGAGTGCGGGAACTTTCGTGCGCGAGCGGAGATCGTCTTCCTCACCATTGTGCGTGAAGGTGATGCAGCTCGTCGGGCAGATGTCGACGCAGGCGTCACACTCTATGCATTTGACCTCGGTAAAGACCGTCTGCACGTCGCAGTTCAGACATCGCTGAGCCTCTTCGTAGCCGGTCAGCGGATCGAACCCGAGCTCGACTTCCTTCTTCCGATCCTTGAGCGTGAGCGACTTATCAGCCTGCGGGACGATGTATCGCTTGTCGTGGTCGATCTCGCTGTCGTATGCCCATTCGTGAATGCCCATTTTCACTGAATGAAGATTCACGCTCGGATGCAGGCGGTTCGTCAGCAGATTCTCGCCCTTGCAAAACAGGTCGATCGAGACTGCCGCTTGATGTCCGTGGGCGACGGCGGTGATCACATTCTCGGGGCCGAACGCCGCATCCCCGCCGAAGAAGACCTTCGGATTCGTCGATTGGAACGTCGTCTTGTCAACGACCGGCATCTCCCACTTGTCGAACTCAAGGCCGAGATCTCGCTCGATCCACGGGAAAGCATTCTCTTGTCCGACCGCGATCAGCACGTCGTCCGCCGGGTAGAAAACATCCGGCTCACCGGTAGGCACGAGTTTACGCTTGCCGTTCTCATCGAACACCGCCTCGACCTTTTCGAACGTCATCCCGACAAGGACTGGAGCAGCAAGGATCCCTGCTTGCTCTTTCGGCTCTTCGCCATTGGCAAGCAAGGATGCTTGCCGCTCCAGTCGGTCTTCGAACACGAAAGACTTGGGCACGTGGTTGTCGATGATCGGGATGTCTTCGTGCATCGCGTCTTCTTTTTCCCACGGCGAGGCCTTCATCGTCGCGAACGGCGAGCGGACGATCACCTTCACGTCGTCGCCGCCCAATCGGCGCGCCGTACGGCAACAGTCCATCGCCGTATTTCCACCGCCGAGCACGATCACGCGTTTGCCGATCTTGTCGGTATGTTCGAAAGCGACCGAGCCGAGCCAGTTGATGCCGATGTGGATGTTCGCGTCGCACTCCTGACGGCCCGGAAGATCGGGCAGATCACGCCCACGCGGAGCGCCGGTGCCGACGAAAACCGCATCGTAATCCTGCGCCAACACTTCTTGTAAACTGGAAACGTAATGTTTGAAATGCGTGTGAATGCCGAGCCGCAGTATGTAATCGACTTCGTCGTTCAGCACCTGTTCCGGAAGGCGAAACGCAGGGATCTGCGAGCGCATAAATCCGCCGCCCTTGATCTGTTCGTCGAAGAGATGTATCTCGTATCCGAGCGGAGCAAGATCGCGTGCGACTGTCAGCGACGCCGGACCGGCGCCGATCAGCGCGATCTTCTTGCCGTTCGGCGCGAACGGCCCTTGCGGCATATACGGGATCACATTGTCTCGATTGTCCGCCGCAACGCGTTTAAGGCGGCAGATCGCGACCGGCTCTTCCTCGACGCGGCCGCGACGGCAAGCCGGCTCACATGGACGATCGCACGTACGCCCGAGAACGCCCGGGAAAACGTTCGAATCCCAATTGATCATGTAAGCGCCGGTGTAATCACCCGCGGCAATGCGGCGAATATACTCCGGCACCGGCGTGTGTGCCGGACACGCGTACTGGCAGTCGACAACTTTGTGAAAATATTCCGGGTCGGTTATGTCGGTCGGTTTCAAGCGTTTACCCTTGCCTCGAAAGTGAGAATTTGACACGAGAATGATAAATGAAACTGCCCGTGTTTGCTAGGCAAATCTCTGCATTCCGCAACCATTTGCATGCCACTCACGTCAAATAACAATAAGAATATCGGTCACGCGTACCGTCACGTTTTCAGAGCACTCTATCCCGCCCGTGATCAGACGGACCGAGAAATGAGTTAAAATTCTTCCACTTGATTTATTGAGCCGCCGATAGGGCGACTCACAACATCGGAGGCCAATTTTCATGAAGAGGATCGCGTTGCTCACACTTTGTTTATCGGTCGTGGCGTCGGCCTCCGTTTTTGCACAGACGCGAACACGCCGAGCCCCTACTATGAAGGGCGCCACCGCCAAGCCGACTCAAAAGACCAAACCGTCGGTAAAGAACGACGCCGCGACCGCTGAAGAAGCCTTGCTCAACGGCCCTCCGCCGCCACCTCCGCCCTCGAAGGCAAGTCAGGAAGAAGAGATCATCGTTGATACAAATCTCGTCACCACGCCCGTTACGGTACTCGACCGCAATGGCCGCTTCATCCCTAACCTTAAGCAAAAAGACTTTAAGATCTTCGAGAACGGAGTTGCGCAAAAGGTCACTCACTTCCAAGCCGAGACGACGCCGTTCACGGTCATCCTGATGATCGATATCAGCCCATCAACGCGATACAGCATAGACGATATTCGCTACGCCGCTGTGACGTTCGTCAATCAACTGCGGCCGGAAGACAAAGTGATGGTCGTCAATTTCGACCGTCAGGTCCGCGTGATGACCGAGCCGACGAACGATAAGAAAGCTCTCTTCACCGCGATCTATAAGTCGCAGTTCGGCAGCGGTACGAGTCTTTACGAAGCGGTCGACGCCGCGGTCAACATGGACTTTGTCCAGACGCCGGGCCGAAAAGCGGTCGTCGTCTTCACCGACGGAGTCGACACAACCTCGCGTCAGGCGACCTATGAAAGCACCGTCGCCGCCGTCGAAGAGGTCGACGCTCTCGTCTACCCTATCCGCTACAACACGCAGGTCCGCACCGATCAAACTCAGCTTGCGATGGTTCAGCAGATGAACATTCCGCCGGGCGTCATGGCCCAACTAGGCCGCGGCCAGACCGATATCGAATATCAACTCGGCAAGGAATATCTCAACACGATCGCCACAAACAGCGGTGGACGTATCTTCGAAGCCGAAGCCATGGGCGATCTCGACAAGGCCTTCAAAGGCGTCGCCGACGAGCTTCGCCAGCAGTACGCAGTAGGCTATTATCCCGACGACACCGGCAAGCCCGGCGACCGAAAAAAGATCAAGATCGAGGTCGTCCGCAAGCCGCAAGCAATCGTTCGCTCAAAGACGACGTACGTGATCAAGGGCGAAGCTCCGGCGACCGAAACCGCTCCGAATCAGTAGAAGATAAGGTCACAAACAAGCTAACCATACGAGCCGTTCATCACAACGGCTCTTTCTTTCCTCAAAATCAAAAGGCCTCCGGAATTTCTTCCGAAGGCCGCATCGGCACAAGGAGTGCAATCAAACACTAGAAGTCAAACCTTGCACCGAACTGGATGATCCGCGGATTCGATTGAGTTCGAGTTGCCGTGATCAAACCGAAGTTGTTGCTGTTGATGTTCAAGTCAGCCGTCTGGGAAAAGACGGTTTGGTTGAGCACGTTGTAAGCTTCGGCACGAAGCTGTAGTCGCATTGACTCGGCAAAGCGAAAGTTTTTATACAGGCCCGCCGTCCAGTTAAAGAAAGGTGTGCCGTTGATAAAGTTTCGCGGCAAGTTTCCGTTCGCAGGAGCGCCGCCGGTTCCGTTAAAGAAGAACACCTGGCCCGCAAACGGAGCAGTCCCAACCGGATTAGTAGCTCGAACGCTCGTAAGTGTGAAGCCAGTCGGCAGCGTTTGATTGAGGTCAAAGCCCTGACGAACCTCGCCCGTCGTAGCGTTCGTTATCGTGGCGTTCAACACGCTTGGATTGAAAAAATAGACACCGTTTGGCGTATTGAAAATGCCTGTCAGTTGTTTGAGCTCGTCCGCAGTGAGACTCGACGAAGCCGATTGCCGGCCGGATTTAAAGGTGATCGACTTTGTACCGCGAGGATCAACAATTCCAAGCGGAGCTCCTGACTCGATGTTGATGATCGACGTTACCTGCCATCCGCCAAGCAGCGTGTTCGCCAGACCTCCCTGATCAAGGAACCTCTTGCCTCTTCCGAACGGAAGTTCATAGATCATGTTGGCATTGAATACGTGCGTTCGGTCAAAATCCGAACGGCCGTAGTTGAGATCGGGATTCGAAGATTCCTGCACCTCGCCTTGGCGGTTCTGATCTTCAAACGGAAGATCGGTCAGCGTTTTCTGGAACGTGTAGTTCGCCTGGAAGGAGAAGCCGTTCTTGAATCTACGGCGAACTTCAGCCTGCAAAGCGTGGTAATTAAATCGAGCAGCGTTCTGCAGAATTTCAGTTATGAAAATGTTGGGATTCTGCTGGAACGGTACTACGAGATTTCCACCTGCATCGAAATTGAGACGATTCTGAATTATCGTCTGCGCAAGGCCGCCGGCGAGGCCCTGCTGGATCTGGTTAAGCTGATTTCCGGTTCTCAATGGATCGATCGTTGCCGTCGCTCGGATCCGATTGAGCACCGTTAGCTGCTGGCTGCCAGCAAAGCTTGGGTTGTAAGCCGCCGAACGAGCTCCGAGCTGAGTCGTACATTGGGTCGCCGTCTGAGTTTGACGGCACGTTGCGAACAGTCCGTCATACACAGCCAAGTTGGATTGTGCCCGCTGGAAATCCGCGATGAAGCCGTTATTGATAACGTCGACCTCGTTGTAATCGACCGTGCGGATCAGGTCGCTGCTGGTGTTGCCGACATAGCGAACCTCAAGCACGGAGCCGAGCCCGATGTTCTTCTGAATACCGACGTTCCATTGGTAAACCATCGGCACTTGTATGCTGGGATCGACGCCGAAAACCTGACCGAGTCCGCCGGCAGCCTGATTGTTTGTAAGGAACGTTCGAGGCGGTGCGACAAAGGTCGGCGGCGTGTCGAAAGTCGGACGCGGCTGAAATCCCGGAACTGGTGAGAATGATGCGTTGAGAACGGCGGACGGCGGGTTGGAACCCGGACGGATCGAGTTCAACGCGATCGCTCCGAGACCCGGGTTTCCGGCCGACAAGGTACTCGTCGCCTTTAGGTACTCGTCATTAAAGTAGTTAATGCTGAACCCGCCGCGAATGACCGTGTCCTCGCCAAATATCCTGCCGAAAAAGCCGTCGCCGAATGTATACGCGACGCCGACATTAGGAGCGATATTGTTTCTATCGTCTTTGAAGAACGCGCCTTCTTTGCCGCTGTTCCCGCCGATGAAGTTGAGGACGGCATTCGGATTAAGGACGCTCGCCCGAATGTCGCCGTTCGTGATGACAGGCTCCAGGAAAATACCCTGCGGATTATTGAGCGCCGTGTAGTATTCGTAACGTGCTCCGAAGTTTAACGTGAGTCGCGGCGAGATGCGCCACTGATCGGACGCATAGCCGGAAATGATCTCGTAGTTCAGCCGCTGATCCGAGGCGCCGAATCCGTAGCCTTCCTCCGGCGTGATAATGTTTGCGGTACGCGTAGCTGCTCCGATAAATCCGCCGAGAAAGTAGCGAAGGTTCGTCAACCTTGCAAGGTCCGTAGCGTTTATGCAGGTCGGGGAACCACATATCTGGGTTGCCGTTAGGGCCGGTATTGCGGTATTGCCCGAAACAGCAGATGTATACGTAGCCGTGACCCCTCCAGAATTTAGCGACTGAATGTTATAGAAATCGATGCCGCCGCCGAAGCGAATCGAATGATTGCCGAGCGACAGCACTGCATTGTCTTGAACGTTGCGGTAATCGGTATTGCGTCCCTGATCTCGAAACGTTCCCAGCGGATTCGTCAGGCCGAGGCCATTCGTGGTCGCAACAATAAAATCCTGCGGCACGTTGCTTTCCGTAAAGAATGGTTCGCTGTATTGGAATCCGCCCCGGATCTCATTAGTGAAGTTACTTGTGAATGTCGTCCGGTAAGCGAGGGCGAGAAAGTTTGTCGGGCCGCCCTGCGTAACGAACGTATCCGGCGAAAAACCAGCCGCCGCGTCCGTTCGTGCGTCCTGTTGATTGTTGCGCCTGTAAACGCCGCTGATGGCGTGCCGGTCGCTCAGATCAAGATCTACTCGGGCCGTCCACGAATCGCGACGCAGAGGATCGTTTCTAAGCAGGCTGACAACTTGTGTGTATCCAATGCCTGTTGTCGCGCCGTTGCCCGTCGTCGGCAAGAGATCCAGGTATCGCGTCTGAATGATCGGATCGATTCCTACGACGCCGCCTTGACCTGCGGTGAATCCGCTGGCAAATCCCTGTCCGTTCAGAACATTTACGGTTGTTAGGCCGACGCCCGGTTGGCTAAACGTGAACAAGCCTTGGCGTGCCGGGCCAAGCAGCGTCGTCAGGTTGTTGATCCGCTGCTGTTGGGCGAGACGAAACTGCTCGTAGTTGAAATAGAAGAAGCCTTTGTCTTTTAACCACGTCGGCGTGCCTTCGCCGAAGTAAGGCAGCGGCATCGGTCCGCTGATCGATCCGCCGAACTGATTGCGATTCAAAAACGCTCGCGGCGTATTCACCGAGTTGTTAAAAAAATTGTTCGCCGCAAACTTTGAATTGCGGTTGAACGCGTAAAGATTGCCGTGAAACTTATTGCCGCCGCGAGGCGTGATGAGTTGTACGAAGTTGACGCCTGTTCCCTGTTCGGCACCGGCGTTCTGGGTAGTTATCGTTATCTCGCTCGTGTCGTCGACCGTCGGCTGATCTGAGACAAAGGCCCCGCTGCGGATAAAATTGTCTTGAACATTAAGCCCGTCTCGCGTCACGGTCGTTGCCGAAGTCCGCTGGCCATTGATCGATCCGCTTGTCGCGCTCGCTCCTGCCGTCAGGCTAAGAAGCGCTAGCGGGTTGCGAGTGTTTAGTGGCAACTCGCGGACTTGCTCTCCGGATATCGTGTTGCTCAACTCCGCGTTAGACGCGTTTATCTCTGTAGCTCCGGCGGTTACCGTAACCTCCTCCGAAACCTGCCCAACCTCGAGCCGGGCGGCGAGCGGATATTCACGGCCGGCGTCGATCTTAACTTCGCTTAGCGTCAGCGTCTTGAAGCCGTTAGCGCTGACCGTTACCGTGTATGTGCCAAATTCAAGTTGCGGCACTTCGAAAGTACCGTCACCTCGGGCCGACACGGTGCGTTCCTTGCCGGTCTGGTTGTCGCGAACGACGACCGTTGCTCCTGCTATCGCTCCGTCGGGTGCCGTTACTGAACCGACTATTCTGCCGGTAGTCGCTTGACCCAACGCAACTGATGTCAGCAAGAGCGTAAAAATGAAAAATATTGCTAATTTTTGCATGATCCTCTCCCTTAGTTATTTGTGGTGAGCCGCAAAAAGTCGGAGCAGAGAGGAAAGCTTGACGGAATCGCAACGCGAAGCGGCATTGACAGAAACTATTTCCCGCAAATAGCCGTCTTACGTTGCGGAACCCTTGCGTTCCACCGCGCCAAAACTGCTGGCGTCTCGTTTGCTGAAAAATTCGGACTTTTGAATCCGGGTTTTTCAACGAAAGTTAGCGCTTCGTAAATAAGCAAGCGTTATGCCAGCAGGGCGTAGTTATAAAAGATGCTGATATTAATACCGTATCTAGAAAGGCACTTGCCGCACGGCATGAGCGCCTTTTCCGATTTTTGGATTTTTAGGGAAAATACACGAAAAACTTCATCCGCCAAACGATTCAATATCTCGAATTTTCAGGGACGAGGGGTGGTTCATCAGGAGATTGACCAAAGACTAAAATGGATAGGGCCGCTGCCGTGCCTCTTGCTCTAACTTCCTCAAAGTGACATCATTTTCTTTGTTGCTTGGAGGCATTTCGCTATGTCGGCGGTTCTCGAAGAAGTAAGAGCATTGGAAGATTTTCTGGTGATGCCCGAGGCTGAGGTCGCCGAATCGATCGAGGCGGCACGTGAAGCGCTCGAGAAACGCGTCGTCATTCTAGGCCACCATTATCAACGCGATGACGTCATCCGCCACGCCGACCTCACGGGCGACAGTTATCAGCTTTCGGTAATGGCCTCGCAAACGGATGCGGAGTACATCGTCTTCTGCGGCGTTCACTTCATGGCCGAATCGGCCGACATCGTTGGAAAAGATTATCAGCGAGTCGTGCTGCCCGACCTCGGCGCCGGCTGTTCGATGGCGGACATGGCGTCGATCGACCAGGTGGAGGACGCGTGGGAGCAGCTACGCGAGATCGGCGTTTTGGATCAAAAGGTCGCGCCGATCACTTACATGAATTCGACCGCCGCGATCAAAGCTTTCTGCGGCCGGAACGAGGGAGTTGTTTGCACGTCGTCTAATGCGGTGCCGCTATTCGACGTTTATCTGAAGAACTACGACAAGATGTTTTTCTTCCCCGATCAGCACCTCGGCCGAAATACCGGTGCAAAGTTCGGCATCCCGCTCGATAAGATGGCCTTGTGGAACCCGCATGAGGAACTCGGCGGAAACACACCCGAAGCATTGCTGGATGCAAAGCTGATCTTGTGGCGCGGCCACTGCTCAGTGCACGGCCGATTCAAGCCATGGCATGTAGATAAGATCCGTTCGGATGTTCCCGGCGTCCAGGTCCTTGTCCATCCCGAATGCACCCGCGAGGTTGTCGAAATGAGCGATCTCGATGGCTCCACGTCGTTCATTATCAAGACGGTTGAGAATGCTCCCGCCGGTTCGAAGTGGGCCATCGGTACCGAGGTCAATCTCGTAAATCGCCTGCAGCAGCGGTTCCCAGATCAGGAGATCCATCTGCTCGCACCCGATCTCTGCATGTGCGCGACGATGTACCGCATCGCTCCGCAGAACCTTGCATGGGCGATGGAGAATCTTGTGAACGATGTGGTGGTGAACGAAATCGTCGTTGATGACGAGACAAAACACTTCGCAAACATCGCCCTAAACCGGATGATTGAAATGACGGAGAAGAAAGGCTAGCTCGGACCCATGGCGTTTGTAAAAGACAAGCTGCCCGACAATGTCCCAGGCAAGTACTACGTCGACCGGCAGTGCATCGATTGCGATGTGTGCCGCGATACTTCGCCTTCGAATTTTACCCGTAATGACGAAAACGGTTACTCGTATGTCTACAAGCAGCCGGAAAGTTCGGAAGAAATTGCTCTCTGCGACGAAGCCCTAAACGCGTGTCCCGTTGAGGCAATCGGCGACGACGCAGCTCCCGTCTCTTCAAGCGCGAAAGCCTAGAATTTCACCTCACGCGGTTTAAAGAATGCGTCCTCGATAGGAACGTTATGCTTTATCGAGATGATCCGCGTGATCACGTCTCCATTGCTCGTCGTATTATTGATCTGACGAAAGGGCAGCATCAGACCGTCTACGTTTCTAAAATCTTCGAAGCGGATCGAGTACGGTATCTGGACGCTGCTTGTGCTTGATGAGATCGCTCCTTCACGACGTAATTGAAGGAACGTCTTCGTCGAATAAAACTCCGAAAACTTCGAACCCTTTTCCGGCGTGAAGGCAACAACATAACATTCTTCTTCGCCGCATCTTGCCATCTTCGCTACCTCGACCGTCTTATACTTGGTCTTCCAGTCGAGCATCGAATAAACGTCGGAGGCGAGCCGAATATCGTCAAGGCGACTGCCCGTATACTTATCAACCGGAGCAAAGCTGTATGCCTCTTCGCCGCTTGATCCGTCGAAGTATTCCCAACCAATAGCGATCTTTCTGCCGATCGCGAACATCTCCGTTTCGGTCGCGAATTTGTTTGGGGCCTTGGCCCAACTCGTAGACTTACCCTTTACGCCCTGCTGCTCAAGGTCGACCTCCGCAATGGTCACCCGCGAAGTGACTTTTCGAAGATTGGCCTCGCCGCCCGCAGCTTCGATCGCCTTTGCCATTAACTCATCAACGGTAATATTCGCCTTAGGCTCGGCCGGTTCATTGTTTTTGTCCGTCGCGGGTGCAGCTGCATCGGACGTTTTTTTGGGAAGCGTGTAGTTCCCTTGAGGCTGCTCTAAAAACAGCTCCGTATCTTTGAACGTCACGAAAAATCCATCCGGAGCTCCGCCAAGTTTGTACTTTCGGCCGCTTACGCGCTCAAGGACGTACGTTGGCTGGCCCGGCACAACGGCCTGAAGTTTCCCCTCTTTCAACTGCACGTCCATGTCAAAACCCGCGGCGGCGAAATTGTATTTGCCAACTTCCTTTTCGATCGCGACTTCCGCGGCCGGCTCAACCGCGGCGGTGGATGGTTTGCCGATAAGGTTTTCCCAAACGACCGGCATCAGCTCTCCGCCGAGCGACGAAGCAGAAACATTGGTGAGCATCACGAACCCGACATTCTTCTCGGGAACCATCGCGACTAATGCGTTAAACCCGTCGATGTTGCCGCCGTGTTGAACGGCGGTCATCCCGTTCCATTTTCCAACCATCCATCCAAGCGCGTAATGAGCTGTTCCCGCCGGATTGATCTTCATCTGTGGTTTCATCCACTCCGAAAATCCGGCTTGCGAGACGAGCCGCTTACCGCCTGGAGAAACGCCGCCGGCAAGAATGAACTGGAGCCACTTGGCCATATCGTTTGCCGAGGAATTGATCGAACCCGCCGGCCCGACCTCGTCAATATTTCGGTATGGAAGTTTTGTGGTTTCTTTCGTATCAAAATTGTAGACGTAGCCAAATGACCGGTCCTTCGCCTTTTCCATATCGGTCACGGTCATGTTTGAGTTGGTCATTCCAAGCGGCTTAAAGATCCGCTCGGGAACAAACTTTTCCCAAGGCTGTTTTTGGGCGACTGCTACGACCTCGCCAGCGGTTGCATACATTAGATTCTGGTAGCCGAACTTTTCGCGAAGCTTGCCGATCGGCTTCGCTTCACCCGCTACGCGAATCAGCTCCTGACGACTGAGCTTACCGGTGATCATCGCCAAGTCGGTCCGATTCAACCCCGAGGAATGAGTCAGAAGATCTCGGATAGTCATGTTTTTATCGGTATCCGGATCAGCCATCTTGAAATACGGAAGCACCGTTCTCGGCGACGCGTCTAGCGAAAGTTTGCCTTCGTCTTGCGTCATTAGTACGCTCAAAGCCGTGAAAGCTTTGGTTGAAGATCCGATCGCAAATTGTGTATCGGCGGTCGCGGGAATCTTGCTCTCGAGATCCTTGTATCCAAGCCCCTTCGAATAGACGATCTTTCCATCCTTCACGATGGCCAGAGACATTCCGGGAATCCCAAGCTCTTTGCGCCGGGCATCGGCCTTGGACTCGATCGCCGAGAGTCCTGCGGATACATCCACGGTCGCGGGTTGAGCGGCGGCCTGAGCTGATACGAAGACCGGAAGTCCCGATGCCACGAACGTGGCAACCAAAACAGAAGCGAAAAAGTTCCTCAGTTTTTTAGAATTCATCATTTGGTTATAGTTGCGGGATTGAACTTAAATCACCGATACGAGTGATGCGACTCGAAAGTTTCGACGAGTTCGATGGCGTGTAGTCTTAACCGCGAAGTATCGGAGATTCCGTTCGGAGCATTTGTTCGCCGGTCTCTAAAGTCGATAACTTGACGCCGATGGCCATGATCAGGAAGAAGATCATCGCCACTTCCTGATCGCCGAGGTTTAGGTGTACCAATCCACTGGCAAAGAATCCTATCAATGCTCCGATACAGCCAAGAAGTATTCCTCGACTTCTCCAATCACCGCTCGATCTCAGATTTCGAAACCCAAGCCAGAGCGTACGTCCGTAAAGGGCCAAGGCGAGCAGCCAGATGATCAACGCCGGAATGCCGCGCTCGACCGCCAGCTGCATAGGCGTTGAATGGAAATGGCCCATCGGCTGCCATCCCTTATCGTATAGGCCCCATTCCTGCCAATGATCTTTAACCGATTCCATACCGACTCCGACGATCAGATGCCGCGGACTTTCACCCAACAGTCGAACCCCGTCGCGCCACATCATCAGCCGATACTGGATCGATCCGTCTTTTGAGTCGAAAAAACCTACTTGCCGCTGCTGCTGCAGAAAATAAAGACCGACCGCGGCGATCGGTACTGTGGCAACGAGTGCGATCAATACAAATTTACGCGTTGCTCCGAGCAAAACTATCGAAACTGACGAGATCACGAACGCAAGCTGCGACGCACGCGTCACGGTCAACAAAAGCGCAAAAGCTATTCCCGCGACGCAAATACCTAAGGCGACGACGGGACGCATTTGGCCGCCGGCCATAAACGCGGCGACGAACAAGCCGAACGCCAATGCTCCGATCAATTGCAACGCTTCCGCGTACGTTGTGTAGTGACCATAGAAACCCGCCGCACGAAATCCTCGCCAACTTTTCCAAACGCCAAAACCTAGACGTTCGGCGGCATTTGCACCGGGCAAAAGATTTGAGCTATCAAGCTCGATCCGGTAGACGGCATCGAGTCGATTCATCTCAAGGGTTATTCGATCACGCCCGTCCAACTCCTTGATCACAGCCTCGGGAGAGTTCACCCGCTTGCCATTGGCCCTGACGATAACATCGCCGTCGCGGGCACCGCCCAGAGCCAGCGGACTCGACGGCGACAGTTGAGAAAACTCGACGCTCCGGCCAAGGAGTTTTTGTATAGGAGTCCACGCGACGCTCACCATGCATGAGCCGATCAGCACAAAAGCGACCAGGTGTATCGCACGTCTGTTTTTAAGCACATTGAGCGCAAAAACAAAGATAAGGAAGATCGAAACGGCTCGGAGTTTATCCAGAGATACGAGAAGTTCGTAAGAGAAAAGAGAGCTGATCGCGCTCCACACAAACAGGGCGATTAGTGCAATGCCGATCGAAGTTATGCGTATCTTTGGACGAGGAGCAACAAAGATGCGCATCATCCATGCCAGCATCCCTAGCAACCAGCCGATCTGCGTCACTGCTATCGAGTGTGGAGCCGCCGCAGTCATCAAAAGCAATCCGCCGAACGCCACGCGATCGAGCAGTCGTGCAAAAGGCGGTTCAGGGGTCGTTTCCACAAGCCCGTCGAAAGTGTCGCCGATGTTCATCACGCACTTTGAAGCATAGTGTCGGCTGCCGTGGCTTGTCTATGCAGGAACGCTCTGATTGAATGGAAGGCAACAATGACCGACACCCAAATTGACCTCTCTTTTACCGCCGAGATCAAGCTTTTTTACGATCTGCATGTGCCTCAGCATCTGACGGGCCCCGCTCCCTTGCTGATCGCCGTTCACGGCTATGGAGCTCACAAGCGATACATGATGCGCGAGGCGAAGATTGTCGCGCCCGAAGAGTTTGTGATCGCATCCGTACAGGCTCCGCACCAGCACTTCCGCCAGGCCTCTGAAGGATACCGGGTCGGATTTGGATGGCTGACGGATTTCAAGCCCGAAGAATCTGTCGCCCTTCATCACAAGTTCGTCAACGATCTGATAACTCGACTCGTGAGCGATGGCGTGGTGGATCAAAAAAGTATTTATCTTTACGGATTCTCTCAGGCCTGCGCTTTGAACTTTCGCTATGCGTTCACCTACCCGGACGTGCTGAAAGCGGTGGTCGGCGTTTCGGGCGGCATACCAGGCGATCTCGATACGAGTCCGCTGTATAAGACGTTTAACGGCGAAACGTTGTACCTGTTCGGCGACGATGACGAATTCTACAGCGACGAAAAATTTAAGGGCTTCGATCAGAAGTTAAAGGATAGATTGCCGCAGTATCGATCTATCCAATACCACGCCAAACACGAGATTACCGATGAGATGCGAAACGACATCCGCCAGTTTCTATTACAGCAGTCGCTAAAGCAGCCTCACTCGCCGGATCTCAACTAAGCCATCAAGCGTTGACGGGAGAGAGACTTGCGGTTCATCGCTGCCGTCAGCGAGCGTTACGGTGAAGTCTTTGACAGCCGCGCCGTCAAACAATGACCGGCCGCCGAACAGCGTTATTTGTGCTCGCCGTTTTGAGTCTTCGATGGGGATCGTAAAGCTTCTTTCCACTCGCGTTTCGCCGATGCGAAAATTGACATCGACGAAAGACTCAAGCGGCGTCGCGTTATCATTCGATAACGCAGCAATGCGCACCTGCCGCGCGGTGAAGTCCGCATTTTTATCGGCGAGGTCAACTTTTTCGGTTGGAACGCTGGTTAGTGACCGCAGATATGAAGCTGGCCCCCGAACGCGGATCTTAGCCGGCGTGATCGATTCCGAATAGACCTCCATCCCCGGCGGTACCGATCCCTGAGTCTCGAGGCGAACGGAGACCTCTTTCTCTTCCGTTGCTTCTAGACGGACAACTATTTTTTTCGGATAGATATCCTCGAGACGAATGCCGTTCGGCAGGTCAGGTAAAGATACCGTATCGGGTGCCAAGGTCAGCGTGTGATTTCCAACCGGAACAGCTGTAAGGTCAATGAACACACGCAGATCGCTTTCGCGGATCTGTTCTAGCCGGCGCTTGTCGCCGGTGATGCGTATCTCAACCTGGTCAACCGGCTGGTTTGTGGCTTCGGCATTATCGGCGAGCCTCAGCACCAACGGCACCTTGTATCGGTCGCTGCCCACCTCGCTTAAGCCCGTTACGCCAACCCACAAAGCCACCGTGATGGCGAGCGCCAGCAGCTTGGTAAGCCAATCTTCGAGAAATATTTTCCGTAATATCTGAGTTGCGAAGGCCGCGTTAACGGACCCCTTTTCGCTGGATTCGGAGGCCATACCGGTGCTACCCGAGTGTTATCTCGGTTTCTGCCTCCTTCATGGTTTTTGTCGGTTCGCGTTTCGGCTGAACGAGCGGAACGTTCATGGCCTCGAACAGCAGCTTTCGAAGCTGTGTCGTATCAAGATTCCGCCTGACGTCGCCTGCCTCGACGTATGTGATCAAGCCCGTTTCCTCCGAAACCACGATCGAAATAGCGTCGGAGCCTTCGGTAATACCTATAGCCGCCCGGTGGCGAGTTCCAAGTTCTCGCGAGATGCCGGGATTCTTGGTAAGAGGCAAGAATACGGATGCAGCCGCGAGGCGTTCGTTTTGAATGATCACGGCTCCATCATGGAGCGGTGTCGACGGATTGAAGATAGTTACGAGGAGATCGTAGCTGATCCGAGCGTCAAGCTGGACGCCAGCGTCCACAAAGTTTCTCAATCCTACCTTCCGCTCGATCACGATCAACGCACCGGTTTTCTCGGTAGCAAGAGTTGTGGCAGCAAGCACGATCTCGTCGTAGACCGTTCCGCCAAATTGCCCCTGCTGACGTCGCATGATCGGGAACCGTATGCGATTCGCAAAGTAGATCAACGCCTGCCGGATCTCCGACTGAAACAAAACAATGATCGCGAAGCCGATATATAAAACTGCCGATCGGAGGACGAATTCCAGCGTCGCAAGATCTTGGGAAACAGCGATCCAATATAGCAGCGCCAAAAGCACTATGCCGACCATCGTCGGAACCGCACGCGTGCCCCTTAAAAGCCGCAGAATCACATAGACGATCGTGAAGACCAACGCAATATCGAGTAGATTGCGAAGCGTCAAGATAGTCGTCAATTGATCCAGCAACTGCTGCATTACCTTGATTTAGAGTAGGATTCCGCTCACGGGAGAGAGGTTTTCCGTCGAGCACCGATCATTCGGTTAATAGCTTAGAATATCACAGGTTTACGAGCCGTCAGGCGTGTTTTCTGAGGTTGCCCGCGGAGATTGATCCGACGAGGCGACCATCGTCCGAGACGACGGCAACTGTGCCGATCCCGTTGCTTTCAATTAGGCTGCGGGCGTCGGCCACCGAATTTTCGATCCGTACAAAATGCTCTGACGCATGCTTCCGCATTGCATCCTGTAGGGTCATCGCTCGCCAGCGATCGGAAGGGATCGCCTTAACATCTTCAAGGATAAGCATTCCCATGAAACGATCGCCTGCCGCCACAGTGAAAACCGTTCGCCGATGCATCGGCAAGACCTCATCGATAAATCGCTGGACGGTGAGGTCCGACGAAACGGGTACAGGAAGCATCATCACCGAGTCGACCCGGATGTTTTCTTCGGAGCCGACTTCGCGAATGATAGCGGTCGCCGAATCGAGCAGAAACGCACCGATGATGACGGCCCAAAGGCCCATGAAATACTCGCCTTGCACCAGTGCCAGAACGAGCCCGAGCACGATCATACCTATCGAGATCACCTGTCCGCAGCGACCCGTGAGAATCGTGGCCTCATTGAGATCTCTGCCCTGCTTCCACAGATACGCCCGGAGCACGCGGCCGCCATCCAACGGATAGCCGGGCAGCAGATTGAAGATAGCGACGAGGAGATTTGTAAGTGAAAGCAGGAAGAGTATCAGCGTCAAGATGTCCGTCTTGAGGTACGTCGACACGGCTACGAATCCCGCAAACAAAAGCGCCAACGCAAAACTCGCGGCCGGCCCGGCAATGGCTACTCGAAACTCCGTCCGCGCCGTTTCGGGCGGGTGGGCAAATCTCGCCAAACCACCAAACGGATGCAGCACGATCTCGACCACGCGCAGTCCTTCGATCTTCGCAACAACGGCGTGGGCGTATTCGTGCAGGAATATCGATAAGAAAAAAAGGCAGGTCGCCGCCAAACCGAGAATAATACTGCCGAACAAATGTTGGTTCAGAGATTGAATGCTCGCCGCCGTTATCGCGGTCATCAGTATCAGCACCAGAATCCAACGATGATCGACGCGTACGGGAATTCCGGACACGGTCGCCAGCGTCATCTGCCGTTTCAACAACCTGAGCATCTTCACCAGCGTAAGTGAACGCGTGCGCAATTCCAACAGAAATCGTAGCGTCTAGTCCTCAGGGTTCGCAAAAATCAGGTGTCCGTTAAAGGTTTTTAGAAAAATCTAGGCTTTTCGCATCACCCGTAACACCTCGGCAACGCTCCAAGCTTGAGCCGGGCAGCCTCTCGAATGGTGAGGAGGATCGGCGTCGAAGATCTCGGATATCTGGCCGACACCTGCTTCGAGCAAATGGATTCGGAGGCCTTCGAGTATCTCGTCCACGCGCTGTTCCCGATCCGGGTACACACGACGATAGGCGTCAACAAATCCGCCGATCAGCCAGGCCCATACGGTACCCTGGTGATATGAAGAATCCCGATCGAACGGCGAGCCAATATAGATCGGGCGATAGGCAGGATCACGCGGCGACAGCGAGCGGAGGCCGACAGGCGTCAGCAACTCAGATTCGACCTTATCCACTACTTTGCGAGCAACATCGTCAGCAAGCATCGAATGGTGGAGCGACGCGGCAAAGATCTGGTTTGGACGGATCGATGCATCGCGGTTTCCATTATCGACCACGTCAAATAGACAGTGCTCATCCTCATTCCAGAACGTCGCGTTGAATGACTGCTTCGTAAGCTCGGCCATCGATAAATACTTCGCTCGGTCGTCCTCATCACCGAATTGTTGAGCGAGGTCGGCCATCGTCATCAAAGCGTTGTACCAAAGTGCCTGGATCTCGACCGCTTTTCCCTGCCGCGGCGTGATCACGAGGTCGCCGATCTTGGCATCCATCCACGTCAGCTGAACGTCTGGCGAACCGGCGTAAAGCAGTCCGTCCGTATCGAGATGGATGTTGTATCGTGTGCCTCGGAGATGCCACGCCAGTATTTCGGCAAGGGTTGAATAAAGATTCTCGCGTACAAATTGCAGATCGCCCGTCGATTCTGCGTAGGTTCGAACCGCCTCGAAATACCAAAGAGTCGCGTCGACCGTGTTGTATTCCGGGATCTCACCCTCATCGGGAAAGCGATTCGGGATCATGCCTTCGGAAACGCTTTTTGCAAACTCGATCAGGATGTTGCGAGAAATCTCAGGCCGGCCGGTCGCAAGCGTGAGGCCTGGCAAAGCGATCATCGTATCGCGGCCCCAATCGGAAAACCACGGATAACCGGCGATGATAGTATTACCCTCGCCTCGTTTCACGATAAACTGATCCGCCGCGAGAGTAAGTTGTTTTTCGAAATCCGATCGTGCTCCGGCCTTCTTTACCAAAGCTTTCCGCCGCTTTACTTCAAGTTTTTCAAAGTCCGCAACCTCTTCAAATGCAAGATCCCCATCGGTGGCGAAGATGACGGACGCAGATTTGTCCAGATCGAAAGCTATCTCGAACGGCTGAAAGAGATCTTCTTGAAAATCGAAGCCGCGTTCTTTTTCGATCGCGTATTCGAAGTCACGATACCAGAAGCCTGTCTTCTCGACGCCCTTTCCGTTGTGGCTAACGAAAAGCGTAGGCATATCGGCTATAGGGCGAATCTCGATCGTTCCGTTGTTTGTGTAATAGTCTCCGTTAAATTCTGAGGTTTCTCGACGTAGATGATGATAGTCGACGAACGACAGCATCGGTCGCAGCGTCATGGCCGCCGTGGGCTTCTTTCCGCGAGACTTCGATTTCGCTGTGTATGTAACGGCCGTCGCGTTCCGCCCATGGATCATGAAAACTCGCTTCACGATCTCGACGCCGCCAACCACGTAGGTCCACGTCGGGAACGGGTCGAGACGGAACGAGGCGAGATACTCGAATCCTCGCGGCTGCACGTTGCCAGGATATTGGTTCGACGAAAGCTCGTAGGAGCTGCCGTCTATCGTAACCGTATCTTCGACCTTCGAAACGACCGTGAGGCGACCCAGCGGTGGTTTAGTAGCTGCCGTTAGCAGTCCGTGATATCTGCGCGAATTAGAACCCGCGATCGTGCCCGATGCAAAACCGCCGATGCCGTTCGTCTCAAGCCACTCTCGGCTCGATGCGGCGGAAAAATCAGTGCAGATGTTTGAATCGAAATTGATCATCAACGCAGGATAATTAAATGGGCTTGTATTTATATTCCAATTTGAGGTGGGGGCAAAGCAACTGAGGCAGGCCGCATCTCTCACTCTTGATCAGATTTGTTCTTCCTATTCGTCTTGTTCTGTGGTGAAAAATTCATTAACCACTGAAGAAGATGAATGGATCTGAATAAATCTGAACAGGAGCAGAAGATCGGATTTCGCAACACATGCATCGTTAGCCGACAAGTTTCTTATAGAGCTTTTCGGTTTCGTCGAGCATTCGTTCGAGTGAGAATTTTTCTCCGGCGGCCTTGCGGTTTTCCCCACCTTGGACCGCACGTAGCGAATCGTCGCGGAGCAGTTCGACGATCTTGGCGGCGAGGCCAACGGGATCTTTGATCTTTGCCAGGACGGCTTTCTTTCCGAGCAGCTCGCGGGCTCCCTCGGTGTCGGTCGCGACCACGGCCTTGCCGTGAGCCATCGCCTCAAGCATTGCCAGGCCGAAACTCTCGGAATGTGAAGGCGACACAAACAGATCGATCGCGGCAAAAAAGGAATCGGTATCGTCGATCCAGTCCAACCAAAGAAACTTCCCTTCTAGTCCGAAGACTTTGACGAGCCGCCTCAGCTCCCGTCTGAAGGAACGGTCGGCGGTGTTGTCTTTCCCGACCACGACGAAGTGCGTATTCGGAAGCTGTTTTGCAACCTCATTAGCCGCTAAAACAAAATCTCGCTGGCCTTTAAGCTCTCGCAGCTCGCCGAGCGTTCCGACGACCAACGCGTCGTCTGGAATATTGTGAAACTCTCGAAACTCGTGCCGAAGCCTTGTGGTATCGGCACTCGTCAATACGTTCACGTCTAGCCCGTTCCTTATCACCGAAACCTTTGAGGATGAAAATAGTTTTTTTAGCCCAATGCCGACCGCCTCCGACACTCCGATCGCCGCCGAAAGATTCTTTAAAGCAAACTTGTTAAAGGGTTTAAGTGGAAACAGTACGTGCCGCGTGAGCACGAATTTAGCATCTTTAGCAGCAAGCACGGCAATGCTTGCGGGAATATAGTCGCGGGCAACGTGGGCATGAACGACCTCGATCTTATTCTGCTTCACGAAATCCGCAATGCGCATTGAACTAAGCACGCCGAACGAATTCCGAATAGAGACATGCATGATGTTTCCGGACGGTACAAAACTCAACCGATGCTGCCATTCGTTCGTCGGTCGAAGCGCTACAAATACCTCATGGCCGCGTTCGACAAGGCCGCGGGATAGGTCCACAAGGTGCCGCTCGCCACCGCCAAACGTCCTCGAAGATGAGATGTGCAGTATCCGCATCGGTAAAAACGACACGATGATACTAGAAATCGAACCTAAAAATAAGTCAGAAGTTTCTCCGACTCTTCAAGTCGTTTCTAGCAAATGTGGCACGCGCCACATTTAAAGCAAAAAGAGGCCACCCTCTCGGACAGCCTCATCAAACCGATCTAAAGATCGCAATTTAGTCGAAGGTATATCGAACGCCAAGCTGCAATCGCCAAACATCACCGAATCCTGCGGTCGGACTATAAGAAACAGGTGCGATCAGGCTTCCGCCTCCGCTTCGCAGACAATAGGCAACTGCCGTAGTTACCGCCGAACCCGGCCGACACGTTGCTGTCGAAGAGGTACTGGTCGGAAGCAGCGGCTGTAGGTTTGTAAATTGCGTACCGGTTCCCCAGTTCTTATTCAGAAGATTCGTGAAGTTGAGAATATCTCCACGTATCTGGAACCGGTGGACGCGGCTGCCCGTCCGGAAGAACACGTCCTGTGCCAGGCTGAAGTCGACTTTAGTTACAAACGGCAGGAATGCTGCGCCGCGTTGAGCGTACTCGCCGCGGTGCTTCGAAAGATACTCATCCTGAGAGATGAACGCTTCCCACGCAGCCGCTTGCTGAGCAGCAGTGAATAGCACCGTGCCAGTGGACGACGTGACATTCCCAAAGTTCATTTCCGACGCATCTCGCGGAATGTAGATCAGATCGTTTGACGTACCGCCGTCTCCGTTGATATCACCGCCAAACACATAGCTTCCGTTGCCCCAATTGCGCGTCTCGTAAAACATCGAAACCGCCGTTTTACCAAATTTGAAGTACTCTTTCTCATAAGAAAGAATGCCGAAAATTCGGTGTCGCTGGGACGATGAACTGAATCCGATGCCCGGATTGTTCGGATCACCAGCATGCTGGTTACCATTCCACGAACCGGCCGCAATCGACCCCGGATCGACGGTGTTTTTAGCTTCGCCAAACGCATAAGCCGCTTTACCGTAGAGTCCGTTCCAGAAAGGTTTCTCGATAGAGAATGCGAGGTTCCACGAGCGGCCAACATTCTGATTTTTAAGAACGATGGCATTCTGAACAGCGCAATGAATCCGATTATTTTGCAAACCCGAGTTGAATCCACCAGGAGTAGTTGGGCACTGATCCGCGCCTGTCCAGCCTGGCCTTGGATCAGCTCCCGTGAACCTGGTCGGTGTCGACAGATTAGCGTTAATGTAGTAGATGCCGTTCAAGTCCCTGTTGTACAAGAACTCAGTTCCCGCCACAAAACCTAGAGGAATTTTTACATCCGTAGCGATGTTTGATCGCCACAACTGTGGGAATCGAAAGTCTGCATCCGTCAGCGACAGTTCATAAACTTCAGCTGGTGAACCCGTAACGACCGGGGGTTTATAACGATTGATGTCCGGATTCCAAGGACGCTGACTTGTGTTGTTGGTCTCCTCGAATCCGGTAAGTACACCGTTATTTCCGATCTGATTCGATACCCAGACGTATGCGGGACGGCCAGTAAAAACACCCGTTCCGCCGCGGACCTGGACCCGTCCGCTCTTGAGCGGCGACCAGTTGAAGCCTACTCGGGGCGACCAAAGTATTTTCGGATCGGGAAGTGCTTCGGTCTGATAACTAACCGATGCTCCCGTCTCATCACGAAACGTTAAGGAGTTGGCTTGAGCATTCGCAAATCCAGTCTCGCCGAAGAACGGAACGTCCATTCGGAGGCCATATGTCAGCGAGAAATTGTCACGAAGCTTCCAAACATCCTGTCCGTAAACGCCGAAATAATCAACCTCAAGGGGCTGCACGGGCTTGTCGAGTCCGGGAATGTTCAACCAGCGAACCTGAAATCGGCGCAGCGACACTGGCGAGGTAGTCCTGTTCGGGTTGGCAATAAAGCCGTTAGCATCCGCGTAGAAATCGGCAAGCGAGTTATAAACGTATGCACTCTGCGAACCCGGGAAGAAGACGTTTTCCGACTTGTAACGTTCGTAGGTTCCACCAAAGGTCATCGTGTGATTTCCGCGGTAGAGAGTCAGGTTATCCTGCACCTGGAACGAGTTGTAGCGAAGCTCGTTGTTCGGGGTAAACGGCTCAAAACCGAATGATATGTAGGTTGATCCGCCTTGAAGAATGTCCACAAACGGGAACAACTCGCCAAAGGATCCGCGGCTCTCGTCCTGTTTCGTATAACCTACGATAAGGCTGTTGGAAACCGTATCCGTGAACATGCTTGTCCATTCGCCCACCAGTGATCGAATGTTTTCAAAAATCTTGTAGTTAGAATTCTGGAAGTGCATTCCGCCGTTGGTGGCAGTGCGTGATCGTCCAAAACCGAGCGACGACGAGGTCGACATTAAGACATCGTTGTTTGAGTCTAAGTGAATGTATCGGAAATTTACCTTATTCTTCACGTCAAGGTTGTAATCGCCCCGAAACAGGTATTTCTTACCGATCGTGTCATTGTTGTAGTCTTGATAAGGTCCGGTCTCGTAACCAAAATTCGTGTTCAGGTAGCTACTCAGCGCGTTTAGATCGGACGCCAGCACGCGCGACGTGCTGCCACCCGCGGTCTGGCCGCCGGTGTTCGCACGAAGCGTCGAACCGGGCTGCTGCAGTTTTTCATTCTCATAGCTGAAGAAAAAGAACAGCTTATCGCGACCGGAGGTGTACCACTTGTCGTCCGCTCCGTCGCCAAAATTGAAGAACGGCATCGGCCCGCCTACGCGGAACCCCCAGGTTCTGTAGTCGAACGTGCCGCGGTTGATAACTGTGTCGCCTGCATCTTTACCCATGATGCCCGGCTTACGCCAGATGTAATAGACAGATCCCGCGTAATCATTGTTTCCACTTCGAGTAACGGTATTGACACCCGCACCGACGAAATTACCCTGCCGAACGTCGTAAGGGGCAACGTTGACCTGAAATTCTTCGATCGCGTCTAGCGAGATCGGCGAGATCCCCGTCCGGTCACCGGGCTGGCCGCCAAGACCAAACGAGTTGTTGAACGACGCTCCGTCAACCGTGATGTTGTTAAGACGATTATCCTGACCGGCGAACGAGCCGCCGAAGGGGCCACCGCTGTACTGCGGTGAGAGCTTCGTGAAATCGTTGATCGAGCGGTTGATCGTCGGCACGCGGTTGATAACCTCGCGCGAAACGCTGGTCGACGCTCCGGTACGGAGTTCGCTAAACGTCTGATCGCTGGTGACCGTGACCTCGGCACTTGCTCCGGCCACACCGAGCGTGACATCAACGGTCGCGGCGTTTCCGAGTGATAGCGTCAAGCCTTCACGTTTCTGCTCGGCAAAGCCCGACGACGTGATAGTAACTGTGTAAGGGCCGCCGACGCGCATGCCCGGAATGCCGAACCGGCCTTCGCTATTCGTCGTAGCCGAGTATCGTGTGCCCGAGGGCTCATGTACCGCCGTGACGGTCGCGCCGGATACGGCCGCACCCGCCTGATCGCTGACCGATCCAACGATCTCCGAAGTCGTGACCTGGGCCATCGACACGCTAGAGAGCGTCGCAACGATCGCCGCGAAAAGGACGACGATTCTAATGTTCAAAAACTTTGTCATTCTGATTCTTTGACCTCTTAATGAGTTTGAAAAATGCCTTTGTAAAAGTGTCTGTAATTCCCGATTATCTCGATTTTTGGATTTTTATTTTGCTTTTCGGATGAACCTCAAAGCGATTGCTTCAATGGTCTTTCTCGCTCCTCCGCCTGTAACATGAATAACCTTTGTGTTTACACACGATTACGGCGGTTCAGGAACTTTCAATTAGAACGCCCGAACAATTTCCAAAAAAGGCTAAATTAGGACGCTTCTTTTTATGCAAATCGGGTTCCTGAACAACTGAGGAGATCGGTCGTAAAAGGGCAAGTCTCTAGTGTGCATCCGCGACGTTACATCGAAGTTAAATCTAACAGAATAGATGATTTAGACTTTTTCTCCGGCGCGAGAAAACCTTGGCAAACCTTCATTGGGCGTCGGCATCAGAACCAGCGCCGATCTATGGAGCAAATGACGCTTTATAAGCGATCGTGATAATCGGCGGGGAAACTTGACTTTTTTGTAATAATGGGTTAATTTTCTCGTTCTCTTTTTGCAGGGAACATTTCATGGGGAAGGTCAGGCGAATAAGCGGGGGATAATATGTCACAGATAGAATACGCAACATCATCATATAAAACTCCGATGCACCATCGGATATTGGCCCACATGCCGGTGCAGGCTATTTGGGTGGACGAAGAAAGTGGAAAGCGGGTAAAGGTAGAGGGTACGACCGAAAACCTTGGTGAGAACAGTGCTCTCGTAAACCTCGAGACTCTTCCGCCGGTCGGCGCCGAGGTCAAGCTTCGCATTCTTGCTGAAGATAAGACCATCATCGAGGTCGCCACCGAAGTGATCCGAGTTGAGCGAGACCCGAGCAAGCCGCTGGCAGCCCTGAACGTTCTTCAGAATTTGAAGAAGTGGAAGGCTGTCGCGATGGAGGCCGCTGAGGCTTGGGTAACGGCTCACTGGAAGCTTAATTACGAAGAAGAATGGGTTAACTAACCCGTTGTTTGTAGCAATACATTTTTATGCGGGAGATGCCGGCAAAGCATCTCCCGTTTGATTTTAAGTCCGTGTTTACAACACCTCGGCCCGATTTCGCATCAATTATCCAGATGAGATCCGCTGTTTTTTTCCTATTTTTCACCGTGGCATTCTGCGTCTCCGCGTTTGCTCAGGATAAGCCGCTGACGCAGACCGAATATGTTCAGCTTCTGTATAAGCTTGAGCGTAAAACGGCAACCAAAGACGATGTCGTTGACGCCCTTCGGAGCCGAGGCATCGGGTTCGTGTTGACTGACGGCGTTCGCAGCCTGACGCGATCGAAGGGTGCGAATGACGACGAACTCAAGCGTGCTCTAGAAGAGGCCGAGCGTCGGCGTAAAGATCCGGAAGGTACGAAGCTGCCGACGCAGCTTGAGGTCGCGGGAATCATAGATAAAACTCGCCGCAAGACGCTGGAAGCAGTAGAGGAAATGCCGGATTTTGTCGTTAAACAACAGATCCAGCGTTCTGTCGGATATGCGGGTACGGGCAGTTTCAGGCCGCAGGATAAGCTCGTGGTCGGTGTAAGCTATCGTTCGACCGGAGAAGAGTCGTACAAACTCCTGTCGATTAACGGGGCGATACAGCAAAACCCGGAGGCAAAGGGAAGCTACCAAGAAGCGGGCGGTTCCAGCTCGACGGGAGAGTTCGTAACGATGCTGGCTACGATCTTTAAGCCCGAAAGCGATGCAGATTTTACTCCGGTTCAGACCGATATTGTAAGGGGACGGACGGCTGTCATATTCGACTTCGCAGTCGAGCGTGACAAGGCGAAGCAACGAATAGTTTCCGGTACCGGCGGATTTTCGCAATCGACGATAAGCGGGATGAAGGGCCGAATGTGGATCGACCGAGCCGATTTCCGTGTACTGAGAGTTGAGAGCGACGCAACGGAAATTCCCGAAGGCTTTCCGGTTACGGCCGCTCGCCGAACGATCGATTACGACTGGACCACGATCAGTGAAGAGAAGTATCTGCTGCCGCTGGTTTCCGATGTGCGGCTTACGATCCGCGAGGGCGGCCGTTCGTTCGAGACGCGAAATCTCATCCGCTTCACGAACTATCAGAAATTCGGCACCGATATTATCATCGGCCCTGAAGATTCCGAGCCAGTGACAGAAGAAAAGCCATAACGTACAGAAGCCCGCGCGTTAGCAAGGGCTTAACCATCAGGTTGAAAGGTAAGCTCTTGCCAACGCACGGGCTTCTGCTTTCTGTGGATATAATCTTGCTATGTTGAGATCTAGATTTGCTCTTCTCGCTGTATTTCTTATTCTTTCATTTCAGGCCGTTGCCCAAGACGGCCCGCCTAAAGAAAACGGTAAACGCGAGGCCCACTTGACAGAACTCATCACCCTCGACCCAACGATCAAGCTCGACATCCGCTACGCGACCGACAACAACTTTGTCGGCAAGAAAGTGTATCCCGAAGCTCGGGCTTTCCTGCAAAAGCCAGCCGCGAAACGGATCGCGAGGATCCATCAGAAGCTGAGGAAGCAGGGCTTGGGGCTCGTGATCTTCGATGGCTATCGTCCGTGGTCGATCACGAAGCTGTTTTGGGAAGTGACGCCGGAAGATAAACGCAAGTTCGTCGCCGATCCCGCAAAGGGCTCGAAACACAACCGCGGCTGCGCGATCGATCTTTCGATCTATGATCTAAAGAGTGGAAAGCTGGTTGAAATGCCTTCCGATTACGACGAATTCTCCGAGCGGGCATCGCCTGATTACGCAGGAGGAACCGCAGAACAGCGTGCAAACAGAGATCTTCTGCGAAAGCTGATGGAAGACGAGGGGTTCATCGTCAACGCCAACGAATGGTGGCACTTCGATTATAAAGATTGGGAAAAATACGCCATCTACGATATCTCGTTTGGCGAGGCGGCCAGAAAGTAAGAGTGACGCGTTTACGCGTTTCAAACCGGAACACCTTAAAGGCGCCACTCTCACGCTGCCTTACTCCGAAGCCGGAGCTGCCGTACGCGGCTTTCCCGCTTCGATGGCCAAGACCACTTTTACATCGTCGGAGATCGCGGGAATGCCGCTTGGCAAATTGTTGCCGTAATTCACACCAAAATCGCGACGGTTGATAGTGGTTTCGCCGGTGATCCCGATTTTGGCTCCGCTTCTTTCGCCGCCCGGCAGAAAGCCGCTGATCGTAAACGGGATCGAGACGGGCTTCGTAACACCTCTCATTGTTAGATCGCCGCTGACGATCCAGCTACTTCCCTTCTTCTCGACCTTCGTACTCTTAAAGGTCATCTCCGGAAACTTTTCGACATCAAAAAAATCG
>CADEGD010000006.1 GCA_902826795.1 uncultured Acidobacteriota bacterium | reverse complement strand
AGTCGTCGCTAATTTATCTATTGTGAAACCTCCGAGTAGCATAACTAGTTGCTAATGCATATTCTTCTAGCCAAAGGCAGTATGTATCCTGCCTTTTCTTTTTCGGCTTGTTTCATCGTGCGGTCTAGCGACTGCATTGATATGAGCCGCATTTTTTCAGTTTCGTCAGCGGGAAGCTTCGTAACGATCCGGACGTCGAACCGCTCAGCCTTTCGCAATAGGCTCCAGGCGGTTTGGCCGTTGACTTGATAACTCTCGCAGAGCCGCATTGCGAGAGCTTCACTATTTTCGGCGTCGAACCAATTCAGAAAATCGGCACGTCCGAGGCCTTCGGAACACTCCGCAAGCAGAACGATCATTCCGCCGTCGTTGCAGGCATCCGCGGCCGCGTCGAGAGCCTTGTGGGCCTGGATGATATTCACATCGTGCGGATGGCCTCCGCAGCTTACGATAACGATGTCCCGCTTTTCGGCTATCTCGACCGAATGACGAGCGGCGAAAGCGTCACACGCCGCCCGATGAGACGAGGTAAGGTCACCGCAATGCAAGTCGACTATTTCCCCAGCCTCGTTGACTTCCGTAGTGATGCAGAACGAAACATTGACCTTACCCGCAACGGCAACAAATGCTTGGTGAACTGGATTGCCGTCGAGTCGTCCGCTGCCGACGCCTTCGCGACGATCAAGCCGTTCACAGTCAAACGCAAGCTTGTGCGTCGCCGCAACGGTTTTTGACGAAGCGAGGCCGGGGCAGACAAGTTTTCGTCCTCCCGTGAAGCCTGCGAAATAGTGGAAAGAAACTCCGCCGACGAGAATGACGTGATCGTGTTCGACAAGGGCCCGATTCAACTCAATCGGAATTCCGCTTTCCGTTTCGCCAAGCCGAACGATCTGCATCAAGTCACGCGGATCGTGGTCGAGCGCTTTGATCCGCTGTGCGACGAACGGCGTGAGTATCTTCTGTTTTTCCTGCTCCGTAACTTTTCGGTGAATGCCGGTCGCGAAGATGATTCGAATGTCGAAGGGGTTGATGCCACTCGCGATCAATCGCCTGATCAGAAGATTCACGATCTGCCCGGCGCCTACTTCTCGGGTCGCATCCGGAACCACGATCAAAACAGTTTCGCCGTCGCTTACGATCTCTTCGAGCGTCGGAGTCCCGATCGGCGCGTCTAGTTTCTCTCCGATCTCAACATCGGAAAGCGGCGGCCGTTCGTCAGCGGCTCCAAGCACCGCGAACATCTCCTCGTCGTATGCGAATGGTATTTTGCGGGTTCCCCACCGCAGATCGATCGAGGGCATAAGCTAATGAGATGCCCTAGAGGGTTCGAAGCACTGTGTTCCGGTCTCGCAAACATAGAGCGCTTCGGCCTCGTGCGAAAGCGTTTCCATCTGGATAGTCAGGTGATCGATCCCGAAGCGGTCGTGAAGTTTGGTGCGAACGATAGCGAGAAGGTCTGAATGCGAGACGGAGTCGTCATGGCTGATATGCGCTGACAGCGCGTCGCGGCCGGAGGAGATCGTCCATACGTGAAGGTCGTGGATTCCGGCAACTCCCGGCGTTTCAGTCATCGTCGATTCGACGGCCCGAAGGTCGATGTGTGACGGCGTTCCTTCAAGTAGCACATTGACCGATTCCAATATCAACCGCCACGCACTCGCCACGATGATAAGGCTGATAAGAGCCGACCCGACCGAATCAGCCCACAGCCAGCCGAGCGCGAGGATCAGCACACCGGCAATGATCGCCATTACCGATCCGAGCAGATCGCCGAGCACATGCAGAAACGCTCCGCGCATGTTGAGATCGTGTTTGTGATCGGCGTGCAGCAGAAACGCGGCGATGATATTCACCACGAGCCCGCCAACTGCGATCAGCGACATCTGCAATCCCGCAACTTCCTGCGGCGTATTCCATCGCTCGATGGCCTCAACGACGATCCATATCGACAGCAAGACGAGCGCGATGCCGTTGATGAACGCGGCAAGTATTTCAAGTCGGTAATATCCGTAAGTTTTGCGTGAGGTTGCCGCACGCGAACCGAACCAGATGGCCGAAAGCGTCAGCGTGAGCGCTGCCACGTCAGTCAGCATGTGGCCGGCATCGGCGATGAGAGCGAGCGAGTTTGTCAGCCAGCCGCCGATCGCCTCGGCAAGCATGTAGGCGAACGTCAGGCCGAGTGCGATCTTTAGGCGTTTCGTCCTTTCGGGCGATACGGTGGCGTGGCTGTGCGAATGACCGTGTGCCGTAACGTGCCTCCTAAAACCTTCGCAGCACGCGCGAGTTTCGCAGGGAGAGAACAAAGCCCGCACGGTTACCGCGAGTGTCGTCAAGCTCGACCGGAACCTCGCCGGTCCCCGAAGAAACCTGAAGCCGGAAGGAACCGTCAGAGGCGGCAAAGACCTGATTTCCCTGAGATTTCACTAATAAGCCCGGCTGCGTTCTGCCGGAGATGATGTGGACGTTGCCGCCTACGCGTTCTACGTTCCAGCCCGTCACGTCGATCGCCGGGCTCGAACCGCGGCGAACCACGGTAAACTTGAAGTGCGGATTCCAGTCGCTCGTCTGGCCCGATCGAGCAGTCGATTTGACCCGCCAATAGTAGGTGCCCGGCTGCATTCCCGCTAGACGAAACTCGCGGGACGTTAGCGAGCTTCGATCCACGAGGATCGAATCGGCGGCAAAGATAGGCGAGCGGGATATCTGAATGTAATAACCGGCGATCGGCAGCGTGCTCTCATCCTGCCAGGCGAAGGCAACGCTTCCGCCCGATCCCGGATCGACGATCTGGGCACCGTCGGTCGGCTGAACAGGACGCGGTGCAAACAGCAGCTTCTCTTTCGACGCAAGGCGGCCATCGTTTACGGCAGCAAACTCGTTCTCGGTGATGGTCGTCTTCGTGTCGCCGACCGTCGTATCCACGCTGCCGCGCGTGATGCGGATCTCGGCGTTTTGAGCGTCGGCATTGAAGCTCGCGTCGGTCTGCGATTTGATCGCCGTTTCCGAATCCAGCATTTCCACTATATTTTCTGCGTTTTCGGGAAGCTGATCGGTGCGGACATTGAGCTGTCCGTCATCAAGAGAGACGCGCACGTTCGCGCCGCCGAATATCGATGAGTTGTCTTTGATTATCAGCGTACTGTTCGGCCTCACGGTGAGCACCGAACCGTCGACCATCTGAACGATGGCTTTGCCGTCAGCCTGCGTTTGGATGGTATCGCCTGCGGCTACGTAGATCTCCTTTGTGACGACAACCGTCTCGCGCGTCGCCGCACGAATTATGCGAACGTCGCCTTCAAAAGAAAGAATGCGGGCCGCATCCTTGGGAATGGTCGTCACATTCTCTTGCGAAAACCAGTTGTTCTTTATCGCGTACCACGAACCGAAACCTAGCGCTGACGCAACTATGACAAACCCGACAACACCATAGATAGTGCTGCGCTGGATCTTCCACCATTCAACGTAGATCTTCTTGTAATGAGGCTCCATCGAAAAAGCTAGATCATGCCGGGATCGTCTTCAGAATCGTCCATGTTTTTGTCACCTGCTTCAGCGGTCTCGGTTTTTGGGAAGATGATCGACAACACTATCGAAGACGCGATCGCGAGAACAACGACACCGAGCGAGACGTTGATGATCAACTGCTTGATCTCTTCGTCGTTGGCCTGAAAGCGTCGAAGCAGGTCGGCAAAGCCACCGGTGCTCGCTTCACCCATCAATAGTAACAGACCTGTAACCAGAAGAGGCAAAAGCATTTTCAGGCCAATGAAAGTTAGTACAAAGGCCAGTCCGTACTTTAAAAAATGAAACCTTTCGGCGACATCGGCGAGCAAAAAATAGAATGTGCGCAAGCCGAGGATAGCAAAGATATTCGACGTGTAGACAATAAAACGATCGGTCGTTATGCCGAAGATCGCCGGAATCGAATCAACTGCAAAAACGAGATCAGCGACGTTGATCACGATCAGCACAAGCAGCAGAAGCGTACCTGTTCGGCGTTGGTTTTCCGTGATAAAAAACCGATCTCCTTCGTAGTTTTTAGAGATTCTGATGAAGCGAGTCGCGGTCTTAACCAGAAAACTTTCTTCTGGTTCGAAGGCCTCGTCTTCACCGAACATACTAATGCCGGTGTAGACAAGAAACGCACCTGCCAGATACAGCGCCCAATGAAATCGGTCGACGACCTCGACACCCGCGAAGATCATCACGAGCCTCATCACCAGGGCCATAAAGATTCCCCAGAACAGCACACGATGCTGATACTTCAAAGGAACCTTGAAGAAATTAAAGATAAGGAGAAATACAAAGAGGTTGTCGATGGAGAGCGAAAGCTCGATGAGGTAACCGGTTAGAAACTCCTTCGACTTGAACGAACCGAACTGAAGGTAAATAAATCCGCCGAAGAGGAGCGCCAGCGAAACCCAGACAACGCTCCAAGTAACGGTTTCTTTCCGTGTCGGCGCATGAGACTTTCGATTAACGATGCCGATGTCGACAAACAGCGCGATCAGGATCACGGCAAAGAACGATACCCAAACCCAAAGCGGATATTCGATAGGTGTCATATGACAATTAGACCCGCTCGAACCTCCGGACGCCTGCCTCGAACGGAATTGAATATCTTATCGAATTCCGAGAGAGGAGCCTATTCAGAAGGATTGCTCGGCAGCCTTGAGATGAGCCCGACGATGCGTTCGAGATGGTCGGCGTCGATCTCCGAAAAATCACTCAACTTATCGCTGTCGACATCCAGCACGCCGAAAACTTCGCCGCCTGCGTCAAACATCGGAACGACGATCTCTGATCTTGAAGCGGAGCTGCAGGCGATGTGGCCGGGAAACTCGTCGACGTTGGGAACGATAACGGTTTCGCGGGAGCTGTACGCATGTCCGCAAACGCCCGATCCAAAATCGATCCGGGTGCAGGCGAGCGGGCCTTGAAACGGGCCGAGCACGAGTTGATCGCCCTTCTTCAAATAGAAGCCGACCCAAAAGAATCCGAACGCTTCCTTCAGCACGGCCGCGACGTTTGCAAGGTTTGCGATCAAGTCAGTCTCGTCCGCGATCAGAGCTTCGATCTGCGGGGCTAGCTCGGCATAAACAGTTGCGCGGTCCGCGGTTTTTGAAAAGGCGACACTCTCAGCCATACATCAATTTTAGCACGCCCTCGATCGGAGTCTGGTCGGCTATAATCCTTCGCTATGGAAGCCTTGAGCAAAATCTCGGCAGTAGCCGTTGGCGGAGCGCTCGGCGCAGTCACTCGCCATCTGATCAACGTCTCACCCCTCGCAAGCGTATTCGAGAAGTTTCCGCTGCCGACGTTAGTGATCAACGTCAGCGGATCATTCCTGATCGGCTTTCTGCTCATCCTGCTGACCGATCGGTTTGACGTGAGCGAAACGTTGCGGCTGGCAGTGGTAGTCGGATTCCTCGGAGCATTCACGACGTTCTCGACCTTCGAAATGGAGATCTACGGCCTTGCATCGAACAGAGATTATTTAACGAACCTACTGTATCTGTTGCTTAGCGTGGTCGGCGGATTTGTGGCGGTTCTCGTCGGAGTTCGACTGGCGAGACTACTTGTTTGAAGTTTTCAGTCTCTCTCTCGCGGCTCGAACTGCACTTGCAGCTTCTTCGGCAGTTACTCCCGTTCCTGTAAGGTGGCCCATTTTCCGGCCTGGCTTCGGATCCGCTTTTCCATAGAGATGAAGCTTAACGTTCGGATCGGCAAGGGCGGCTGACCACTTCGGTTCGCCGTTTGCCCACACCTCGCCGAGGAGATTTGCCATCGCGGCCGACCGATAGAATTCGGTCGAGCCGAGCGGCAAACCGCAAACGGCGCGGACCTGCTGTTCGAATTGCGACGCGACGCACGGGCCAAAGGTGAGATGGCCCGAATTATGCGGACGCGGGGCGATCTCGTTTACAAGCAACTTGTCGTCGGTCGTCAGGAAAAACTCGACGCACATTGTGCCAACATAGCCGAACGCGTCTGCAACATTTCGCGTGATCTCGACGGCATCGCGATAGACGGTCTCGCTGACCATAGCGGGGGCAAATGAAACGTCGAGGATGTGATTAGCATGCTCGTTCTCGATCACTCCGTAATGAGCTAAATTGCCATCCTGATCGCGGGCGCAAACGACCGAAACTTCCTTAGCAAAAGCGACGAAAGCCTCAAGCACGGAATCGTTACCATTCATCGCGGCGAACGCCTCGTCGAGGTCGGAGTGAGCGCGGATCTTTGCCTGCCCCTTGCCGTCGTAGCCAAAGCCTGCTGTCTTCAAAACGCTCGGATATCCGAGGGCGTCTGCAGCACGATAAAGGTCGTCGATAGACTTGATGTGACGAAAAGGTGTGACAGGAAAACCGTTGTCGGATAAAAACGTTTTCTCGCGGAGACGATTTTGAGTGGTGTGAAGTATCTCGCCCTTCGGGTGAACGTCAACGAATTCAGCCGCCGCCTCAACTGTCTTCGACGGCACGTTTTCGAATTCGAACGTAACAACATCGACACTTCTGGCAAACTCGCGGACGCGGTCGAGATCGTCGTAGCTCGCTGAGGTCTCGACATCGGCGACGTGGCCGGTCGGCGTGTCGCGGTCAGGCGAAAACGTGTGGACACGGTATCCCATCTTGCGCGCCTCGAGGGTGAACATACGTCCAAGCTGGCCGCTGCCGAAGATACCGATAGTTGAATTGGGAAGAATTGTTTTCACCGGTTCGTAGTTTGCGAACCGATAGGTTACCCGAATGCGGATCGATTTGGCGAATCAGACTATTGCGATGATGAATTCGAGATAGAATTCATCATCTTTTCCGTTTCCTTCACCCGATCTTTGTGCTCCGCCAGTGCCGGACTGATGTTGACGGCATTACCCACGCGCTGAGCCCGCATTCGGTCGTCCGCCGTTCTAGAAAATGCCTTTTGCGATTCGGGCACGCTCGGCTGCGCGGCCGCCCGCTTAGCATCCTCGTCGGAATACTGCTGAACCGAACTCTGCATCGCGGAGAATACGTAATATCCCCCAACGCAAAGAGCGGCGAAGATCGCCAGCGAAATGATGCTGTTCCGGATCGGCGGCTTATCAGAGACGACCCGACTGGTCGGGCGATATACAAGCTTGCCGCATCGGCGGCAGTTCGTATCGGCGGAGAAGGTCGAGAGTCCGCAATTCGGACATTTAACGGCGCTCATTGGCAGGCCTCCTGTGCGAGAGTTCCTTACAATAAAAACGCCCAATCTGGCGGCATTATCAGAAACTTTTAACGTTTTGCCCTTGCCTGCAATCGCTCTCGAACAGCGTCGCTTTTGAGTTCGCGAAGAGCGTCCGACGCTATCCAACGGGCAGACTTGGTATTCTGCAGCGCTATTCGGTCGGCGGTTTCGATCGCAAGTTTGTTGAGTTTCAGAGAGCGTTTGCCGACCTGCCTAAGCGACCAGTTCACCGCTTTTTTGACGAAGTTCCGGTCGTCGTCCGCGTGTTTCTCGAGCAGCGGCAGAAACTCGGCGATCTTCTCGTCCGAGGCTTTCTTATCATGGACCGTAAGCCACGCAATCAGCACGATTCCTGCTCGTTTGATAAACTCCTCGTCGCGGCCGCTCCACGCTACTACTTTCTTGTAGGCCAATGGCGAACGGCAAAACAGATGTCCGCACGTGCCGTCGACGATAGCCCAGTTGTCGAAATCCGACGCCCACGCTTCCATCTGGTCTTCCGTGACTTGCTTCGGGTCATCTATCAAATACGCGACTGCCCTGGCTTCGTGAATACCCGTTTGCCAGAGGTCAAGTGCAAGCGAATGCCGGTCGGTAACTTCTTTCTTTACTTCTTTCGCCAGCCGCTTCAACTCGGGAGTTGGAACTCCAAAAGCCTTCTTAGTGACTATCCCGAACCGCGCCATCCCCGCCACGTTCTTAGGTGAGCCGAGAGCCTCGAGCCTCTCAAGGATGTCGGGGACCGTCATTGCCTAAACGAATAGCTTTACGTGTGGATAAGACCGTATCTTAGAATCAGCGGTTACAAGCTGCGTATCGAGAATGCGTGCGGTAGCAACGATGAGTTGATCGGCAGGATCCTTGTGAAAGACGCCGGGCAAATTTGCGGACTCAACGCAGATCTCGGGAGTTAGCGCGAGGATCTGAATGCCAGGGTAATTCGACGCTTGCCTAAGCCAGGACTCTGTATCCACTGGCAAAACGAGCTTCCCGTGCTTGACGGCCTTAGCTACCTCCCAAATGGATATAGAACTTATCCCGAGCCCTGCGGACTCGTTTGTCGAATGAATGTCTGTGCTTTCTGATCGAGTCTGGTGTCTTCTTGCACGTACCAGATCCAGATGTCGAGAATGATCATTCAACAACATCCCAGTCCTCGGCGGGAACCGCCGGTGAAAACGGGTCTACGTAAGAGTAGGGCGTTCCACGCAGCGGATACCGGTCACCATCTTCCTTTTCTGCCTTCGCCTCAAGGATGATGATCTCAACCTTGTCACCTTCATCGAAAGGAAGATCTTCGACAACGATGCGTCTGTTGGGCTGAACCGTAGTTTCTATTCGGACTGCCTCCATAACTATTTCTCCAACTTGGATTTTAGCACGGTCTTTGTTTGTTTCGATCGAAACGCGTGAAGCTTCTTTCGAAGCTCGGGGCGGGAATTCGCAAGGATCGCGACGGCGAGAAGTGCGGCGTTCTTGGCACCGGCCTGGCCGATGGCGAGGGTACCGACTGGAACTCCGGCCGGCATCTGGGCGATCGATAGAAGCGAATCGAGCCCTTTGAGAGCCTTGCTTTCGACCGGCACGCCGAGTACGGGCAAGACCGTCTGCGAAGCGCACATTCCCGGCAGATGAGCCGCTCCGCCGGCTCCTGCGATGATGACCTCGACGCCGCGTTCCTCGACTGACTTGGCAAACTCGAAAAGGAGATCGGGCGTTCGATGAGCAGAAACGATCTTTGACTCGTGGGCCACGCCGAATTCGTCGAGCACGAGCGACGCCTGCTCCATCGTGGGCCAGTCGCTCTTACTGCCCATGATGATCGAGACGATCGGTTGCAAATTTTTCTTAGGCCTTGCCAAGTTACTTAAATATCCTCACATCGAATGGAAACGGTTCGACTCTTTCGATCCGCACTTTGGAAAACTTCGGATGGTGCGGATTCAAAAGTAAGTTGAAATCTCCTTTCGTTACCGCCGACGGAACCCGCAGGCCGCAGTGTTCCAAACCAGCGGCGAACTTATCTCCGATCAACTGCGTGGCTCTGGAGTGTGGAAAAACATTCCAGTTCTTCGGCAGCCGAGCGGAAGCGACTTCTGTGATCGAAAGGCCATCCGGAACATGAATTGTCACCATTACATAATCGTCGGGTAGTGTCGCCAGCGATAGGTGAACGGCGACCTCCGCCATGGCAAGAGAGCGATTCTCTGCTGAGTAAATCAAGTCGACCCCAGGCGAATTCCACCTACCGCCTCTGATCGCCGCGCCTTTTCCAGACAGCGGCCTCGCATACTTTTTACGCGCCAGGCGGAATACTTGCATCAGGCAAGAATTCCGTGCTCGACCCGCACCAATTCAGACAGCACCAATTCCTTACCGTATGAATCTTTAAGCAGATCGAATGGCTTAGCCCCTCCCAGCGCAAAGTTTGGCGTATCGAGCCACAACCTGAACTTATCGACCGACCCGAACACATCCTTGCCCGCTTCGCTTATCTCGGCCATTTCGACGATCTTCTCGGATTGAAGGGGCTTAAAATGCCGCGATGCCTGCTTGTATCGTGACAGCGATTTGGTAGAAATGTTCAAGATCTCTGCCCAATCGTCTTCGCTGAACGGCGTGATCTCTTTTATGAGAGCGAACAGCGAATAGGGGATTCCGGCCCGGATCGCCGCGATCACCAACATCTTGTCCGACAGAAATTCCCGGTACGATACCTTTTCGCTGGTCTTCAGCGATCTGCCAGGGCGGTTGCCCGACCGCACCACGGTGGAGATCTCTTTGTTAAGTTTCTGCTCAAAGTTCATCAGACACCTGTCTATAATTGTAGGACATTTGTCCGGCCGGGGGCAACTATGTTCTAACAACGGAATCTCATTAGTCGCCTAGAAAGAGCTGATCAATTCCTCTTCTGAATTTTTCGTCGCCTATCTCCAACCGCTCGGCATACATCGCTTTCGCATCGGCGCCGGCAACGTAGCGAAGTTGGTTTTTGCCATCGGTTGCAGCTTCGTAAACGACATCGGCGATCTGCTCGGCGGTCGAATAGTTCTTTGCTCGGTCCGGATCAGCGAATACCGACATAGCTTTCGCGACCAGGATGTCGTAAGCCTGGTGTGAAGCTAAAACGAGCGAGCGTCCCGCAAAATCGGTTTGAATGCCGCCCGGCGAAACGGTTTTGACACCGATGCCAAACTTGTTCAATTCGAAAGCGAGGCTTTCGCTCCAACCTTCGAGGGCCCACTTCGTAGCGTGATATGCGGAATTAAATGGCAAAGCGACCAGGCCACCGATAGAGGTTGTAGTAATAAAAAGCCCGCTTCGTTTCTCGCGAAAATGCGGTATGAAAGCTTGCGTGACGCGCATCACGCCCAAAAGATTCGTATCTAATTGGCGGACGAGTTGTTCATCCGAAATTCCTTCCATTGGCCCCGCAAGACCGTATCCTGCGTTGTTAAAAACGACATCGACCGGACCTTTTTCGATGGCCTTCCGAGCCGCTTCCCTGATCTGCCCCGGATCGGTAACGTCCAGCGGCAACAGCTCGATGTTATCCAAATCATTAAGCTCAGTTTCGGCTTCGGGCTTCCGCATGGTCGCGATCACATGCCAGCCGTTAGCCGCGAAGAGCTTCGCCGCAGCCTTGCCCAGTCCTGTTGACGCCCCTGTGATAAATATTCGTTTCGACATACCTTCCCCGTAATCAATAGCCTAATTCTTAGCAAGCTCGCCGCGCACGACCGATTCGAACTTGTCCCACGCGTGGACTGTCGTTCGCCAATAAACTATCTCTCCCGTTTTCGAGATCACGATGTTCTTCGGATAACCGCTGAAGACGAACTTCTTTAACTCGGCCTCGGCGCCTGCGGTTTGAATGTAGGTGAGCGGTTCGTTTTTGGCATACTTTTCGACCTCGCCCGGCGGGTCGCCGGTGACGGCAATAAACACCACATCCTCGTTTCCGTCAAACCTTGTCTTGAATGTATTCAGCTTCGGCTTCAACGCCCGGCAGACTGCGCAGCCGATGAACCAGAAATTGAGCACGACGACCTTGCCGCGAAGCTCGCTCGATGAAATCGATTTCCCCTCGATCGTCTTAAGCGAGAATTCGGGAGCCCTTGAACCTTCCTGAGGTATCTTTTGCAGCCGAAACTCGACCGTCCCGTCGTCGAGCGTCTTCATCAAAGTCCGATCTGGATAATTAGCATTCGCCATGCGAATATCGACGAACTCATTGTTCGAGACTTGATTACCGTCGGAGTCGAAGTAGAGAGTCTTCGCGACCGGCGGCTTCGTTTGAGCTAAGCCGCAGCCAACCGCCAGAAAAACGAAAACTCCCGTTGTGAATAACTTGTGCACTCTATTGCTAAATTTAATCTCTAATTACAAAGCAGATACTTCTTCCGCATCTTGCGAAACGCTTTCAAGCCCGGCTGCCATGTCGCATGGATCTCATACTCACTTTTACCCGCTACGATCTAGTTGCTGATGCTTCGGTCGAGTAAGTCTCCGCTGTCGATTTGCTGACGAACGCTGACTTGTCTTGAAGTTCAAAATCCATATCTCCAACTTTATCGTTTCTACGGAAAATGGAAAGGCTAGGCCCGGTCACTTGGAGATTGGATCGGTAACCTTCGAAAAGCCCTTCATATTCTGGATGGTCAGTCGGCCGGCATCCGCCGAGATCTCGATCCGCTGCGTTTCTTTGCCGAACGTGCCGTTCTGATCGAAGAGCTCGATCGTAAGCTTGTCCCCTTCGGCGGCGATCAAGCGATATTTTCCTTCCTGCGTGATCGGCGGATAGCCCATCTGCTTGAAGCGTCCGTTATCGAACGTCCACTCGAGAAACCAGGCGTGGCGGTCAGGCGTCTCGCCCGCAGCTCGCCACGTCCCTTGCAGATAACCTTCGGTCAGCTCAGCTGAACCGGCGTCCTGATACCTTGTAAGCAGGTCGTCGATCGCTTTGCTGACAGCCTGAAAGTGTCTCAGGCTGGTGCCTGACATTGGCGAGTTCTTACCGTAAACGGCACTGACGGTCCGGCCGATGCCGAGCGAAAGAGAGATATGCTCCGATCCTGCGTCGTAGACTATCTCGGTACGTTTGTCATTTCTGATCATGTCGAAGCGGTTCTCAACGAATGTCGCATAGAGTTTCTCGGCGTCTTTTCGATCGATCAGTTTCGTCCATTTAATCTGCGGAGCGCCGCCGCCTGTGAGTTCGTCAAACTCCAGCTTGTCCGCTGTGACGGTGATCCTTTTATGTGCTCGCATCATCCCACCGGTCTGGTTAAGGGATATGCTTACATCATCAGGCATTTTCTCGGGAAGCTGCGAACGCACATCACAACCGAAGATAAGAAATAGGCAACTCAGGGCAATTAGACTTTTCATAAAGACCTCGCAATATAGAATCTTCCGCCATGCTGAATAGACGGATTCCGAGGCCAAAAACACCCGCCGGCACTAAAGTTTTGTTTTGGCCAAAAGCGTCTTAAAATAGGTTTATCGTTTTATTGACCTTAAAAACTCAATAAATTCAGGCATTTGAAATGGCACAATCGAAGATCTATTACACGCTTACGGACGAAGCTCCGCTATTGGCTACTCACTCCTTTTTACCCATCGTGAAAGGATTCGCGAAGGCGGCGGACATCGATATCGAGGTTCCGGATATTTCGCTATCGGGGAGAATCCTAGCCAACTTTCCCGAACATCTAACCGACGATCAAAAGACACCTGACGCACTAGCCGAGCTTGGCGAACTAGCCACAAAACCGGACGCCAATATCATCAAACTTCCTAACATCTCCGCGTCCGTTCCGCAGTTGGAGGAGGCGATCGCCGAACTTCAAAAGCAAGGCTATGCAGTGCCGAATTATCCTGCCGAGCCCAAGACCGACGAGGAAAAAACGATCAACAAAAAGTATGCGAAAGTGCTCGGAAGTGCTGTAAATCCTGTACTTCGCGAAGGAAACTCCGACCGCCGTGCGCCGAAGGCGGTGAAGAACTACGCCAAGGCGAATCCGCATCGCATGGGCACTTGGAGTGCCGATTCTAAAACATCGATCGCCCACATGAACGGCGGAGATTTCTTCGGTACCGAAACCTCGACGACCGTCGAAGCTGACGGAAAGTTTCGCATCGTTTTTTACGGCGACGGATCGGAGAAAGTTTTGAAAGACTTTGCTCCTCTCAACGCGGGCGAGGTGATCGATTCTTCGGTGATGAATCTCGCTTCGCTGAAAGCCTTTGTGCAGGAAGCTATTGCTGAAGCAAAAAATAACGACGTTCTGCTTTCGGCTCACCTAAAAGCGACGATGATGAAGATCTCCGATCCGATCATTTTCGGAGCGATAGTCGAGACCTATTTCAAAGACGTTTTCGATAAATACAAAGAAACCTTTAACGAACTCGACATCAATCCGAACTTCGGCCTAGCCACGCTTAACGAAAAGATCGCCGGGCATCCGCAGGAAGCCGAGATCAAGGCGGACATCGCGGCGGCGATCGAGAACGGCCCCCGGCTCGCGATGGTGAATTCAGACAAGGGAATCACCAATTTCCACGTTTCGTCAGACGTGATCATCGATGCCTCGATGGCGGCACTCGTACGCGGCGGCGGCAAGATGTGGAATGCGGACGGCAACGAAGAAGACACCGTATGCATGATTCCCGACCGCACCTACGCCGGTTTCTACGCCGCGATCATCGACGATATGAAGCAGCACGGAGCGATCGACCCGAAGACGTTCGGCTCTGTCCCGAACGTCGGCCTGATGGCGCAAAAGGCGGAAGAATACGGCTCGCACGACAAGACGTTTCAGATATCAGGCGAGGGAACGGTAAAGGTCGAAGACGAGAACGGCAACACGCTGCTCGAACAACCGGTGCAGAACGGCGACATCTTCCGCATGTGCCAAACGAAGGACGCGCCGATCCAGGACTGGGTAAAGCTTGCCGTAAACCGTGCCCGACTTTCGGATACGACCGCGATCTTCTGGCTCGATAAAACCCGAGCCCACGATTCGCAGATCATCAAAAAGGTCGAGAAGTATCTCAAGGACCACGACACCGCGGGCCTCGACATCCGCATCATGGACGTCAAAGACGCGATGCTCGAAAGCTTGAAACGCGGCCGCGAAGGCAAGGACACGATCTCGGTTTCTGGCAATGTCCTGCGCGATTATCTAACCGATATGTTCCCGATCCTCGAACTCGGCACGTCGGCGAAGATGCTCTCGATCGTCCCGCTGATGAACGGCGGCGGCCTGTTCGAAACCGGTGCCGGCGGGTCTGCTCCGAAGCATGTTGAACAGTTTCAGCAAGAAGGATATCTGCGTTGGGATTCACTCGGAGAGTTTCTCGCTTTGCAGGCAAGCTTCGAACATCTCGCTCAAACTCAAGGCAACAAGAAAGCCCAAGTCCTTGCCGACGCTCTCGACGAAGCAAACGCCAAGTTCCTCGCGAACGACAAATCGCCCGCAAGAAAAGTGGGCCAGATCGATAACCGCGGCTCTCATTTCTACCTAGCAATGTACTGGGCAGAAGCGATTGCAAACCAAACCGCCGATAGCGAACTCGCAGCAAAGTTCGCCCCCGTCGCAGCAGCGATGCAGGACAACGAGGCCAAGATCAACGAAGAACTCATCGCCGCCCAGGGCTCCCCACAAGACGTCGGCGGCTACTATCACCCCGACACCGCCAAAGCCTACGCCGCGATGCGATCGTCGCCGACGCTCAACGCGATCGTCGACGGTATTTAGGAACGCCTATTCCTCGAACGAGATCCAACTGATCTTGCTTTGTTTGTCGAAACGGAAGTGGTAATAGACGGTTCGTTTCGGCAGCGTCATTTTGTAGTGAAAGACCTCGGCGGCGGTTGGGTCGAGCATGAAGTGGTCCGGGCTGAATGCCTCTTTTCCCAGGAAGGCAAACTTTTGCATGAAGGCGAGGTTGTCGCGAAGCTGGCTGCGGAAACTTTCGGTCACTTTCGAGGCGTAGTTCTCCGAGAGTTCAGCCGGTTTTGATCTGTTCGAGATCGCTTTCAAAATTTCCAGATGCTTTGCCGTCTGCCCTCTCGTCAGATCAGGAGTTTCCTTCATTCCGGCGACGAACGCGCCCGGGATAAAGTGACCCGAAATCCGCTTGGCGATATATTCGGCTCCCAATCCGCGTCTTCGAGATTTCCGATCACCGCTACCGTTACGTCTTCCTTTGGAAAATAGCGGACGATGCTGCCGAAACCGCCGACGGTCGAGCCGAAATGCTGCACGACGCGATGTCCGTTGAACGAATCGGAAAAGAAAGCGAATCCGTGAGCGACCGAGCGCCCATCCTTCAAAACGGTCGGCTGCAGCATCTGATCCAGACTATCTTTCTTGACTACGCGTTGCTTAAACACCGCTTCCCACCACCGGGCAAGATCGACCGCACTCGCCAGAACGCCTCCGCTCGCGGCGATCACGCGTGGCCGGAAAGGTTCTCCGTTCTTTAACTGATCGTTTCTCAGTACGTATCCGCTCGCCCGATCTGTGACGACATCTTCCTGATGCTTGAATCGGATGGTCGGGAAACCCAGGGGTTTAAATATCCGTCGGGTGACAAGTTCTTCGAAAGATTCGCCGCTCGCTCGTTCGACAATGATTCCTATCAGCGGGAGGTTTGTATTTGAATAAAGCCAGTTCTCGTTCGGAGCGAACTGCAGCGGAAAATTCTTAACGAGATCGACGAATTCCTCGTGCGTATACTCTCGGCGATACGAAAACTCCTTAACCTCCGTCCAATCCTTTACTCGGACGTGTGGTTCAGCAGGTTCCGGACAGTTATCGCTTTCCAAGATTCCGGCGCGTTCGCGGGCAAGTACTTATTGATCGGATCGTCAAGGCTTAGCTTTCCATCCTCGACCAACAGCATGATCGCCTCAGCCGCAAACTGCTTTGATATCGAGCCGATCTCGTAAACAGTATCCTTCGATGCCGGGGTCCGCGTCTCCAGATTGGCGAAACCGTAACCATCGGCCCTGACGATCTTCCCTTCGCGTAAAACGGCGATCGATATGCCGGGAATCTTCCGTTTCTCCATCTCGCGGCGAACCAGATCGTCGATCGCATCGGCCCGAACTGACGCAACAAGCAGGATGATTAGCGGGAGAACGGATAAGAACTTCTCAAAGTGTTTCGCGCGAACGTTCATTACTTTCCTATCCCAGCTCATCGATACTCTTGGCCAACGCGATGTCGTGGTCGGTGACGCCGTCGCGGTCGTGGGTTGTGGTTTCGACCTTTGCGTAACCCCAGCCGAGTTTGATGTCAGGGTGATGATCGGCAGCTTCGGCGATCGCACCGACCTTGTTGACGAAGGCAAGCGCCTCCCCAAAGTTTTCGAACTTAAACTTTCGCTCGATCTTGTCCTCGTCAAATTTCCAGCTATCGAGCGATTCGAGCGCCGTGTTCACTTCTTCTTCCGACAGTTTTCGTCGTTCCATAAAGTCCTCTCCGTGATCTCCCTGAAAAACCTCTGCGTACTCCGTGTTAAGAAGAGTTGTAACACAAAGACCGGAAAGCATTCACAAAGTTCTCAAGGAAATGCGTCGTTCGGGCTCGTGCGATATAATTGCCGTTTTGCGGAAACTATCGAAATGCGGACTTTTCATACCAGTTTATTGATGTTTGCGGCGGTATTTGCAGCCGCTTGCGGAGCCGCGTCTGAGCCGAAATCGCCGGTCGAGACGATGAAGACCTACACCAAGGCGGTCAAGGCGAAAGATACGACGACGATGAAGCTTTTGCTCTCGGCGGATACGATAAGGATGCTCGATCAAGAGGCGAAATCGCAATCAGTCGCGCTTGACGAGATCGTTAAGCGCGAGACACTTTTCCCCGAATCACAGAAAGTTTTCGAGTTTCGCAACGAAAAGATCGAGGGTGAGAAGGCGACGATCGAAGTGAAGAATTCGTTCGGTCAATGGGAAACTTGGCCGTTCCTTTTCGAAGACAGCCAGTGGAAGATCGATAAAAAAGGCTACGCCGACCGATTGATGCAGGACATTCAACAGCAGAACGATGCCGCAATCGACGACATCATTCGACAAAATCAGATCCCGACCGCCCCGATGGCCACGCCTACTCCATAAAAATGTCAGTCATTAAACCATTTAAAGCTCTCCGCCCGCCGACAAACCTAGTCGATAAGGTCGCGTGCGTACCATACGACGTGCCTTACGATTCCGAAGTGCGTGAATACATCGCGGAAAATCCTCACAGCTTTCTTCGCGTTACCAGACCGGAAGCTGAATTTCCTCTCGGCTCAGACCCGGCCGAGGCCGATGTGCTTGCAAAGTCGAAAGAGAATCTCGAGAGTTTCATTCGCGAAGGCTGGCTCACGCAGGACGCCGAGCCGTCAATATACATCTATCGTTTGAGCATTGGACCGCACGTGCAAACCGGCATCGTAGCGACGTGTTCGATAGATGAATATGACGCCGGACTGATCAAGAAACACGAAAAAACGCGACCCGGCAAGGTGAAAGACCGTACCGATCACATGATCTATCTCGGTGCGCAGACCGGGCTTATCTTCCTCGCCTTTCGCGGCACCGACGAGACGCGTCGGATCATTGCCGACGAAACTTCGCGTGAACCGCTTTACGAATGTGAGTGCGACGCCGGCGGCGTGACGCAGACGGTCTGGAAAGTGCAAGACGTCGATGCGCTCGTCGCGGCGTTTGCGGAAGTGCCAGCCTTGTACGTCGCCGATGGTCACCACCGTGCTGAGTCGGCCTCGCTTGCTCGCAAGACATTAAAAGATCAGAACCCCGATCACACCGGCGACGAGCCATACAACTTCCTAATGGCCGGCGTTTTCCCGGCTGAAGATCTGAAGATCTTGCCATACAACCGTGCGGTAAAAGATCTGAATGGCCTTAGCAAGGATGATTTTCTTGCAAGCCTTTCGCACGCGTTCACTGTCGAAAAGACTGACACGAAAGTTCCGAAACACGGTCGATCATTTTCGATGTATCTTGACGGCGAGTGGAGCAAGATTACTTACATCGTCGAGAACATTCATCAACCGAACCCGATCGAATCGTTAGACGTGAGCATCTTGCAGCAGAACATCCTCGCCCCGATCCTCGGCATCGACGATCCGCGAACGAACGAGCGGATCTCATTCGTCGGCGGCATTCGCGGTACGGACGAGCTCGAACGGCTTGTCGATTCGGGCGACTACGCAGTCGCATTCTCAATGTATCCGACATCGATGGAAGATCTTTTCGCCGTGTCCGACATGGGCGAGATCATGCCGCCAAAGTCGACGTGGTTTGAGCCAAAATTGAAAGACGGTTTGTTTGTTCATTTGATATGAAAGACCTCGCGGCGTTAAGACAAGAATATTCGCAGCGCGAGCTGACGCGATCGACTGTCGCCGCTGATCCGTTCGTGCAGTTCGCCGCATGGTTCGACGATGCCGTTGCCGCTGAGATCTTCGAGCCGAACGCGATGCATCTCGGCACGGCATCGCTCGACGGAAAGCCGTCAGGGCGGACGGTTTTGCTAAAAGGATTCGACGCTGAAGGCTTCACTTTTTTCACCAATTACAACAGCCGCAAAGGCCGTGAGCTCGCCGCCAATCCTAACTGCTACCTGCACTTCTTTTGGAAGGAACTCGAACGGCAGATCTTCATTCGCGGAACAGCGGCAAAAGCCTCCGCTGCCGAGTCGGACGAGTATTTCGCCAAGCGACCCTACAAGAGTCAGATCGGCGCTCTAGCGTCCGAGCAGAGTTCGGTGATCGAATCAAGGGAAATTTTGGAAAGGCGTTTTGACGAGCTAACGGCTAAACATCCCGAGGGCAGCGTTCCGCGGTCTGAACACTGGGGCGGATTCACCGTCACGCCGACCGAATTTGAATTTTGGCAAGGCCGTCGCAGCCGCCTACACGACCGTATGCGCTACCTTCGATCAGGCGATACATGGACGATCAAGCGGCTGTCGCCTTAATTTTTGGTGAGCGAACTCATTCTATGATTGAAACCGAGCGACTAAGATTTCGACAATTTGTTGACGGCGATCTGCCGCTGCTTATCGAGCAGCGTTCGGACCCGGAGGTAAACAGATATCTCGGCGGGCCGACACGACAGAACGCCGAAGCGCTGGCTACGCGGATAAAGTTTTACATGGATTGCTATGAAAAGTTTGGCGTAGGAATGTGTCCGATGATATGGAAGGAAACGGGTGACATTATCGGATCGGCTGGCCTGCAGCCGCTTGAGGATACGGGCGAGATCGAGGTTGGATACAGCATCATCAAAAAATATTGGGGACTCGGGATAGGCACGGAAGCCGCCCGAGGCTGGATGGAATATGGATTCAACATGATGGGCCTTGAGCGGATAGTCGCTGTTGCTAACGTTCCGAACGCGGCGTCGCGCCGGATAATGGAAAAGCTCGGGATGAAGTTCGAGAAGAACGAAGTACACTACGATGAAGAGTGCGCGTTCTACGGCATTACAAAACAGGAGTTTTTTGGGAAATGAGAAGGGCTTGGGTCATCTTTTTATTCATATGGTTAGCCGTTTCAGCCGCTGCTCAGCAGTCGCCGGAAAGCAATTGGGTTACGGTTGTTGACGGCAAAAAGATCCGTTATTACGACATCGGAAATTCGAAGGCGAAAAATGCGATCGTGCTCGTACATTGCTGGACGTGCAACGTCGAGTTTTGGAAGGACACGTATAGCGCCTTTCCGGGCTATCGTGTGATCGCCATGGACCTGCCCGGCCACGGTGAAAGCGACAAGCCCAAGACCGACTACACGATCGACCTCTTCGCCAAGGCAGTTGACGGCGTGATGAAACACGCGGGCGTGAAGAAAGCCGTGCTCGCAGGTCACAGCATGGGCACGCCGATCATTCGCAAGTATCACGAGATGTATCCGGAGAAGACTCTCGGGCTTGTGATCGTCGATGGAGCATTGCTGCCTTATCCGAATCGGGCGGAGCTCGAGAAATTCTTTGAGCCGTTTTACGCCGACTACAAGAATACGGCGCCGCAGTTTATCAACGGAATGCTTCCGAAAGACACGACTCTTGCCGCGACCATCCGCACGTCGATGCTTTCAACGCCAGAGCATGTCGCGACGAGTGCGATGCGGAAGATGAACGACGACTCTTACGCCGAGCACGGAAAGATCAGCGTGCCAACGCTCGCGATAATGGCGCCGTCGCCGTATTGGCCGGAGAATCTCGAGGCTCGATATCGTGAGGTCGCGCCGAACCTCGAGTTTCAAATGTGGCAGGGCACGAGCCACTTCCTTCACATGGAGCGGCCGCAGTGGTTCAACGGACAGGTGAAAGGCTGGATCATTCGAAACAAACTTTTGTGATCGATCTAAGATATCCAAAATTGATTGTCGCCGGCGTCTGCACACTCTACTTTTTGTGGATCGCTTACGACCCGCTCGCGGGCAGCTTTCTCGACATGGTCGACCTGCCGATACACGAGACGGGACATTTCGTTTTCGCTCCATTCGGAGAGTTCATGGGGTTTGCCGGCGGATCGCTGTTTCAGATAATTATGCCGGCGGCGTTCGTCGGTTACTTCATCTGGAAGCGAAGCTACTATTCGGCGGCGATCGTTCTGTTTTGGGTCGGCCAATCGATACTGAATGTTTACGTCTATGCTCAGGACGCGGTCGAAATGCTGCTTCCGCTTGTCGGCGGCGGAATACATGATTGGAACTGGATGCTGGAGCGGCTCGGATGGCTCGGCCACACGAAAAGCATCGCGGGCATGATCAGGCTGATCGGCACGATCACGATCTTTGCGGCGGCCGTTATGTCTGTCTACTTTGCTTGGAATTCTCCGCCGCAGGATTACGAAGAAGTATGACATCGCTGATCACCGGAGCATCGAGTGGGATCGGCGAGGTGTTTGCCCGGGAGCTGGCTAAGCGAAAACATAGCCTGTTCCTTATCGCGCGTTCGGAGGATAAGCTTCGAGAACTTTGCAAGGAACTGTCGGAGGCACACAGTGTAAGGGCCGATTTTCTCGCGACAGATCTTAGTAAGCCGCACGGGCCGGCCAGAGTCTTCGAAGAATCGAAGCGGCTGGGCATAGACATCGATCTGTTGATAAACAACGCCGGTTTCGGTTCGATGGGCGATTTCTCCGAGTTGCCGCTGGAGCGCGAACTCGAGATGGTCGATCTCAACATCCGCGGGCTGGTCGAGATGACTCATCGATTTCTTGCGCCGATGCGCGAGAGGCGTCGCGGCACGATCATCAATGTGTCCTCTACCGCAGGCGCTCAGCCGATACCGTTTATGTCGACCTATGCGGCGACAAAAGCTTTCGTTTCGTCGTTTTCAGAGGCCGTCGCGGAAGAGAATCGGCCGTTCGGAATTCACGTGTTCGCTCTTTGCCCGGGGGCGACGAAGACGAGCTTTTTCGAGGCCGGAAAGATAGAGCAACCAGTTTCGGTCAAGGGATTTCAGACCCCTGAAGAAGTAGTCGCGACGGCGCTTGGGGCGATCGGTTCGGGAAGGGCGAAGGTCACGTCCGGCTGGATCAACTGGCTGGTCGCGACGGCCGCAAACGTTATACCGAATTCGCTGATCGCCAAGTCGATCGCGTCTCGGCTGCGGCCGCAGTATCAGAAGTTCAAATGAGATTTACCGTACTCGGCAGCGGATCGACAGGCAACGCCGTACTCATCTCCAGCGAGCGAACTAATGTGTTGGTCGACGCGGGGTTGAGTGCGAAAGAGATCCTTCGACGGCTCGCTGCGGTCGGCGTCGATCCGGCCGATCTCGACGCGATCCTCATCACGCATGAGCACAGCGACCACGCAGGCGGACTGCGAGTCTTGCTCGGCTCTGTCAGATGCCCGGTCTACATCTCAGCCGAGACTCAAGATGCTTTTTTCAGCACACGGAAAGGCGTTCAAAACGGAGAGAGCGAATCGGCAAAGCGGCAGGCCGCGCTCGGCGGAAGGTCGATCGCGATCGAATCGAGCAGCGAGTTTCGCATCGGCGATATAGACTTCGAACCTTTTTCAGTTCCGCACGATGCGGTCGACAACTTCGGATTCGTCGCAAGACGTGACGGATTGCGCATCGCGACGCTCATGGACTTCGGACACATCACGCCGCTCATCCGCCAAAAGCTGAACGGCTGTGATGCGATCGTTATCGAATCGAACCACAGCCGCGATATGCTCCGCGTTTGTTCGCTTTACACATGGGAGCTGAAACAGCGGATCTTCTCTCGCACCGGCCATCTATCGAACGAAGACCTCGCCGATTGGCTCACGCGAGACTTCGACGGCTCCGCCCGCCACATCGTGCTTGCACATCTCTCACAGCGTGCAAACGATCCCGCACTCGCAAAGATCACCGCCGAAACCGCCCTCCGCATGCGGCCGCCGCTGTTCGCCGTCGAGACAAAGATCACGCTTTCAAAAGCAACCGATCCGACCGATTGGTTCGCCTTCTAGGCCGGCAATCTTTATCTCAGCTACAAGGCCCAGGCCGGCCAGGACTCGACCAGTTTTAGTTCGCCTAGGACAGTCCCTTCCGCATATTTATAAGGACTTTCTTCCGATGCGGGGCCAAAACTCAAGTCCTTGATCTTCTCTTGAGTTCGAAAGAATCCCGTCTTTGGGCCAAACTCCAGCATTCGGCCAAGAGCGTCAGTCCTGAACATGGCGGGGCCTTCAAAATCCTGAGCATCCATTTCGGTCTCGGTGGCAAACGGGTGCGGATCGCCCTCGCCGTACGTTGCGTGATACGAACTCACTCCGGCGCCGGGCCTCACGCCTATTCTGGGCTTCACGATCATCCCCTTCCCCAGAGCACCTTTGAACTCGTACAGTGCGTGATCCGTCGTCCCGGTCTCATCAATATCGATCAGCATTTTGATGCGAAAATCGCCGTTACCGACGCTGATGTAGGGAAGTCTTACGTCGAGGGTCTTGACCGTGATCTTTGCCTTCAAAACTTTGAGCTTAAAGTCTTGTACTTTTCGGTTTACCGGCCGCTTCCACGGATGAACTTTCGGGATCAAGATAGTTGGCTTGAAGTATCGCCGAGGCTTCGTAGAGATGAACTTTGCAGTCACCTCCACCGATCTATCAAGCTCGTGCTCATACTCATCAGTTTCGTACGGTGACGACTCTCCAAGCACCCTCGGAATAAAGGTAAACGGCAGGCCGCCCAGCTCCCTGTAAAGATAGCCCGCCACTGCCTGAATTCGCTGATCTGACAACCACATGTTGTGCTCGTCGCTGCCGGATTTGCTCGCCCTGCCGTTCAGCTCGATCTGCCAGCCGCCGGACGAGCTTCCTTTGGCCTTTGCCGGAGCAACGACGTTATCGTCCAGCCAGTCCTTGTGGTCCTTTTTGAGATAAGCTCCGTCAATGTCGAAGTCGGCGAGAAACGCTCCTTTCGGGTTCTCGCTCCTTGGAAAAACAAAACCCTCCTTGGATGTCTTTTTGAGCACCATACGATACCTCCTCCAGACTGACGCGTATGCATCAGGTGCTGTACTCGGTAATGTGACGTTCTTAGGATATGGCTTTGCGTTACTCGATCGCAGAGGTGACGGGAACAACTCCGCGAAAAGTCATGCGATGGAGCAGGCAAGGGCCGTGCTGTTTTATAGCTTCGCGATGGATGGCGGCGCCGTAGCCTTTGTGGCCGGCGAAACCGTATTGCGGATAGACGGCGTCATACTCGACCATCAGGTTGTCGCGATAGGTCTTGGCGATCACGGATGCTGCGGCGATCGAATAAGAGATCGAGTCGCCCTTGATGATCGCCTTCTGCGGAGTGCGAAGGTGCTTGAGCTGAAGAGCGTCGATGAGAATGTGATCGGCGGCCGGGTTGAGCGCTTCGATAGCCTTGATCATCGCGACCTTCGTCGCCTCAAGAATGTTAATGCGGTCGATCTCCGCAGCCTCCACGACGCCGACCGCGTACGCAACCGCCGTTTCGCGAAGCTCCGCGGCGATATCGTCACGCTGCTTTTCGGTAAGTTTTTTGGAATCGTTTAAGCCTTTGGGAACCGGCTTCGTCGTATCGAGAATACAAGCCGCCGCAACCACCGGCCCGGCCAGACATCCACGGCCGACCTCATCGACACCCGCGATGAAAGCGAATCCATCAGCAATTGCCTGTCGCTCGAAGTCGAATCCGATCTTCCATTCATAAGGTTCGGCTTGAAGTTGGAATGCGGTCACAGTTAGAATCTGGAAACTATCGAGTGAATCAATGTCCTGATAAAGTCGATAACTGACACAACGAAGTGCCGGAGGAGCGAGCCATCTTCCTGCAGGTCACCGCATCCGCATGAATAGTGCGGAACGATCGCAAGCGTGACGACGGCGGCGAAGAATATCATTGCGGAAAAAGTAATTGCTCGTTTGAGCCAAGGCCTCTTCATCGTTCACCTATCGTAGATGACTTCCCGAAAAATGCCAATCTATTTTTGGGACAATCCGTGTCCGCCGATCGGCTCGGTCTCGTTGTATGAACCGACCTTCGCGATCAGAGGTTTGCCCTTGGCGATCGCAGCCCGAACGGACGGAAGTTTGAGCGACGCGGCATGGCTTTCCTTGCTGTCCCAGACTTCGGTTATCCAGGTGCCGTTCAAGTCTTTCGGTTCTTTTGCGACTATGTAGCTAAGGCAGCCCGGCATATCGTTCACGCCGTTTAGGAGTATCTTGATAAGTTCGTCACGCTTGCCTTCTGCCGCGATCATACTGCCGATCAAACCGTACATCTTCGAGCCTCCGATCACCGTTTCCGTGGACGTAAAAAGGGCGTACGCGCCCGCCCCAACCGTGGTTGCGACGAATTCGCGACGCCCTAATTTCATATGGAACGCGGACATTCTTGTCCGCAAAGTCAATAAAGCGAAGAGCGGACAGGAATGTCCGCGTTCCGTTACTTGGCTGCCTGAGCTTTGTTACGCGTATCTTTCTCTTTGATACGTGCAGCTTTACCGCGAAGATCACGCAGATAGTAGAGTTTCGCACGACGGACCTTACCGCGGCGGACGACATCTATATGGTCGACGATTGTCGCATGCAGCGGGAAGATACGCTCGACACCGACGCCGAAGCTGACCTTGCGCACGGTGATCGTCTCACGAGCACCGCCATGCTTGCGGGCGATGCAAACACCTTCGAAAACCTGAAGGCGTTCCTTGTTGCCTTCCTTAATTCGGACGTGCACTTTCAGGCTGTCGCCCGGCTGGAACGCCGGAATATTTTCTTTTAACTGTGTCTTCTCGACTCCGTCTAATCTGTTCATAACTTTACCGGCCAGAGGTCAGCATGGAACGCGGACAAGAATGTCCGCGTTCCATCTCACATTTCACCGTATTCTCCTGTCAAAAGATCTGGTCTATTCTGTCTTGTCTTTTCAAGCGCCTTTTCGTGACGCCATTTTTCAATCTCGGCATGATTGCCGTTCAATAAAACTTCCGGGACCGTCATCCCTCTAAACTCCGCCGGCCGCGTGTAATGCGGGCAATCAAGCAGCCCGTTCGAGAACGAATCGTTCTCCGCCGATGTTTCGCTGCCTAGCGCTTCTGGCAACAATCGCACGATCGCGTCCGTCAAAACTATCGCCGCCGGTTCACCGCCCGACAGCACGTAATCGCCGATCGATATCTCATCCGTCACGAGCGTCTCGTTCACCCGTTCATCGACTCCTTCGTATCGCCCGCAGATCAGCACAACGTGTCTGGCATCGTCAGCAAACTCACTCGCGATCGCCTGCTTCAGTGGCTTACCTTGCGGCGAAAGCATCACAACCCTCGTCCCCGGTGGATACTCGTCGCGGTTCGAAGTTCCGACAAGCTGTTCGATAGCGAGGAAGATCGGCTCCGCCTTCATCACCATCCCGTCGCCGCCGCCGAATGGCCGGTCGTCGGTCATCTTGTGTTTGTCCGTAGCAAACTCGCGAATGTCGTGGACATTTATCTCCACGATCCCGGCGAGCTTTGCCCGGCGAATTATTCCAAAATCAAAGACCTGTCCGAAAAAATCCGGAAATATTGTAAGTACGTCAAGGCGAAGCATTTTGATCTTTGACCTTCGATTTATTCTCTCAAAGATCCAAGATCAAAAATCGAGTAATCCATCGGGCGGATCGATAACGATCCTTTTGTTCTCAATATCGACCTCGATGCAGATCGATTCGGCAAACGGCACGAGGTATTCTCTTTCGCCGTCGATGACGAGGACTTCGGTTCCGCCCGTCCGCATCAATTCCTTGACCGTCCCAAGCGATTCGCCATCTACCGTCACCGCGGAGCAGCCCTCAAGCTGCCAATCAAAGAACTCGCCTTCTTCAAGCTCGACCGTTTCGGACTCTTTGACGCATATTTCAGCGTCTCGCAAATCTTCGCCGCTCTCGATCGAATCGATACCTTCGAATTTCAAGACGATCCGCTCGTTTTGAAACCAGACGTTTTCGATTTTCAACTCACGCCTGTCGCCATCCGGCAACACCGCGATTGCGTTGTCCAACCCGACGAACCGTTCCGGAAAGTCCGTCAAGATCTCGGCCACGAGTTCGCCGCGGACACCGCGAGGCCTTGCGATCCTGGCGATTACGACAAGCTCGTCCACGACTAATCCTCGATCAGGTCGAGGTTATATCGCTTCCCGTGCTTCTGCCCCGCGTAAAAGAGCAAACTGCGGATCGCCTTGATCGTCCGGCCCTCACGGCCGATAAGTCGGCCATAATCATCCGGCGCAACGCGCACTTCGAAGCGCACGTTCTTGCCGTCGCCGATCTCATAAACTTCTGCGAGATCCGGCGAACCGACAATGCCCTTGACGATCCTTTCGATTGCTTCCTTCATAATAGTCTCGGAAGTCTTGAAAGTCTGGAAAGTCTAGGAAGGAAGCTGTCCGTTTACGCTTCCTAGACTTTCTGGACTTTCTAGACTGTCTCGACTGTTGCAGGGTTGTTCTTGATCAGGCTTTTAACCGTTTCGGTCGGCTGAGCGCCGACACCGACCCAATACTGGATGCGGTCATGCTTTAGGCTAACCTCTGCCGGATTTATCATCGGATTGTACGTTCCGAGGTTTTCGAGATACGCACCGTCGCGCTTCGAACGTTTTTCTTTGACCACGACGCGATAAAAAGGTTTTCCCTTCGCGCCCATTCTCATCAAGCTGATTGCTAACATATTCTTTCCGTAACCTAATTAATAACTGTTAATTAGTAATTACCAATTAACGAACCTTTACTTTCGCTTCTTATGGCGTTTCTTCTTTTTTGAAGACTTCGCCGCCGAATCATCTTCCGCCCCGCCGTTTCCTAACATTCCCGGCATGCCGCCCATTCCGGGCAAACCACCACCGCCGAGCATTCCGCCGAGGCCGCCTGCAAGGCCGCCCATCATTCTCTTTCCTAATCCCGCAAGCATGCCGCCCTTGTTCATTTGAGCCATCATCTTGCGCATCTGCTCATATTGGCGGAGCAACTGATTCACTTCGGCGATGGTCGTTCCAGAACCGCCCGCGACTCGCGTCTTGCGGCTCGCATCGAGGATCTTGTGATCGTTACGCTCAGCCTTCGTCATCGAATCGATGATCGCCTCGGTCCGCTTCATCTGAACGTCGACCTCGGCCGATTGCTCATCCGAAAGCTGCATACCGCCCGTCATCTGCTCGGGCAGCATCTTCATCAGCTTCGACATAGAGCCGAGCTGCTTGAACTGCCCTAACTGCGAACGAAAATCTTCAAGCGTAAACTGATTCTTGGTGAGCTTTTCAAGCTGCTCTTGAGCTTGCTTCTCGTCGATCTTGCCCTGAACTTCCTCGATGAGCGTGAGCACGTCGCCCATACCAAGGATGCGCTGAGAGATGCGGTCGGGGTAGAAAGGCTCGATCGCGTCGTACTTTTCGCCGACGCCTACAAATTTAACGGGCTGGCCGATGACCTGGCGGATCGATAACGCCGCTCCGCCGCGAGCGTCGCCGTCCATCTTGGTCAAGACAACGCCGGTGACGCCGACGCGCTTGTGAAATATCTCTGCCGAGTTGACGGCGTCCTGCCCGGTCATCGCATCGGCGACGAACAGCACCTCGATCGGCTTGGTCTCCGCCTTGATCTGCTCAAGCTCGACCATTAGCTCGTCGTCGACGTGCAGGCGGCCGGCCGTGTCGATCATGAGCGTGTCAAAGCCCATCTCCTGCGCGTGCTTCATAGCACCACGCACGAGCGTTAGCGGATCGTTCGATTCTTTATCCTGATATACCGGAACGCCGACGGCTCCACCGACGACGCGAAGCTGTTCGCGTGCGGCAGGACGATAAACGTCGACTGACACAAGCAGCGGCTTGCGTTCCTGATTGTCTCGGAGCCAGCGAGAGATCTTTCCGGTCGAGGTCGTTTTACCCGACCCCTGAAGGCCGACGATCATCACGACGTTCGGGATCTGTTTGGTGAAAACGAGCCGCGACGAGGTTCCGCCCATCAGCTCGACAAGCTCGTCATAGACGATCTTTACGACCTGCTCGTGCGGGTTCAGCCCCTGCCAAACTTCCTGCCCCTCAGCCTTTGCCCTAACTGAATCGACAAAATCTTTGGCGACCTTGTAATTAACGTCCGCCTCGAGCAACGCCATCCGAATCTCGCGAAGAGCCGCATCTACGTGTTCAGGGGTCAACTTGCCCTGCCCGCGCAGATTTTTCAGCGTTTTCTTCAGCTTATCGGAAAGCGATTCGAACATATAGGCACACTTCGGCTACAAGAGTCGAAACTCTAAATACTAGTGATTTACAGGATTAGTGTCAAGAATCGGGCGTATATTGTGACAGACCAAGACGAAATTCCTTATAGTTGCTTGAGAAAAGCTCGCCTGAGCACAAAGGTTTCAATAACCGCGTTTTTGTATCCTAACAGGTTACCAGCGCGGTTTTTTTCTTTGGTGAAATAAGTGTAAAAACGATCAAATAAGATTATGCCAAAACTCGGCCCGATCAAACATAAACAGCTCTTAGATACCTTCGCCAACTCGGCTTCGAAGGACCGTATGGTCAGGGAAGGTCTCACAGCATAGTGATTCGGGACAACCGGACTCTGACCATTCCGAACAAACACGGATCAGGCGTGATAAATGATGTAGGTCTACTTAAAAGGGTGCTTCGTCAGGCGGGTGTAACAGTCGAAGAGTGGGAAAAACTTTAAACGGCGGCAAACTCGACTGAAAGTTTGTGCTTTCCGATAGCCGGAATTTTCATCCCGCGTGAGATGCGAAACAAGAGCCACGTTTCAAGCGCGTTAGCCAGATCTTCGCGACAATCTTCCAAAGTCTTAGCATTCGCCCAAACCCCCTGAAATCCCGGAATCTCGCCGTAGAATCCTTCATTTCCATCAAGGATCTCATACTTCGCTTTCCGCATCGCCGCCTGGATGTATTCGGTGATCATCACGCTTAGATTAAGTCATTTGGTTGAATTTTTCTAGTTCTTTGAACTCCAGTGGAACGTTGGTTGCCCTATCCCTGCTGGACGAAAACCTGATGTAGGCAAAGCTTACACTGAATTTTTGAGAAGACAGGAGAACTGAAATGACACGTAAAGGATTGATGGGATATGGATTAGCGGTGCTGACGTCGGCATTTGCGGCGGGCGCGTGCGACACGACCGCCAATATGAACACCAACACAAATGCTCGAAATGCGAACAGTAATACTGCGGTCGTCGTGAACGCTACGGCTACGGCGACGCCGCGTAGCTCGAACGCGAACGTTTCGAGAGAAGAATACGATAAGAATCGTGCCGAGTATGAGAAGGATAAGGGATCGAGCACGATCGGGCAGGGCGCCAATGACAGTTGGCTATGGTTTAAGACCAAGACAGCCCTTGCAACGACCGACGATCTTCGCGATTCGACGATCAATGTTGATGTGGAGAATGACAAGATAACGCTGCGAGGCACCGTCCCGACGGCTGCTCAGAAAACACAGGCCGAAACAGTCGCAAAAGGAATTGAGGGCCAGAAAGGCGTCAATAATCAACTCACCGTTAAGGCTAATGATTCAATGACGAATCAGATGGTGAATGGAAACACGTCGAACTCAAATTCGAACCGGCGGCCATAAGCGGCGGTTTGATGTAGACGAAGTTAGGCGGAGGAGCGATTCTCCGCCTTTTTTAGTACCCTTTCGATCGCGGCAATGACGCTTTCCGTGGTCACCGATTGAATACATCTCGGCTCTCCGTAAACTTCACATCTATAACCGGGGCAAGGCTGACAGTCGAAGTTCTCGAACACGATCTCGTTCGGAGCATCCGTCCACGGTCGCCAGTGGTCGCGATTAGACGAGCCGAATATCACGACCGTCGGCGTTCCGACGGCGGCGGCAATATGGGCGATACCGGAGTCGTTCCCGATAAAGATGGCGGCTTTCGACGCGAGGGCTGTGATCTCCGGAAGCGAAAGATCATCAAAACCTATGATCGGAACTCTCGATAATTCATGTACCTTACCGAGCGTTTGAGCCTCAGACTTTGTAGCAACCGCAACGCGCTTAATTCCTGCCGCCGCGAGATATTCCGCCACGCGCGCGTAATTTTCCGGAGCCCACTGCTTTGTAAAAAAAGCGGTTGAAGGGTGGATCAGGGCGAAGTTATCGTCTGAGATCCCGCTTGCTTCAAGTCGTTCTACGATCGCCACGGCGGCGTCGGTTTGAACATTCAGAAAGCTCTTCGGCCGATCAGAAACGGGAACGCCGACGAATCCGAGCAGGGCCAATTGCTGTTCCGCCGAATGTGTTTTCTCTTCGCCCCAGAAATCCGCGGACGACGAAAGCAAATCAGTATACAGAGAGGAATACTGATAATTCTCGTATCCCACCCGATGCCGAGCACCGGCAAATCGCGTCAAGAACGTCGATGTAGTTCCGCCGTGAAGATTGAACACGACATCATATTTGTTTCGACGCAGTTCGAGGCCCGGGCGCAGTCGTGATAGCGAACTCTTACCTATCGAGATCACGTTATCGACTAACTCCGAACCTTCCAGAACGGGTGCGACCCAATCTTCCAACAGAGCATCGATCTGAGCATCTGGAAGAAATCGACGAAGGGCAAATAGCGAAGGTGTCGAAAGAACAGTATCGCCGATAGACCGAAGCCTAACGACGAGAACACGTTGGACTTGGGTCCAATCGATCACTTCTCGACGGTTGCTTCTTCGATAAGCATGACGGGAATGTCGTCTTTGATGGGATAAACCAGCGAACACTCTGCATTAGTACATTTCAGTGCGGAGTTGTCGGCTTTGATCTCAACGGTAGATTTGCATTTCGGACAACGAAGGATGTCAATGAGTTCCGGCGGTACTGGCATAGCAATAAGGTAAAAAGTAAAAACTAAAAAGGCAAAGAAACCCGACGAGTTTCTCTGCCCTTCAATGTCTTAGCAGGCCCGCCTATCCTTCGGTCTTCGTTCCGCACTCCGCACAGAACTTAGCACCAGGAGCGAGCTCGGCTCCGCAGTCGGCGTTTGAGCATTTCGCCTTCTCCTGCGTTGAGCCGCATTCCGAGCAGAACTTCGCCCCTTCGCGAAGCTTTGCACCGCACTTCACGCACGGCACCTGAGCGACTTCCATCTTGCCGCCGCAATCCGCACAAAACTTTGCTCCCGGATTGTTCTGCTTCCCGCAAGCCGGGCAGGCGACGGTCGCGGCAGCAGCACCGCCTCCGCCCATCTGCTGTCCGCCCGGCTGGCCGACGCCGAATGCATTCGCCATCTGGCCGCCGACCGCGAATCCCGCTCCTAAGCCTGCACCGAGCCCCGCACCGCCGCCCTCGTTCTGAGCCGCATCACGAAGCGCGTCCGCCGCCTGAAACTGCATATACTTTTGAGCATCGCCAAGAGCACCCATCGACGCACGCTTGTCCATAGCGGCTTCGACCTCGGGCGGAAGGCTGACATTCTCAACGTAAAACTTGGTTACCTCAAGTCCATAGCCTTTGAAGTCTTCGTTGATCTTCCCGCGGATCGTTTCGCCGATCTCTTTATACTGCGCGGCAAGGTCGAGCGCCGGGATCTTCAGTTCGCCAAGCGCGTCGGAAAACTCCGTGACGATCGCCCGTTTCAACTGGCCGTCGATATCTTCGGTTTGGAAGTGTGCGTTCGTTCCGGCGACTTGCTTGATGAACTCGCTCGGGTCGGCGACGCGAAGGCTATACGCACCAAAGGCGCGAAGACGGACGATCCCAAAATCGGCGTCGCGAAGCATGATCGGGTTCGAGGTTCCCCATTTCATGTCCGTAAATTGTTTCGTATTAACGAAGTAGACTTCTGCCTTGATCGGAGAGTTGAAGCCGTACTTCCAAGCTCCGAGCTTAGACAAGATGGGAGTATTTCCGCCTTCGACGGTGTATCGGCCCGGCGCGAATACATCGGCCACTTGCCCTTCGAAAACAAAGACTGCCGCCTGCGATTCGCGAACGATCAACTGGGCTCCATTCTTTATCTCCTGCTGATAGACGGGAAACCGGTAAAGCAGCGTGTCCTGAGAATTATCAAGCCATTCGATGACTTCGATAAACTGGTTCATCGCGGCTTCCTTCACCTTGTCCATTAAACTCATTTTTCTTGGATTCTCCTTATGGAAAGACTAACGAGAAATATGCCACAAAGTTCGCATTATTGAAAGACTTTCAAGGTCGCTGCGCCGTCAGCCGGCGTGGCGAATATGAAACGTTGTGTCGTGCAGTAGTAGTGTGATACGATGTTTCATAAATGATAGATCTTACCCGAAAGCTTGAAATTTTAGCTGACGCGGCAAAGTATGACGCTTCGTGCGCATCCAGCGGGTCGCACAGAAAGCGCGACATCAATGGCATCGGCAATACCGAAGGCATGGGTATCTGCCACAGCTACACGCCGGACGGCCGCTGCATCTCTCTGCTCAAACTTCTGCTGACAAACGTTTGCATCTGGGACTGCGGTTATTGCGTTAACCGTCGCTCTTCGAATGTTCAGCGGGCTCGATTTAAGCCCGAAGAGGTCGTAAGCCTTACGATGAATTTCTACAAGCGGAATTACATCGAGGGTTTGTTTTTAAGCTCGGGCATTATTCAAAACGCCGATTACACAATGGAGCAGTTGATACTCGTCGCAAAAACGCTGCGAGAGAGGGAATTGTTCGGAGGCTACATCCACCTGAAAGCAGTTCCTGGTGCGTCTAAGGAACTTCTTCTCGAAGCGGGAAAGTACGCCGACCGCCTAAGCGCAAACATTGAACTTCCTTCGCAGGAAGACCTTAACGAACTAGCGCCCGAGAAAACAGTTACTGAGATCGAAACGACGATGTCAGATGTGAAGTTCGGCATCGACGATTCGAAGGATAAGGCAGAGACTAGCGGTGGGACGGTGACTTTCGCACGAGCCGGGCAGTCTACCCAGCTGGTTGTCGGTGCGAGCGAGAGTTCTGACGCGACGATACTTACGAAAGCGCAAGAGCTTTACAACCAGTTCAGGCTTCGCAGAGTTTACTATTCCGCGTTCTCCCCAGCGGCTGATACGAGTCCTAAACTTCGTGTACGCCCAAAAACTCCGGCCATGCGCGAGCATCGGCTTTACGAGGCTGATTGGTTGATCCGTCACTACGGTTTCAAGTCGCACGAGATCACGGCGGGCGTTGCGAATGGCAACTTGGATCTTGAAAAAGATCCTAAGCTCGCGTGGGCGCTCAGACATCGGCACATGTTTCCGGTTGACGTTAACCGCGCGTCGAAGAGCCTGCTGATGCGCGTTCCGGGGATCGGCGTGCGAAGCGTGAATCGAATCGTGAGCGCAAGAAGGTTCACACGCATCCGCCTCGAAGACCTCGTCCGACTCAGGGTCGCACTAAACCGTGCCCGATATTTCGTTACAACGTCGGATCACAATCCCGATGTTTTTCGGCTAGACCGGGCAAACCTTCCCGACGTATTTGCTCCGAGGCTTGCCCAGCCAAGTCTTTTCGCCGATGTAATGCCGGTTTCCGTGATCTCTGGAGAGATATGATCCACGCATCTGTCGAAAACAACTTCGAAAGCTGGAGCTCGGCCGCCCGTCGATTCCTTAGTGGTGGAGTTCCGCCCGGGCAGATCGTTTGGACGGACGAAGAGCAAGGTTCGCTTTTCACTGATTCTCCGGCATCAACGAATAGCACGGCTCTATCGGTACCGCCGGCATTTGTTAAGCTCGCCGAAGCCGTGTCGTGCTTTGACGATTCGTCAAAATGGCCGCTGCTCTATCGCATTCTATTCCGCTTGAAGACTGAAAACCGACATCTTCTCGAGATCGAATCCGACGCCGACGTGCGCGAGGCTCGGATCATGGAAAAGGCTGTTAATCGTGACGTCCACAAATTCCACGCATTCGTAAGATTTCGCCGTGTAGAGGTCGAGGCCGAAGAACTTTTCGTCGCGTGGCATGAGCCGCTTCATCTCACCGTTCAACGTGCTACTCCTTTCTTTGCTCGTCGATTTGGAACGATGAAATTTTCGATCTTGACGCCGAACGGCTGTGCACATTGGGATAAGAAAACAATGACCTACAGCGAACCGGCGGCACGCACGATGGCACCGGATGCCGACGACACCGAAGAGTTTTGGCGGGTTTACTATCGCTCGATCTTTAATCCGTTTCGGTTAAAGATAAAGGCAATGAAGAAAGAGTTTCCAGTCCGTCATTGGCCGACGCTGCCTGAGGCTTCATTGATCCCAGAACTCATCCGCGAAGCTCAAAGCAAGGGAAGCTAAACTTGCTTACGACATCGAGAAAATAGCCAGAACGCGAATAGGCCATAAATACCGCCAATGAAATCGACAACGACGTCCGATGCCACTCCGGTCCGCCGGGTGTCGAAGCTCTGCTTTAGTTCATCGATCGAGCCGATGACGATCACAAACAGTATCGCAATCAAATAACGATGTTTTAGTCCGGCAAATGCACGCACTGCCAGAATTCCCAGAACTCCGTATTGGAAGATGTGAGCGAGCTTACGGATGATCGCGTGGTAAATGTAAAGCTGATCTGCTCCGGCGTTGGGAAACAGGAATTCCAGAAGCGGGCGAATAAACCTCGAGGTTTCGCTCATTGACGCCGCTCCGCTGCCAAGGCCGAGCGTAAATAAGGTCCAAATGAGTAACGGCGCATAGGCTGTAAGCCATCTGCGCCGGTCGAATCTGCTAAATTGTTTCACGGGCACGCTAGAGTGCCGCCGCACCTGAAACCACTTCGATGATCTCTTTCGTGATCGCTGCTTGGCGAATGCGGTTCATGTTCAGGGTCAAAGAATCGATCAACTCGCCTGCGTTTTTCGACGCAGAGTCCATCGCCGTCATGCGCGATCCCTGTTCGGACGCAACCGATTCCAGCATCGCTCGATAGATCTGCGTTTCAACCTGCTTAGGCAAGAGTTTGCCGAAGATCTCGGCTGCGGGCTGCTCGTAAATGTATTCGGCGGTGGCGGCTGCATCCTCTTCGCTAGCTTCGATCTTTGGTATCGGAAGCAGCTGCTCGATCACCGGCTTTTGCGAAAGGACGGTCTTGAATTCGGTAAATACGAGGAAGACCTTGTCGATCGATTCGTCTTCGGAGAATCGCTTGATTATCTCGGCCGAGATATCAGCGGCGTCGGAATAATTCGCGGTGCCGCGGCCGGTCAGGCCCAGGTATTCTTCGGAGATCGTGGTTTGGCGTCGTTTGAAAAAGTCCCGGCCCTTACGTCCGACGGCGACCATGTCGATCGACTTGTCCGAATTTTCTTTAATGAATGCCTGAGACGCCTTGATCACGTTCGCGTTGAATCCGCCAGCGAGGCCCTTGTCGGCGGTTACGAGCACGACAAGGTAATTGCCGTCGCCACGAGCATCAAGCAGCGGATGCGAAAACTCGTCGGCAACGTTCGAGCTCAGGGCGCTCAACACTTCCGTCATCTTCTTCGCATACGGCCGGGCCGCCGTCACGCGATCTTGCGCACGCTTGAGTTTTGCCGCGGCGACCATTTTCATCGCCTTAGTTATCTGCTGCGTATTCTTGACCGACTTGATGCGCCGGCGCATGTCTAGCAAACTTGCCATAAAACCAAACCACCCAGTTAGGGTTTCATAAAATGAATGACAGGATCGCGAAGAACCGTCCCCACGTCGCTGTCGACTATCTTGTAACCAAGCCCTTCGAGCATCTTACAGGTTCGGGACTCGCCCGCGTCGTGCCAGCGTCCTTGTTCCTGTTCAAAATCGTCCTGCTTTCTAAACGCCGGCCTCGTCGCCCGAGAGATCGCTTCGAAAAGCTTTCTCACCGGCATTAGACGGCGTTTGGGTGACAGGCCAAGCCAAATATCGTTCTTCTCTTCCGCCGCGATCATCCGCTCGTATTTTGCCTTGTCACCGATCATCCAAAAGCAGTTAGCACCGCTTTTTAGCTTCGGCAAAAGGTTACGTGCGTAAGCGCTGATGCCGTCAAAACTGACGTGACACAAACAGCCGAATGAGAACACGTAGTCAAAATGATCTTCCGGCAAGTCGCGGCATTCGAAATCGGTAACTTTCAAATACCGAACGTGCGGCTGAGAACCAACGTATTCAAAGAACCTGTTATGCTCGGCCGAAAGAGCGTCCAGCGCCCATATCTCGCGGGCATCGAGCATTGTTTTCGTCCATGCTCCCCGGCCCGGCCCGATCTCCAACGCGACCGTGTCTTCCTTCACATAAGGCTTGATACAGCGAAGGTAAGTGGCATGCAGAACGGACATGAACCCGTAGCTGCCATAGGTCGACTTGGAAAGCGGCTCACGCGGATCTCCCTCGTAATATCCGCCTTCCCACAAGCCTTCGAAAGAAGCGATCTCATCGGAAAAACTCTCTTGAGCCATGACTGATCGGACCGCAGGTCGATTGATCGAAAGCCGATTCTCCTACGCTGCCGCCGCTGACGATTCGCCTTTGCCCCAGCGAGTCGCCTTGAAATCTTCAACCGCCTCTTTGAGCGATGCTTTCAGGTCGTCGTCGATGCTCTTCTTCTCGCGAAGCGTGTTAAAGACCGCCGGATGGGATTTCTCGATGAAGTCGGAAAGCTGGGCCTCAAAATCCTTAAGGTCCTCGACCGCGATGTCATCGGCCAAGCCGTTCGACACGGTCCAGATGATCACGACCTGCTTCTCGACCGCCATGGGCAGGTACTGTCCCTGCTTCAAGATCTCAGTGAGACGCTTACCGCGTTCAAGCTGCGATTGCGTCGATTTGTCGAGATCCGAACCGAACTGTGCAAACGCCGCAAGCTCACGAAACTGCGCAAGGTCGATTCGCAGCGTACCGGCGACGGCCTTCATCGCCTTGATCTGTGCCGAACCGCCCACACGCGAAACCGAGTTACCCACGTTGATCGCGGGACGAACGCCCGAGTTAAAAAGATCCGACTCGAGGAAGATCTGTCCATCGGTGATCGAGATCACGTTCGTCGGGATGTAAGCCGAGATATCGCCCGCCTGCGTCTCGATGATCGGGAGCGAGGTCAGCGAACCGCCGCCGCGTGCATCCGACATTTTAGCCGCACGCTCAAGCAAGCGTGAGTGTAGATAGAAAACGTCTCCCGGATATGCTTCGCGGCCCGGCGGACGGCGGAGCAGAAGCGATATCTCGCGGTATGCGGCTGCCTGCTTCGAAAGATCGTCATAGATCGTCAGGGCGTGGCGGCCGTTATCGCGGAAGTACTCAGCGATAGCGCAACCCGAATAAGGCGCCAGGAACTGCATCGCCGCCGGATCGGAAGCGGTCGCCGCGACGATGATGGTGTAATCCATCGCGCCGTAATCTTCGAGTTTCTTAACAACCTGAGCAACGGTCGATGCCTTCTGGCCGATCGCGACGTAGACGCAGATCACGTCCTTGCCCTTCTGGTTAATGATCGTGTCGATCGCAACGGCGGTCTTACCGGTCTGACGGTCGCCGATGATCAGCTCGCGCTGTCCGCGGCCGATCGGCACCATCGCGTCGATAGCTTTCAGACCCGTCTGAAGCGGCTCTTTCACCGGCTGACGGTCGATGATACCGGGAGCGATACGCTCGACCGGATTGAACGTATCGGTGATGATTTCGCCCTTACCATCGATCGGGTTACCAAGGGCGTCAACCACGCGGCCGATCATGGCGTCGCCAACCGGGACGCTCATAATTCGCTTGGTACGCTTAACTTCGTCGCCTTCCTTGATCTTTTGGAAATCTCCGAAAAGCACGGTACCGACCTTGTCTTCTTCAAGGTTCAGCGCAAGGCCGCGAACGGCGTGCGGGAACTCAAGCAGCTCTCCGGCCATGACCTTTTCCAGGCCGTGGATCTCGGCGATACCGTCACCGACCTTAATAACCGTTCCGACCTCATCGACAGTCATGCTCGAATCGAAATTTTCGATCTGAGCACGGATGATCTCGTTGATCTCGTTAGCTTTGATTGCTTCCATTTCTGTTAACCGTTTATAAGTTCTTCTCTAAGATTCTCTAACTGCGTTCTGACCGACCCATCGTAAACCGTCGAGCCGACGCGGGTAACAACCCCGCCAATAATACTCTCGTCGATACCGAAATTTAGCTGAACCTGCTTTCCTGTGAGTTTCTCAAGGTTGGCCTTTAGTTCACCCTTCTGATCTGCAGAAAGCTCACGGGCGGAGATAACTTCTGCCGCGATGTGTCCACTGCGTTCTTCAAGAACCGAGGCAAACTTGTCGTTGATCTCGCGAAGATCGGTAAGCCTGCTGTTGCGGAGCAAGACCCGAAGGAAATTTGCCGTCGTCCTTGAAGGATTCGACTTCGCGATAAGCGATTCAAGAACCTTTTCCTTGTCTAAATGCGCGATCGCCGGATTGGCGAGAGCACTTCGCAGGTCGTCGCTTGAGTTGAGCATCTCTTCCCACGCTTTCAACTCAGAACTGACCGTCGAAACCTCGCCGGTCTTCAATACAACGTCGGCAAGCGCGGTTCCGTAGCGGCGTGCGATGGTTTCAACACTCATTATTAGTTCAAACCTCCGATCGCCTGAATACCTGACTTAACGAGATTCGAATCGGCGTTAGCGTCGATCTTGCTACGGAGTTTCTGTTCGGCAAGCCGGATGCTTTCCTCGGCGGAAAACCGCTTTAGTTCGAGATTAGCAAGTTGGGTGAGACGCGTTATTTCGCCCGACGTCTGATCCTGAAGCTTGCCGATCTCGGAAGAGGCTGCTTCCGCGATTCGCTGTGCCTCGGCATCGGCTTCGGCCTTTGCCTTGTTCAGGATCAATTGTCGTTCGTTGTCGAGCGATGCAAGCTTTGCTTCGGCTGACGTGAAACGTGCTAGTGCAGCCTTCTTCTCTTCCTCAGCCTTGATCAAGTCGGCCCGGATGGCGTCGCGTTTTGTTTTGAACGCTTCCGACAAAGGCTTCTTGGCTACATAAACGATGAAAGCCGTAAAGATAGCAAGATTAATGAACTTCCACGCTTCGAAGCCCGGGTAATTGAGCCAGGTATTATAGAACTCCATGTACCCGCCGCCGCCTTCGGCGTGTTCGCCGCTGGCAGCCGCAAAAAGCACCAAACTGTAAACGAATGCCAACATACTATCCCTTCAAAATGTTCCCAGCGATGCGGTCGGCAAGCATATCTGCCTCACCTGCTATTGCGGCACGTGCGGCCTCGGTCTGTTCCGCAAGAGCTTGTTTCTCCGCGGCAAACTTGCTTGCCGCCTCAGCCTTAGCATCGGCAACCTTTTTGGCCCGAGCATCCACCGCCGCCGCCCGCTGCTTCTCGATCAGCTCATAGCCTTCGCTGCGTGCCGAGAGCATTTCCTTGTTAAGTTTTGCTTCTTTCTCGACGGCGTCATTGAGGATCTTTTCGGCTTCGCCGCCCGGGCCGAACTTGCGCTTGTCGCGCGACTCGAGGACGCGGTTTATGGGCTTGAAAAATGTCCGGTTCAAAACCCAGATCATGATCAAGATCAACGCGATGTGGATGAATAATGTGCCGTCCGGAAATAACTGGATCCCGGCAAAAGCCAGCAGGGACATAAGTATCTTTTATTAAAACCGCTCGTAATTAATGAGGACAACGGTCGTCCAATGCTCAAAACATTAGAGACTATCACGCGCCATTTTTAAGGGTCAAGGACGCGCAACCCACGGCGCATTTTTGCATTGTCAACGTATCTGGCATATCGTGAGAACGAAAACCGAACCCGTTGCTCCTATGAAACACGAACTCGCCATCTTCGAAGGCTTCAAGATAAGACGGATCTACGACGAAGAAACCGAAACCTGGTACTTCTCTGTGGTGGACATTATTCAGGTGCTGACGCAGCAGGCTGACTATCAGACCGCACGAAAGTACTGGAACAAGTTAAAAGAGCGATTAAACAAGGAAGGGAATCAGTCGGTGACAAAATGTCACCAACTGAAAATGGAAGCTGCTGACGGCAAGAAATATAATACGGACGCCGCTGATCCAGAAGTTCTTCTTCGTTTGATCCAATCAGTACCAAGCCCGAAAGCGGAACCGATCAAGCTTTGGCTCGCAAAGGTTGGTTACGAGCGGATGCAGGAGATCGCCGATCCGGAACGCTCAATAAACAGGGCTCGCGACAACTGGCGAAAGCACGGCCGCAGCGATAAATGGATCCCAGCAGCGGATGATGGGCCAGGAGACCCGAAATAAGCTAACGGACTACTGGAAAGAGCACGAGATCAAGGAGGGCGAGGAATTTGCAATACTCACCAACATCATCCATTCCGAATGGGCCGAAGTGACGGTTCAGGAACACTAAGAAGATAAAAGGTTTGAAGACCCAGAACCTGCGGGACCATATGAGCGAGGCGGAGTTGATATTCACCGCCCTTGCCGAACTCTCAACACGGCAAATCGCCGAATCCGTAGATGCGACCGGTTTAGAAGAGAACAAGACCGCGTCAAAGAAAGGCGGCCGCATCGCGAAGCAGGCTCGACGCGAACTCGAAGACAAAACCGGGCGAAGTGTAGTAACGGGACAGAACTTTCTTCGTCCCAAGAAAAGGTAACGATCTTCAGTTGCGTTGAACTCAATGGGCCTATCGGCTGCGAATCGAAGGTGTTAGACAGCGAAAGAAATTTTAAGACTTCCAGGGTATGTTCATTCGTAAATTATAGTTGACATAGTATTTCAACTGTGGGATATTACTCGGCCCGGGCTTTGTCGCTCGGGCTGATCTTTGAAACCCGAGAGGTAAGGTAAAGGATGGGTTTAAAGTTATGTCCCGATTCAGTAGTGAGACCGTGTGGGACGCCTGTGAGAAAGTTAGTATTGAGACTGGCTGTAAGTTGTTGAAAGTTCTTGTAAGTCTTAGATCTTGTTCCGAATGGAGCAAAAGTACAGACGCAAAATGGAACGGAACAAACAACTTACAAGTCCTCGGATGCTAAACTGCCACCGTGCGAGCACCCCGAAACCGAACGATAGAACTGACTGAGAGCGAGAAAGACGGCCTGAGGTCTCGGGTCGCGTCGAAAGAAACGGGCGGGGCTTCGCTGATCCACGGCAATGCTTTCGAGATACTGCCCAGACTGCGGCCTTCAACCTTCGATCTTCTTTTCGCAGACCCGCCGTACAACCTGACCAAGACGTTTGGAAAGAAAAAGTTCTCACAGACCTCGGACGAACGGTACGAGACGTGGCTGGATTCGTGGCTGTCGCTGTGCGTGCCGCTTTTGAAGCCGACCGCGAGCGTCTACGTCTGCGGCGACTGGCGTTCGGGCTCGGCGATACAGCGGGCCGGTTCGAAGTATTTCAAGCTTCGCAACCGGATCACGTGGGAACGCGAGAAAGGCCGCGGAGCGAAGGCGAACTGGAAGAATGCGTCGGAAGATATCTGGTTCTTCACCGTTTCGGACGATTTCACCTTCAACCTCGATGCAGTGAAACAGAGGCGACGGGTGATCGCTCCGTATCGGCATAACGGAAAACCGAAGGATTGGGATGAGGCAGGAAAGTTTCGCGATACGCATCCTTCGAATCTCTGGACGGACATCAGCGTCCCGTTCTGGTCGATGCCGGAGAATACCGATCACCCGACGCAAAAGCCGGAAAAGCTGCTCGCCAAGATCATCCTCGCCTCGACGAACCCCGGCGATGTCATCCTCGATCCGTTCGCAGGCAGCGGCACCACCGGCGTCGTCGCCAAGAAGCTGGGACGTCAATTCGTTGCGATCGAATCGGACGAGCAATATTGTCTGCTCGCGGCAAAGCGATTGAAGATGGCGGAGACTGATAGGTCGATCCAGGGGCTTGTGGAAGGCGTCTTTTGGGAGCGGAATAGCAAGAAACCAACCGCGGATAAACACAGATAGACGCAAATTGGTATCAGCGTTAATTTGCGTGCATCTGCGGTTGTTTATGATAGAGGTAAAGTAAATGAAGATAGCGACTTGGAACGTAAATTCTCTGAACATTCGAATGCCGCAGCTTGCGCCATGGGTGGCTGAGGCTCAGCCCGACGTACTGTGTCTGCAGGAGACGAAGTGTGTTGATGAGAACTTTCCGGTCGATGCGTTGCGAGAGCTTGGATACGAATCCGAGTTCATCGGGCAAAAGTCTTACAACGGCGTTGCGATACTTTCGAAATTCCCGATCATCGACGTTCAGAAGAATTTCCTCGACGACAATGACGAATCGCCGAAGCGGATGATCTCAGCAACAGTTAACGGAATCAAGATCGTGAACACTTATATCCCAAACGGCACCGATCTTTGGACCGATAAATTTACCTTCAAGCTCGATTGGCTTCTGCGGCTGCGGCGATATTTCGACGACCTTTGCGACGCGGGAAGAGACGTTCTGCTCTGCGGCGATTTCAACGTCGCGATGGAAGACCTCGACGTCTGGAGCGTTCCGCGTTGGACCGGCAAACTGCATTTCTCCATGCCGGAACGCGCGGCGATGTTCAACGTGAAGCAGTGGGGATTCACCGACCTCTTCCGCCACCTGAACGGCAATGTGCAGGAGTTCTCATGGTGGGATTACCGTGCCGGTGCCTGGCAAAACAACCACGGCCTCCGCATCGACCACATCTGGACCTCGCCCTCGCTTACCGCGAAATCTAAGTCATGCGTGATCGACAAAACCCCTCGATTCCTCGAAAAACCCAGCGACCACACGCCGGTTGTTGCAGAGTTTGAGATCTGAATTATTGAAATTACCAATCTATTACAATATACTTTTCATATGGAAGCGTTTTGAAGGCATTATGGCAACACTTACGATAAAAAACTTGCCCGACGAGATATACGCGACACTAACTAAGACTGCGAAACGGAATCGCCGGAGCCTTAACGGAGAGGCAATCGTCACTCTTGAGCATGGACTTCAGTTTGCTCAGCCGGATCTCGCGACCACATCGGCGCGGGTTCGAAGAAATCGTGCTGCTCTAAAAGAAAAGGGAGTCTGGCTAACCGATGAGATCATTGATCTAGCTAAGGACGAGGGACGGCCTTGATAGTTGTTGATACGAATGTTGTCGCCTACTTTATGGTTCCGGGCGACATGACATACCTTGCCGAAGCCGTTCGAGAGAAAGACCCGTTCTGGGCCGCACCGTGGCTCTGGCGTTCGGAGATGCGAAACCTTCTTAGTCTTTATGTAAAGCGGGGATTATTGGGCCTTGCCGAGATACAAGACCTTATGTCGAATGCAGAAGACCTTTTGTTGGGAAGAGAGTTTAGGGTCGATTCGGACGCGGTCTTGTCGTTTGCGGCTAACTCCGGCTGCACAGCATACGATTGTGAGTTCATCCATCTCGCGGCAGAACTTTCCGTTCCTATGGTTACCTCTGATAAAAAGCTTCTGTCTGCATTTCCGCAATACACGACGTCAATGGATGCGTTCGTCGCCTGATTCGCGCCCGCCAGCTGAGCTGATTCGGAATAGAATTTTGTGAAGATCGCAACCTGGAATGTTAACTCGATCAAGTCCCGGCTTGAGCATGCGGTGAAGTGGTGTTCAGTTGCGGAGCCGGACGTGCTGTGTTTGCAGGAGATAAAGGTTCCGGACGATCAGTTTCCGAAGCGGGAGTTTGCCGCACTCGGATACGAACATCAGGCGATCTTCGGCGAGACGGCATACAACGGAGTAGCGACGCTTTCACGGTCGCCGATTGAAAACGTGGAGATGAATTTTGCCGATGACTCGTCCGATGCTCAGCGGCGGTTGGTATCGGGGACGATTGCCGGGATTCACATCTTCAACGCCTACGCCCCACACGGGACGAAGCTCAAGTCTGAGAAATATCAGTTCAAGCTCGATTGGCTCGGACGACTGCGAAAGTTATTTGACGAGCGATTCTCGACCGATGACGATGTTATTCTCTGCGGCGATCTTAACGTTGCGCCGCACGAGATGGATGTGTGCAAGCCGCAGGCGTGGAAGGACAAGCTTCATTTCAGCAAGCCGGAGCGTGACGCTCTGATGGACATGAAACGCTGGGGATTTGTCGACCTGTTTCGGCAGCATAATGGCGATGCGAAAGAATTCTCGTGGTGGAGCAATTTTCACAACGATTTCGAGAAAGATCGTGGCCTTCGGATCGACTTCATCTGGTCTTCGCCATCGCTCGCCGAAGACTGCAGCGACTGCTGGATCGACCGCGAACCTCGAAGCTGGGAACATCCTTCGGACCACGCTCCTGTGGTTGCCGTCTTTGACTAGAGACCAAACGATTGCGCGCTGAACGGCTTCAGTGCTATAAGTGATGTCACCTATTTCAGTTCTGATCCCTGAATCAAAAGCAGGAAGTTGGATTTTTAAGGCCGATCGTTCAAAGTCGGCGTTGACCTTTCAAAGACATCTAGCAGGCCACGCGTGTCATCCCCATTTGCCCGGCGTGTGCATTTATTCCGAGGAGATATCTCATGAAAAGATCATTGATTTTCGCTGCTGCCGCCTCAATTTTACTGAGTTCGGCATTCGCGGTATCCGCACAAGACACGCCCCCGATCCCGACCGAAACTCCGGCTGGCCCGGCCGGAATGCCGCGTCCCGGAATGACGCCGCCGTCGTCCGATCCGCAACCCTATGAGAAGGTGATCACAAAAGACGCAAAGTCGAAAGACGGCGTCTTTAAGGTCCACAGGATCAAGGACAAGTATTTTTACGAGATCCCGAAAGATCAGCTTGGCAAGGAATTTCTCTGGGTGACCCAGATCGCGAAGACGACGGAAGGCGTCGGCTACGGCGGGCAGTCGTTGGGGCGTCGCGTAGTGCGTTGGGAGCGGATCGATAACAAGATCAACCTGCGAGTTGTCGATTACAGTATCGTCGCCGACCCGCGCAGCGAGATTGCCGAGGCGGTTCGTAATGCGAATAACGAGACGATCCTAATGTCGTTTCCGGTGGCCGCGTGGGGGCCGAACGATGCGGCTGTCATCGATGTCTCGCGTTTGTTCACGACCGATCTCTTCGAGTTAAGTGCTCGCCAGCGGCTGAACGCGACAATGATGGACGCGAGTCGTTCATACATCGAACAGATCCTGACCTTTCCGACCAACATCGAGGCACAGGCGACCCACACCTACACACGCAACCCGACTCCTGCCGGATTGCCCGGACCGCAGAATCCTTTCGCGGCTGCCGGCATGAGCCCTGGAAGCGCGACGGTCGTACTTCATCACTCGATGGTGAAGCTGCCTGAAAATCCGATGATGCCGCGTCTGTTTGACGAACGCGTCGGATATTTCTCGGTCTCGAATCTCGACTTTAGCCGGCCCGAGCACCGCTCGCAGGAGCGTCGCTATATCACCCGCTGGCGATTGGAGAAGAAGGATCCGAACGCGGCCATATCAGAGCCGGTAAAGCCGATCGTCTATTATATCGACCGCGCGACGCCGGCGTGGCTTGTACCGTTCACGAAGCGCGGCGTAGAGAAGTGGCAAAAGGCTTTCGAAGCTGCCGGATTCAAGAACGCGATCATCGCGAAGATGCAGCCGTCTGAGAAAGAGGATCCGGAGTTCCATCCGGAAGACGCTCGATATTCGGTCATCCGATGGCTGCCCTCGACCATCGAGAACGCATCCGGCCCGCACGTTAACGATCCGCGCACGGGCGAGATCCTTGAATCCGATATTCAGATGTATCACAACATCATGAACCTTCAGCGTTCGTGGTATTTCACGCAGGTCGGCCCTCTCGATCCCCGAGCGCAGAAGTTCCCGATGCCGAACGACCTGATGGGCGAACTTGTTGAATACGTCGTTGCTCACGAGGTCGGGCATACTCTCGGCTTCCAGCACAATATGAAATCGAGTTCGCTGTATCCGCAGGAGAAGGTCCGCGACGCTGCGTGGGTCAAGAAGATGGGCCACGTCGCTACGCTAATGGACTATTCGCGTTTCAACTACGTCGCTCAGCCCGAAGACAAGATCGACGTGGCCGATCTCATTCCGGGAATCGGGCCGTACGATCTATGGGCGACTGCTTGGGGCTATAAGCCGATCGCCAACGCCGAAACGTCTGATGCAGAACGAGCGACACTCAACGAATGGGCGATGGAACAGGACAAAACGCCGTGGTTGAGATTCTCGACAGCGGGTTCGGCTGGCAGCGATTTCGGCGAAAATACCGAAGCCGTGGGCGACGCTGATGCGGTTAAGTCGACGCGGCTTGGTATTGAAAACCTGAAACGAGTCGCAAAACTTATCGTCCCCGCGACGACCACTGACAAAGGATCGAACTACAACGACCTTAGCGAGATCTACGGCCGAATGCTGGGACAGTGGACGCTGGAGTTGAATCACGTGTCGGCTATCGTCGGCAGCTATTCCTCACAGCAAAAGCATGTCGGCCAGCCCGGATACCGGTTTGATATCACTTCGCGGGCAAGGCAGGTGGAGGCAGTTCGCTTCCTCAACGAGAACGCGTTCGTTTCACCGACTTGGCAGATCGATAAAGAGATTCTTCGCCGCATCGAACCGGTTGGAGCTTTGAATCGTGTTCGCAACGCTCAAAACAGCGTGCTGAATAACCTGCTGTCTAGCGCCCGGTTCGCACGGCTGGTCGAGCAACAGGCGATCGACGGCTCGTCGGCATACGGCCCCGGCGATCTGCTTGCCGATGTTCGCGGCGGAGTGTGGACGGAATTAAATTCCGGCGCACCGGTAGTCGATGCATATCGAAGAAACCTGCAGCGGGCCTACTTGGACATCGCAAACGCGAAGCTGAACGCAGCCGCTCCTGCGGTACCGCAAGGGCTTCCTCCGGGATTCGCCGCGATGTTCATCTCGAGCGGTGATGAGCGCGGGTTCTATCGTGCTGAGCTGCAGGATATTCGCGCGATGGCCGTTGCCGCATTGCCGAAGACAACGGATCGCACGACGCGAATTCATCTTGAATCGGTTCGCGATCAGATCGACAAGATCCTCGATCCGAAAGATACGGGACGGACCGGTGGAGCGGCTGCGGTTGCTTTCATCGAAGAGCAGCTGCAGAACTACTACAATCCGACCTCCTGCTGGTACGACTATGCGATCAAGCCGTAGTTTCCGTTAGGTCAATTGTCAGGAGCGTGGAATGGTTCGCTGTTCCACGCGTTCTTATTTTGGGTGTAAAATTGCAGTCATGGACGGGACCCTTTTCGCACTTCATCTTTCGACCGAAGAAATCGAGGCGAACATCGCCAGCGTACTTGAATCACCGAAGGATAACGGCACGCTTGAGATGATCGTGCGGCGGCCGGCGGTGAACAAACGTGAGATCGTCGAGAGCGGCTTCTTGAGCATCGAGAACGGCCTTGTCGGCGATAACTGGCTGACGCGCGGAAGTTCCCGAACGGACAACGGCCTCGGCCATCCTGAAATTCAGCTCAACCTGATGAACGGGCGTTTGGTAAACTTGATCGCCGGCAGCCGCGAACGCGTCCAGCTCGCGGGAGATCAGCTCTTTGTCGATCTAGATCTCAGCCCTGACAACATTCCGCCGGGAACGCAGCTTTCGATCGGCGAAGCCGTTATCGAGATCACTGCCGTCCCGCATCTCGGCTGTAAAAAATTCGTGGAACGCTTCGGCATCGACGCGATGAAGTACGCCAACTCGGATTTTGGCTGCAGCCGAAACCTTCGCGGCGTGAACGCAAGGGTTATAACAAGAGGAGATGTTCGAATTGGTGACAAGGTTGTTAACTCAACAGAATGATGCAGGAACAGTTGGTCAAATTTGTTGCGACGCCGGACAAAGGCGAGGTGTCTGCGATATTGATGCGGCCGGAAGGTGCCATGCATCTGCTCGTGCTCGGTCATGGAGCGAGCACGTCGATGCGACATGCGACGATGCAGCGGATCGCGGAGGTTTTGGCGGAGCAACGGATCGCGACGTTCCGATACAACTTTCCATATTCTGAGAACGGCACAGCGAGAAATTCGAACGCGACCTGCGTTGAAGCGATTCGGAATGCCGTGAAGGCCGCTCATGAGACTGCTCCCGATCTTACGCTGCTTGCCGGAGGCCATTCGTTCGGCGGACGAATGACGACCACGGCTCAAAGCGAGAAACCGCTCGAAGAAGTGAAAGGCCTTGTGCTTTTTTCCTTCCCTCTTCATCTGGCTGGAAGGCCCGACGTAAAGCGTGCGGAGCACCTTGCAAAGATCGATATTCCAATGCTGTTTCTCTCGGGGAGCCGCGACGAACTCGCCGCCATTGATCTCCTTAAACAGACGATCGAGGGCCTTCGAAAGCTGGCGACACTACATTTGCTGGATACCGCCAATCATAGCTACAAGATCTTGAAGAAAACTCGTGCTTCTACCGAGGATGTATTTGTCGAGATGGCTCGGTCGTGTCGCGAATGGATCAACGAAAAAGGCCTTTAGCCCATGCGAATTGACCTTCACTTGAAAACCAGTCATTGTTGCGTAATAGATCTGTTTTTGCGAACCGTTAGTGCGTTGCCCGGCCTCTCCACAGGGTTCAGGTAGCATTGTCTTTAGATAGCATGGCGGCAAAAGTTGGCGGAACTCTCATCCTCGCGTTCCTGGCAAGCATAGTGCTTCTCAGCGTAATCGGTGTCGTCTCATATCGCGCCGTCCAAACGCTGATCGCAAACAATGAACTGGTAAAGCACACGCAAGACGTCCTCGAAGATCTACAAGAAGTACGCACGATCGTCATCCAAGTCGAGACGGACGCACGCGGATATCTCTTGAGGGGTGATGACGTTTATCTCAACGCGTACCAAAACGACCTAATTCAAATACCGTTAAAGATAAAAGCGGTCAGAGAGAAGACGCGTGAAAACCACTCACATCAGCAGAAATTTGACGTTCTCGAAAAGGCCGTTCAGGTGAGGCTCGAGTTGCTGAAAGAGTATGTCGACAAGCGGCAGGTTCTCGGCGTAACTGTTATTCCGCCCGGGCAAGGTCCTGAGGGTAAGCGTCGGATGGACGCGGTTCGTGCAGCTTTGGACGACATCGCGAAAGACGAGCGGGCACTTTTCCTGGAGCGGGACAGACAGTCCCGCGAAAGTTCTCGACAGCTTTTGTCTACTCTTGCGCTTTCCCTGTTCGGTGCTTTTGCTTTGATCTGCTTGGTTTTTTATCTCGCCCTGAGAGATATCCGTGCACGGCGAGAAAATGAAGCGAGGCTTGCCGCGGCCAGAGATGAACTCGAAGGCCGTGTGCGCGAAAGAACCGCTGAACTGTCTGAACTGAACGTCGAACTCGAGCGTAGCAATCGAGAGTTGCAGGATTTTGCGTTTGTCGCTTCGCACGATCTGCAGGAACCACTCAGGAAGATCCAGGCGTTCGGCGATCGGCTTCGCACGGTCCAGGGGCCCAAGTTTGATGACCAAGGCCGGGATTACCTCGACCGGATGAATAATTCCGCTGGACGAATGCACACGCTCATCAACGACCTGCTAGGTTATTCGCGAGTAACGACCAAAGCTCAGCCATTCGAACCGACCGATCTTAACAAGATCGTCGACGGCGTCCTCGGTGATCTGGAAACACGCATTGACGAAACCGGCGGAAAGGTGGATGTAGAGAACCTCCCAACTATCGACGCTGATCAGACGCAGATGGGCCAGCTCTTCCAAAACCTCATCGCAAATGCGCTAAAATTTAAGAAAGAAGATTTGGCACCGAAGGTCTCAGTTAACAGTGAGATCTTTAAAGGCGAGCTGTCGAGCATATCCCGATCTATGCCGGAAGACCTAGTTCGCATCACCGTGTCGGACAACGGGATTGGGTTTGACGAAAAATATCTTGATCGGATATTTACGCCGTTTCAACGACTGCATGGCCGGAACGAGTATGAAGGTACCGGCATTGGCTTGGCGGTTTGTCGAAAGATCGTGGAACGCCACGGCGGATCGCTTACCGCTAAAAGCACTCCGGGCGAAGGCTCGACGTTTATCGTCGTGCTGCCACTTAAACAATCTAAGGAGAAGTAATGACAAAAGCTAACGGCCGTCCGATCGTGATCCTGATGGCTGATGACGATGCCGACGATCGAATGTTGACGCATGACGCTCTTGAAGAAAGCCGCGTGCTCAACGAGCTTAGATTCGTCGAAGACGGCGAAGAATTGATGGAGTACCTTACCCGCAAGGGGAAGTACGCTAATCCGGAAGATTCTCCGCGGCCGGGACTGATACTGCTCGACCTGAACATGCCGAAGAAGGACGGCCGAGAAGCGTTGAAGGAGATCAAATCAGATCCGAACCTTCGCCGGATCCCGGTCGTGATCATGACAACCTCAAAGGCGGAAGAAGACATCTTTCGAAGCTATGATTTTGGAGCCAGTTCGTTTATAACAAAGCCGGTCACATTTGACCGTTTGGTTGAGTTGATGAGGACCTTAGGCGAATATTGGGTGGAATTCGTAGAACTGCCGGACTAAGGCTAAATATATGTATTCCGAAGGGAACACGACGCCGATCAGCGTACTTTTGGTTGAGGATGACGACGACGATTTTTTCCTCGTCCAAGACCTTTTTAGAGAAATCGGCGAGCGGTATACGTTGAAGCGGGTCTCCTCGTACGAAGAGGCCATCGCACTGGATGCGCCGTGCAGTTACGACATCTGCCTGCTGGATTATCGATTGGGCGCCCACGACGGTCTGGAATTGATGCAAGAACTTCTAGGGAAGGGATTCGAATGTCCGATGATCCTCTTGACAGGACAAACGGATGTTGAGATCGACAGGCGCGCGATGAAGGCGGGTGCATCCGACTATCTGATCAAGGGGCAGATCTATGCTCAGAATCTTGAACGGTCGATCAGGTACGCGATACAGCAGAAGCAGCTAGAGCAAGAGCGTGTTCGCAACGCTCGCGAACAGGCCGCTCGGGAAGAGGCCGAGTCGGCGAACCAAGCTAAAGACGATTTCCTCGCTGTGCTTTCTCACGAGCTTCGCACGCCGCTAAACGCCATGCTTGGATGGGTCAGGCTGCTGAAAACGAATCGCAGCAGCGACGAGATCTTTGAAAAGGCTGTAGATGCGATCGAGAGAAGCGCCGTGACGCAGACGAAATTTGTCGAAGATCTCCTCGACATTACGCGGATCGTCAACGGAACGATCCGGCTTACGATGCGGTCTTTCGTCGTGAACGAGCTGACGCGAATTGCCGCCGACAACATCAGACCCGTCGCCCAGTCAAAATCGCTAACCCTCAATTATTCTGCACCAGAAGAAGAACTCACCGTAAATGGAGATTCGGACCGTTTGCAGCAGGTGATCAATAACCTCCTATCTAACGCGGTGAAGTTTACGCCGGAGGGCGGGTCTATCTCCCTTAAGCTCGAAAAAGACGGAGGAAATGCGCTCATATCCGTATCGGATACCGGTCAGGGGATATCGCCCGAATTTTTGCCTCGGGTTTTTGAACGCTACAAGCAGGCGAACAATTCGACCACAAACCGCAAGGGCGGCCTTGGACTGGGCTTGGCGATCGTCAAACATTTGGTGGATCTTCACGGCGGCACCATCTCTGCCACCAGCGAAGGTGAAGGAAGAGGTAGTACGTTTTCCGTTTCTGTGCCGCTCGCCGTTGCGACTGATGCACAAACTTTAACGGCTGAGCCCAGAGGTTGAACCGCTATGTGTAGAAATATCAAGACGCTGCACAATTTCGAACCGCCCGCGACGACCGAGGAAGTCCACGCTTCTGCCCTTCAGTTCGTCAGGAAGCTTTCAGGAATGAACAAGCCTTCTCAAGCGAATGAGGAAGCGTTCGAGCTTGCGGTCGATCGTGTAGCCGCCGCGGCGCAAGAAATGCTGAATACACTGACCACCCATGCCCCGGCACGTGACCGCGAGGTCGAAGCGCAGAAAGCAAAGATGCGTTCGGTGGCTCGATTTGGCAGATGATGTGACTTGCGGGAAGATCGGTCGTTCAGGTTAGTTGAAGTTCAAAGCGATGTCACCCGAAGAATTGTGGAACAGAACGGAGCATGCTCTTACGAATGGCGACTTTACATTGCTTGATGAGCTACTCGTCGCCGAGGGTGCTTCAATTTTCGACCTTCTCGACACGAACGGCAATCCTGAGGGAATCATGTGTGAGGCGTTTGCGTGGGCATGCTTTACGGGCCGCACTTGGGATGCCGAAGCTTTGCTGGATCGAGGAGTCGACCCGTCCAAGAGCGATAAAACCGGGCTCACCGGATTTCACTGGGCCGCGAATCGCGGAAACGCCGAAACGGTCGATATGCTGATCCGCCGGAAGGCTCCGTTGGAGCAGCTCAACATATACGGCGGTACGGTTCTAGGTCAGGCACTCTGGTCTGCGGTCAACGAACCTCGCGAGGGGCAGGCTGAGGTCATCGAATCTTTGGTTGCGGCTGGGGCGGCGGTTGAACCAGGGACGCTCGATTGGTGGCAAGAGCAAAACGTTCCTTCTGCCCAGACGAAGGCTCGCGTTGCGAGAACTCTTCAGCAAGTTTGAATTAGTTTCGTTAATTAAGGCCACTAATCCTTTAACCGCCGATGCGGACTTTGGGGAAAATTTACGCGGCAAGCTGTCTGGTCGTGCTCGGCTTCTTCATAGTTTTGCAGCTTCCGTGGGGACTATTGCCGTTTTCGGACGGGATCAACATCGCCCTTGTCGGATCGGTCCTTGCAGGACTCGCTGTTTATTACACACTCTACTTTTACCGTCGCGAAGGCTTTGAATTTGGCTGGTTTCTTGCAAACCGAATGGGCTTTTGGGTGATCGCCATCGCGGTTCTCGGACTTGTGATGGTCGCGCTCGGTGTCGCGATCTATGCGGCGCCGCAACATTACGTTCCCGCCCTTGAAAAAGGAGCCCTGCCGTTTGGCGTTGCTATAATCTCACTATTTTGGCTGTCGCTGATCTACCTTTTCGGATACCTGACCATCGGGATGGTTGCACGCTTTGTCGCGGGATTGCGCGTTCTTGATATAGCGGGCGCCGCAGTCAACGCTCTGATCGCATTGGTTTGTCTTGGACTTTCGACCTTGTTCTTCTCACTCTTTCTAGAAGTCTTGAACGACATATTGGTAAGGATCGGCATCGACAATCAGTGGAAGGCGATCTGGATATTCGTCGCTGCCGCCTCGCTCACCGGCATTGCTTTCGGAGTGTGGAAAGAACCGTCGTATCATTTGGATGAGGATGATGAGACTTCTCTGGAGAGCAATAGCGAATGACGGATAGAAAAGTTGTACACACGCGTCACGTACTGGCAGTAAAAAGCTTGGCCATATCTGCGACCTATTTCAAAGATCGACTCGGTTTCGACCGGGATTTCACCGCACCGGGATGGGAATTCCTCTCGTTTGGCGATTTCAAAGTAATGCTCGGCGAATGCACCGATGCCTTGTGGGCTCGCGAGACGGGCGACCATTCCTATTTCGCACACTGCCTCGTTGAAAATGTCGACGAAGTTTATGGGGAGCTCGGTTCTCGTGGAGCAGAAGTCATTCATCGTATCGGCGATAAGCCATGGGGCCTTCGCGAATTTTCCGTCGTAACTCCTGACGGTCATCGAATAACGTACGGACAGGTGATCTCATGAGTAAATGGTTAGTATTCCTGGCGATAGTTGTGGTTGTTGGAACCTGTGTCGAAGCTCAGGAGCCAGCGATCATTTCGCGAGCAGGGTGGAAAGCAAACAGGTCAGTGGGCGACGGAAAGAGACATAAGATCGAGTTCATCACAATTCACCACACCGCCACGAAACAGCGAACCAATCGACCAATCGAAACCAAGCTTAGGAACCTGCAAGCATTCTCGCAGCGGGAAGATAAACTTGCGTCGGGTAAGACCAAACCCGCATGGTTCGACGTTCCTTATCACTACTACATTGCGGTGGACGGAAAGATTGCCGAAGGACGCGAGATCGAATACGCTGGCGATACGAACACTGACTACGACCCGACCGGCCACGCTCTTATCGTTCTCGAAGGAAGTTTCGATACGGAACAGCCGACTGTTGCGCAGATCGAATCGCTAAAGGCGATGGTCAATTGGCTCGCGAAGAAGTACAAGGTCGGTGGCGAGAAGATCAAAGGCCACCGCGACTATGCCGAAACCGGATGTCCCGGCAGCAACCTCGAGAAATTGCTTCCTGAATTGAGAAAGATCGTAGGCTAGCCCATCTCGCTCTCGTCGATGTCGAAGTTTGCCCAAACCTTCTGGACGTCATCATTGTCGTCGAGCGAATCGTACAGTTTCATCATCGTCTTGGCTTCGGCACCTTCGAGTTTGATGTAGTTTTGCGGGACCATCGAAACTTCGGCGGCCTGCGGTTCAATGCCTGCCTTTTTTATTGCATCGTTGACGGCTTCGAAACTCTCGGGAGCTGTAAAGATCTCGAATACCTCGCCATCGTCCTGCATATCGTCGGCACCAGCGCCGACGGCTATCTCAAAAAGTTCTTCTTCGCTCTTCGCGGCTTTATCGACCACAATGTAGCCCTTCTTGTCGAACATCCAGCCGACCGAACCGGACTCGCCCATGTTGCCGCCGTTTTTGGAGAAAATGTGGCGGATCTCGGCGACAGTTCGATTACGATTGTCAGTCATTGCCTCGACCATAACCGCAACGCCGTTCGGCCCGTAGCCTTCATACACGACCTCGTCGTAGTTTGCGCCTTCGCCTTCGCCCATACCTCGCTTGATCGCGCGGTCGATGGTGTCGTTTGGCATGTTCTGCCCTTTTGCGTCGCTGATCGCCTTGCGAAGCCGGGCGTTTGCGTCCGGGTCACCGCTGCCGCCGGTCTTCGTTGCGACGGTTATCTCCTTGATCATCTTCGTGAAGATCTTGCCGCGTTTGGCGTCGAGAGCGCCTTTCTTATGCTTGATCGTGTGCCACTTGGAGTGTCCTGACATTCTATTATTTCTTTTCCTTTACTATGTTTAATGCGGCAGAGAGGGCACACTCCCTACCGGTCGTGTTTCCGCCTTGTAGTCGAAATTCAAAATATACCACGCTCATTTTTGGGGGCAAAATCGCCCGGTTTCACACAAAATTTAGAACGCGTTTACGGCAAGTTCATCGGAATGACTCCCAATATATAGTGGAGGGACGCATGAACAATACACTCACTTGTCTAGCAGTCTTAGGGCTCTTTCTGATCGCCGACGCTATTTGTATCAGGCAGACGATCGAGTTTCGTGAACTCGTCGCCAGCTCGACAACGGCGGCGCTGCTTAGTGTTGAAGGAGTCGCCGGCGGGGTGTTGATCGCCTCGGCGTTAACGCTTCTTCGAAAGCGATTTGCCCGGCAGAAGAAACCGGCCAGCCGCCGGCCCATCACCGCAGCCGCTCGCGTGTGATGTGGCCGGTTTATTGCCGAACAAAGATGTTCAGCACGACCGATTGCAGCAGACCGATCAGGATAAGCACGATCATCGCGGAAATATCGAACATCCCGATCGGCGGGATCAGTTTCTGCACCGGCAGCATGATCGGGTCGGTCACCTTCATCACAAATCCAAGGAAAGTTTTCCGCGTGAAAACGAACCACTGTGAGATGAAGCGGATAAAGATGAACAGCACCAGAACGCTGAGCAGACCGTAGAGTACGAAACCGATAAACATCTTCGGATTGCCGCTCGAGACGCCGAGCGAAAGGCCGTCGATGACAAAGAACGTATTGCCAATTATCTGGCTCGCGAAATAGGTGAATACCAATCCAATAAAAAGCGTCACGAGCGGGGCAAGGCGGGTGTCGACCCGAAAATTCGCGAGAAACCTCGACGCCGGGTAAACCCATTTCTCGGTCAGCTTTCTGATGCTGAAACCGAACCTGCCGACCGCACCAAACGGGTTCGGATCGGCATAGTTAAAGATGAGCCGAAGCACCATGAATATGAGGAAAGCGAGAAACAATCCCCACAAGATCATCCAAACTATCGGGTAAACGGTAGCTATCAGCATATGTTTAGAGTTCAAGCTTTAGCTTGCCTCTTCGATGGCTCGGAAAGCAAGCTAAAGCTTGAACTCTCAACGTTGCCCAAAGATCGCTGTTCCGACGCGAACGATCGTTGATCCTTCTTCGATCGCGACCTCGAAATCGTGACTCATTCCCATTGAAAGTTCACCGCCGGAAAGAAGTTCATCTCGATTCTCGCGGAGACGTTTGAAATACGGCCGCGTCGCTTCCGGATCGTCGAAGAACGGCGGCAGGATCATCAGGCCGGTTAGCTTAAGCCGTTCGCACGATCTCAGGTATTCGATAAGCGAAGGCAGATTCGATTCGGCTGCTCCCGACTTCGTGTCTTCGCCGGCAAGATCGACCTGAATCAAAATTTTCAATTCCTCGCGACCTTCCTCAATACAGATACGCTCAAGCCGCTCGGCCAGTTCGATCGAATCGAGTGTGTGAACATAATCAAAGAGCTGCACGGCCTTTCTCGCCTTGTTCGACTGTAAGTGTCCGATTAGGTGCCATTCGATTCCGTCGCGACCGAGCTCGACGATCTTGCCTTCGGCCTCCTGAACTTTGTTCTCGCCGAATACGGAAGCTCCCGCCGACAATGCTTTCCGAATTACTTCGGGCGAATGGGTCTTGCTCACCGCGATTAGCTTTATCTCGGATGGATGTCTCCCGGAGCGACTCGCGGCGGCGGCTATCCGTCCACGAACCGAATCGAAACTTGTTGAAATCGACACGATTCGATTCTATCATCGCGGGTTTACGTCAAACATTTCGCACCGGTGGATCTTGTTCCGTTCCATTTCGCGTGTGTACTTTTGTTCCATTTGAAACAAGGTCTAGCACTTACACCAACTTTCAACAACTTACAGCCAGTCTCATTTCACATTTCCAAATAGAGTCTCACTTCAGCGATGTGACAACTGAGCCGGAGCGTACTCCGTTTTAAAATATTTCAAAGATCACCGGCCTGAATGCATCCGCCGGGCCAAACATATTCTCATAGCTGCAACGCCGTGTCAACAATTATTTTCACTATCGCGACGCGAAACTGTGAGACCTTTCATTTGCGGGGATAGAGGCATATCATCGCATGAGGATATGAGTGCGGTAATTCAACGTGAATCGGCGGCGGATGGGCTGATATCGTTCGACCCAGCGACGGGTGAAGAGGTTGGGCGTGTACCGATCGACTCGCCGGAAGACGTACACAGCGCCGTCGAGCGTTCGAGGGAAGTTTTCCACAAGTGGAAAACGACATCGTTCGCCGAGCGGAAGGCTTTGATCATGAGCGCACGCGAGGTGATCCTTGCCGATATTGATGGCATCGCGAAACTTATTTCTGCCGAATCGGGCAAGCCTTTCGGTGAGGCGATCGCGATGGAGATCGCTCCCGTGCTCGATCTGATGCAGTGGATCGCCCGCGGAGCGGAAAAGATGCTGAAGCCGAGGCGGGTCGGCATTGGTTTGTATGGATTGCTCGGCCGCTCTTCAAAGATTATCTACAAGCCTTACGGCGTTGTAGGAATAATCCCGGCTTGGAATTATCCTTTTTCGATCCCGCTGGGCGAGACGGTTATGGCGGTGATGGCGGGCAATTCGGTGGTTATGAAACCGTCGGAGTTGACGCCGCTGGTCGGCGAAAAGATCGGCGAGATCTTTAAGAAGGCAGGGGCGCCTGACGGACTTGTGCGGATAGTTCACGGTGCGGGCGAGGCCGGAGCCGCTCTCGTCGAAGCGCCGCCGGACAAGGTAATGTTCACCGGCTCGGTCGCAACCGGAAAGAGAATCGCCAAAGTTGCTGCCCAGAATCTGACATCGACCGTGCTTGAGCTTGGCGGCAAAGACCCGATGATCGTGTTCGAAGATGCGAATCTCAAGCTCGCCGCGGGCGGGGCGGTTTGGGGAGCCTTCTGCAACGCCGGCCAATCGTGTTCCTCGGTCGAGCGGCTGTATGTTCACGAATCCGTTGCCGATGAATTGACGCGGCTGATCGTTGAGAAAGTGAAGCAGATGAAGCAAGGCCGCGGTGATTCGGAAGATGTTTCGATCGGGCCGATGTCTTCAGAGCGGCAGCTTCAGATCGTCGAGGATCACGTCGCGGCCTTTCGTGAAGCGGGGGCGAAGATCGAGACGGGTGGCCGGAACGCGGACATCCCTGTCCGCCATTCCGAAGATGCGGACAAAAATATCCGCGTTCCATTGTTCTACGAACCTACGGTCATCTCCGGAGCCACGAATGACATGCGGCCGATGCAGGAAGAGACGTTCGGCCCGACGCTGCCGATAGCGACGTTCAAGACGGAAGCGGAAGCGATCGCTCTCGCCAACGATTCCGAGTTTGGGTTGACAGCAAGCGTTTGGACGCGCGACTACGCAAAAGGCCGCCGAGTCGCCGAGCAGATCGAATGCGGTTCAGTCTGCATTAACGAAGTTCTCTACACGCACGGCTTAGGACAAACTCCCTGGGGCGGCTTCAAAAATTCCGGCCGCGGCCGCACGCATGGAATCGAAGGCCTGATGGAACTCGTCCAGCCCCAGCACATCCACACCAACCGCATCTCGATAGTTCCGAACGCCTGGTGGATGCCGTACACCCCAACCGCCGTCGAAACTTTCCGAGGTTTCGCAACGAAGTTTGCAAGTGGCTCGATGCTGAAGGCAGCCACTATAGCACCGCAGTTATCTAAACGCATTAGGGAGTTGCTTCGGCGATGATCTGAGATCCTAGTCTTCTGGAATTTTCACGATCGACGGATCTGACAGCGACCAGAATTGGATCGAGAAAGCGATGGCGAGGACGGCGGCGATGATGATCGCTTGAGCGGTGCGTGAGATTCCAATGATGCGTTCGCCGACAAATAAAAGGATGCCGTAGATGAAGAGTGATCCGGGCAACACCCATTGAAGGAAGTCGAAATGGTTTACGATCGCATCGCGAAGAATCCATCCGGCAACAAGGCCGACAACCACGATCATTGCAGGTACGACTGATTCAAATCCGAAATATGCGATAGCCGAAACGCCGACCGCAGCCATCAGCAACAATAGCGTTTTTACAAACACCCACGTTCCAAACTCCCGCTTGATGCGTGAAAATCTTGAGAAAGTGTTCATGTAGAAATCTTTGCTGATGGTGTGACGGCATCAGCGAGCGAGTTTCGCGTTGATCCAGTTATTGAGCGAAACTCCTTGAGCTGAAGATTCGAGTGCGAGGCGGCGATGAAGATCTTTGGAGAGACGGACGTTTAGGCGTCCGCTATAGGCCCTCCTGCCGAGCGGCTCCGGTATCGGTTCGCCGGATTCGCGAAGGTCGTCTAATACGTATTCCACGACGGTGCGAATCTCTACAAGTGCCTTCTCCTGCGTACGGCCGTGAGCCGCGAGCGAGGAGAACTCTGCAACCCGTCCAACAAAAGCTCGATCCTTTTCCGACCACGTAACGGAGTAGCTATATTCCTTCGCTAGTTTGTTTTCCTTCGCCATCTTAATTCACCTTTCTATTCTCGTCGTGTATTCCGTCAAGTTTTCTAAGTGCCGCTAATACTTGCTCCACCTGATACGGTTTTGCCTTCCCTTTATCTGATTGAATATTTAATCGCGGATCACCTTGCCAGGGCGTTCTGAAAATGTGATGACTTCCTTTTATCCTCGGCGAGCCGAAGAACTCTTCGCAAACTTTCAAGAGATGTGAGAATCGCGTGCCTGACTTTTCTCGTTCAAGTTTTTCGACAGCCTCTGAGATGGTCATACATGATTCCTTAATAGTACCACATATAGTACCATACTAAAAGACTTTAGATTTGCAGGAAACTAATTTTGTTTAATTGGTTTATTTGGTTATACTTCTCGTGAGTTTGCCTGGAGGCCGTTTGCCGTTGAGCGAGCGGGAGCGAACTACAAGGATTCAAAAGGGTGCTTTTCCAGAGCCCGTTTAGAAACAGATTTTTGAGAGGTCGAGCACATCCGCTATTTGGGTCAGTGCTCCCTTGCGAAGGGCAATTAGAAATTGCATTTTCGCGTGAAAAAGATCCCCTCGTGTGATTAAAACCTACTCTCGAAGTATCGGAGAAACTCTCCATACATCGAACGCAATAAGTTTATCCATACGCAAGATCCGTTGTGGCGGCTAATATAGCTGTCAGAGCGTCTGTCCAGAATCCATCCGAAACTCACTCCGGCGACTCGATCCAAATAATTGAGGAATAAAGACTTTGTATGTCTAAAGAAATGATCATCAGCGTCAACGGACGCGAAAAAAAGATCGCCATTCTCGATAACGGGAAGGTCTCCGAGTTCTATATCGAACGCGGGGAAGAGAACAGCGGCATCGCCGGGAATATCTACAAGGGCCGTGTTCAGCGCGTGCTGCCAGGGATGCAGTCGGCGTTTGTGAACATCGGGCTCGAACGCGACGCGTTTCTCTATGTGTCGGACTTTTTCGACGAAGAGGAAGAGATCGAACGCATCGTGATGGAGAAGGGCAAGAAATCTTCGCCCGAAGAAGCCCGTCGCGAGGCGAACGAGAAAATCGACCGAGCTCGCGTCGAACGCGAGAAAGCGATGGAATCGACACAGGAGCTTGCCGAGCCGCTCGCCGAGGCTTCGGAGCCGTCAGCCGAAACCGCTTCATCAGGACGTGATCGCGATCGCAACGAGCGCGGCGGTCGCGGCAGAGGACGAGGCCGTGACCGGGACAGAGATCGTGGTGGACGTGATGCGGCTCCGGCTTCTTCCGGGTCTGAGGAAATTCACGAATCAGATGCCCAGGCAGGCGAGATCGACTTTGATCTGAACGTTGCCGAGGCTCCGGTGATCGAGTTTGACGACGGCGGATTCGAACGCGTAGCCGACGACGAAGACACGGGCGAAATGTTCAAAGACGCCTACATTCAGGAGGCGATCATTGACCGCGTGCGTGCGGTTGAGTTCGACATGGAAGAAGAGGCCCCGGGCGAGGTCGGATCGCTGCTCGGTTCGGTTGCGGCGGACGGCGGATTCGAGCGTGTCGCCGACGAGGATGACGTAGTCGAAGAGAAGCCGAAGAAGAAATCCACGCGAGGAAAATCGAAGAAGGCGGAAGATGGCGATGCCGCTCCGGCTGAGAAAAAATCCACTCGCAAGAAGAAGACGGATGAACCTGCCGAAGCTAAGCCGAAGCGCTCAAGGTCGAAAAAGAAGGCGGAAACCTCTGAAGATTCTGATGAGCCACTGGCCGACGCCGAGGCAAGTGTCCGCGCATCTGACGAAACGTCGCCGATGGCGGTTCGTCGCGGTGGCCGCGGCCGTCGGCGTGGGGGCGCCAAGAGCAAAAAGAAGGACGTGACCGACGCGCTTGAGGAAGTAAGCGAGCTCGAGGGTGACGACGAACCGGAGGCGAATGGCGACGGCGAAGTCGAGATAGTGTTTGCCGATGATGTAGTTGCGGACGAAGCGATAGAGGCAAAGTCTGCCGAGGATACGCCGGTAGAAATAACGGATGCGCCGAATGCCGACGGCGATGGAGCAAGATCGCGTGGCCGTGATGACCGTAACCGGGACAGGGATTCCCGTCGTGGCCGCGGACGAGACCGGGATCGAGATAACACTCAACAGCGTGACCGCGGCGACCGCAATGAGCGCGGTGACCGCAATGAGCGTAACGATCGCGGAGACCGCAAGGAGCGCGGCGGGCGAGATGATCGCGGCGACAGAGGCGAACGGCGAGGCGGACAGCCGACCATTTCGGATCTGCTCCGCGAAGGCCAGGAAGTTCTCGTGCAGATCGCGAAAGAGCCGATCGCCAAGAAGGGTGCGCGTATCACTTCGCACATCGCATTGCCCGGAAGGTTCCTCGTTTACATGCCGACCATCGAACACGTCGGCGTGTCACGCAAGATCGAATCGTCGAGCGAACGCGGACGCCTTCGCACGCTGATCCAGCGGATCCGCAATGAAGAAGATGTTCCGTCGGGCGGATTTATCGTTCGCACGGCTGGGATCGGGATCACGGAAGAAGATCTGCGGCAGGACGCGAGATATCTCGTCCGCACGTGGCTCGACATCAAGAAGACGAGTGAAAAATCGAAGTCGCCGGCGATGGTGCACCAGGATCTCGACCTTGTCCAGCGTCTGCTTCGCGATCAGCTTTCGGACGACTTTGGGGCGATCCGCGTGGACAGCGAAGAAGAATATCTGCGGACGGTCGAGTTCATCAACCGAATTCAGCCGAAGCTCGTGAATCGCGTAAAACTTTACACGCGTGAAGAGCCGATCCTCGAGCAATACGGCGTGCAGGAAGAGATCGATAAGGCGCTCAAGCCGCGTGTATGGCTCAAATCCGGCGGCTATCTCGTGATCAATCAGACCGAGGCTCTCGTTGCGATCGACGTTAACACCGGCAAGTTTGTCGGCAAGGGCAATGCCCGGCTTGAAGACACGATCACCAAGACGAACATGGAGGCGGTTGACGAGATCGCTAGGCAGATCCGCTTGCGCGACCTCGGCGGCATCATCGTGCTCGACCTGATCGACATGGAAGACCGCCGCAACCGTCACAAGGTCTCGCAGGCATTGCAGGAAGCACTGTCGTACGACAAGTCGCCGACGAAGGTACTGTCATTCAACGATTTTGGGCTGATCATCATGACCCGCAAACGCGTGAAACAGTCGCTCGAACGCACGATGTGCGCGCCGTGCGAATACTGTGAGGGCGCGGGCTGGGTTAAGTCGCCGGTGACGGTTTGCTACGAGATATTGAGCGAGGCCCGACGATTGGCGAGGCATACCGAAGACGTGCGGCAGACGACGCTGCGCGTTCATCCGGATGTCGCGAAGGCATTGCGGTCGACCGAGCGAAGCGTTCTCGAAGAACTCGAAGCCCACCTCGGCAACATCGACGTGACCGCTGATCCGCACATCCACCAAGCGCAGTACGACTTCGCTTTTGTGTAGATCGTAGACCGGGAGTCTAAGAAAGTGCGGTCAGCAGTGGCCGCACTTTTTTAGTTGCGGTCATAGATCTCGATTCCGACGATGCGGACCATCTGAAAATCGTCAAGGGCGTCGTGAGGCAAAAGCGAGGTCGTATCGATCATCACCATTACTCGGTCGGCCTGCATTCGCGGTATGAGGTTCTCGGTAATCGGAAGTTCGATCACGCCCGACAGCGGAATCGCGACCTCGCCGAGAAAGATGCCTTCGTAAGAAACAGGAACAGGAGTTGCCGACGGAAGCTGGCAACTCTTAAACAGCTCCGGCCGTCGTTCGGCGAGGGAGAATGGAAATTTGGGCATCTTGAAAATCCTAAAGTGTACCGGCGATTTAGGGTTTACGCTGACCTGAGGGTCAGGAGAACTGACCTTAGCACCGCTAGTATAGTACATAGCCTGCCGCTTTACTCTCTATTTTTCCGATTATCTCTATCTTGCCTGAGCCGATTTTTTCGCGTTTCCGCGTAGTCGGATGTAGGCGTCGATAAAGTGGCCACAGGCGACACTTCCGACGACCGAAAAGTGGGAGGAAATGGGCTATGTACATTGCTGCTGATCTAGCCGACTGGCTCGAAAATGAGCTCAAAAAGGAAGACGACCGGAGATACGGGAATCAGGAAATGGCCCGAAAGAAGGATATTGAAGCGTTCGTCGATGCCCATCCGGACTATTTCGCGGTCGCGGTCGTTTGGGACCTGGCGGACACTGTGAATAACGGCGTGACATCCGTCTTTAATGGCCGGGCGATCGGCAAATTCAGCACCGGATTCGTGGTCGATATTCTGCGTCTGGGCACCGGGGCCGGTGAGGGTTCGGCGTGGGGGATCTTCGAGGACGTTCTGCGGGTCGCGAGCATCGTTCCCTGGGGAAGGGTAGCCGAATTTGTCAGCACGCAAGCCTTCCGCGTTGCCGGACCGATGGTCACGAGACTGCGACAGGTCAGCTGGGGGGCGATTCGGGGGGAAACATGCGTTCCAATATCCATCGCCCAAGCGTTGGAACACACCGGAACGAAACTGTTCGTAACGCTGGAGGACGTCGCCAGGGCGATGGGCAAAGACCTTTCCTTGATCAGTAAAGAAGGCGCGTCGAATCCCGAAATCCGGGCGGCACTGAAAGAATTCAAAGCGATTTTCGACGAAATTCCGCCCGGCGAAATTAACAGCTTCTTAGATGTCGCCTCTCTGGCCAGAAATACGAAAGGCGTTCTGTTGGTATCGCTGGAAACCACGGTCGCAGGGGTACCTCGTTACCATCAGGTGATGGTGACGAACACCGCAAAAGGATTCAAGATATTCGACCGTAAGGGCATTTTCAATTCGTTCGAGGAATTGGCGAGACATTATCCCGGTATCGGACCACGCGGATTCGCCCTGCATGAGTACAGTCCCGTCTTTCTTATCAAGAACTGGGCAATGGACGCCGCATTGGTTTCTAAGCTGAATTTCCTCGGACCGTTCGGGATGGTGGTCGTGAAGGGCGTTGAGATGGTGTTGGGATTCAATCCTCAGACCGGCGCGGAAAAAGCGAAAGAAGACTTCGCGAAATTTGCCGCAAATGGGCAGCCTCAGCCGACTACGCCGAGCGAGCCGATGCCGCAGCGACCGCTTAAGCATACGCATCGGGTTGTCGGGCCGGTGGTGCAAAAACGCGATTGGCTATCCAGCATCGCACAGCAGTGGTACGGGGACGTGCTGCTTTGGCCCATCCTATTCGACTACAATCGGGATGCGTCGTTCACCAACCCGAATAAGATAGTTGTCGGCCAGATCATCAAGGTCCCGGACATTTCCGATCAGACCCCGCAACAGCGAAACGAATACCGGCAACGCGGCCGCAATTGGCGCTAAAGCTTGAGATCTTTCTTCAGTTCTTTCGGGTTTGTGGGTTTGGCGAAAACGGAATCAGATATCCGGACGTTGTATTCGACAGAGTCGTAATTGATTCGCGACGAGGGCTTTCCGTTCGTGAAGCGGTCGATAATGTAAGGAGTACGAATGCCGCCGATGTTGACCCATTGGGCGTAGCGGTCTTCTTCGGTAACTTCCTCGCCTTCGGAATTTGTTCGTTTGTAGGCGGCTTTCATCGGCGTTCCGTCATCGGCGAACTCATACTCTATTGTCAGCCCGTCTTCGTACTTAAGCTGCACGGCATCGTTCCGCTTTCCAAGGCTTGCGGGCCGCTTTCCGATATATGAGATCTCGCCCTTGCCGCGCCAACCGCCGCGCAGCAGCGTGTCAAGACTAACGCGCATTCCGCGCTGAAAATTCTCGACTTGAGTTTCCGTTTGCACCTTGATCAGCTCTTGATCGCCGTCGAAGACCCAGCCGCTCGATCCCACATTTGTTTGAACGAACTTTGACCCGCCACCCTTGAACTCGGTTCGCTCCTTGTCGGGGTAAACAATAACGTCAACGAAAGTTTGCGACTGAAGGATCGCTCCATCGCGGAAGCTCGTAAATCTGCCGCGGCCGACTTGGTTTGTCACCTTCAGATATCGATCGCCGCCGAGAACTGTAACTGCTCGGTCTATGATCGACTGCGGGTCGGTCGTGGTTTGGGCAAACGTAGCTGATATCGAGAACAGCAGTATTGCAAGCGATGCTAGAACCGTATGTCTCATAAAAAATAAGGCTAGGCGCATACTAGCACCTCAGCCTTTGATGCCGGCAAGCTTCGTAGGGTTTAACGGCTACGGCTTGAAAGCATATTCGACGACCACCACCTGCGCGACCGGCTGTTTACTTTTCTTATGAACCGCCGGGCTGAACTTCAGATTCTTCGCCGCATCCTGAGCGGCTTTGTCGAACACACGTTCCATGTCGCTGTTCGCGCCGAGTACCTGAATGTCACCGTCCGGTTTCAAAAGAGCCGTAACCATCACCTTACCCTTAACACCCGAGGCACGTTGAGATTCGGGATACGCAGGCATCGGCTTCTCGATGATCTTGGGTTTGGTGACATCCTTGTCGCCTTCATCGTAGTAAACGGTCACTGAATAGAGAACCGTCATCTTCATCGCCGTTGGCGTTCCGTTGAACTTTGCGGGACGGAAGGCAAATTTTTGCACGGCGGCCGAAACCGCCTGCCCGACGCCGTGGGCGAGGTCGTCAACGATCACGATGTCGCGGGTGCGTCCGTTCTCGCCGAGAACCGCGGTTACTTTAACCGTTCCCTGCACACCGTTCTTGCGGGCTGCGTCCGGGAAGGCGACATCGAATCCGCTCTGCGAAAGATCCGGCGGTTCAGTGATCATCGCCGGTTCAAATTCATATTTATAACTGAAATTGAATTGCTGAGCAGTTACGGCTGAGGCAAGGAGCGTGAGTAATGACACTATCAGCGCGCTTCGAAAGGGTTTCAACATAGAGCTTTTAATTCGAGAAAGAAATAGGGTCACACGAATTCTACTTCGCAGTGACCCTTTAGTTCAAGACTTTTGATCTCGATTTAATTGAGGCTGAAGGCGTCGTTCGATGCCACCGATATCTCGCCATCTTTCGAATCGACCATAAAGCGGCCAGCGGTTTTCCAGAGATTCGTGATCGGCAGTTTCACTTTCTGATCGATGTGACGCTTGAGGAATCGTGCACCATAGGCCGGTGAGAATCCTTTCTCGGTCAAAGCATCGACAGCCGCTTCGGTGATCTCGACGAACTTGCCCTGGCGTTCCATGTTCCGCTTCACTTTGCCAAGATAAAGTCTCGCGATGTCGCGGACCTCGTCCATGGTAAGCGGAGAGAAGACGATTATTTCGTCGATGCGGTTGCGAAACTCAGGTGTGAACCGAGTTTCCGCTGCCTTCATAACGTCACCGTGGATCGCCCTGATGTCGCCGACTGATTTCTGGCCGAATCCGAGAGGTTTTTCGTATCGCTTGAAGTTCTCGCTTCCGAGATTCGAGGTCATAATCACGATCGCATCGGAAAGGTAAACTTTCTTTCCGCGTCCGTCGGTTATCCAACCTTCGTCGAACGCTTGAAGGAAGATGTTCATCAGGTAAGGATTCGCCTTCTCGACCTCATCGAGCAACAGCACGGTGTAAGGATTGTCGCGAAGCTGCTCGGTCAAGATTCCACCGCGTTCGCTTCCGACGATGCCGCGCGGCATGCCGATCAGCTTTTCTATTCCGACCGTGCCGTCACCATATTCGGACATATCGATGCGGATCATCTTGTTCTCATCACCAAACATGAATTCGGCAACGGCTTTTGCAAGCTCCGTCTTGCCGACGCCGGTCGGCCCAAGGAAAAGCAGCACTCCATCCGGAGCGTAGTGATTCTCTTTAAGCGGTCCTTTGTTCAAACGCAGTCTCTCGGCAACCGCACGAACTGCGTCTTTCTGGCCGATCACGCGCTGGCCAAGGTCGAGTTCCATCTGCGAGAACCGGTCGGCGGTATCGCGATAGATCATGTCCTTAGGAATGCGCGATTCCTGCGAAATGACGTCGATGATGTGCTTCGGTTCGACGACTAGATTCTCGGGTTCGTTGATCTCGACCTTAACCGATGCCGTATCGAGCCAGCCGATAGCTTTGTCAGGAAGGTGAAGATTTCGAATGTATTTCGGCGACATTTCCAAAGCGGTGTTGATCGCTTCATCCGAGATCGTAACCGAATAATTCTTTTCAAGTCGCGGCTTCAACCCCATTAAGATCTGACGCGTCTCGTCGATCGTCGGCTCATCTACCTTCACAAGCCGGAATCGCCGCGCGAGAGCCTCGTCTTCGCCGATGTATTCCTTGTACTCGGTCATCGTCGTCGCGCCGATGATCCGCAGTTCGCCGCGGGCGAGCGACGACTTGAACATATTGCCCGCGTCGCTCGATGTGCCCATTGCCGAGCCCGCACCGATGATAGTGTGTGCCTCGTCGATGAAGAGGATAATGTGGTCCTTCTCTTTTACCTCGTCGATGATGCCTTTGATGCGTTCTTCGAACATACCTCGAAGCATCGTTCCGGCAACGAGTCCGCCCATTTGAAGTTGGACGATATGCGCATCGCGAAGGCGTGCGGGAACCTTTTCCGGTTCGAGTTCGATGAGACGCGCAAGTCCTTCGACAACGGCTGTCTTACCGACGCCGGGTTCGCCAACGAGCATCGGCGAATTCGAACGCTCCTTGTGCGATAGGATCTCGATCATCTGCCGGATCTCTTTGTCACGGCCGATCGTCGGCGGGATCTTGTCCTGCCGTGCGAGCTTATTCATCGAAACACCGAAGTGGCGGAGGAAGCTTGGCAGTTCGTATTTCTGCCGCGTGCGTTCTTCTTCTTTCTCACGCTTACGAATGCGCGTCCGAGCGGTTTGAGCTACTTCTTCCGCCGGTACGCCGAGATTCTGAAGTACATCGTTAAGAATGCTCTGCTCGTCGTTCGAGAGCACGTAGAAAATGTCGCTGGCGTCGATAACGCGGCGGCCTTGAGATCGGGCGCGGTCCATCGCGCGTTTGAAAAGTTCGGTTGTTTCAGGTGCGATTCGAAAACCCTTTCCGGTATGCTGTCGGCCAGCTTCCATCCGCTTCTCGATCAACAGCCTGACCGATCGAGGATCGACGGCAAGATCGCGCATCGTCGATGTAAACAGGTCGTCTTCCTCACGAGTAACCGCGTGCAGGATATGTTCGATGGCGACGTAATTCTGGTCTCGCCGTTTCGATTCGTCGAGCGCCGTCTCAAGAACACGCCTCCCGCTGTCGCTGAATTTATCTTTATATGCGTCGATGTCTGCCATAATGCTTTGGTGGAAAGGCCCGAAAGTATGATGCCGCGAGGCTGGCAAATTATGCCAAGTCCCATTCTATCATTTCGCGCCGGATATCATTCAAGATTTAAAGACCGGCCTGATCAGATTGATGAGGCCGGTCGAACTTCAAACAAATTTTCGAAATGCCGGAGACCCTTTCAATGTTCCGGCTCATCCAGCGGTTCAAACTCTACACGGTCGTAGATCTCAGCGAGGCTTAACTTGCATTCGACGCTCTCGATCTCGAACGAATCCTCAAGACTGCTGTAACTTCGATAACGCCAGTCCCCGTCATCTTGCCGCGTAAAATGCTCAACGAAAAGCATTTCCTGCGAAACAAGAATGTAGTCGGTTAGCGTTTCGTTACCCATACGAAGACTCATGAACTTCGTCGTCCTGTCGTAATTCTCGGTCGAAGGGGAAAGCACTTCGAAGATCACCCTTGGATTGACGAGAACGTCCTTTTTAGAGTCGTGAAATCTGGGCTCACCACACACGATCGTTAAGTCGGGATAGGCCAATAGCGATGCGTTCGACGTACTAACTTTCATGTTCGGCGAAAGCGGCTCGCACGGCATGCCTTTGAGCTTGTTACCAACCTCACGCGCAAGGTTAATGCATACACGGCTGTGAGAGCGATTCGCCTGCCATCGCGTAAACATCGCCGTCGAGAAACTCGTGACGAGAATCGCTGACACGTTCCGTTTGCAGATACTCCTCAGGGGTTGTAACCCGTTGGGTTATAAGTTTCGCCAGTCCCATAAATCCGTTTTCTAGCCTGCCGATTGTGCCCAGCCGCGTCCGACCTGCACCTTTGCGGGCCGCAGCAACTTGTTGCCAAACTTGTAACCGCGTGAATACTCGGCGGTTACTTTCCCGTCCTGATCCGCGTCAACCTCGGCCATGTCTATTGCCTCGTGAAGTTCCGGGTCAAAGGTCACGCCGACAGATGGAACCGCTTCGACACCGACGCTCATCAACGCCTGCTCAAAAGATCGGGCCGTTCCGACGACGCCGTTGCGAAGGTTCTCTACCGAAGAATCGGTCTCGCTCGCTGATACCGCAAGATTTAGGTTATCCAGCACGGGAAGCAGTGTGGTGAGAAAATTGAACTGGGCCTGCTTCGAGCGGTCTTCGAGCGTCTTCATCAGGCGAGCCCGCATATCGGCAGTCTCTTTTTCGAGATTGGCCTTTGCCTCTTCAAACTTTGCCTGAACGCCGACGAGCTTAGATTCCGCAGCTTCGCGTCGCTCGATCTCGGCCCTCAGCTTCGTCTCAAGGGCGATCTCTGCCGCCGATTTTACCGACCCTTTATTTTCGGCCGGTTGATCTTCGGCGACTCGTTCGCTATCTGCGTTGAAACGCCTCTTGTCGGTAAAAGGGATATTCACTTCGTCGTCACCCAAAAGTTCTTCAATAAGTCCGTCGGTTTCGTTAATCATGGTCAATCAAAACTTACATTTTAGCCTTTCGGCGACCTATCAGCTAACCGCCGCTTTCTGCTCGCCCTCGACCGCAGAAAAGACGAGATTGCCGTCAACGGCCGAAACCTTCACTTTCTGTCCGCTGGCGATGTCGCCTTGCAGCAGCTTTACCGCCAAGGGATTCTGAACCAGCGTCTGGATCGCTCTCTTCAGTGGCCGTGCACCATATACCGGATCGTAGCCTTCGTTCACCAAAAGGTCCTTTGCGGATTGATCAAGTTCGAGGGCGATGCCGCGGTCATCCAGCATCTTCCGCAACTTCTCAAGCTGCACATCGATGATCGTCGCGATCTGTTCCTTCCCGAGCTGATGGAATACGACGATATCGTCAATTCGATTGAGAAACTCGGGCTTGAAATGATCGCGAAGCACCTGAAGGACGTCGTTCCGAACATCGTGATCAGCCAACGGGTTCTCCGTCGCCGCTTGGATCACGCGCGAGCCGAGGTTCGAGGTCATGATCAAGACCGTGTTCTTGAAATCGACCACGCGGCCCTTGCTGTCGGTCAGGCGTCCGTCGTCAAGTATCTGCAGCAGCACATTGAATACGTCCGGATGGGCTTTCTCGATCTCGTCGAAAAGCACGACCGAATACGGACGCCGCCGGACGGCCTCGGTCAACTGGCCGCCTTCTTCGTAGCCGACATATCCCGGAGGTGCCCCGATCATTCTCGCGACGGCGTGCTTCTCCATATACTCCGACATGTCGAGCCGCACCATCGCACGCTCGTCGTCGAAGAGAAACTCCGCCAACGCTCTCGCCGTCTCCGTCTTACCGACGCCGGTCGGTCCGAGGAAAATAAACGAACCCACCGGACGATTCGGATCCTGCAAACCGGCACGTGCTCGGCGTACGGCATTCGCGACAGCTTCGAGCGCCTCACGCTGGCCGATCACGCGTCGGCCGAGATTGCTCTCCATCTGAACGAGCTTCTGCATCTCGCCTTCGAGCATCTTCGAAACCGGCACGCCGGTCCATTTCGCTACGACCTCGGCAACGTCCTCTTCATCGACTTCTTCTTTGAGAAAAACGCCGTCCTTTTGAAGCGATTCGAGCCGGTCTTGCTCGGCTTGAAGCTGCTTTTCCAGATCGGGGATCGTGCCGTACTGGATCTCCGCAGCCTTTGCGAGATCGCCTGCTTGCCGGGCGCGTTCGAGCGCGAGCTTCGCTTCTTCAAGCTGCTCTTTGCCCGTCCGCATCTTTTCGATCTCTTCCTTCTCCGACTGCCACTTGGCCTTCATCGCGGAAGATTTCTCATTCAGATCCGCGATGCGGCGCTCGATATCGTCGAGACGAGTCTTAGATTTCTCATCCGTCTCGCGTCCAAGCGCCTGACGCTCGATCTCAAGCTGCAGGATCTCGCGCTCAAGCACGTCTATCTCTTGCGGCAGCGAGTCGATCTCAATGCGAATTCGAGACGCGGCCTCGTCGATAAGATCGATGGCTTTGTCCGGCAAGAATCGATCTGTTATATAGCGGTTCGAAAGCGTCGCCGCAGCAACGATCGCCGCGTCCTTGATCCGCACGCCGTGGTGAACCTCGTAGCGTTCCTTCAATCCGCGTAAGATCGCTATCGTGTCTTCGACCGTCGGCTCGCCAACGTAAACCTGCTGGAATCGGCGTTCGAGAGCCTTATCTTTCTCGATGTATTTTTGGTATTCGGCCAGCGTCGTAGCGCCCACGGCTCGCAGCGTTCCACGCGCAAGTGCGGGTTTGAGCATATTCGACGCATCGATCGCACCTTCGCTCGCACCGGCACCGACCAGCGTGTGCAGCTCGTCGATGAAGAGAATGATCTGACCCTCGGCTTTCTCGATCTCTTTGAGCACGGCCTTCAAACGATCTTCGAACTCGCCGCGATACTTAGCTCCCGCGAGCATTGCTCCCAAGTCGAGCGAAACAAGCCGCTTATTCTTGAGCGTCTCGGGAACGTCGCCGGAAACGATACGCTGTGCCAAGCCTTCGACGATCGCGGTCTTACCAACACCGGGTTCACCGATCAACACAGGATTGTTCTTTGTGCGGCGAGAAAGGATCTGGATCGTCCGGCGGATCTCGTCGTCGCGGCCGATCACGGGGTCGAGCTTGCCTTTGCGGGCGCGTTCGGTCAGATCTTGCGCGTACTTTTCAAGTGCCTGGAAATTCTCCTCAGCGTTCTGATCGGTGATCTTCGAACCGCCGCGCATATCGGTGATGACCTTTTCAAGGTCTTCGCGAGTGATGCCGTTACCGCGCAATATACGGCCCGCGTCACCTTCTTTTTCATCGGCTATAGCGAGCAGAAGATGTTCGGTCGAGACATACTCGTCCTCCATCTTCTCGGCTTCCTTCTGGGCTGTCTGGAAGAGGGTATTCGTCCGCGAGCTGAAATACTGCTGACCGCCGGAAACCTTCGGAAACTTTTCGATCGCGGCCTGAACTTCTCCAAGAATGGGCGCGGCATTCGCTCCGATCTTACCAAGGATCGGCTTAACAACGCCTTCCTTCTGCTCAAGCATTATGGCAAGGATGTGCTCCGGCTCGACCTGCTGGTTCTGTCCTTTCTCGGCCAGCGAGATCGCCTCTTGCACCGCTTCCTGCCCGCGAATTGTGAATCTGTCGAATCTCATTTCTTATCCCGCTATTCTATACCCAAAAACTGCCCTTCCCCGAAATTTATGGGCTGGCTCGATAGCACATTAGCCTCAAGCCAACCCATTGACTGGCGACGAACCATGTCGAACGAATTATCCGACCGACTGCGTCTTCGCGTTCGTTTCGATCGTCTTCGGTGACGACGCACCGGCCTTGATCTCAATGCGACGGGGCTTTGCCTCTTCACGCTTAGCGAGCTCTAGCCGGAGCACTCCATTATCAAAGTTGGCTGCTACGTTCTCGCTGGAAACGGTCGGCGGCAGCGTGAACGATCGTGTGAACGAACCATAGCTCCGCTCGACGCGATGGAAATTCTCTCCGTCATCCTTCTTTTCGAATCTACGCTCGCCGTGAATGGTCAAAACGTTGTTTTCGATTGAAATGTTGACATCCTCCGGCGAAAGTCCGGGTAACTCGGCTTCAAGAACGATCTGGTCCTTGTTCTCGAAAATATCGACGCTCGGGTTCCAAGCCCCGCGGCCAAGGCCGGTTTCACTTGAACGGTTCAGATTACTGGAAAACACGCGATTTACCTCTTCCTGCAAAGAGCGGAGCTCGCGAAACGGATCGTATGTAATTAAGTTCATTGTCGTATTCCTCCAAAACTCCATAGTTTAGTGAGATATATGACTAATTACTTAGTCTGAAAGGATAATATAACTTGAGTGTGATACTGTCAAGTATATTTTTTACTCGAAATCGGTGTAGCGTCAAAAGTGACGCTTTGCGTGACTTTTCAATGGTTTATCGGTATATTGGCTAGGCAATTCATTCCTCTCCAAAATGTAAGTAAGTCCAGCAGCTTCAGGCCATCTGCGCCGAAGAGGACCGGAAATGAACATCTTTCGTGAAATTCTCTGGCCCGTAGTGGCCGTGATCGCGGCGTTTATCGTCGGCGGCTTGATCGTCACGGCGATTGGCGACAATCCGTTCGCGACTTATTACCACATGGTTGGCAATTCGTTCGGTTCGCTGAACGACATTGGCTACACGCTTTTCATCGCCACGCCATTGATCTTCACCGGGCTTGCGGTTGCGGTCGCATTTCGTTGCGGGCTGTTGAACATCGGTGCCGAGGGTCAGCTCTACGTCGCGGCATTCGCGACCGCTTGGGTTGGTATCAAGCTTGGCGGGGTTATCGGGAAGGTAGCGCTGGAAGACGGCCGGATCGTAGATCAAGATTGGTCATGGGCGAATCTACCGGCCTTACTGCTGGTTCCGCTTTGTGTGCTGGCGGCTATTCTCGCGGGTGCGCTGTGGGGAGCCATCCCCGGAATCCTAAAGGCGAAGTTCGGTTCGCACGAGGTGATCAACACGATCATGCTGAACTTTATCGCGGTCGCACTAGTCAGCTATTTCACGCAGTATTTCTATAAGATCCCGGGCGACCCGATCATGCAGACCGTTCAGATCGGCGAAGCCGCGCATATTCCTCGGATCAGCCAATATATTCCGGGCATGCCGGATTTCGTGCCGCTCAGCGTGGCGTTCCTGCTCGCGATATTGATGTGCTTTGCCGTTTATTTTTTCCTCTGGAAAACGAAGTGGGGATATGAACTGCGAGCGGTCGGTGAAAATCCCTCGGCGGCCGAATATGGCGGCATCTCGCCGAAGAAGCAGATCGTGATCGCGATGACGATCTCGGGCGGATTAGCCGGAATGGTCGCGATCGGCGAGGTGTTGGGCTATCGCTACCGATACTACGACGGTTTCTCGGACGGCTGGGGATATCTCGGCATCGCGGTCGCACTGCTCGGGCGTAATCATCCGTTAGGAATCTTCATCGCCGCTATCTTCTTCGCCGTTCTTAAACGCGGCGAGATATTCGTCGACATCGAAACGCGGTTCGTATCTAAAGATCTGGTCGAGGTGCTTCAGGCGATCATCATCATTTTCGTAGCGTCGTTGCAGAGGTATACGAGGAGGTAGAATGAGCGAATTTTTCGTAATTTTTGGGATCCTCCTTTTCTCGACCATCCGCCTGGCGACGCCGTTGATCTTCGCAGCGCTCGGCGGACTGTTCTCGGAGCGGGCGGGCGTTATCAACATCGCTCTCGAGGGGCTGATGCTCGCCGGTGCATTCACGGCGGCGGTCGTTACTTATGAGACGAGCAATCCTTATGTAGGCTTGCTCGCGGGCATGGCTGCCGGAGCGCTGGTCGCGTTTATCTTCGCGATCGCGGTGATCAAGTTCGAAGCTGACCAAGTCGTGACCGGGTTTGCTATCAGCATGCTGATGCTTGGGCTGCCAGCGGTGATCAGCAGCCGGCTGTACGACGCCTCGGGCGCGACTCAGCCGATCGACAAAGCTTTTCTTTTACCCGAGATCGTGAACGGCCTGCCGTGGATCTCAATACTAGCGTTTCTGCTTGCTCCGGCGGCGTGGTATGTACTTTACAAAACGCCGTTCGGACTCCGACTGCGAGCTGTCGGTGAGAATCCTTCGGCGGCCGATTCGGCTGGCGTGGATGTTTACAAGCTGCGATATACGGCTGTGATCATTTCCGGCATCCTCGCCGCGGCCGGCGGAGCGTATCTTTCGATCGGCCAGGGCTCATTTTTCACCAAGGGTATGAGCGCGGGTCGCGGATACATCGCTCTGGCAGCGTTGATACTTGCAAAGTGGAAACCGATTCCGGTGCTGCTCGCGTGTCTTTTCTTCGGCTTTACCGAATCGCTTGCGATCCAGGTTCAGGGCGCGTCATGGGCAAAGATCGGCGGCGAAGATATTCCCGTCCAGTTCATCCAGATCATCCCGTACGTGCTGACGATAATCGTCCTCGCCGGATTCATCGGGCTTTCGCGAGCACCGAAAGCTTTGGGAATTCCGTATAAGAAGGGAAATTAGTGTTCATGGACAGTGAAGATATTGATGAGGGTGAATGGCTGATCTTTGCCGCGAATAACCAGTGCTTTGATTTCTTAAACGACTCGTCGGAGGATATTTATACGACGGAGGACGGCTTTGCGGTGGATCTTGTTTGTCTTGTGATAGCAAATGACCTATGAGAATGCCGTTGAGGCGGCTGAATTTATCAAGTCGAGATATCCGCACGCGGTTGAGACGGCGGTCGTGCTTGGCAGCGGCTTGGGCGCGTTTGCCGACGACATCGGGAACGCGGTCAAGATCCCGTATGAGCAGATCCCGCATTTCGCGAGGTCGACCGTCGAAGGGCACGCAGGCCAGCTCGTGCTCGGCGAACTCGACGGCAAACACGTCGCGGTTCAGCAGGGTCGCTTTCATTTTTACGAAGGCTACGACATGCAGCAGGTGATGTTCCCTGTGCGGACGTTCGGCAGGATGGGAGTGAAAAACGTTATCCTCACGAACGCCGCAGGAAGCACGGAGCCGGAGTTTCCGCCGGGAACGCTGATGCTGATCACCGATCACCTGAACTGCATGGGCGAAAATCCGTTAAGGGGAAAAAACGACGAACGGTTCGGCGTACGCTTTCCGGATATGACGGAGGTCTACGACTGCGGCCTTCAGCAGATCGCGAATGAAGAGGCCGACGCAATCGCACACGAACGGTTTGAGAAAGGGCACGATGAGGTCAAGACCGACTTCCTCCGCCGAGGCATCTACTGCGCTCTCTCAGGCCCGACGTACGAAACGCCGGCTGAGGTAAGGATGTATCGCCAGCTTGGCGGGAACGCAGTCGGGATGTCGACAGTTCCCGAAGCGATCGCCGCCCGGCATCAGGGATTGAAGGTCCTCGGCATATCGTGCATTACGAACTTCGCCGCCGGAATGACAGGTGAGAACATCAACCACGAAGAGGTGATGGAAACCGGCGCGAGAGTGGCCGAGGTCTTTAAGGAGTTGTTGCGTCGGGTGATCTCACGAATAAATTAAAACAGGATGCACAGGATGAAAGGATGGTCGATCAAACAAAACATCCTGTTCATCCTCTCTATCCTGTTTGAATATTTATGATAATTGGCATTTGCGGAGGAACGGGTTCGGGTAAAACGACCATCGCGCGTTCGATCGTCGAGACGGTTGGAAGTGAAAAGGTCGTGCTTGTCGAGCAGGATTCTTATTATCGAAATCTGGGTGACATGCCGCTTGACGAGCGTCAGCAGGCTAACTTCGATCATCCCGACGCGATCGACAGCGAGATGCTCGTCAATCACCTTTTGCGCCTGAAGCAGGGCCTGACGGTCGAGATGCCGGTCTACGACATGAAGACGCACACGCGGACGTCCGACATCGAGATGATCGAACCAAAGCCCGTCGTAGTCGTCGAAGGCATCCTTATATTTTCCGAGCCGCGCGTGCTCGACGTGATCGACATCCGCATCTTTGTCGATACGCCGGACGATGTTCGACTGATGCGCCGAATGCGTCGCGACATCACCGAGCGCGGACGGACATGGGAACGCACTCTCGATCAGTACGAACGCACGATCCGCCCGATGCATTTCGAGTTTGTCGAACCGTCGAAACGTCACGCTCACATCATCGTGCCCGAAGGCTCCAATTCCGGCGTGACCATCGAGTTCCTGTGCGGAATGATCAGGGAAAAGCTCAACAACGGCCAGATCTAAGAAAAATGGTTTTCCATTACTAATTAATAATTAACAATTGATAATTGAGAATTAATAATGGAAGAGAGAGTCTCGATGAAGCATACCGAGCAGGAATTGATCGACGCGGCTGCGGACGTTAGGACTAGGGCATACGCACCGTACTCTAACTTCAAGGTCGGCGCCGCGGTCGAGACGGACGACGGCGACATCTACACCGGTTGCAACGTTGAATCTGCGAGCTACGGGTTGACCGTCTGTGCAGAGCGAGTCGCCATCTGGAAAGGCATTTCCCGAGGCGTCACGAAATTCGGGCGGATCGCCGTCGTCGTCGATACCGAAGAGCTGACGCCGCCGTGCGGAGTTTGCCGCCAGATCATCTGGGAATTCTGCGGCGACGTGCCGGTCATACTCGCAAACCTCCACGGCAAGACGGAAACCATCCAAATGAGCGAACTGCTCCCGCGAGCGTTCGACTCGAAGTTTTTAAAATGAGATCTGCAAGACATATAGAGATAAAAAGCGGTCTGCTCGCAGCGCTGCTGGTCTTGGCGACTGCTATGCAGGCATTTCCGAAGACGCCGGCTGTCGTTAACGTCGATATTCTTATCGTCGGCGGAACGATCGTGACGATGAACGACAAACGTGAAGTGATCGAGAATGGGGCGATCGCGGTTACGAATGGAAAGATCGATCTGATTGGAACGCGACCGATCGTAACTTCTAAAGTGCGTGCGAAACGTACGATCGATGCGACTGGCAAGGTTGTTATTCCGGGCCTGATCAACACTCACACGCACGTGCCGATGTCGCTGTTTCGCGGCATTGCTGACGACATGGACCTGCAGGAGTGGCTGACGAAATTCATCTTCCCTGCGGAGGCCAAGAACGTCGATGAAGCTTTCGTGCGGGCCGGAACGCGACTTGGACTTGCCGAAATGATCAAGGGCGGTACGACGACGTACTGCGACATGTACTACTTTGAGGATGCGATCGCCGACGAGACGAAGAAAGCCGGGATGCGAGGCGTACTCGGCGAAACGGTGATCGACTTTCCCGCTCCTGATAATAAGACTTGGGCTGACGGCATCGCGTACACCGAGCGGTTCATTAAGAAATGGCAGAACGATCCGCTGATAACGCCCGCGATCGCACCGCACGCTCCGTATACGGTTTCGCAGGAACATTTGCTCGAAGCACGCGCCGTTTCCGACAAGCTTAAAGCTCCGCTCGTGATCCACCTCGCCGAAGCGAACACCGAGACTGAGTTCATCCAGCAAAAGCATGCCGGACAGCGCCCGATAGGGTTTGTCGAGAAGATCGAATTCTTCAACGGCCGCACGATCGCGGCACATGCGATACAGACAAACGATGCGGAGATCGAGCTTCTCAAGAAACACAACGTCGGCGTCGCGCACAATCCGCAGTCGAATATGAAGCTCGCAGCCGGAACTGCTCCGGTAGCGGCAATGTTGGCGAAAGGCGTCAACGTCGGCCTCGGTACTGACGGAGCCGCATCGAACAACGACCTCTCGATGTGGGAAGAGATGGATACGGCGGCGAAACTTCATAAACTGGCCGCCAGCGACCCGAAGGCGATGCCCGCCGAAACGGTATTCGCGATGGCGACGATCGGCGGAGCGAAGGCGCTTCATATGGGCGATAAGGTCGGCTCGATCGAGGTTGGAAAGTTTGCCGATATCGCGATCGTCGATCTCGATTCGCTTCATCAGACGCCGATGTATAACGTTTATTCCCACCTTGTTTACGCCACGAAAGCGTCGGATGTGCGTACCGTGATCATCCATGGCCGCGTCGTCATGCTCGACCGCCGTTTGTTGACCCTTAATGAAAGTGTTATAAAAAGAGACGCAAACACTTACCGTCAAAAAATCATCAATAGTCTGAAGAACTGATCGGGCTTGATACGAATTAGCCTGTATTGATCATTTATTTGCATGGGAAGTTGTTCGATTGGGTCGTTTGATAGTGAGCCTTCTTTTGAGTAGTTCGCTAGACCTTTACGGAAACTAAAGTCATCTTGAGGAGGACTGAAAATGCCGTCAAATGTCGGAAGGATTTTCACTTCGGTATTTCTGGTTTTATCAGCATTTATAACCGCAGCTGTCGCACAGGCGCCGCAGCCATCGCAGAGCCCCGTTGCTCCTGCGAACACCGCAACAACCGACGCGGCACCCGCACAGCCGATCGCTAAGGCTCCGACCGCAGCCGAGGTGATGCGTGCCCGCATCGATAAATCGAAGGCATTCATCGCCGTCCGCAATTATTACGCCGCCATCAACGAGCTTGAGAACATCCGCCGCGAAACGTCGGATCAATCCGTTATCGCCGTTACGAACGTGCTGTTGATGAACAGCTATCTCGAACAGGGCGATCACAAAAAAGCTCAGGCGCTTCTCGGTCAGTTCTACGCCGAGCAGAAAACGACCAAGGCTAACTCGCTCACCAATTACGGCATCGTCGCCGGACAGATCGTAAAGAGTGCCCGTAACCAGGCCGAACGATATCGCTCGCTTGGCTTAAGCGTAAACGACCGTAACCTTCCGCTCGAAGCGTTGAATGATCTCGAAAAGATGCGAGAGACGGTCGAGCTCGTGATCACGCAGTCGAAGGAAATGTCGGTCGACAAGGTGAAAGCTGCGACGGCGATCATGCTGATGGAAGAAGCGACAAACGCGCGTGTCGCCATCTCGCGTGACGATTACGATGCTCGCCGTTGGCGCGATCAGGTCGCCGATCAGCGAGAGGCGATCGCCGTTTCGCGAAGCGTGATCGTAAACGCCGTAGACGGAACGAGCACGCCCGTAACTCAGCCCCCAACAACTACTCAACAGCAGACGACCACCGTTCCGGACAGCAATACGTCCGCCTCGGCCGCTCCGTTGTTGAAGCCGGTCGAGAACAAGCCCGCTCCCTCACTGGTCATCAACAATCCTCAGCCTGCACCGAACACCGTTGCGTCGAACACGTCTCCGCCCGTGGTAGAGCCGGAGAAAAAGCCGGAAACCGGTGGGCCGAAAGTCGAGCAAAAGCAGGATTCGCAACCCACTGACCGCACGCGGATCGTCGCCGGGGCGACTCAGCAAGCCGAAGACGCAAACAAGGTAAAGGCCACAACATCCAGCAAGCCGACAGGCCCGGTCGCGGTCGGTTCGTTGCTGCCGTACGTAGAGAAACAGTCCGCCCCGATCTATCCTCCGGCTGCTCGAACGATGCGTGCGACCGGCGTCGTCCGCGTTGAGGTGACGGTTGACGAAAGCGGGAATGTTTCCGAGATCAAGAGTTCCTCAGGCCCGACGCTGCTGCAAGGTTCGGCAAAAGACGCGATCCGCAAATGGAAGTTTCGCCCGATCGTCGTCGAAGGTCAGGCCGTTCAAGCGACCGGATTTATCAACTTCAACTTCTCACTCTAAGTATTCGATGAGTTTTAAGACGAAGGCGGCTCTTGGAGCCGCTTTTTCTTTATCCGGGCAATTTCACAAGCTCGGTACCTGCAACTTATCGCACAATCCGAGCGACTAACTGAAGACCGAGTCCGTGTTAAGCTTTCGAAAGTTCAGGTTCAAGCTTTAGCTTGCTCGTGCTGCCTACGGAGGTCTCTTCGCAGCGGAAACAAGCTGAAGCTTGAACTCTAAACAACCGATCTGCAGCCATGACAATTCGAATCTTATTTCTCACACTGATCCTGTCCGTCTCAGCGTTTTCGCAAATGCCGCCGATCGAGCTCGGCGTTTCGCAAGAACTCGCCAAGTGGCGCGCGGCTCGATATTCGGATGTTCGTTACAAGCTGCACCTAACGCTCGAAAAGATGTCGCCGGTGCTGAAAGGGACGATCGAGATACGGGTGAAGGTCGGCGGCGCGGGCTCGTCGGTACCACCTGCGGTAGCGGGTGGGGAAGTTCCGATCGTGCTGGATTGGAGAAAGACCCGCGGACATGAGGAGAAGTCGACTATCTCGAACGTTACGCTGAACGGAAAAGTTGTTCAGAGTGCGAGCTTTAGCTCGTATTCCGCTAGTGGTGAGACCTCTTTAGGCAGCGGGGAACGCGATAAATCGCGCACTCTAAACTATTCGGAGCACAACGAACACCTCATTTTTACCGACGGCGTGGTAATCGGCGAGAACGTCATCCAGCTCGATTTCACGTCGCCAATACTTGCGAGCGGGTCGGCGATCACGCGGTACGTGGACAAGGAGGACGGGTCGGAGTATCTATACTCGCTCTTCGTCCCGTCCGACGCGAGCACCGCGTTCCCCGTGTTCGATCAGCCGGATATTAAGGCGAAGTTTACACTGACTGTTGCGTCTGACGAGATGAAGGTGATCTCCAACAGCCCCATCCGGACCGTGGCGCTTGTAGACCAAACAGATTTTGAGAAGACGCCTCCGAGACGGCATTTCGCATATTGGCATTTCGAGCCAACGCAGCCAATAAGCACATACGTCTTCGCGTTCGCGGCGGGGCCGTTTGAGAAATTCAATCCCGATAGTTTAGAGGCGGGCTTGCCCGCCAATGGCTCGCACATCGATGGGCGGGCAAGCCCGCCTCTAAACGGGGCGGATGGTTCTATTTATGTCCGCAAATCCCAGGCTTCTAAATTCAAGCCGCACGCCGCCGAAGTCTTCCGTCTCAACCGAGAGGCGGTGAGGTATTTCGAGGAGTATTTCGATTACAAGTTCCCATTTCCGAAGTACGACCTAGTGTTGATACCGGAGTTTCCGTTCGGCGGGATGGAGCATGCGGGGGCGACGTTTTTGAGAGAGGCGAGCATTATATTCCCGCAAGAGCCGACGAAGAACGATCATATCTCGCGGGCGACGTTGATCTTTCACGAGGCGGCACATCAGTGGTTTGGTGACACGGTGACGATGCGCTGGTTCGACGATCTTTGGCTCAAAGAAGGCTTCGCGACGTTCACGGCGTACAAGGCGATGGAACGCATAATGCCCGAAATGAACGCCTGGAAGGTCTTCTACGAGCGCGTCAAACAGGCCGCCTACCAAACCGATTCGACGAAAGGCACCACCGCCATCTACCAGCCCATCGCGAATCTTTCAGCCGCGAAATCGGCGTACGGAAATATCGTCTATAACAAGGCCCCGGCGTTCCTCCGCCAGGCCGAGTTCTATTTGGGCGAGGATAAGTTCCAAACCGCCGTCCGGGCATTTCTAAAGAAGCATGAATTTAAGAATGCGACTTGGGAAGATCTGGTCAAGGAGTTTGAAATCGCCGGGTGGAAGGTTTATTTGAAGGATTTCTCCAGTAAATGGGTGACCCAAACGGGCCTGCCGATGATTAAGGTTGAATACGCCGGCGACGCGTCCGAATGGACAGACCGGGGCCATACGAGTCGTTCGCTGCTGTCGGCGACTTTCAAAAGTTTGCCGAAAAACGAAGTCTTCTGGTTAATGAACACAAACGCTCTAGTCAGATACCGTGAACAGATGCCGGACGGAACAATCAAGGAAGGCTCGCGTACGGACCTACTAGAGCTGGGACCGAGCGTCTCATACAATGATCCGAAACCTAAACTCCAAAACGAATTCACCGAACTGTTGAGTGTAAAGACTCAAGCTTCTCGCGGATCGACGGTGGATTTTGTTTTTCCAAACTACCAGGACTACGGCTACGGCATCTTTCTCCTCGACGAAAAGAGCCGCGATTATGTTCTGAAGAGTATTCAGAACGAGAAGGATCCGTTCCTGCGAGCGATGATGTGGGGAGCGTTGTGGGACAGCGTCCGCGAGGGCGAGCTTGATCCGCGGGAGTATGTCGAGTTGGTGGTGCGGGTTCTAAGTAAGAGTGCCGCGTTTACGCGTTCTCCGGCTGAAACGCCTAAAGGCGTCACTCTTACAGAGGACGAGTCGACGACGGCTTTGCTGCTCAGCCGGGTCGGTACGGCGATGAACTATTACATTGACGCGCCGGGCGGTCTGGCTTCCCGTGTCGAGGAGATGCTCATTTCCGGGATGCACAACTCGCCAACGCAAGGCCAGCGGATCACTTACTACCGAGCGTTCCTGAATATTGCGTCGAGCGAGAAAGCTCGTGGAGCGTTGAAAGGGATGATAAGGAACGCCGGCACCTCTGCCGGCGAGTCGGCGGCGAAAGACGCCGGCAAGGGTGCCGGCGTTCCATTGCGGACGAAAGACAAGTTCGACATCGTCACGCGGCTGCTCATTCTCAACGATCCGGATGCACCGAAGCTGTTGTCAGAGCTTGAGAAAACCGAGACATCTGACGATGCGAAGCGTTATGCTTATGCAGCGAAAGCGGGGATCGGCACCGCCGAGAACAAGGCGAAGTATTGGAACGATTTCGTTAACAACAAAGAGATCTCGGAGAGTTGGATCGAGGCGGCGTTCGGGCCGTGGAATTCGATCAGGCATAGCGAACTTACGTTACCGTATCTGCAGAAAGCGTTGCAGGAGTTGCCCAACCATAAACGCAGCCGCAAGATCTTCTTCGTCAACGGCTGGTTGGGAGCGTTCATCGGCGGCCAGCGGAGTGAAACGGCGTTGGCGGTCGTCAACAAGTTCCTCTCCGAGAATCCTGGCTTGGACAACGATCTGCGGCTAAAGATATTGGAGAACGTTGACGTGATCGAGCGTGCCGTTCGAATCCGCGGCAAGTACTGAAGAATTTTACCGCGAATAACGCGAATGGACGCGAATCAGAAGGAATCAATGAGACTACCTCCGATGCTTACGGATCTATCGGTGATCGAAGTTTAGGACTACGAGTAGCAGATGGATGGATTTTATTCGCGTTCATTCGCGAAATTCGCGGTTAAAAGAAAATGCGACGACACTTTGCGATCTATTCCATCTTCGGAGCGGCCTGGCGCGTGCTGCGACGTGTCGGCGGGAAGCTGTCCCGTGGTTTCATCGTTTGCCTCGCGGGCGTGATCGCATTCGGCCTTTTAGCGGACGAGATGGGCGAGGGTGATATGGGGCGATTTGACGCGTTCGTTCGCGAGGGCGTGAATTCGTTCGCGACGCCGTTGGTCACGCGGGTGATGATCTTCTTCTCGTTCGTCGGCGATTGGCCCTTTCTCACCGTTCTGGGCATCGCGATCTTTGCGTTCTTTCTCTACATCAAATGGAAGCGCGAGGCGGTGATTTTTTTAATAACCAACATCGGCGAGCTGATCCTAAACTTCACCTTGAAAGGCATCTATCAACGGCCGCGGCCCGAGGCGTTCTTCGGCTACGAACTTCCGCCGTCTTACAGCTTCCCCAGCGGCCACGCTCTCGGCTCGTTCTGCTTCTTCGGCATACTCGCGTGGCTGATCGCTGCGAACGTTAAGTCGACGATGGGTAAGGTCGAGATCTACTTGACGGCCGCTCTGCTGATCGTTTTTATAGGCTTATCCCGCGTCTACCTCGGCGTCCATTATCCAAGCGATATCGTCGCCGGATATTTAGTCGCGTCCGTTTGGACCTTGACGGTGATCTTTGCCGACCGATTGTTGACGAAGCATCGCAAGACGTCTCAAACGGGCTAAACGCGATATGCACGACTATGCTCCGACTTGGATAGTCGCCGCTTTTTTTAACCGCGAATAACGCCAATAGACGCGAATCTATTTTGAGGCAATTATTCGCGAAAATTCGCGGTTAATTTCTTTCTTTCCAGAACGCTCTGAAGGCCAACTTTCAATCTTGACCAAAAAGTAATGATTTGGGATAATTACCCGTAAACTCATTGTCGTTGTTTAGCTTATGAAGATATCGGCTCAGGAAGAATACGGCTTGCGGTGCCTTGTGCAGCTTGCGAATTTGAAGGATGGCGAAACTCTCACGCTGCCGCAGATCGCCGAGCGCGAGGGTATATCGACCGCTAACGCCGGCAAGCTGATGTGGCTGCTGAACAAGGCCGGGTTTGTGAATTCGACGCGCGGCACGAAGGGGGGATATTTTCTCGCACGGCCGGCTGGCGATATTTTCTTGAACGAGATCATCAAGGTGCTCGATGAAGACGTGTTGAGTTCGCACTGCGAGAGTTATACGGGAGTGCTCGATAAATGTATTCACACCGGCGATTGCGGCATTCGCCCGGTGATCGTAGGGTTGCATGAGATAGTCGAAAACGCGTTGTCGCGGATCACGCTTGCGGGTTTGGTGGGCGATGAACAGTCGGTCGATGCGATGTTCCATCAGATACAAGGAATTCATAGGACTATCGAGCCTTCGCGGGTTTAAAAAAGGGAATTCAACCACAGAGGACACGGAGAGCACAGAGGCAGTAAATAACAGGATGTACAGGATTAACAGGATGATTTCGGTTGTGCGACTATGCCCTGAAAATCTTCGTGTTCTCTGTGCTCTCTGTGGTGAAAAGTAAATGAGTACAGCAGCAGAGTTACTTACAAACCGGGAATATAAATACGGATTCGTCACCGATATCGAGACCGAGACGATAGCCAAAGGCTTGTCCGAGGATACGGTGCGGCTGATCTCTTCGAAGAAGAACGAGCCGGAGTGGCTGCTTGAGTTTAGACTGAAGGCTTACAGGCAGTGGCTGAAGATGACCGCGCCGGACAACTGGGCGAACTTCGATTATCCGAACATCGATTTCCAGAACATTTCTTACTATTCGGCCCCTAAGCAAAAGCCGAAGAAAGCTTCGATGGACGAGGTCGATCCGGAACTGATAAAGACGTTCGAGAAACTTGGGATTCCGCTGAGCGAGCAGAAGATGCTTGCGAACGTGGCGGTCGATGCTGTGTTCGATTCGGTTTCGGTCGCGACGACGTACAAGGAAAAGCTCAAGAAAGCAGGCGTTATCTTCTGTTCGTTTACCGAGGCGGTTGCCGATTATCCCGAGCTGATCCAGAAATATCTCGGCTCGGTCGTGCCGGTCGGTGACAACTATTACGCGGCGTTGAACTCTGCCGTATTCTCTGACGGTTCGTTCGTTTTCATTCCAAAAGGCGTGCGGTGCCCGATGGAGCTTTCGACCTATTTCCGCATCAACACGCAGGAATCAGGACAGTTCGAGCGGACGCTGATCGTGGCAGAAGAAGGCGGCTACGTCGCCTATAACGAAGGCTGCACGGCGCCGCAGTTCGATACGAATCAGCTTCACGCGGCGGTCGTCGAACTCGTCGCTCTCGATGACGCGGAGATCAAATATTCGACGGTGCAGAATTGGTACGCGGGCGATGAAACGGGCAAAGGCGGCATTTACAATTTCGTCACGAAACGCGGAGCGTGCCGCGGCGTGAATTCGAAGATCTCGTGGACGCAGGTCGAAACGGGTTCGGCGATCACGTGGAAGTATCCGAGTGTGATCTTGCAGGGTGACAATTCGATCGGCGAGTTCTATTCGGTCGCGCTAACCAACAACGCTCAGATCGCCGACACCGGCACGAAGATGATCCACCTCGGCAAGAATACAAAATCGACGATCGTCTCGAAGGGAATCTCGGCGGGCAAGTCCAACAACTCGTACCGCGGCCTTGTGAAGGTGATGCCAAAAGCGGCTGGCGCTCGAAACTATACTCAGTGCGATTCGATGCTCATCGGCGGTTCGTCTGAGGCGAACACGTTCCCGTACATCGAGGTGATGAACAACTCGGCACGCGTCGAACACGAAGCGACCACGTCGAAGATCAGCGAAGAGCAGTTGTTCTACCTTCAGCAACGCGGCATCTCGCAGGAAGACGCGGTGAGTCTTATCATCAACGGCTTCTGCAAGGAAGTGTTCCGCGAACTGCCGATGGAATACGCTGTCGAAGCTCAGAAGCTGTTGGGATTGAAGCTCGAGGGAAGCGTTGGGTGATTTGATCGCCAACGGCGACGAACTTATAAAGCCTGGGGTGAAGCTTTGCGAAACCCTAGGTTATGCGGCACATGATCCCTGCTCTCTGAAAGAGAGCAATGAGCGTTCGTCGCCTTCAGCGACAGATACATTTTGCGTAGCAACCTAGGGTTACGCTCGCGAAACCTCGCTTCACTCTAGGCTTTAAATGTCAGTCGCCGTTGGCGACTTGAGATCACGAGACTTGCTCTTTGAAAATTTAACATCGATTTAACAGATCCTGCTTGACAAAAAAGCGGAAGGTTCTTTATCTTGCTTAGTGGTGAGAGGGGAGTAGATAGCCCTTACGAGGGTGGCAAGGTCGTCATTACGAATGCGAAAAAGCATTCCGGCCTTGTTCGATAAGTATCAAGACCTTTCGCAGGATCTGTTAACCGACAGTTCTGCGAAAGGTCTTTTCTCTTTGGCCGAAACGAGCAAGGGAAGATATGAAACCAACCGGAGGCGGGACCAGACTCGGAACGTTTGAGTGGGATCGGTAAGCCTGCGGATCACATTAGGCAGACAATAAATTTCAAGGAGAAAAGGGTAGAAATGAAAAAGTTGGCTTTGGGATTTGTTTTAACATTCGCGTTATCGGCAATTAACTATGCGCAAACCGTGACGAGCTACGATATTACAGAACAACAGGTAAAAGATGCCCAAAAAGCTTGGTGCGGTGCATTGGTAAAGATCAACGAGACGAAGGAGTCCGGCGGGAACTACACGCAGGTCGCTTCCGACATCATCGACGCGGCCTATGGTTATCAAAACGGCGTGGTGCTTTTCAAACCGACGTTGACGACGGGCGAGCAAACTTTTCGGATGGATAAAGAAGGTGCACTTGCCTACTTCGTCGGCGGAAACGCGAAGTACAAGGATGACAGCGGCTTCGCATTGAAAGGCTGGAAGAAATGCGAAAGCAAACCTCGCGGAATCATCCTTAGCGGCGATACGGCGATCTCGATGGGCAATGTCTATATTTGGAACGCCAAAGGAGAGGAAACCGTGGTTGACAAGACGTGGGCTTACAAGCGTGACGACAAGGGGAATCTTCGGATCGTCCTGCACCATTCATCGCTGCCGTATAAACCGGCGGCAAAGTAGCTGAAAGTTGAGACAGTGATTCACAGGCTTTTGCTGGCTGTGATGCTCGGCAAAAGCCTGTGAACTTTGTTTAGGAGATATATGTCACGAACAATTCAACCCGCGGATCAGCCGCCGCCGAAAGGACATTATTCACCCGGCATCGAACACGACGGATTGATATTCGTCTCCGGCCAACTGCCGATCACGCTCGATACGCGCCAGCCCTTTACGGGAGACATCGAAGAGCAGACGGAGCTTGCGCTAAGAAACGTCGAGGCCGTGTTGAGAGAGGCGGGAAGCGATCTGAACAACGTGTTGCAGTTCACGATCTACGTCTCGAACATGGAATTGTGGACCGCCGTGAATAAAAGATACGCCGAGGTGATGGGCGAACATCGTCCGGCTCGGGCGATCGTCCCCGTGAAAGATCTGCACTTCGGCACGCAGATAGAGATTCAGGCCATCGCCGCTGCAAGAGCGGTGTGATCTTTGAAAAATGAATATCGACCTTATAGTTTCGAACCTGACCAATCCGACCTTGCTGTTCTTTGGGCTCGGCATCATCGCGACGTTGGTAAAGAGCGATCTTGAGATACCGTCGACGACAGTTAAGTTCATCTCGCTTTATCTTCTTTTCGCGATCGGATTCAAGGGCGGGCAAGAGCTTGCTCACAGCACATTCTCGGCTGAGATCTTGTATTCCCTGCTGTTCGGGATCGTCGCCGCATCGCTGATTCCGCTTTACACCTTCTTCGTGCTGAAGCGAAAAATGAGCGTCAGCGATGCCGGAGCAGTCGCTGCAACGTATGGCTCGGTGAGCGCGGTTACTTTCGTCGCCGCAACATCGTTTTTGGAAACGCAGTCGATCCCGTTCGGCGGACACATGGTCGCCGTAATGGCGCTGATGGAATCGCCGGCGATCATCGTCGGCGTGATCCTGATGATGAAATACGATTCCGAAGCCGAAGGCAAGGGGAAACTGAAAGACATCATCCAGCATTCGTTCACGAACGGAAGCGTACTGATGATACTCGGCAGCCTTTTGATCGGCTTCTTTGCCGATTCGAAACAGGCGGAAGGAATCAAGCCGTTTACGACCGATATCTTCAAGGGATTTTTGGCGATCTTTTTGCTTGAAATGGGAATGGTGACCGCCAAGCGGTTCGGGGCGTTCACGAAATATGGATGGTTTGTAGCGGCGTTTGCCGTCGTCGCACCGATCTTGAACGGCGTCGTGATCGCACTGGCGAGCGGATTGGTAACGCAAGATGTCGGCAACCGGTTTATGTTCGCGATCCTGGCGGCGAGTGCGTCTTACATCGCGGTTCCGGCGGCGATGCGGCTGGCGGCACCGAAAGCCGACCCGGGGTTGTATATCCCGATGGCGTTGGGAATTACGTTCCCGCTGAACATCACGATCGGAATGCCGATCTATTACGCAGTCGTGGTCGCAACAAAGGCGTGAGCGGATCGAAATTAGTATGAAGACGAACATATCGATCGCAGTTTCTTTTCTGATCATTCTGGCTGGGCTGTCTGTCGTGCACGGCCAGAACTCGGTAAAGAAGGCTGTCGAGACGGCGGACGCACCGAAAGCGATCGGGCCTTATTCGCAGGCCATCGTCGCGAACGGATTTGTCTTCGCGGCCGGGCAGGTCGGGACAGATCCGAAGACCGGCGTGCTAGCCTTCGGGATCGAGGCGCAGCTCGAGCAAACGCTAAAGAACATCGCGGCGGTGTTGAAGGCGTCGGGGAGTTCGATGGAGAACGTAGTGAAGGCAACCGTGTTTCTGGCGGACATCAACGACTTTGCGAAGATGAACGAGATCTATGGGAAGCACTTCAAGGCGCCGTTCCCGGCCCGCTCGACGGTGCAGGTCGCACGGCTGCCTCGTGACGCGAAGGTTGAGATAGAGGTAGTGGCGATAGTTAGCAGGAAGAATTAGCCACAGAGAACACAGAGACTGCGTACAATTTGCGCTTCACGTAACTCGGTGGTCTCTGTGGCAAAAATTCCAAGATAGTATGACACTAAAAATTTTCCAGGTTGATGCGTTCACGGCAAAGCCGTTCGGCGGAAATCCGGCGGCGGTGGTTCCGCTTGATGAGTGGCTGCCAGATCATACGATGAAGGCGATCGCGGCTGAGAATAACCTCTCGGAAACAGCGTTTTTCGTGAAAGAAGGCGATCGATATCACATCCGCTGGTTCACGCCGACGATCGAAGTGAACTTGTGCGGCCACGCAACTCTCGCAACTTCGCACGTGATCTTCAACGAGCTGAAACTGGAAGACGCATTCATCCCGTTTCATTCGAATCGCAGCGGCGAACTCGGCGTCGAAAAGCACGGCGATCGATTGGTGCTCGACTTTCCGGCATATCCTTTCGAGATGATCGCCCACTCGAACGAACTTGCGAAGGCAGTTGGCGTTACACCTGCCGAGGTTTGGGAATCGCAAGGGAACATGGTTTTTTTGCGTGCCGAAAATGAAGAGGAGGTTCGCGGGCTCGAACCGGATATGCACGCGCTGTCGCAACTCAAATACGACGAAGTTATCGTTACCGCCGAGGGCGACGATTGCGATTTCGCTTCGCGCATGTTCGCACCGCGCATCGGCATTCCGGAAGATCCTGTGACTGGCGCGATCCACTGCACGCTGATCCCCTATTGGGCTGAGCAGCTCGGCAAGGACAAACTCTTCGCCCGCCAAGTCTCAAAACGCGGCGGTGAACTCTTTTGTGAATTGAACGGCAACCGCGTAAGCATTGGCGGAAACGCGGTGACCTATTTTAAAGGTGAGATCAACATATGAGACTCGCAGAAACTGATCAGGCAAAGATTGTCGAGATTTGTAAACAGAACGATATTTCCTATTGTGCGATGTTCGGTTCGTTTGCCCGCGGCGACGCGAAGCCGGAAAGCGACCTCGACCTGTTGGTTCGATTCTCGAAGCCGATAGGTTGGAAATTTTACGGTATTGCGGACGAATTAGAAGCGTCCTTAGGGCGAAAGGTCGATCTGGCTACGGAAAAAATGCTCAACAAGTATATTCGTAGCAGCGTACTTAGTGACCTTCAGGTTATCTATGAAGAAACCGAACAATAAGGATCGTCTTCGTCACATCGTAGATGCCATTTCGAAGATAGAGCGATATCTTGTGGGCTTCGATCAAGAGCGTTTTGCAACGGATGAAGAAAAGATCGATGCGGTGGTAAGGAACATAGAGATCATTGGTGAGGCATCGAATTTTCTCACGCGCGACCTGAAAGCCAATTATCCTGACGTTGAATGGCGTATAGCCACCGCGACCCGCAATCGACTCGTACACGGATATTTTGATGTCGACGCCGACATAATTTGGGGGACCGCTAAAGATGATCTGCCCCGGTTTAAGAAAGCGATCGAGCGGATAATTGAAGAAATTAAATAGCTTATGTTGCTAGAAGTTAAAGACCTGCATGCAGGTATCGAAGGGAAAGAGATATTGACCGGCCTGAATTTGCAGGTCAATAAGGGCGAGGTTCACGCGATCATGGGACCGAATGGCTCGGGCAAATCGACGTTGTCGAAGGTGCTTGCCGGACATCCGGCCTACGAGGTGATCTCGGGTGAAGTGTTGTTTGAAGGCAAGAATCTGCTCGAGCTCGAACCCGACGAACGCGCCCGCGAAGGCGTCTTCATGGCGTTTCAATATCCTGTCGAGGTGCCCGGCGTTTCGAATTCGCAGTTCCTGCGGCTCGCCTACAACGAGAAGATGAAGCACCACGGGCAGGAAGAACTCGACCCGCTTGAATTCAACGATTATCTGAAAGAGAAGGCGAAGATCGTTGAGATGGATCCGCAGTTTTTCAAGCGTTCAGTGAACGAAGGCTTCTCGGGCGGTGAGAAAAAGCGAAACGAGATATTGCAGATGGCGGTGCTCAACCCGAAGCTGGCGATCCTCGACGAGACCGACTCCGGCCTCGACATCGACGCACTTCGCATCGTTGCCGAAGGCGTGAACAAGCTACGTTCGAGCGATAACGCGGTCATCCTTGTCACTCACTATCAGCGGCTGCTCAATTACATCCAGCCGGATTTCGTTCACGTGCTCGCGAACGGAAAGATCGTGAAAGAAGGCGGCAAAGAGCTGGCCGTCGAGCTTGAAGAGAAGGGTTACGACTGGGTGAAGGCGGCGAGTAAGTAGTTCGTCTTGATGAAGAGAGTTGCAAAAGTCGCGTGTTGGCTCTTGGTTCTGCTGATCATTGTGGTGGTGGTGGGGCTGGCTGTGCTCATTCGCGTTCGTTACGGCGGCGGGAATTATTACCCGAACGTGGCGACCGAGGCCTTAATTCCCGCTGACAAACTCGAAACCGTCTTGAGCTACGAAGAACCGATAGGTAACGCGACGGTTAGCGAAGACGGGCGGATCTTCTTCACGGTTCATCCCGAATCGCGGCCGGAGACGAACAAATTGCTCGAATGGAAGGATGGGAAAGCCGTTCCGTACCCGGACGCGGGTTCGCAAGGTACGCTTTTCGAAACCCCGCTTGGCGTGTGCATCGATCGGCAGAACCGTTTGTGGGTTATCGATCACGGCACGCACGGTTTCGGGAAGACGCAGATCCTGGCGTTTGATCTTGCCACGAACAAGCTGGTCCACGAGTATCAGTTCCCTTCGGAGATCGCGCAGAAGGAATCGTTTTTGCAGGCGTTCAATATCGATTCGAAGGGCGAGACAGTTTACATCGCTGACGTGAGTTTCTTTCGCAAGAATCCGGCGATAGTCGTTTATGACGTGAACAGCAAGACCGCACGCCGCGTTTTGGAATCCGATCCTTCGGTTTATCCGCAAGATTGGATCATTCGCAACCAGATCCGCGAGATGACTTTCTTGGGCGGGCTGATCGCGCTAAAAGCGGGAGTGGACGGCGTCGCTGTAGACAAAAACGACGAGTGGCTTTATTACGCTGCGATGGCGCACGACACGCTATTTCGCGCGCGGACGGCCGACTTGAAGAACGTGCAGTTGAGTCCGCAGGAACTGTCGCAACGAGTTGAGGCGTTTAGCAAAAAGCCGCTGAACGACGGAATGACGATCGACAACGTCGGAAACGTTTTTATCACCGATGTCGAGAATCAGGGTGTGATGCAGGTCGGGCCTGACAGACAGTTAAGAACGACGATCCGGTCGGAGAAGATCCGTTGGGCTGACAGTTTGGTTTTCGGCGGCGACGGCTATATTTATCTTGCCGATAGTGCGATACCGGAACAGATGCTGCAGTCAAAGGCGAACATTCGCGCCAAGGCTCCTTATTTTATTTACCGTTTTCGACCCGGAACACCCGGCACGGCCGGACAGTGACTTTGATGAGTAACGAGGCTGAGATCAAACTTACTAGCTATATGGCCGCGATCGCTCTCGGCGTCTTGGCGGTCGTTTTCGTTGCTGCGTTTTTGGCGAATCGCGGTTCCGACGTGGGGCAGATCGGAATTCTTCTTGGCAATCTCGGCGGCGGTCAGCTGTTTGGTGCCGGTATCGGCGACAGTGTTGCCGGTGCGTTCGTTGCGATCCTTCTCATCATTTCCTGGTTCGGCCTCGGGAGCTTTATCTACGGGTTTATCGGCGTATCGAAAATCGGCCGTTACTCGCAGGTTTTGGAGCTTGCGATGAAGACGGCGATCGGCGCCGCGGCATGGTCGTTGATATGGTTTTTTCTCGGAATCGTCGGTGCTTATTCTAAGCCTGCCGCCGCGGTCGCTATTGTCATCGGGGCCGTTCTTGCATTCATTGGTTTACGTCGTGCTCGCGAACACAAAAACGAGGATCGCGCAGAAGAGGAAACTTCAGGATTCGATAGACTGTCGATCGTATTGATCGCCGTTCCACTTGTACTTTCTTTTATCGCGGCTCTTGCCCCGCCGACGGCAAAAGATACCTTGCTCTATCATTTCGCGGTTCCGAAAGCGTTTATAGCCCAGGGAAGCAACGCCTTTATTGAGGGCAACATTGCCAGCTATCTTTCTCTCGGTGTGGAGATGCATTCAGTTTGGGCAATGCTTCTTGGCGGGATCGTAAGCCCGCGGGCGGCAGAGGCGGCGGCCGGTGCGACGGTCTGGATGTTTCTTCCGATATTGATCGCGGCCACATTCGGCTGGGCAAGAGAGATCGGCCTCTCAAAAACTTGGTCCTTGGTGGCGACTCTTATGGTCGCGACGGTTCCAAGCGTTTATCACGTAGCCGCAAGTGCGTATATAGATGTCGCGCTTGCTCTGTACGTCACGCTTGCGGTGTTTGCGTTATCGCGTTGGTGGCAGACGCTTGAGAGTGGTTGGCTGATAGTGATCGGAATTCTGCTCGGTGCGGCCCTCTCGATGAAGCTTACGGCGGTCGTCGTGATCGCCGCGTTCGGATTGGTCGTGCTGATAAGAGTGCGAAAAGCTCAAGCGAGCGAACCAGACGAGATCACGAAGATACTTGCGCGCGGCGTGGGTGCATTGGCTCTTGCCGTGTTGATCGCGTCGCCGTGGTATCTGCGGACGTGGCAGGAAACGGGAAGTCCGGTGTTTCCGTTTTATCTCAGCGTTCTGCCGGCGGAAGCTGCGGGATGGGATGTCGAGCGATCGAACCTTTTCCAGGCGATGAATTCGCAATACGGACGAGTCACCGGTTCTGCCGCAGACTTCGTGCTGGCTCCGTGGAATGTTTCAGTTGCTTCGCAGCCTGAAGATGCAAGGCTTTTTGACGGCGTGCTTGGCGTGGCGTTTTTGATCGGCTTGCCGCTCTTGATCAGCGGGCTGTGGAAGTTCGAGCTGCCGGTTGAAGTAAAGATCGCATCCGGGGTCGCGGCGACAGTGTTTTTGTTCTGGCTCCTTTCAAGCATGCAGTTGAGGTATCTCCTGCCGATACTTCCGCTGCTCGCAGTCGGAATAGCCGCGTCGGTAGGGTCGATTTCCTCAAAGGGAACGTCCCTGCGCGCGGCGGCGAAGTACGGCATTTCGCTCGCTGCGTTTTGCGGCGTCTTGACGAGTTTCGCATGGTTTTTACAGAAGGCTCCGCTGCGGGTTGTGCTTGGCGGAGAAACGCGAGATCAATATCTGACCCGTAATTTGGATTACTACCGATATTACGAAGCGCTGAATAAAACCACCGCGCCCGATGCCAGAACGTGGCTGATCAATATGAGGCGAGATACGTATCACCTCAACCGGCCGGTTTTTTCGGACTATCTCTTCGAGGACTGGACCTTCCGCAGAATGCTTTGGGAGTCACGAAGCGTTCAAGAACTGAAAGCCAAAGCCGCGGCGATGAACGTTCAATACGTGCTAACACGGCATGACTTTTTGTTCGATTACGACCGGTCAACTTTGGTCGACGATTCCAAACCTAGGGCAGAGAGTGAAGCAAAACTTAGGATCGCAAGAGAGTTTATTTTAGATCAGGCGAACACGCTTGATGCGGATAAGAAGTTCAGCCTTGTGAAGTTGTTTTGATGAGAGATGTTCTTGCGAACTATATACCGCAAGAACGAAGTGAGATTTTTGTAATGGTTTCATCGATAGCAGTGAAAGAGACGAAGTTTAGAGAAGAACTGAGAGCCCTTGTGGAACGGCAGAACGATCCGCGACTCGGTGATTTGCGCGAAAGGGCATTCAAACATTTTGCGGCAGAAGGTTTTCCGACGCTGAAAGATGAGGATTGGAAATACACCAATGTTGCGTCGGCGGCCAACGGTGAGTGGTCGGTTTCCGAGGGGGTCAACGAACAACAGCTTTCGGAAATCGACATCGAGATATTGTCGCGGTTTGAGTTCGACCGCAATGGATTCACGGCCTTGAATCTTGCGTTCGCCGACGTAAGGATTGTGCGGATAGCGAAGGAAACCTCGCTCGACGAGCCGATCGAATTCACGTTCGAAGGCGAAAATGGGAAGGCGACATTTCCGCACATTATCGTGATCGCTGAAGCCGGAAGTAAGGCGACGATTGTTGAGACATATTCGTCGAATGCAAAGAGCTTTACGAATGCAGCGGTGCAGGTGATCGTCGAAGACGACGCGAGCATCACGCACTATCGCGTACAGAAAGATTCGCCCGAGGCGTTCAACTACGGCGTAACCGAGGTCACGCTCCGCAGCGGAAGTTCCTACGATTCGACGAACATAAACTTGGGCGGCGGATTGTCTCGGCACGACATCGAAGTAAAGTTCACGGCGGAAGGCGGCGAGGCTTGGGTCGACGGGCTGTATATGCTCAACGGTTCTCAGCATCACGACACGCATTCGATCATCGACCACACCGTGCCGAATTGCCTGTCACATCAGAATTATCGCGGCGTGTTGAACGACAAGTCTCGTGCGGTTTTCAATGGCAAAGTTTTCGTTCGCGAGAACGCGAGCGGCACCGACGCACAGCAGCAGAACAAGAATCTTCTGCTCTCGAACGACGCCCGGGTCGACACGAAACCGCAGCTCGAGATATTTAACGACGACGTGAAGTGCTCACACGGAGCAACGGTCGGCCAACTCGAGGAGGAAGAGCTTTTCTACCTCCTTACCCGCGGCCTGCCGGAGACGCTCGCAAGAAATCTTCTCACCTACGGATTCGCGGAAGAGATCATCAACAAGATCGCGATTGAAGCGATCAAAAGCGAGCTGGATTCGATGGTGCTGAATCGGCTTGAGGCGGTTATTTAACCACGGAGAACACAGAGGGCACTGAGATTACTGATGGAATTGAATGAGATAACGGAGGCGATCATCGGCTGTGCGATAAAAGTTCATCGGGCGTTGGGCCCGGGCCTTCTTGAGAGCACTTATGAGGTTTGTCTCGTTCACGAACTGGTTAAGATGGGACTAAAAGTTCAGGCGCAAGTTCCGCTCCCAGTTCATTATGACGGCACCCGGCTCGACGCGGGCTACAAGATCGATCTGTTGGTCGAGGAAAAGGTGATCGTCGAGCTAAAAGCTGTTGATGCTTTGCATCCACTGCGTGAAGCGCAGTTGCTTTCGTACTTAAGGTTGAGCGGCAAGAAGCTGGGATTGCTGATCAATTTCAATGTGCGAATGTTGAAGAATGGAATTAAGAGAATTGCCAATTAATCTCAGTGCTCTCGGTGTTCTCTGTGGTGAACAAAATGACTGCAACTAAAGAAATGACGAGTTGGGACGTAGAAAAGATCAGAGCGGATTTTCCGATCCTCCACACCGAGGTGAACGGGAAGCCGTTGGTTTATTTGGATAACGCGGCATCGTCGCAGGTTCCGCAGGCGGTGATCGACCGGACGTCGAAGTATCTGGCCGAGGAGCATTCGAACATTCACCGCGGCGTGCATTATTTGTCGCAACACGCGACGACGGCTTACGAAGCAGCGCGCGAAAAGGTGAAACGCTTCATCAACGCGCCGGATGTGGACTGCTGCATCTTCGTTCGCGGATGTACGGAGGGGATCAACCTCGTCGCGCATTCTTACGGCCACGGCTTCATCAACGAGGGCGACGAGATACTCGTATCACAGATGGAGCACCACTCGAACATCATTCCGTGGCAGGTCGTCGCCGAAGAGCGGAAGGCGAAACTTGTCGTGATCCCGATGAACGAACGAGGCGAGCTGATCATCGAGGAATACGACAAACTGCTGAACGAGCGGACGAAGATCGTCGCCGTCGGACACGTTTCGAACGCGCTCGGAACGGTGAATCCGGTCAAGGAAATGATCGCGACGGCGCACAAGTTTGGCGTGCCGGTTTGTGTCGACGCGGCGCAAAGTGTTCCGCATTTTCCGGTCGATGTGCAGGATCTCGACGCAGATTTCTTCGTCTTCTCCGGCCACAAGATGTTCGCTCCGACAGGCAGCGGGGTCGTTTACGGCAAGCGCGAATGGCTCGACAAAATGCCGCCGTACCAAACGGGCGGTAGCCAGATCCGAACGGTGAGTTTTGAGAAAACGACCTATGCTCCGCTTCCGGCGAAGTTCGAAGCCGGAACGCCGGCGATCGCCGCCGGCATCGGGCTCGGAGCGGCGATCGATTATCTCAACTCGATCGATTTCGAAGCGGCGGCAAAGTATGAACACGATCTGCTCGAATACGCGACCGCCCGCCTCGCGGATATTCCCGGCGTGCGGATCATCGGCACGGCCGCGGAGAAAGCAAGCGTGCTTTCGTTCGAGATCGACGGCGTTCACCCGCACGACATCGGCACCATTCTCGATCAACAGGGGATCGCCGTCCGTGCCGGACATCATTGTGCGCAGCCGGTGATGCAGTTCTTCGACGTCCCCGCAACAGCCCGCGCATCCTTCGCGTTCTATAACACGCGCGAGGAAGTCGATAAACTCGCTGATGCTGTGCAGAAGGTGATCGAGGTTTTTGCTTGAGATCGTAAGCATGATCGAGAACGTCGCACTTCTTCTTTTTCTGATCGTAGCGTCATTCTTGTGGATCTATGAGGCAATCTTCGCTGCTGACGTTGAAAAAGAGAATCGACGTTTTTGGATTAAGGCGATTGCCGTTATCTCGGTTGTCGGTGGAGTATTCTTATGGGTAATAGTGAAATATTGGGCGCCGCGATAAATCGGCGAGTTAGGTTAGAATACTGATTATGGCTAGTACAAACCCTATAAGCATCGGCGACTATAGTTTCACGATCTTAGTTGAGCCGAACGATCCGGACGGCTATCTCGTTACGTGTCCGGCACTGCCCGGCGTTGTAACTCAGGGAGATACTTTGGACGAGGCGTATGAAATGGCGCACGATGCGATTCAAGCCTACATTGAAAGCCTTATTGCCGATGGCCAGCCAATCCCGCATGACAAAATAACCATGCCCGTTAGGGTCACGATCGACAATGACAAGATTGCCGCGTGACGTTCCGGCCAAGAAGGTGATCGCGGCACTCGAACGACTTGGTTTCCGCGTGAGTCGTGTTTCTGGTAGCCACTATGTGATGGTGAAAGACGAGCTGCGTACTGTAGTTCCCTACCACAAAGCAGTGAAGCTAGGAACGCTGAGATCGATCCTGAATCAGGTCGCGATCGACGTAGATGAATTTATTGAACTGTTGTAGATGTCAGAACTTAACGAGCTTTATCAGGAAACGATTCTCGAGCACAACAAGAATCCGCGGAATTTTCGCGAGATCGAGGGTGCGGACAAAGAGGCGGATGGAAACAATCCGCTGTGTGGCGACGCGCTGCGGGTCTATGTAAAGATGGACGGCGATACGGTGGCGGATGTCGCGTTCAAGGGCTCGGGCTGTGCGATCTCGAAGGCGTCGGCGTCGATGATGACGCAGGCCGTTCGCGGTAAATCGCGTGAAGAAGCGGACGTGCTGTTCGACGAGTTTCACAAGATGGTCACCGGCGGGCTCGACGTTGAAACGGATGACAACCATCTCGGTCGTCTCAAGATATTCGCCGGCGTACTCGAATTTCCCGCCCGCGTAAAGTGCGCATCGCTTAGCTGGCACACGCTGAACGCCGCTCTCCATGATGCGGGCGAGATCTCGACCGAGTAAGTTTGCCCGCGAAATGCGCGAAAGAGCGCGAAACTTTGCCGACGTGATATGGCACCCATCGAAAGTAAAAATCTTCACCCGCTGCCTCTCGGGTTAAGCGTTTTCGTAACCGTGCTGATGTCAGCGGTGCTGTGGTGGCAGGGGCGCGTTTGGTGGTGCAAGCTGGGCGATTGGGCGATCTACATCAACCAAGCCTGGAACAGCAGCCACACGTCTCAGCACATTTTCGATCCGTACACTTTTACGCACGTTCTTCACGGAGTCGCATTCTTCTGGCTCACGTCGCTCGTGTTGCCAAAGCTCGCCAACGAATGGCGGTTCCTCATCGCAACGGTTCTTGAAGCCGCGTGGGAGATCCTCGAAAACAGCAATTTCATCATCGAAAAATATCGCGAGAATACGGCTTCGCTCGATTACTTTGGCGATTCGATAGCGAATTCGATCGGCGATGTGATTGCGTGTACTGTGGGCTTCTGGGTCGCCGTAAAGTTAGGCTGGTGGAAGTCGCTCGCGTTCTTTGTCCTTACCGAACTCGTTCTTATCTTATGGATACGCGACAGCCTGCTGATCAATATTCTGATGCTTCTGTATCCGATCGAGGCGATCAAGACCTGGCAGATGGGCGTTTAGAGTGCGAGCTTTAGCTCGTATTCTGCTTGCCGAAAAGGGAGCAAGTACGCGATAAAATCGCGCACTCTGAACTCCTAGCGTTCTCCCCTAGCGGCTTCGACCTGCGTCTCCAACTCGACAACAAGCCGCCGAGAACCCGGCTGATCGAAGGTCTCGATCCAGCGAAGGGTTTCGTCAAGAATGCGGAGCTGATGTTGGTGCCAGTTGGGCTGACCAGCGACGGAGCCGAATTCGCCATCGTAATATGCCGTTCGCGGCGGGCGTACGCGGTCGGTAACGGCACGGTCGACCGAAATAACGATCGACGGAATGCCGTATGATTCGAGCCCGCGGGCAACGATGCCGAGTGTTTGATGGCAAAGTCGCGAAGCCGGGATCAGCAACGCCGCCTGAACCTCATATCGCTTCAAGCGGTCAGCGAGTTTCGGAGCGATCTCGCCCGCGACCATCGCCGCGTTCGGAATGTACGGGCTCAGGCTCCACCAGCATTCGTTAAGCCGCCCGAGCACCGCATTCGCCTGATATTCAAGCAGCCGCTCGATTGGGATCTGCGAGTTCCGATCCTGCCGAACCGCCGTTGGATCGTATCCCTTTGCGGCGTAACGCAGATCGCCCGCCTCAACTTCTACTGGGATCTCGCGAAACTCGGAGTCGCCATTTCTCGCATCGAGATCGAACGGCTCGGTGCCGTCGATGTATGCCCCAGCCGATGAAATGAGAGCGAGATTCATCATCGGCAACGCACGTCTTACCGGCGTGAACGGAGCGTGAATGTTCTCGACAAAAGGATATCCGGCGAGCTTCTCGTCGCCGTTCCAACGGGCAAATCTTCCGGCAAATTCGGACTGTTTTTCGATCAGTTCCATAGCGGTGCTATATCTTAAACTCTTTTTCGAAATTATAGGGATCGTTCGTTGTCGCCGATTTTGCGGCTACAGTTCGGCGGTTCGCAATCACGAAAAAAGCGATCAAACCGGCAATCATCGCCGCCGCAAGAACCCAAACCGAATACTCATGCGCTTGGTTGAACTGTATACGCAGCGGGTCATCAGCGGAAAATTCATCGATCTTCCTGCCGCCCATCTGCAATCTTACCGACGCGATCATAAAGCCGATCACGAACTGCCCGACCGCACACGCGATCGCGACGATCAAGATCAGCAGCCGGTCTATCCACGCCAAGGCGACGCTCGTTCCGCGGGCGGTGACGAAAGACATCAGCAAGATCAAAACCGCGATCGCCATTCCGGCGAAGTTCAGAACGGTCAGCGATCTTCCGACGATCGCCCCGGCCAGTTCGCGTTCGGGCAAGATCGCGAAAGCAACCTGTGCTACCGCCATGAAAAACACGCTTCCGCCGAGCCAAAGCCCCAGCAACAATAGCCTTATGTCGTTAAGGAATTTCACGCAAACTAGATTCTAACAGCGAAACAATATTATGTAGAATTTGCGGCAAAAGGGCAAAATTCAGCCTTCTCTTGCGGCTGATGCGTTGAACGGGCGATACTTTGGCGACGGGGATGCGATCTTATGGACCAGCAAGAACTTCACAAACTCGTGCGAAAGCGGGCTCATGACCTGAGGACGCCCATCACGGCGATCGCGGGTTTCGCCGATCTGCTCGCCGATGACGCTTCGCTCTCGGAAGGAGGGCGGGAAATGGCCGCTACGATCGTTGCGGAAACGCGTCGGCTTGCACAAACACTCGAATCGTTTTTCGACGAGATCACGAAAGACCCCAACGCCGAGTGAGCGATCTAAACGACATCTATACCGCCTTGATGGCGAACGCTCGGGCGAGTAACTTCGCCGGGTGGGATCCGTTCGACGGTCTCGAAAGCCGCATTTTTCAGGCGACGCCTCTGCGACATCTCGCTCCCGCCCGCGTCGCGTGGCTCCAGATGATAAAGCGCACGCCTTGGAATCTCCGCCCGATGCTTTTGATTCCTAAGGGCGTCAATCCCAAAGGCATTGCCTTGTTCCGCCTAGCCGAACTCGCCCATTATCGCACCGATCCGTCGCCCGCAAATGAACTCAGTCTCGATGCGATGCTGGATTCGGTCTCGGTCAACGCGATCGAGAATGCATCAAAGGGAACGCTTGCCTACGGTTATAACTTCGATTGGCAGTCGCGGGCCTTCTTCGCGCCAAAGGCCACGCCGACGATCGTGCCGACCGCCTTCGCCGCACGGGCGATCTATGAGACGTGGGAACTCAAAGGCGGTGGGGTAAATGAAAAATCGCTCGTGAGCATCGCTCGTTTTATCATGACGGAGCTTAACCGCCCGCACGAAACCGAGGACGAAGTTTGTTTCAGCTACACGCCGATTGACAATTCCAAGATCTACAACGCGAGCCTTCTTTCTGCCGAAGTCTTGGCAAATGTCGGTAAGATGACCGGCCAATTTGAATACACCAATCTCGCCGACAAAGCAGTGCGATTCGTGCTCAACGGCCAGCGACCCGACGGCTCGTGGCTTTACGGACCGGGCAAACTGCACGGCTGGGTAGACAATTTTCATACGGCTTTCATTCTCGATTCACTCCACCGCATCGCGTCGACCAACGTCGGCCTCAAGCACGAGATCGATTCGGCGATCGCTCGCGGATTCGACTATTGGCTCGACAACTTTTTCCTTGAAGACGGCACGCCGAAGTATTTCGACCGTCAGACATATCCCGTCGACATCCACTCGGCGGCCGCGGCGATCGTCGCGTTATCTCGGCTCGCATCCGTCGATGAACGAGCGCTTCCGCTGGCCGCAAAAGTCGCCGATTGGACGGTCCGCGAGATGTGGTCCGGCGAGGGATATTTCTATTATCAGAAGCGGCGGTTGATGAAAGTCCGCACGCCGTTCATCCGTTGGGGACAAGCGTGGATGGCTTACGCACTCGCATCGTTGATGGAGGCCCGGGCGAGATGAAGATCTGGATCGACCTTGGCAACTCGCCGCACGTGCCGTTCTTTAAGGCGCTCGCGAAAGAGTTTGTTGCCCGCGGGCACGAGATAGTTTGGACGGCTCGCGACTACGCACAGACGGTTGAACTGGCCGAGAAAGCCGGCATCGACGCGACGGTTTTCGGCACGCACGGCGGAAAGAACGTCGTCGCCAAAGCGGCAAAGTTTGCTAAACGAGTTATCGATCTTTCTAAATGGGCGCGCAGGCAAAAGATCGATCTCGTCATTTCGCACAACTCTCAGGAACCGCTCGTCGCCGCCCGACTGCTTGATATCCGCAGCGTGAACCTGATGGATTACGAGCATCATCCCGGCAATCATCTTTCGTTCCGAGCCGCTCAACGCGTGATCGTTCCCGCGTCGTTCCCCGACGAAGCTCTCGCAAAATTCGGAGCTGCCGACAAGACGCGCAAGTTCGACGGCATCAAGGAAGACGTGTATCTCGCCGACTTCGAACCCGATCCGTCATTCGCGTCGGAACTCGCGACTCTCGGCATCGCGCCCGATGATATCCTGGTAGTCGTTCGCCCTCACGCGCCAGAAGCTCTCTATCACCGTAAATACGAGAATGAACTTCTCGGCCGCTTGATCGATCGCCTCGCGTCGTTCGAACGAACGAAGATCGTTCTGCTGCCGCGAAAAGATTACCAAGGCGAGCAAATGAAGCTCGATCATCCTCAGCCGAGCGTCATAATTCCCGAAAGTGTTCTCGATGGCAGTAATCTCATCGAGTCCGCCGATCTTGTCATCTCCGGCGGCGGAACAATGAACCGCGAAGCCGCCGCACTCGGCGTTCCCGCCTACACCGTGTTCGCCGGAAAACAAGCCGCAATCGACGAATATCTGATGAGCGAAGGCCGCCTCAAACGTTTCGAGAGCGAGGCAGAAGTCGACGCTTTTGTACCTGCGAAAAAGGACCAGATCTCTCGTCGAAAACGAACCGACATCCGCACGATAATCGCCGACCTCATACTCAATACCGACTCCGAAATTCCTCACCGATAGCCCAATCGCGCCGATAGCGATAAACTTGTTGGCAAGATGTGCGGAATCGCCGGGCTGATCGCGCCCGATCCTGAAAACCGGATCAGCGAAATGCTGAGGTCCATCGAACATCGCGGACGCGATGACGAGGGCGTTTTCACGTCGGCGGCGTTCGGCGAACATCGCCAGAAAGCCTGCCTCGGCCATCGCCGGCTTTCGATCATCGACACCTCACCCGCCGGCCATCAACCGTTCATCAGCGAAGATAAACGCTACGCGCTCACCTACAACGGCGAGATCTATAATTACCTCGACATTCGCGAAGAGCTTGAGGCGAAGGGCGAGAAGTTTGCGACCGCGACCGACACCGAAGTTCTCTTGAAAGCCTTCCGCCGATGGGGTGAAAAGTGTCTAGATAAGCTCAACGGAATGTTCGCGTTCGCGATCTGGGATGACGTTGAGAAAACTCTCTTCGCCGCACGCGATCGGGTCGGCCTAAAGCCGTTTCACTACGCTTTCGCCGGTGATTCGATCGTATTCGCGTCCGAGATAAAGGCGATACTCGCGTCGGGCATGGTCGATGCCGAGCTCGACCCGCAAGGCTTCGATCAGTTCCTTTCATTCCTCTGGCCGGTTCCGCCGCACACGATGTTTCGCGGCATCTATCAACTGCTTCCCGGCCACTTTTTTGTGTGGAAGAACGGCTCGCTCAAGATCAGGAAATATTGGGATCTGGACTTTTCGGCCGAGGAGAAGGTCGGTTCGGAAAAGGAATGGTCGCGCCGCGTCGCGTCGACGCTCGAACGCGTAACGAAACTCGAAATGATCGCCGACGTTCCGCTCGGAGCGTTCCTTTCCGGCGGTATAGATTCGACCTCGATCGTCGCTTTCATGTCGCGTCATTCGCGATCGAAAATATCGACTTACACCACCGCGATCTCCGCCGAAGACCTCGAGTTCGACATCATTCCGAGCGACGTCGAATGGGCTCGCAAAGCGGCGAAACTGTTTCCCGTCGACTATCATGAGACGCTGCTGAAACCCGACGTGGCCGATCTTTTGCCGAAGCTCGTGTGGCACAGCGACGCGCCCGTCATCGACATGGCGATACCGTCGTATCTCATCTCGCAGCAATCTCGTGAGACTCAGAAAGTGATGCTTTCGGGAATGGGCGGCGACGAGATCTTTGCCGGATATCCACGGCAGATGGCGATGCAGATCGCCGGTGTGACGGATATCGTTCCTTCCGCCGTTCGCCGTCCTCTGATGCGAACCGTCGAATCGTCGCTCTACGGCGGAGCCCGCGGCAAGCTGACGGCGCCGCTTAGAAATGCGAAGAAGTTTGCCCGAAGTGCCGCGATGGATTTCGAAGATCGCTATCTCGGCTTCGGAACATATTTCACCCCGGCAATGAAGTCTGCGCTCTTATCACCGAAGATGCGGAACGCGACCGGCGAATTTGACGCGTACGAATATCATCGACGATATTTCGACGATTGCCGCGACGCATCTCCGCTGAACCGTCTCCTCTACGTCGATTTCAAAACTTTCATGCCGGCGCTAAATCTCGACACGACCGACCGCACATCGATGGCCGCAAATCTCGAAGTTCGCGCACCGTTTCTCAATCGCGAACTCGTCGAGCTTTCCGCCCGCATCCCGGCACATCTTAAGATCAAAGGATTGAAGCGAAAATACATCTTCAAAAAAGCGATGGAAAGCGTTCTGCCCAAAGACCTGATCTGGCGGCGAAAGGCAGGATTCTCCGCGCCGATCCGGTCGTGGCTGCGAGGTGCGTTGCGGCCGATGGTCGACGATCTTCTGAGCGTGGAGACGATCAGAAGGCGAGGCTTGTTCGATCCGGCAGAGGTTCGGCGAATCGTCGATTCGAACCTTTCGGGCCGGGAAGACCTCAATCTTCAGGTCTTCCAGTTGTTGAACCTTGAGATCTGGATGCAGCAGTTTCTCGACAAGCGATGAAATCGGAAGCAGCAGTAAGCCAACTCGCGACTGAGCGGATCGCCGCTGCCCGCCGCGTTCCGGCGTGGGTGATGCCGGCGATCAAGCTTGTTGTGATCGCGGCGGACGTGATGATCGTGGTGGCAAGTTTTCTGCTCGCGTTCAAGATCCGCGAAGGTTCCGACGTGCTCTCGAACACCGCGTGGGCTTGGTCGAAAGATTTCGTGCCGTATGCGGGAATTCTCTATTTCGCGGTCGCCGCGCGCATTGCGATGCTGCTCTATCAGCGGGCGTATAATTATTATGGTTCGTTCTCATACGCACAGGAAGCGATTAAGATCATCAAAGCGGTCGGCGTTTCATCGCTGCTGATCATCACGTGGGCGTTCCTGTTCCGCGGCGGTTTTGCGTTTCGCGAGTTCTCATATTCCCGCAGCGTCTTCGTTCTCGATTTTGCGATCGCGTTAGCTGCTTATCTCGCCTTCCATTCCTTACTGCGGTTCCTGCAAGTGCGAGCCCGCAATCGAGACATCAACCTGATCCCGACACTCATCGCCGGAACGAACGCCGAAGCCGAGCAGACCATCAACGAGCTTCGCGACCGCCGCGATCTCGGCTACCGTGTTGTAGGCGTGATCGGAACGCGCGATGGAACGCGAACATTCCTGTCCGCAAACGACGACAGTTTAAACGGTATACCGATCGTCGGCACCATCGACGATCTGCCCGCCGCCGTCCGCGAACTCGCGATCCAGGAAGTGATCATCACCGACAACTCGATCACCAGCGACCGCATGTTCGAGGCGATGATGAAGATCGGCCGCGGCCAGCGCGTCGAGTTCCGCTTTGCTCCGAGCCTGTTCGAGCTGCTGCCGCAAAAAACTAGCGTCGATCAGATCGGCGTACTGCCGATGGTCCGGCTCTTTCGCGAACCGCTGTCCGACGTAGAGCGGTTCGTCAAGCGTGTTTCGGATATCGCGATCGCAATGCTTGCGCTTATCGGCGTTTCGCCGCTGCTCGCCATCATCGCGATCTGGATCAAGCTCGATTCGAGAGGGAAGATCTTTTTTCGGCAGGAACGTGTCGGAATGGACGGTCGCGTTTTCCTATGCTACAAGTTTCGATCGATGCGGCAGGACGCCGATGAAGACATTCATCGCGAAACTTACGAGAAGAATATCGACGGCGAACAGGCCGCAAACGTCGGCAACGACGCGGCTCCCGTTTACGGTAAGGTGAAAGACGATCCGCGGATCACGCGGGCCGGCCGGTTCCTGCGCCGATCCAGTCTTGACGAACTGCCGCAGCTTTTCAACGTACTCAAAGGCGACATGAGCATCGTCGGCCCGCGTCCGCCCATTCCTTACGAGGTCGAGGCGTATAAACTGTGGCATCGAAAGCGGCTCGACATGAAGCCCGGCATCACCGGCCTGTGGCAGGTTTCGGGACGCAACCGCCTGACTTTCGACGAGATGGTCCGCACCGATCTTTTCTATATCGAGAACTGGTCGCTTTGGCTCGACCTGAAGATAATCCTGCTCACGCTGCCGGCGGTCTTTCGCGGAGACGGCGCCCGATGACGATCACTGATGCGATCTCGTTCGGCTCCGACGTGCTTGCAAAGGCGGGCATTGCCGAGCCTCATCGAGAGGCAAACTCGCTGCTGCAATTTTCGATCGCTCGTGGCCGCGCGTTCACCATCGCCCATCCGGAATACGAACTAACCGATAAAGAAGGCGAGTTATTTCGAAACTCGATTGCCCGCCGAGCGACGCGCGAACCGTTTCAACACATCGTCGGTCGACAGGAATTCTACGGCCTCGACTTCGTCGTCACGCCCGACGTGCTTATCCCGCGGCCCGAGACTGAGTTGATAGTTGAACGCGCGATCGAGCTTCTCTCCACCGAACGCGGACTTCAGTCCGCATCCTCACGAATCCTCGAGATCGGCGTCGGATCAGGCTGTATCTCAGTGGCGATCCTCAAACAAGTGCCGAAAGCGTCAGCGGTCGCCGTTGATATTTCCGAACCCGCAATCGAGATCGCTCGTCGAAACGCCGAGATGCATGAGGTCGGCGGAAGGCTAACGTTAGTTCATTCCGACGTCTTCGAAAACGTTCCTGATGAGAAGTTTGATCTGATCGTCTCAAACCCGCCCTACGTACTGCTTGCCGAATACGCCCAACTTCAGCCCGAGGTGCGCGACCACGATCCGAAAGCTGCCGTCACCGACGGCTCAACCGGCCTCACGATAGTCAAACGCATCATCGACGGCTCGCCCAATTATCTTCAATCCGGCGGCCATATGCTAATCGAGATCGGCTTCGGCCAAAGCGAACAGGTAAGATCCATGATCGACTCAAATCTCTGGCTAGACATCCAATTTATCAACGACCTGCAAGGGATTCCCCGCACTCTGGATGCAAAGCTCTACTAGCTTCGCTCTCTATCTTTGTACGCCGACGCGGCTTCGGCGGCGCCGGCGTGGATGATCTCGGGTTTGTGGTATTTCCAGAATTTTTCGAACTCTTCGTCCGAAAGCTCGCTCTTTTCGGAGCGGGTTTTTTCTTTTAGATATTGTTCGGCCCATTCGCGCATTTCGGGAATCGTGTTCAACGCGGTGCGGGCTCCGTGCATCAAATTATCTCGTTCCATAGGTTTAGCCTCATATGCTAGATTAGATTGAACTTGCGAACAGGTGCAAATTGGAATTTCTCGCAGAAACATAGGCGGTTATTAAGCGTATTACTGCGAGCATTTAATCCCGAGGGAGTCTTTTAGTGAAACGATATTTTTTACCCTGCCTGCTTCTTTTTTCGACATTTACAAACGCAGCACTCGCCCAGACGCCGGCGGCGGCGAAGCGGCCGGACTACGCAGTTCCGTTCGTAAGCAAGACGCTGCCTAACGGGCTCGAAGTGATCGTGCTTTCTGACCCGTCGGTGCCGATCGTAACGGTCGAGCTTGCCGTAAGGAACGGTTCGTTTACGGAATCGCCGGAGTTTCACGGCCTCTCGCACCTTTACGAACACATGTTCTTCAAACCGAACATGGCCCTCGTTTTACGCGATTGCGGCAACTTGCCGAATAGGTTCAACGTTCCGCCGATATGTACCCGGGCCGAAGGCTTGCGGGCGAAGATCGGCGATCTCTCTTACCTGCAAAACGCGAACAAGGTGAGCATTTTCAACGGGACTACGCGCGAAGAGATCGTGAATTATTACTACACCACCACGCGCGAATTCCTCGGAACCGCCGTAAGGGTCATCAACGATTCGGTCCGCTTTCCGACGTTTGACGAAGAAGATTTCGAGGCCGAAAAAAAGGTGGTTATCGGCGAGATCGACCGGCACGAGGCGAATCCATTCGGCTATCTCGACCTGGCGATGAAGCAGAAGCTTTTCTTCAAATATCCGACGCGTAAAGACCCGCAGGGAACGCGCGAATCGGTCGGGACCTCGACGCTTGAAAAGATGCGGACGATCCAATCCCGTTACTACGTTCCGAACAATTCGGCGTTGATCGTGACCGGCGATGCAAAGCCCGAAGAGGTATTCAAGATCGCCGGACAGGTGATGGGAAGCTGGGAACGGCGGGCGAAAGATCCGTTCGAAGAATTTCCGCTCGTCGAACATCCCCCGCTGCCAAAGAGTGAAGCCGTGATCATCGAGCGTCCTGCCGATTCGCTTTCGGACCCGGCGGCGGGGCAGAACGTTTTCGTTGAGGTCGGCTGGCACGGCCCGTCGATCGGGAAAGACGATGCGGCGACCTACGCGGCCGACGTTTTTTCTTACATTATCGAGCAGCCCGATTCGAGATTTCAGCGAAACCTTGTCGATACCGGATTGGTAAATTCGGTCGGGTTCGGCTATTACACTCAGCGAAACGTCGGGCCGATCAATCTTGTATTGTCGACCGATCCGGCAAAGGCAAAAGACGCGATGAAGGCCGCATATGCCGAGATAAACGCTTTCACCCGGCCCGATTATTTCACCGACGAAGAACTCGAATCGGCGAAGACAATTCTTGAAAACAGGGACCTTTTCGACCGCGAGCAAGCCAGCGAATACGCGCATACGCTCGGGTTCTGGTGGTCGTCAACCGGCATCGAATACTTCCGAACTTACCATTCGAAACTCCGTGCGGTAACCCGTGCGGACATCAACAAATATCTGACAACTTACGTGATCGGAAAAAACCGCGTCGCCGTGGCGCTTGCGACTCCGGAAGGTAAAAAAGCAGCTAACCTGACCGAACAAGACCTGATCGGAGGTGCGAAGTAGTGAACAAACTAACGAAGATCTTTCTCGTTTTCGCGATCTTTTCGGTGTCGGTGTTTTCGCAGGCGAACGGATTCGATACCGTTGCGGCCGGGGCCAATCTCGTCACCGAGTTTGACGTGAACGGGTTGAAGGTTATCTACAAACGTCGGCCGGGATCGGCGACCGTTTCGGGCGGATTATTCATTCGCGGCGGTGCCAGGAACCTAAGTGACAAGAACGCGGGTATCGAGTCGGTGATGTTGGCGACCGCGATCGAGGCCGGAAAGAACATTCCGCGGCAGACCGTTCGACGCGAACTTTCGGGTCGCGGAAGCTCGATCACATCGGGTGTTTCGAACGATTACAGCGTGATCGGCATCGCCACGACCAAGCCGGACTTCCCTCGCGTTTTCGAGATCTTTTCCGACGTCGCTCTGAATCCCGCGTTCGCCGAAGACGATGTGAAACGAAACAAAGACCTGCAGCTTGCGAAGCTTCGCGAGATCGGATCGGTGCCCGAATCGGCACTCGATGCGATGCAAGACCGGATCATCTACGCCGGCCATCCGTATGCGAATGACATCGCGGGAACGCCCGCAACGATCAGTGCTATTACGTCCGCCGACCTTCGCGCTTATCACAAGCGGTTGATGGAAACTTCGCGGCTGCTGTTCGTTATCGTCGGCGACCTTGATACGGCGGAGTTGACGAAGCAGCTTACGGCGACGTTCGGCAAGATGCCCAAGGGTACGTATAAAGACGCCGCGTATCCGGCGATCGACTTTTCGAAAGGGACGTTCGATGTTACGCAGCGTGCGCTTCCGACCAATTACGTCAAGGGCGTGTTCGCCGCACCGTCGATCGACAATCCGGACTATTACGCTATGCGCGTTGCGATGTCCATCTTGCAGACGCTGGTCTATCAGAAGGTTCGCGGCGAACTGCAGTTGAGCTATGCGCCGGACGCGGACATGGAATCTTTTGCCGCCAACACGGCGAATATCTCGGTTTCGACGAACGACCCGAATCGAGCGGTGACGGCGATGGTCGAGCAGATCAAATTTCTGCAAGACCGCCAGTTGAACCCGGCCGTGATCGACGAGATCGCGTCGTTCTTCTTGACGCGTCATTACATCGGCCAGGAAACGAGCACGGCCCAAGTTGCCGAACTCGCAAAATACGAACTGATCGGCGGCGGCTGGAAAAACTCATTCCAGTTTCTGAACGGTGTGAGATCCGTTAAGCCGGACGACATTCGCAACGTTGCGAGCAAGTATATGAAGAATATCCGATACTTTTACATCGGCGATCCGGCTGCCGTGAAACGCGATAACTTCGTGACGCTCTCGGATTAGGCTGGAAAAAATACAATAAAAAAGCCGGACCCGTTGAGTCCGGCTTTTTTGTATTCTGCTCGACCAAAGATCTAAACGCTTGCTCCGGGATAGCCGGAACCGAGCTTTGAAGTTTGACCTTCGGCCAGGCTGTTGAGCACCTCGTAATGGAAGTAGTCGAACTTAGACGCAACGGCCGGCTGAACGCGCTTGTCGTACATCTCGCGTGAACGGTCGATCGCTTCCTTGAGCTGATGGTAAAGATTTCCGTTTTCGCGTCCGTCGGTCACCTTCTGCTCGTTGTAAAGCTTGATCTCGGAAACCAGCAGGCGTGCGAATCGGCGTGCATCGTTGTGCAGCTTTCGCTCGTCGTCGGCAACCTCGATCGGCAGGTCGACGTTTCGGTCGCTGAATCGGCTTTTCTTCGGCTGAGAGGCGGCGACTTCTACGACCGGCTCGGCGACAGTTGCCACCTCGACTGCACCGTTGAATGTTGCGACCGCCGGAGCTTCAACAGCTGGAGTCTCGAAAGTTTCGGCTGGAGCCTCAACTTCGTAAGCGACGGATTGATCGCTTGAAGTCATCTCGAAACCGCTGACCGTTTCAACTGCCGGCTCGCTCACCGTTTCGGCGATAGGCTGGAAGCTCTCCATTTCAGGAGCCTCGACCGTTGGGATGACGGACGCTGGCGACGCGGTCTGCTCGAGTTCGTAAGTTACCTCGCCGACGTATTCGCTCGATGCGTACTCTACTTCGCTTTCGGCGACAATTTCTTCTGCCTGACTCTCTGCCCACGAGGTCGTCTGCTCGACTTCGTACGCGGCCGGAGCTTCGGCCACTTCTTCTACCTCGGCAACTTCAGCAGCCTCGACTTCTTCCGAGGCAACTGGTTCGGTGTAGACTTCCGTAGATTCGTAAGCCGCCTCATACTCTGATTCGACCTGCGTCTGAATCTCTTCTACTGCTTCGTGGACCGGGGCCGCAACAGGAGCCGGAGCCGGCTCAGGCGCGGGAACGGTCTGCGACGCCGCGAGCAATTCGACGGTTAGTCCGGCCACGCGAACCAACGTCTCGATCGCGTCGACGTTTACGCTGCCTTCGTTGCCGGCATCCGCGTATAAAACGGCGACTCCGCGGCCGCGTGCACGCAATGGAATCGCATGCATCTCCGCCGGACGGCCGAAGCCCAGCGATTCGAGAAAACTGTTTTCTGATCCGCTTTCGTCGGTTTCAGATACGCGGTCCATTGCCTTGATCGACGATGCAAGCACGCTGTCGTCAGACACCGGGAAAAGCAGATCGCGTACGCGCTCGTCCGCCGGAGCCTCGGGGCCGAAAGTTTTCCAGCCGACGAAATGATCGTTTTTGACGATAAAGAAAGCTCCGCGAGATGCGAATCTCGACGCCGCTGAAACCAGCGACTGAAGTATCGTCGCCTGGCTGGTCTTTGAAGAGATCTCGGCGATTGCCTCGCGCATCAAGTCGAATCCGCTGGCGGGAACCGAATCGGCACGAAGCTTTTCAGCCTCGCCAAATGCGGTCGCGGCGACCTGAGCACCGTCATCGCGGGCAAGGCGAAGATGCTCACTAACCGACTCGGTAAAGGCGGCGTCAAACTTAAGCGTCGCGGGCATGCGCGACGAAAGATCGTCGATCGTGCTGTCAAGCTTTGCACGGTGTTCTTCAAGCTCAGACTGAAACTTCTGCTGAAAGTCGGCTACGTCCTGCTTGATGCCGGCCAGAACGTTTCTGACCTGGCTTTCGAATTCCGTCTGCAAGCTGAGCTCGAGTTCTTCGATATTCACAACGATTTTCTCCTTGGAAAACTGAAAGGGTAAGGGATAGTGCGCCTTGATTCGGTGACTGTAAGTGTTAGGAAGGTGAGCGCTTTAGAAACGTTCTTGCGTGGGTGATGACACGCGAGGAGGAACGCCTCCAATAAGAATATTGCGACAAACAGTGTTTAATGTCAAGAAATTAGTTTGAATAGGGGACAGGTCTGAACCGCGACCTAAAAAGACCGGTTGACAAATATCCTATTCGGTAGGATATTTAGAGAGTGAACGGCGAACTTTTCCAATTCGTAGAAACGACAGTATTCACGAAGCAAATAGATTCTCAGTCAAACTCGACGGATATACTATTTGCAATCCAGAATGATTTGCTAAATAACCCTGAAAAAGGCGACGTGGTTCAGGGTACAGGCGGTGCGAGAAAGGCTCGGGTAGGAAACCCCGCGACTGGAAAAGGTAAAAGCGGCGCTTATCGCTATCTATACGTCTACTTTACGAAGGACGGCATCATTTATTTGCTATTTCTATTTCCGAAGAGTGAGCAAGCGGACTTAACTAAAGACCAAAAGAAGGTCATCGCGCAAATGATTGGAGAAGCGAGAAGGAACTTAGAAAAGAATAGGGGATAAACGAACATGGACGACAAACTATTTAAGGAATTGGAGCAGTCCCTGCGTGAAATGGTGGATCATTCGGCCGGGAAAAAAATGGAGCTTCGCACAACGAAGTTCACTAAGTTCAATCGGGTCTTTAAGAAGGCAGACGTTACTAAGATCCGAAAAAGAATGAATGTCTCGCAAGGAGTGTTCGCGACCATTCTGAATGTCTCTACCAAAACCGTTCAGTCGTGGGAGCAGGGTACAGGCACTCCGAGTGGCCCAAGTGCGAAGCTGCTCGACATTGCGGACCATAATCCGGCAGCGTTGATTGCTAAATAGCAAAGGGTCTTACCGAATTTGTGTTTGAATTAGGGTTAACACGAAGAACGCGAAGGAAAACACAAAAGGATGCTTGGAGGCGAGAAGACTAGATCGCGACGACTTCGATATCGGGGTCGATCTCTTCTTTGATCATGTTCTCGATTGCCATCAGCGTGCCGGTAAGCGAGCTTGGGCAACTGCCGCAGGCTCCCTGATAGCGGATCTGGAGGGTCTTTTCGTTCAATCCCATGATCTCAAGCCAACCGCCGTCCGAGGCGAGATAAGGGCGAATGCGCTCGTCGAGAAGCGCGTCGATCTCGCGAATTACCGGATCGTCGCTATTGGCCGCGGCCGAGATGGCGCCGCCGACCGCAGATGCCGCCGAACCGTTGCCATTAAGAGACTTAACGGCCTCAGCCTCACGGATCGGGACAGCCATAAGCGGCAAGATCTCGTCCCATTCGGCGTCGTCCGTCTTCTCAACCGTTATCATCTTGTCCATGTAGAACACGGAGACGACCTCGCCCAGATCGAACAAAGCCTTCACCATCGGATCGTCCTTCGCCGCTTCCGCATCCGGAAACTGATGCGACGTGCCCGCCGACACGGGTTCCTTCAAAATGAACTTCACCGCGTTCGGGTTCGGAGTTTCCTGTATGTCAGCGATCTTCGGCATAGCTAAACCAAACCTTAATTTTAGCAATCCTTACATTTTTGTCAACATTCGAAGCCTATCTCGCACGCGCAAAAACGGGCGCCCGAAGCTGTCAATAGCCACGGCACCCGCATTGGATGTTACCGTTCCTTATTCGGTGATGTGGATGTCTTCTTTCTTATTCACCCGGCCTGAAAGGAACACGCCGCCGAGGCCGACGGTGGCGATGAGGAAGACGATAGCACCGACGAGTGCGAGCACGTTCGCACTGCTGATATAGGTATAGATGCAAAAGACGGTCAACAGAAGAGAGACGAAAGCTAGAAGTCCAAACATTTAGATCACCTCCGATCGATTCTGAAAATAATTGCGAAGGGACAAATTCGAACTATGACTACGGCGACGACGCCCCCACATGCGTCGCAGTACGACCCGCGTCGGAACTAAACGGCACGAAGTGTAAAACCCGGAACGCGCTTATAGTAAACCCATTCACTATTAAAGGCAAGCATTCTAATAACTTGCGTGAGCGAGAGTCGCGTATCTCTCATTGTGAGTTTGTGTCTTCGCTTAGTGCCTCAAGATCGTGCGTACGGATATTCTCGCCATTTTTGTCCTCGTTCCACTCGAATCGCGTTAGCTACTCGACTTCGCTTTTCACGGCAACTTCCGCGTCAGTCTCGCCCGATTCGGGTGCTGCATTTCTTCCGGCCATCATCTTTGCGATGGGGACCGAGAGAATAATGAGTACGAGTGCCGCACCGCCGAGGAACATCGTCGTCGTCGTAAACAGCCGCGGCATCGCCGACAAGTTATTCGGATCAACCTCGCCGCCGACGAGTCCGCCGATCAGATTTCCAACTGAGGATGCGAGGAACCAGATTCCCATCATCTGACCGACGTAGCGCTTGGGTGAAAGCGTGGTCATCGACGAAAGGCCGACCGGACTTACGAATAGTTCGCCAAGCGTGAGGAACAAGTAAAACGTAACCAACCAAAGCGGCGAGACCTTGGTTGCGACCGTGCCTTCACCCACAACGATATACGAGGCGAAGATCATCACCACAAAGGCGAGTGCCGCAAAGCCGAGTCCGATCGCAAATTTCACCGGGCTGGAGAGGTTGATATTCCTGCTGCCAAGCATCGTCCAAAACGCCGCAATAACGGGAGCGATGAGAATGATCCAGAATGAGTTTACCGATTGAAACCACGTCGCCGGAATGAGAAAGGTGCCCATCTGCCGTTCGGTAAAATCTTGCGCGAAAAGGTTCAAAGCTGTCGGTGTCTGCTCAAAGGCGGACCAGAAAATAGCCGCAAAAACGAACAGAACAGCGATCACTAAAACGCGTTTCTTTTCGTCCGAATTAAGCCCGCCGAAGATCAAAAGGTAAGCGAAATAAACGAAGCCGATTCCGACGAGGAAATAGGCGAGGTAAGTACCGAAGACCTCGGCGCTGAATGGGATCGTTCCGCTCGCGACGAGGGCGAAAACGATAGCCAGAATCACGAGCCCGACCGCCGTCCCGATCTTGACGTTTGAAACTTGCCTCGCCTGAACCGCTGGATCAGGATGCTTGGTCGGCTCCAGACCGATATCGCCAAGAGTCTTCGGAGCCATCACATAGAACTGTATGAGGCCGAGGATCATCGCGATTCCGGCTGCGGTAAATCCCCAATGCCAGCCGATCGTCTCGCCGAGGTAACCCGTGATTAACTGGCCGATAAAAGCGCCCAGATTGATACCCATGTAAAAGACGGAAAATCCCGCGTCCTTGCGTGATCCGCCCTCTGGATAGAGGTCGCCGACCATTGCGGAAATGTTCGGCTTGAGCAAACCGGTGCCGAGAACGATAAAGACGAGTCCGAGAAAGAAAGGGACTTTGGAACTCGTAAAAGACGAAGCACCGATCGTAATATGCCCGAGTGAGATCAACGAGCCGCCGTAAAGCGTAGCTTTTCTTAAACCCAGCCATTTGTCGGCGATCCATCCGCCGGGCAGTGACGCTAGATAGACCATCGCGGCATAGATGCCGACGATCGCTGACGCTTCGCCGCGGTCCCAGCCCCAGCCGCCGTTCATCACGGCCGCCGCCATGAACAGCACCAGCAGCGGCCGCAGGCCGTAGAATGAGAACCTTTCCCACATCTCTGTAAAGAAGAGTGTCGATAGTCCTTTGGGATGGCCGAAGAAGCCGCCTTGCGGTGCGTTTACGGTTGCGCTCATTTAGTTTTCACCTTTGCTAAGTTGGATTTACGAGAAGAGTTAGACGAGAATATAGCAGATTCCGCAAGGCACGAAAAGCAAACTTATGAGTTCATTAGCCCAAACAACAGCAGCACCGTTGGCCAATATAGAACTCTTCAACCGCCTCGGCGACGACATCGAAAGGGCTTGGAGCCTTGCGGACTATGACGAGATCAAGCTTCCCGCGATCGCGAAAGCCAAGCTGATCGAACACGATCTGCCTTCGAAAGTAACGCCGTGGGACGTTCTCGCATGGACGATGTCGCAGCCCGAACTGCCGCGGCAAGAAGACCCGAACTCAAACTTCGGCGAGCCGGCGATCACCATCTATTCGGGAGCGCGGTTCTACGTCGATGTATATTTTTGGTATACCGGTACGACGGCGACGCATCAGCACGGCTTTAGCGGAGCTTTTCAGGTGCTCGCCGGTTCGAGCATCCACAGCTGGTACAACTTCACTTCGGAAGACTATGTGAACGTTTTCATGGAGTTTGGCCGAATGGAGCTAAAGGTTTGCGAGCTGCTTTCGGTCGGCGACGTGCAAGAGATCAATCCCGGCCGGCAATACATCCACTCGCTGTTTCATCTCGACGATCCGTCCGTAACGATCGTCGTGCGAACTCGCAAGAGCCCGATGTTCCTGCCGCAGTATAGCTATTACAAGCCGCACCTTGCGCTCGATCCGTTCTACACGCAAGACTCGATGACGAAAAAGGTGCAGTCGATGGGCGCGTTGCTCAAAGCAAAGCGGCCAGACGCCGACGAGCGGATCGGCGAGATGATCGCGGCTAGCGACATTCAGCAGACGTTTCAGCTCCTCCAAAATCTGCGGACGATGCTAAGGACCGACAAGGTCAAGCAGATGTTCAACGTCGAGAATTTCGACGGCCGGTTTGCATCGCTCTTCGCCATCGCCAGGAAGCGTCACGGTGAGCGTGCGGACAAACTGCTTGAAGTTTTGGAGCGGCAAGAGCGGATGATGTCGATCGTTCAGCGGCGCGATTACGTTACCGATCCGGCACTGCGATTTTTCCTCGCCGTTATCCTAAACGCCGACAGCCGCGAAAATATCTACAAGCTGATCGGGCAGCGTTATCCCGAGGCCGACCCGCAAGAAAAAGCGCTCGATTGGGTATTCGACCTAGCCAACACCCGCGTCGTGGGCGTCGAACCGCCCAACGCCCTCGGCATCGAAGGCTTCGGCGATATCGACGTGCTGATCCTGGAAGAAATGCTTAATGGAAAAGACGCGGCGGCGATTGGGGAGACGATCAGTTCCCAGGGTGGGAACGCCGCTGACCTCAACGAACGGATCGATAGAATAAAAGATTCGCCGCTGCTTTCAGCACTACTATAAGAGGAGAAAATCGGATGCTGCTCGCTATCATCGCCGCCGTACTCGCATATCAAAAGGCCAAGGCTACCGGCCGCAACGCATGGCTCTGGGCGTTCGTCGGAATCGGTGTCTATATCGGCGTGCAGTTGCTCGTCGGCATCGCGGCCGGTGTACTTATCGCAGTCGGAGTTGCGGGCATGGGCTGGCCCGAATCCGCTTTCACAGATTACGAACTGCTGATAAACATCGTCGCGATCATCTTCGCTCTTGCCGCCACGTGGGGAATGCTGAAATTCCTAGATCGTATTCCGCAGGAAGAAGCATACGCCGCGCCGCCTCCGCCGCCACCGACTTTCTCCCACGAGCCGCCGGCAACTCCATCCGTAGAACGCACCGAGGATTTGCACGGCGATAATCGATAATTTAAACTCTGAAATTCATGCCCCTGTAGCTCAACGGTTAGAGCAGCAGACTCATAATCTGTTGGCTGCAGGTTCGAATCCTGCCGGGGGCACCACTTTAATTCCTGCCTTGATCTGGAGCGTTCTTGAACCCCATCAATAAATCGTCAAAGCTACGCGGCGTGATGTATGACATTCGCGGGCCGGTGCTTGAGATGGCCCAGCGGCTTGAGGTCGAGGGCCGCGAGATCATCAAACTCAACATCGGCAACCTCGCCGCGTTCGGGCTCGAACCGCCCGACGAGATCGTCGCGGAGATGATCCGTAGCCTTCCCGCCGCCGCCGGATACACGGACAGCAAAGGCCTTGTCGGGCCGCGGGAAGCGGTCGCGAGGTACGGCGCCGAGAAAGGAATTAAAGGCGTCGATATCGACGACATCTATCTCGGCAACGGCGCGTCCGAGTTGATCGTGATGTCGCTCAACGCACTTCTCGATGCGGGCGACGAGATACTAGTTCCCGCGCCGGACTATCCGCTGTGGACAGGAGCGGTTTCACTCTCAGGCGGCCGCCCCGTTCATTACATCTGCGACGAATCAAACGAATGGCTGCCCGATCTCGATGACATTCGCTGCAAGATCACACCGAGAACCCGCGGCATCGTCATCATCAATCCGAATAATCCGACCGGTGCTCTTTATCCGAAAGAGCACCTCGAACAAATCGTCGACATCGCACGCGAACACGGCCTCATCGTCTTCGCCGACGAGATCTACGACAAGACCTTGTTTGACGCTCAAGAGCACACGAGCATCGCATCGCTTGCCGACGACGTGCTGTTCATCACCTTTAACGGGCTGAGTAAAAATTATCGTTCGTGCGGATATCGTGCGGGATGGATGGTCGTGTCCGGCGACCGTTCGCAAGCAGGCGATTACATCACCGGGCTGAACATGCTCGCGTCGATGCGGCTGTGTTCGAACACGCCCGGCCAACTCGCGATCGCCACCGCTCTCGACGGGAGCCTTCACGGCATCGAAAGACTCGTAGCACCCGGCGGTCGTCTGTGCGAACAGCGAAACCTAGCCTATGAATCGTTAAAAAACATCACCGGCGTCAGCGTCGTCAAACCAAAGGCCGCGTTGTATATGTTCCCGCGGCTCGATCCGGAAGTTTACCCGGTCACCGACGACCAGCAGTTCGCCTGCGACCTTCTCGAACAAGAAAGCGTCCTCATCGTCCAAGGCACCGGCTTCAACTGGCCCGCTCCGGACCACTTCCGCATGGTCTTCCTCCCGCAAACCGGCGACCTCGAAACCGCGCTCACACGAATAGCCGCATTCCTCGAACGCCTGCGACTTGCAGAAGCCCGCACGTTAGTAAGGGCTTAAGCTCAAGCCAAAAGTTGCAACTAAATATTGAAAGGGATTTTGGTACCAGGTACGGGAATCGAACCCGTCTTTCGAGAATGAGAATCTCGCGTCCTAACCGATAGACGAACCCGGCAAGGTTAGAAGCAGTATTCTCACAAAGTCAGCCTTCATTTGCAAGACTCACTTCGCCCGCGAAAAACGCTAAACTATGCTAAAAGTTCTACCGCCTTCTTCATTTAGCGTTTTTTCGCGTATTTAGCGGGCAAGAGTCAGAAAGAAAATGTATACGTCACGCCCGGCCGGTTGCCGCGGATCATCAAAAACGTCAACGCGTGCGTATCGTTAAACGTATAAGTCAGGCTCGGGTGGACCTTTACGCCGTCGAACTGGATCAGCGACGTCATCCGATATGGCAGCCGGATATTCAGTCCGCCGATCGCTCGAAACTTCTTCTCATACGAACCCCACACCACACCGCCGTACGGTGCGATCGGCAGCCCGGTCCAGTGTTGCAGGTCTTTGCTCGCGGTAACGTAAACTGACGTACCCTCAGGCGTGCCGATGCGGTCCGAGCTAAGCCCGACGATCACGGCCGGCCGATTCTTCGTCTCGGTCACCGGAATGAACGTGATCAGCGGATGCACCTCGCCGACCTTCGGATTGTATTCGAGCCCGACGTGAAATCGCGGATGCCAGCGGTAGATCAGCGTCGCGCGCACCGCAGCTCTATCGATCTGGCCCGCGAGCAGCCTGATACCAGCTGTAAACTTTTTTGGGTTATCGGCCGTCCCCCGGACAGCCTGGCCTTCGCCCGGTCAGACAGGTCATGCGGGCACGAGCGACGCGTTCGTCTTCCGACGCTCGGCCTTCGCGATCTTCGTCGCTTCCGTCACTTTCGGAAGCAGCAATTTGTCGAGTTCCTTTCGCAGCACATCGGGCTTGATGATCCCGATCTCGCGCCAAACGATCTTGCCTTCTTTATCGATTATCGCCGTCGCCGGCAGCACTTCGCCGAGGCCGAACCGATTCATGTCGTCCGTTGTCGCGCCGATCCAGACCGGAAAGTTCACCTTGTATTCGCGGATGAAGCTCAGCACCTTTGCCGAGTCCGCCGCATCGTCGCCCGCCGCCCCGACCACCTGTACGCCGAGCGCGGCATAGTCGTTTTGGATCGCCGAAAGGTCCGGCATTTCTTTCCGACAAGGCACGCACCACGTCGCCCAAAAGTTGAGCACGACGACGCGTCCTTTGAGTGCCGCCAGCGACTGCGCCGCGCCGGTCAGGTCTTTCAACGCGAGTTCCGCGGTGTCTGAAACCGGCGTCGGCTTCGGTATTCCGTCCGACAAAACGCGCAGCGCGTTCACCTTGATAAACTTCTTATCCTTCTCGGTCCGCAGCGTGCCTTCGACCTCGACAAACTTCGGCACGAGGTCGAGATAATCCTTGCCCGTCGGTTTGAACGCTCCCGCCTCCATTGTGTAGAGCGTGAAACCTTTTTCATCCTCGACCGCCAACGCCTGCGGAATGTTGAGCTCTGAGCAATCGAGAGCACACTTTACGTCCGCCTCGTTGCCATACTTCGTCGCCTTCCGATCCGTAGCCTCGAACCAGCACACCGAACAAACGACCTGCCCGCGCAGCGTCACCTTCGATTGAGCAGTCGCGGAAAACGAGAACGCCGCGACCAGCACTAGTAGGATAAAAAATCTTTCCATCTCGATAAAACTTTTCACTTACAACTTATCACTTATTCCGAAGGCACCTGCCGAAGCTCAAACATTGAATCTAAAATCCACCACGTCGCCGTCCTGCATCACGTACTCCTTACCCTCGAGCCGAGCTAACCCCTTCTCGCTCGCTGCCTTGCGCGAACCGCAAGCGACGAGGTCGTCGAACCCGATGATCTCCGCGCGGATGAAGCCGCGTTCGATGTCGGTGTGGATCTCGCCGGCGGCCTGCGGGGCCTTGGTGCCGATGGGGATTGTCCACGCGCGGACCTCTTTCTCGCCGGCGGTCAGGAACGACATCAGCCCGAGCATGTGATACGCCGCCTTGATCATCTTATCGACGCCGCTCGATTCCAGGCCGAGGTCTTTCAGATACTCCGCGCGTTCCGCGTCTTCCAACGCCACCAACTCCGCTTCAAGCTTCGCGCATATAACTACAACATCCGAATTCTCCGCCGCCGCATGAGCGCGAACTGCCGCAACATGCGGATTATCGTCAGGTGAGGCCAGCGAACCTTCGTCCACATTCGCCGCATAGATCGTCGGCTTCGAGGTCAGCAGAAACCATTTCTTAACGATCTCACGTTCGTCATCGGTCAACGCAGCCGCGCGGATCGGCTTGCCTTCTTCCAGCACGGGCAAGATCTTTTCGATGATCTCCATTTCCCGTTTCGCATCCTTATCGCCCGACTTCGCCGAGCGGCCGGCCTTGTCCTTTCGCTTTTCTATCGACGCTAAGTCGGCCAACGCAAGCTCGATCTGGATGGTCTCGATATCGCGGATCGGGTCGACCGAACCTTCCACGTGAATAATATTCTCGTCTTCAAAACACCTCACCACCTGGATCACCGCATGCGTCTCGCGAATGTTCGCCAGAAACTGATTGCCTAAGCCCTCGCCCTTCGAAGCCCCGCGAACCAGCCCCGCAATATCCACAAATTCCACCGTCGCCGGCACAACCTTCTGCGCCTTGTGAATCGTTTCAAGCACCGCCAACCGTTCATCCGGCACCGCCACCACGCCCACGTTCGGCTCGATCGTCGCAAACGGATAATTCGCCGCCAACGCCGCCTCCTGCGCCGTCAAAGCATTAAACAAAGTCGATTTGCCAACATTCGGCAACCCCACAATCCCAGCCTGTAACATAGATCCCGTCCGGGCCCTCGCCCAAACCGATAAGTGTAACAGGACGGCCTTAGGATCGTAAGCGTCCCCGGTTTCGTGAACATGATTGTCGGCATAAGACTGGATTTGTCACTGAGTAAAAAACTGCTACTATGATCTGCCTTTAAGTGGATTGAATTTCGATTCAAGCTGGACCTGGATCATGCAGTTTCCCTATGTCTGACCTTTTCTTCGAGCGCCCCATTCTCAATTCTCCGTACGAAATTCCCACGCAACATTGGGAACTCGATAAAGACGGGCAGCCGACGCAACGAATTGTCGATGAGCGGCGGCGGGCCGATTTCATAACGCCGATCCCCCGCGCCAGAAAGCAGAAGCGAAAAGAGAAACAGCAAGGTCTTATTTTTGACGAAGGTGCCGGACTTTCGACGGTGAGACAGGCCTACGACCCGACCTCGATCATTAACGACGTTCGCGGCCACGTTGCTAATTGGAGAAAACTTCCGTCCGCAAGCGACTGGCTAGTGACGCCGGAAACCGCAAGGCTCTTAAAGCATTGGCGATCTCACGAGTTCACTTATCTGCGTCCCTTTTTTTGTCAGATAGAAGCGGCGGAGGTTGCGATATGGCTCAATGAAGTTGCGCCGAAAATACCCGTTGGGAAAGCCGTGCTGGAGCATTTGAAGAATGCTAATAACGACGCTAATCCCGAGTTGTTTCGTATTGCGCTAAAACTCGCCACCGGCGCCGGCAAGACGACCGTAATGGCAATGCTGATCGCGTGGCAAACGCTCAACGCAGTTCGACAGCCGAACTCAAAAAAGTTCACGCGCGGTTTTCTTATCGTGGCACCCGGCCTGACGATCAAGGACAGGCTGCGCGTCCTGCAGCCGAACGATCCAGACAGCTATTACCGAAAAATGGAGCTTGTCCCGCAGGACATGCTTCACGAACTCGACCGCGCCAAGATCGTCATAACCAACTATCACGCGTTCAAGCTACGCGAACGGCTCGACCTGTCGAAAGGTGGAAAGGCCTTACTCAAAGGCCGAACTGGAGAGGACCTATCAACTAAAGAAACCGAAGGCCAGATGATACAGCGGGTGATGCCGGAGTTAATGGGTTTAAAGAACATCCTCGCGATCAACGACGAAGCGCATCACTGCTACCGTGAGAAGCCCGCTGATGACGGCGATTTTGTCGACAGTGAAGGAAACCCGCTGAGCGGCCAAGATCTTAAGGATGCAAAGGCTCAAGCAAAAAAAGACAACGAAGCCGCTCGTCTGTGGATATCTGGTCTGGAAGCGGTCAAACGAAAACTTGGCTTATTGCAAGTCATTGACCTGTCCGCAACGCCGTTTTTCCTTCGCGGCTCCGGCTATGCCGAGGGGACATTGTTTCCCTGGACGATGAGCGACTTCTCGCTGATGGACGCTATCGAGTGCGGCATCGTAAAACTCCCACGTGTTCCTATCGCCGACAATAATCCCAAAGGTGACCGCGACCTACCCATGTACCGCGAACTGTGGGAGCACATCCGCAAGAAGATGCCGAAAAAGGGTCGAGGCAAAGCCGACGTTCTCGATCCGCTCGATCTGCCGCCTCAACTTCAAACGGCCCTTGACGCGCTTTACGGACACTACGCGAAAACGTTCGATCTGTGGCAGGAAGCTAAGGTGAAGGTTCCTCCGTGCTTCATCGTTGTGTGTAACAACACGTCGACATCGAAGCTTGTTTATGATTACATCTCCGGCTTTCAAAGACCGGACGGGAAGCTGGTCGAAGGCCGTCTTCCGCTTTTCCGAAACTTTGATGAACACGGAAGGCCACTGGCGAAACCGAAAACGCTCCTTATCGACAGCGAACAGTTAGAGTCGGGCGACGCGCTTGACGACAATTTTCGGAAAATGGCAGCCGACGAGATCGACCGGTTCCGGCGCGAGATCATCGAACGAACGGGTGACCGCGAAAAGGCGGAAAAGCTGACCGATCAGGATCTGCTTCGCGAGGTGATGAACACCGTCGGCAAACACGGTCGGCTCGGTGGCGAGATCCGCTGTGTCGTTTCCGTTTCGATGCTTACTGAGGGTTGGGACGCCAATACGGTGACGCACGTTCTCGGCGTGCGTGCTTTTGGAACGCAACTTCTTTGCGAACAGGTCATTGGCCGAGCGCTTCGAAGGCAGTCTTATGATCTGAATGAAGAAGGCTTGTTCAACGTCGAATATGCAGATGTTCTCGGCATTCCGTTCGACTTCACTGCGAAACCTGTCGTCGCTCCGCCCCAGCCGCCGCGCGTTACCACTCACATTAAAGCCGTCCGCCCCGAACGCGACGCATTAGAGATTCACTTTCCGAGAATCCAGGGCTATCGTGTCGAATTGCCGAACGAGAAGCTAACGGCAAATTTCAATGCTGATTCGAAGATGCAGCTTACGCCTGATCTTGTCGGCGCTACGGAGACACGCAACTCCGGCATCATCGGCGAACCTGTCGATCTCAACCTTGTTCATACGCGTGATGTTCGCACCGCGCAGGTCGTTTATGAACTGACTTCGCACCTCGTGCTGACCAAATGGCGCGATGCTAATGGCGATCCGCAATTGCCTCTATTTGGCCAGCTAAAACGGATCACGAAAGATTGGGTTGAGAACTATCTTGACTGCAAGGGTGGAGCTTACCCGGCTCAGCTTAAATATAAGATGCTTGCCGACATGGCGTGCGAGCGTATTACTGCGGGCATCGTGTCGGCTCATATTGGCGGCAATACGATCAAGGCAGTTCCTGATTCCTATAATCCCGAAGGCTCGACGGCACATGTTAGTTTTCATACTTCCAAACAAAGTCTCTGGGAAACCGATTCAAGAAAATGCCAGATCAATTACCTCGTTCTTGACAGCGATTGGGAAGCAGAATTTTGCCGCGTGGCCGAGGGGCATGAACGCGTTAGCGCGTATGTAAAGAATCACAATCTCGGCCTTGAAGTTCCATACCGTTACGGTTCCGACAGCCGCATTTATATTCCGGACTTTATCCTGCGGATCGACGATGGCAGAGGCGAAGACGATCTATTAAATCTCATCGTCGAGATCAAAGGCTACCGTGGCGAGGATGCCAAAGAGAAAAAGTCCACAATGGACACATACTGGATTCCCGGCGTGAACAATCTTGGCACGTTCGGACGCTGGGCGTTTGCGGAGCTGACGGATGTTTTTGAGATTGCTTCTGGATTCGAAAAAATTATCGAAAACGCCTGCAACACAGAATCGAATGGATTTCGTCGCTGAAGGCGACGCGAGAAAATAGCCTGGGGTGGAGGCTTTGCGGAACCCCAGGTGTCGGACAAAATCACGATCGCTCCCTGAAGGGGAGCCACCGCGCCGTTGCTGATGTTCGTCCCCTTCAGGGACGGCCGAGTTTGATGATCGTAACCTGGGGTTTCACCCCAGGCTATTATATTCGTCGCCTTCAGCGACTTACGAGTAAAATGCCGAAACAGAAACCGACCAGGAAGCAGATCGAAACCTTCGTCCACGACGAAGCAGCGCGTAAGAACATACCGACCGCCGAGTACGAGGCCGTGATGACCGAGGAGGACAAACGGTCGATTTTCGCAGCTTATGAGCGGCGGGATCCTGATCTTGATCCGCAGCTTATCTGGCGGGGTAAGGATGTTAAGGACTGGTCCGATCTTGTGGTGCAGGCGCCGCCGCTTTACATACAGGAAAAGGTTCATCCGAAGGCGCTGATCGACGATCTGCGGCGAAGGACGGAGCGCGCGGACGAAAAAGAAGAGATACAAAACGCGCTGTTTGCCGATCTTTACAGCGCTTTCAACGGCATCGACAACAATGCGAAGACGGAGTTTTACCAGCACGATCAAAACTGGTCGAACCGTATGATACTCGGCGACAGCTTGCAGGTAATGGCGAGCCTAGCTGAGCGCGAAGGGCTTCGCGGACAGGTGCAGTGCATCTATATCGACCCGCCCTACGGCATCAAATTTAACAGCAATTTCCAGTGGTCCACGACCAGCCGCGATGTTAAGGACGGCAACGTCGATCACATCACCCGCGAACCCGAACAGGTCAAGGCCTTTCGCGATACATGGCGCGACGGCATCCACAGCTATCTCACCTACCTCCGCGACCGCCTCACCGTCGCCCGCGATCTACTCACCGAATCAGGCTCGATCTTTGTCCAAATCGGAGATGAAAATGTTCATCGTGTAAGAGCGGCTCTGGACGAGATCTTTTCGGACGCAAATTTTATTTCTGAGATTTACGTAACCAAGACGGGCAGTCAAACTGGGAATTTTCTAGGGAATGTTACAGACATCATCCTATGGTACGCGAAAGACAAGGAGAAGGCTAAATACCGGCCAATCTTCTTCGAGCGCGAGTATCGAGAAGAAGATGATTTCTCTCCTGATCCAATCCTCTCGGATGGAAACACGACAGGAACGCCAGTTGACTTCATGTTTCATGGGAGACAATTCACAACGGGTCCGAGGGCACACTGGAAAACCACCTTGGAGGGAATGGGGCGGTTGAGCAAGGCGGACAGAATTGCCTTGATGAAAACTTCAATCCGTTACAAAAGGTACTTTCAAGACTATCCAGTCAAAGCGCCTTCGAACACCTGGACCGATCTTGGGGGTGCTACGAATGTAATCTACGTTGTGCAGTCATCCACGAGGATGGTCGAGAGGGTTCTTCTGCTTTCTACGGATCCCGGCGATCTTGTTCTTGATCCGACGTGTGGTTCTGGAACGACGGCCTACGTCGCCGAGCAATGGGGCAGGCGTTGGATAACAATTGACACTTCGCGGGTGGCCTTGGCACTCGCACGCGCACGGATAATGGGTGCGAGATATCCGTATTATCTGATTGCCGATTCACCTGAGGGCCAGCAAAAAGAAGGCGAGATCACCCGAACCGTCCCGTCCGAAAAACCGACCTTCGGCAATCTCCGCCAAGGCTTCGTTTACGAACGCGTCCCGCACATCACCCTCAAATCCATCGCCAACAACGCCGAGATCGACGTCATCTGGGAAAAATGGGAGGAGCAGTTGGCGTTGGTGCGGGAGAAGTGGTCGATCGCGGTGGGATTAGACGGGATGGGCGTCGAAAACGGCCGAATCGCCGAGGAGTGGGAAATACCTCGAAATGCGGATGAGGGTTGGGATGAAGGAGCGAAAGCCGAACACGAGCTTTTTTGGAGATGGCGAATCGAACGTCAAAAGGAGATCGACGCATCGATCGCCGCCAAGGCCGAGTTCGAATACCTGTACGACAAGCCTTACGACGACAAGCGAAAGGTCCGCGTCGCCGGCCCCTTTACCGTAGAAAGCCTCTCGCCGCACCGCACCCTAAGCGTCGGAGCCGATGATGAGTTGATCGATCCGAGTGTCAGTAGCCCGCACGTAAGTAAGGGCTCAACGTCTGGCGATTCAACATCCGGCATACAAGACTTCGCAAGCATGGTCCTAACAAACCTCGCCGCTGCCGGAGTCCAGCAGGCTCACAAAGAAGACAAGATCGACCTAACCGGAATAACTCCGTGGCCCGGAGCCTACGTCTGTGCCGAAGCTCGCTATGACGAAGCCGGTACCGAAAAACGCGCCGCGATCTTCGTCGGTCCAGAGTTCGGCACAGTTTCGCGACCCGATCTCGTCTCAGCCGCTCGCGAGGCTGGCGACGCAGGCTTTGACGTTCTGATATCGTGTGCCTTCAACTATGACGCGTTGTCATCCGAATTCGACAAGCTCGGCCGCATTCCCGTCCTAAAAGCGCGCATGAACGCCGATCTGCATATGTCGGACGATCTAAAGAACACGGGCAAAGGCAATCTCTTTGTCATCTTTGGTGAGCCGGATATCGACATCCTCGATGCAGAAACCGGCGAGAGATACATACCCAACGCAGGCGCCGAGAAGATCCAGGTCAAGATCAACGGCGTAGATGTTTTCCACCCAAACACCGGCGAAGTCCGCAGCGACGGTGCCGACGGCATCGCCTGCTGGTTCATCGACACCGACTACAACGAAGAAAGCTTCTTCGTCCGCCACGCATATTTCCTCGGCCAAAACGACCCGTACAAGTCGCTAAAAACCTCACTCAAAGCCGAGATCAACGAAGAAGCGTGGTCCACCCTCAACAGCGACATTTCCCGCCCGTTTGCCCACCCAGCCTCGGGCCGAATCGCCGTGAAGGTCATCAACCATCTAGGAGACGAAGTGATGAAAGTGTTTAAGGTTTAGGTGCCCGGACTTTGGGCGTTCGCTTCGTAAGCAATAGGTGACGGCTTTCCGGATTCGCGGCGTTGGTGGGCGACGGAGAGGCGGTTGATGACGGCGGTGCGGAGGTCGAGGGTGATGAAGCCGTCTTGGTCGATCTCGATGTCGGTGAAGCGGAGGCCGTGTTTTAGTTTTATGCCGTGTTCGACCAGCATTCGGTTGCACGACAGTGTTCTGCTGCCGGCGGTGCCTTTCGTGTAGGCCTTGTAGGCGTGCTTTATTCCTAACGCGGTGGGTTTTAGCCCGATCCGCTGATTTGTGTCGTCAAACATTATCAGGTAGGCCGCCGGGCTTCCGCTCTTTTCCCATGTAACCCGCGTGATCAAAATCTCACCGTCCGGGCTCAGGCTCACGTAAGGCAGCGACCATTTTCCTTTCTTGTTATCCCGCTCGATAATTTTCCAAAGTGACTTCATAAACGATTGTTCCTCCAGCCGAAACGAGCGTACACTATCTGGCACGATGTTGCAAGTATAAGATTTAAGGTCGTGTTTTTTCGGATCTGGTTCATCTTGTTCTGTGGTTCGCGATTTCCTTCAAAGAGAAAGATCAATAACCAAGGAAAACACAGAGATCACAAAACGAGATCTGAAACAAAACGACGAAGTCGAAGAGATGCTGCTCACAATGTCTGCTCGGCGGGGTCGAAGATTTGTTTCGACGTCGAGTCTCGATGGGTGTCAAACATTCTGCTCGCATGGCTCGCAACACTCGGCGCCGCCAATTTTCGACGTCAAAAAATAGCTGCGCCAAACGCGAATTGTTTTGGCTCCAATTTTTCCACTCTGCCCGGGCTTTCTCGTCCTTCGGATCTTTTTTGTCCGCTCTCCGCGTTTTACGCCGGGCGTGCGTGTTGCGTAAACTTCTATCAAGTTAGTGATGTTGGTCTCACTGTTAATTGTTGCGGCGATCACCGCCGGCGGGCTCGGGTTGACGTACCTCGTCGAGCGCGAAGAACCGCTGTTGTGGCGAGTCGCGGCCGGAAACGTGATCGGCTCAGCCGTCTTCGGGACGCTGGTTTTTGTCGCGGCGATGCTCTTCGGGCTGAACGCTGCGACGGTTGTAGCACCGCTGTTAATTGTTGTGGCAGCTGGCTTTATCGTCGTACGAGGCAAGCGTCGAAAGACCTTTGACCACGACCTCGCCAAGGCTGGCGGAAAGATCCAAGGCTCCAATTCGGCCAAGATCCTGCCATTTATTTACTACGCCGCGTGGGTCGTCCTGCTCGTGTTTTTCTTCGACCGGGCGATGATCCAGACGGACCTCGGCATATTTACCGGAGGTTCAAATAATCTAGGAGATCTGCCTTTTCACCTCGGAACGATATTCAGCTTTTCCGAAGGAATGAATTTCCCCCCAGAGAATCCTAATTGGGCCGGAGCCACGTTTTCGTATCCGTTTATTGCCGACCTGATCTCCGCAAGCCTAGTAAAACTGGGCATTTCAACCCGCGACGCCATGCTCGTGCAGAACGTGACGTGGGCCTTTTCGCTCTTGGTACTTTTAGAGGGATTTACCCGTCGCCTGACCGGATTAAGGCACGCGGCCAAACTCGCTCCAGCACTGCTTTTCTTCAGCGGCGGCCTTGGATTTCTATGGTTCCTCGGTTCGACCGACACGCTATGGAACCTGACGAAAGACTACACGATCGGCGACGAGTTCCGATGGGGCAACTCGTTGATAACGTTATTCTTAACGCAGCGAAGTCTGCTGTTAGGAATGCCGATCACGCTCATCGTGCTCGGATTTTTGTGGAAGATATTTGCCACAGAGGACACAGAGAAAGATAGCGGATTGAATCACTTGATCCCGGCGATAGCTTTAGGATTATTGGCCGGGCTTTTACCGCTGATTCATCTCCACAGTATTGCCGTATTGTTCGTCGTAAGTGTATTCGTTCTCGCATTTAGCCTCGATCGTTGGCGTGAGATGATCGCCTTCGGCATCGGTGTAAGCGTAATCGCGATTCCGGAACTGCTGTGGTCGATGTCGGGCAGCGCGACGCGGGCGAGCGAATTTATTGCTTGGCACTTCGGCTTCGACGCAAGGGATACGAACACTATTTGGTTTTGGCTCAAGAATACTGGGATATTTATCCCGCTTATCTCTTTCGGAATCTATCTGCGGTCACGTCCGCGAAATGCCGAAGTAAGTGATAAGGGAAAAGTGAAAAGTAAGAAGGCGGTTGCGCCGGAGCCGCCTCAGACGGGGAATCTGCTTTTATTTTACGTTCCGTTCGCATTTCTTTTCGCGCTGGCAAACGTCGCAAAACTGGCCCCGTGGGAATGGGACAATATCAAGATCCTGATCTATTGGTTCGTCGGATCGCTGCCATTCGTGGTCGTCGCAATTGCATGGATGTGTCGTAAAGACGGGGCTTGGAAAGCAGTTGCGGCCATTGCCGTTTTCGTCCTAACGGCCTCGGGCGGGCTCGATGTCTGGCGGACGGCGTCGAGGCAAATTAACTATCCGGTCTTTTCATCAGATGCAGTCACGATCGCAGACCGTATCCGAGCCGTCACACCGCCGCGGTCGTTATTTCTCAACGCGCCGACCTACAACACCGCCGTCGTGCTTACCGGAAGAAGGTCGCTGATGCGATATTCCGGGCATTTGTCCTCGCACGGAATTGACTACCGCGGCCGCGAAGAAGACGTGAAGCGAATGTATCGGGGCGGGCCAGACGCGATCGGTCTGTTTGAAAAGTACAATATAGAATATGTGCTTATATCGCCCGAGGAACGCGAGATGAGACCGAATGAAGCGTTCTTCGCACAGTTTCCGCTGGTCGCGAGGTCGGGCGAATACAGAGTTCATAAGATCAGATAGATGGCTGAGGAAACGCAGAATAGAGAACGATCGCCGATTATGTGGCTTTTGCCCTGCGGGCTTGTAACGGCCCTCGCGACATTTCTGCGCTTTTACTGGCTGGGCCTCAAGCCGTTTCATCACGACGAAGGCGTTAACGGATGGTTCCTGACGAACCTGTTTCGCGACGGCGTTTACAAGTACGATCCCGCAAATTATCACGGCCCGACGCTCTACTATATCTCGCTCGCGTTCGCTGAAGTCTTCGGGCTTGAGACGATCCCGATACGTTGGAGCGTGGCGATCTGGGGCGTCTTGATAGTAGTTCTGGCCTTTTATTTACGGCGGTATATCGGCAAAGTCGGGACATTGGCGTCCGCCGCGTTCCTCGCGATCTCACCTGGCATGGTCTATATCTCGCGGTACTTTATCCACGAGATCTTCTTCGTGTTTCTGGCGCTCGGTTTTGTGCTTGCGGTGCTGATGTTCATGGATCGCGAGAAGGCGGGGCCGGGAGCGATCGCCTGGATGGCGCTGATCCTAGTAGTTTGTTTTTCGCCGCCGGCACTGCACCTGCCGTTAAGATTTGCGGAAGACGGAACGGCTTCGTTCTGGGCGTTCCGGATAGCGCTTTTCTTATTTGCCGGAGTCTTGTCGTTCTTCATCATTAAGCTTTTGCTCGAATGGCGAAGTGGTCGTCCGATCTATTTGCTACTCGCCGCTGCCTGTTTCGCCCTGATGTTTGCGACTAAGGAAACGTCGTTCATCACGCTGGGTACAATGGCGATCGCGTGCGTATGCGTCTGGGCCCGAGAAAAGATCGGGGAGCAAGCACATCGCCGCGAGTTTCCGACTAGAATTCTCGGAGCCGCAGCTGCGGGATCGGTGATGTTCGCCTATGTTCTCTCGAGCCGTCTTCCCGAGATCGCGGAGGATTTCGGCAAGCGGATGTTCGATCTGACCAAGGCCGGTACGGCTGAAACGTTCACGACACTCTTCTATCTTTTGATTGCTGCCGCACCGGCCATATTGGTATACCTCATCTACGCTTGGGACAAGGGAGGCGAACCGATGGAGACCGATTCGACGCTTTCTCTGAAGGCCTTTCGCACAGCTGTTGGATCGGGGCCGGACAGGACGCTGGCGATCGCCGCGGTGCTTGCCCTCGTTGTTTACATTATCGTCCTTTTCTTTTCGTCTTTCTTTACCTATGCAGACGGCGTTAAAGGCTTTTTCGAGGCCTACGAGATATGGACGAAAACGGGCAGCAAGGATCATACACAGAACGGCATTTGGGCATACGTTGAGTGGGGATTGGAATCCGACGGGCCGATAATGATCGTCTCGCTCGTCGGAACGGTAATCGCTGTAATGAAGGGCCGAAACCGCTTCGCCATGTTTGCCGGATTGTGGGCGGTCGGGTTGTTTCTTGCATACACGATCATTCCTTATAAGACGCCATGGCTCGCTCTCAGTTTTCTTTTGCCGATGTGTATCGCTGCGGGATATGCGGTCGGCGAGATTTTCGAATCTAAGAACAATCTGCTTAAGGGTATCGGACTCGCCCTCGGCGCCGGATCGCTCGCCGTGCTTGCTTATATGACGTACGACCTTAACTTCGTCCGATATGACGACGAAGACGCGCCGATGGTCTACGCTCACACGTCGCGTGAATTTCTCGACATGATCCGCGACATCGAGCGTTTTGCCGAATCGAGCGGCAAGGGCAAAGATGCCTCGATAGACGTGGTGTCGCCGGACTACTGGCCGATGGTCTGGTACATGAGAGATTATCCGAAAGCTGTCTTTCATGGTCGCCTTACTGATTCGAAGCCGCTGCCTGAGATGATCGTGGCGAAAAAAGGAGAGCAAGACGCTGAAATGGTCCGTCGATACTCGGCGAACTACAGTACCTACGGCACTTATCACTTGCGGTCCGGCGTCGATCTTGTCCTGCTCGTAAGGAAGGATTTGAACGGCCAACGCTAGACAATTGAACACATTACAAAACATTTATTTGATCCGCCTAAATCTGTATAACGGCTTTACGACCTTCGCGTAGTACCGGCCAACCGATTCAGCGTCGATAAGCGACTTGTGCTCCTCGGCCGGAACTTGAAAGTATTGATATATCCCTCCATTCTTCAACTCGATCTCAAGGATACGGTTGCCGGCGTCATACCCGACCGACTTTACGCTTGTTGATGATACGCGTTGCCTAGTCATGACGAATTAGATGCGGACATTGCCGATCTTCTCAGGCTTTTTGTCTGAAGCGGGCTTCAGATAAGGAGACTCGTCCTGGGTTCGCTTCGCTGACTCGCCCGACGAGTGCCATTTCATCCACTCGGCGGGAGCGTCGAAGGTTTCGCCGCCGTGTTCGGTCAGGCGTGGCCGGATGCGGCACATCACGGGAGTGTTCACCCCGACGCCGCAGATGATCGCCTGGCCTTTCGTGAGAGCGGGAAGCTCGCGTAGCATCTCGCGGCCGGCTCCTTCGACCGATTGAGCGACCGTCTGCTGATCGATCGGGTTCACGATCCGCATAATTATCTGCGTCATGCACTGCGAGAGCACGTCTTGATCGAGCTTGCCCGGACGCTGCGTGATCAGCCCGATGCCGACGCCGAACTTGCGTCCTTCGCTTAGAATCTGGCGGAGCACATGAGTCGAGACGACGCTGGCTCCCGCCGGAGCGAAGCGGTGAGCTTCTTCAAGTAATGTGAATACCGGATAGTCGAGAAAATTCTCGCCGCTGGTCGCTTCCTCTCGGGTCGTCATCATCCGGGCCTTGTTGATGCGGCGTAGCAGCGTGCCGACGATCACCTGCTGTTCGTGCTGTTCGATGTCGGATAGCTGAAGGATCGTGACCCGCCCTGGGCGATAAAGTTCCTGCAATTGGAGATGATCGTGGGCGTGGAAGATGCCGGTATCTCGGTCGAATCGCGAATCTAAGCGCCACAGCAATCCTTGTATCGACGACACGTTTCCGCCGTCGCCTGCCTCGTTTTCCTTACCGTACTGCTGCCGCTGAACTTCTTCGCGAAGGTCGAAATAGTTGTAGAGATAATCGCGTCGGCCTTCGGCTTTGAGCCGGTCTTGCAAGCTGCGAAATGCCTGGCCGAGATAATGCAGCATCTTGTCCGACGTTCCTTCCGGCAGTAGATATTTGATGTCGGCTTCGGTCAGCGTTGAGAAGCGGACCTTGATCTTGTCGGGCGTGAAGATCTTAACCTCGGGCTGATATCCGTCATTGCCCGCGAACTGCGAATCGCCCTGGATGGTCGAGAGCGTGTGATACTCACCGTGCGGGTCGACGATCAAAACGGCCGCTCGGTTGTATTGCTGCATCAACTCTTCGATAAAGACGCCCGCTGTGTACGATTTCCCGGAACCGGTTGATGCGAGGATCGCGAGGTGGGTCGAGACGACATCGCGGACCGACAATACGATCGGAACTTCCCCAGCGTCGCGTGTCAGCAGGCTGCCAATGTGTGCCGAACCCGTAGCTCCGCTTGTCCGCGGGCTGAGCATTTCGCCGAGCGTTTCGCTCGAGGCGAGAAACACACCGTCGCCGGATTGCGGTGGGATGCGAGGATTTACGAAACTGCCGAGCTTGCGGCTGAAGTATCCGATCGCCGACACAGTGATCTCGTAGATCTCGGTGTCGCCTTCGATGCCGATCATCGACGCGACGGTCGAAGGCGGCGTAAGGGGATCGGCCAGGAACGAATCGGGCAGGCTTCGGGCAAGACGGCGTTCCTTCACCGTGCCGATGATCTTGCGAGATTCGCCGGCGACATCCGCCGAATAATAGACGAACTCGCCGATCCGCACGTGCTCGTTATCGCGCGTAATGAACTGAAAATCGTGCGGTTCTTTGCCCGGGCCTTTTACGGTTCCTGCGAGAAAATCTGACATCTCGCGGATTATAACATCGGGTGAATCGGCAGTCGTTTCGTCAGTGGATATATTCATTTCGTCACAAGTAGATTGGTGTTAACATCGCCGGGTGATAGAAAACAAACCGATGGCATCTACAGTTGCGAGCAGAGGTCCGGTAGCGAGATGGCTGATAATCTTTGCCGTCTGGACCCTATTCGGGCTCTTTTTTGCGAGCCAGTTCGCGCTTCAAAATCAACTTTCCGAGAATCCGATCTCGTTTTGGCGGATCCTGTCGTGGCAACTTGCTTCGGGATACGCCTGGTTCATCGTAAGCCCGCTTATCTTCTGGCTGAGCAAGCGATTTCCGTTTGACGACAACCAGTGGAAGGCATCGGTGCCGATCCACATCGTTGCAAGCATTGCGGTTTCGCTCGCGATCTTGACGATCGATGCTTACGTTCTGCCAAAGCTTGGCTACCTTTCGCGGTTTAACCTGACGTCGTACTGGGAAACTTACAAGATACTCTTCTTCGTCAACTTTCATTTTTCGATAGCTATATATTGGGGCGTGGTGGCGATCCATCAAGCCATTCTTTATTACCGCAAATATCGTGCACGCGAACTGCAGACATCGCAGCTTGAGGCGAGGCTTGCCCAATCGAGGCTGCAGGTTTTGAAGATGCAGCTTCATCCGCATTTTCTTTTCAACACGCTCAACGCGATATCGGAACTCGTTCATCGCGACCCCGACACGGCTGACCGAATGCTTACCGATCTCTCCGACCTGCTGCGGATGTCTTTCGAGAATCTCGAGGTGCAGGAAATTCCGCTTAAACAAGAGCTCGAGTTCCTGCGTAAATATCTCGAGATCGAACAGACTCGCTTCCATGATCGCCTCGAGGTGAAGATGGACATCGGGCCCGACACGCTGGACGCGAGTGTGCCTAACATGATCTTGCAGCCGCTGGTCGAAAACGCGATCAAGCATGGCATTTCGCCGCGGGCCGAGGGCGGAAAGATCAACATCGAAGCGTGGCGGAAGAACGGTCATCTTCATCTTTCGGTCAGCGACGACGGCGTCGGTGTTAACTCCGGCGGGGTGAAGGCATTTACCGAGGGTGTCGGCCTTTCGAACACTCGGCGGCGGCTGAAGCACCTGTACGGCAACGGCCACAAGTTCGAGCTTGAGCCCGAGGAAGCCCACGGGTTGAACGTGCGGCTCGACATTCCATATCGCGAATATCGGAACGAGCCGAGGGTAATCGAGGACTAGTTCACGTCCTTTTTTCCTGTTCATCTTGCTCTGTGGTTCTTTTTTTAACCACGGAACAAGAGGAAGCAGACGAACAAGATGAAGTTGCGAACACTCATCGTTGATGACGAACCACTGGCCCGCGAGCGGATCAAGCGGTTCCTGCGCGACGAGGGCGAGATCGAGATCATCGGCGAGTGCGGCAACGGTACCGACGCGATCGCGGTGATCAAGCGGGATTCGCCCGACCTCGTATTCCTCGACATCCAGATGCCGGAGCAGACCGGGTTCGACGTTGTCAAACAACTCAACGGCAAGATGCCGGCGATCGTTTTCGTCACGGCCTACGACCAATACGCGTTGCAGGCGTTTGACGTTCACGCGCTCGACTATCTGCTGAAGCCCTTCACTCGCGAGCGGATCCACCGGGCCGTATCGCGTGCACGCGAATCGATCGAAAGCCGCCGGATGGGCAACATCGACGAACGCCTGATCACGCTGATCGCCGATCTCAAGCACGAGAAAAAGTATCTCGAACGGCTGGTGGTGAAGACGACGGGCCGCGTGTTCTTCCTGCGTGTCGACGAGATCGACTGGATCGAGGCGGCGGGCAATTACGTCAAGCTCCACGTCGGCCGCGAGACTCACATGATCCGCGAGACGATGAACGGCATCGAGGGCAAGCTCGACCCGGACAAGTTTCTGCGGATCCACCGCTCGACCGTCGTCCACATCGACCGCATCAAAGAACTCCACCCGATGTTCTCCGGCGATTACGCCGTCATCCTCCGCGACGGAACCGAGCTCGCCCTGAGCCGCAACTACCGCGAACGCTTTCTCGAACTCTTCGAAAACCAGGCGTAAGTTGTTTGTTCCGCTCCATTTCGCGAGGGTCATTTTGTTCCATTCGGAACAAGATCTAGAACTTACGGGTTCTGCGTTAAAGTCCCACCTCAGGCAGTCTCACTGAGACTCTTCTATTCGAATTATCAAAGAGCAACGGCGAAGCCAACCTCGCCGAGTCGGCCATCATGCCATACATGACACATCGTGTCAATGCACGATTTGGTGCGGCGGCCTTTGCCGCGTGGCGGCCTGATGAATTTAGCCGTGGGTTTCAACCCCCGGTAAGGTGTGAAAGGCAATTCCGTCGCGTTGCGACGGTTGAATCATCGCGTCGGTACCCGACGCGGGGTTTATGTTCGATGTTCCGTGGGTTGAAACCCACGGCTAAATTCATGCTGCCGCTATCGCGGCGAAGAAAAGGATCGTCGGGGAGAGAATTTGTTCTGTGGCGAAGAACGGATCGTCGGCAAGAATATTACCGTAAGGCCGTGAGGAAGTTTGTTGTCCGGCGATTTACGGTCGCGGAGCGACCATCAGAGTTTAGCCGTGGGTTTCAACCCACGGTAGGGTGTCGAAGATGGTCGCTCCGCGACCGTGTGATTGACAAGCGGTGGCGGCGGCAATAATATCAGGTTCGAATTAGTATGCCCGTGTGCATACATTAGCTAGACTTTTGACACGTAACATGGAACCGCCGCTGGTAAGCGGTGGGCTAACGGCAAGTACGGTTTTGGTTTCTCGATCATGAGTTGCCAGTCGGCTTCGCCAGCCAACCCGTTACCACGGGCGGTTCCAAACCGAATTTAGACGCTAACCCCTAAGGGCGTTGTTCTCTTCTGCAGTTTTCTCCCGGGCTCCCGCACAAGCTCGTTTGAATCTCCGAAGGCTTCGTCCAACCAGCCCCTGCCCCTGAATACTGCACCTCAAGTCAAACCAAAATCACGGACCCGTGTAATAAGAAATTAAGCTAGGGGCGTCGGCCTCTCCGGCCATTCTCCTTTCTGAGAATCCTTCTAAGGGAATACTAGGTGCCACAAAGTCCGAGTCGATCAACAGAAGCTGTGTACGGGCATCCGTTTGACGCTGAGAAAGCTGAAAGATTTCGCGATACAGAGCTTGTACCAACTCCGGGTTCTCATCATCACTTATGTTCTTCGTTGGACTGTCAATGATCAAAACTGTTGGCACGGGCATGTCGAACTCTAGAGCCGCCGAGTGCACCGCGAGAGCATAGCAAACATTGAAAAGGGTTTTCTTTCCTCCGCTTCCTGTTTCCCAGAATGACCATTCCTGATTCTCATGAAATACCGTTGGGCGCCAGTTCCTTGGATCGATCCAAACTTCATCTTCCGGCCAGAATCCGGGAAAGGAAATTGCCAGCAGAATCCGTTTGAACTCCGACGCAATGGCAGCGATCTTTTGGTCAGCGGTTTGTAGGCGTTCCCTTTCTTCAAGTAGCAATGATCTCAAAACGTCAATGTGCCCTTGTAGCGAGCCAGCCTCCTCCTCCAGACTGCGAATCGCCTCCGGCATAAGACGAAGGCGGCGGAGAGAATTTAGTCTTTCCCTCAAGGTGGCAACATTGCGCTCAGCCGTCCTGATTGACTCGATGAAAGCGGAATCGTACCGGGCCAATTCCAGCTCAAGCTGCCTATCGAGCTGAAGTTTCTGATCCTGAGATTGTTCGAGAGATTTTCGTAGTTTCTTCTGAGCCCGCAGCTTCCGGTCTATCGAGTCGGTAATTTGGTCAATCCTTTCGTTAAGATCGCGACGCAAAAGCTCTAGCTGCAAAGGCTCGGGTTCCTCATGTCGGAGTAGTGAACTAGTGCAGAGTCTGCAGACTTCGGAGGATGCTTCACGATCGTGCAAGTCTATTCCGCACTCCGGACAACGGTGATAAATAACATCTTCGAGGATATTGGTGGCGGCCTCGGCACGTTCAGACTTAGTCTTTGCCGTTATGAACTCGGCTCTGAGCGCTCTGTCCTCAAGTATCGATTCCCCTGAATCCGCAATTGCCTGTTGGATGTCTTCGATTTCTTGGCTCAGATGCCGGAGTTTTTCCCTTAGAGTGTCACTTGGATGAATCTGAGAGCTTCGTACGTCTTCGAGGGAAGAAAGATGTTCATCCGCATTGTCTAACTGTGACTTAACTTCTTCAAGCTGAATATTAAGATCCGTTTCAGAATCGAATTCAAATCGGTTCATGAATGCACGGATCTGATCGACGGTTTCGCGTTTCGAGCGCTGGGCGTCGCGGGTTCTAATTAGATCCTCCTCAAGTTCGCTCATACGCTCGGAATGGAGTCCCGTAAAAAAACGCATGGCGTCCTGGCTTTTTCTTCCGCGAAACGGGTCCTCCAACCTGAAGAATGATGAGTCTAGGTGGGTTTGTTCGAGATAACAGTACCACCACAGATCGCGGAAACTTAGTCTAACTAATTGCGAATCAGGGTCACGGTTCTGCTTTCTTACCTTGATCGGCGCAATGCCACAAAAATGGAAGATCAAATCGCTAAGATTAAACACTTCCGCATCTTCTAAGACCGAGGAATTTTGAGCTGCGAGGGGAGCATTGACTGATCCTGTCTGCTCGTCGGGCCCGCTCCAGGTTACCCTTACGTTCTGCGTGTCTTCGGCCCCTCGCTCAATCAAACAGTTGTGAACTCCAAGGACAATCGACAAGGTACATGATATAAATTCACTTTGAAGAGCAGGCGTGCGCTCTAAACCACCCCCAAGACAATAATCAACTAGACGCGCAACCGTTGATTTTCCCTTACCGATCGGGCCATGGATGTATGTAATTCCGCTCGAAAAATCTATCCTTTCCAGCGATAGTTTGGTTAATAAGTCGAGGTGTCGGAGGTGAATTTTCATGTAGATATGGGTGAATTTGAGCGCAACGATACAACTTCTGGAAACGTTTGGTAAATGAACTTCATCAGATTCGTCCCGTTAACATCGAAGTGAGTTTTAAGAACCTTTGCTCGACGGACGTAAGCCTCGAAGGCCCCATCGCCAGATAATTCTCTCGCCTTATCTCTGCCCTCTGCTGTTGGCGAAATTACAACTTTGCGACCCTCGATATTTGCTTTAGCCAGACCTTTCGATATCAAAAGGTTCAAAATTTTTCGATAACGATGATCCCAAGGTCCGAATCGATAACGTACCATTTCGGATTCGACGCTAAACAGTTCGTGTTCTTCCAGTTCAACTGATCTCGTGGACTTATTCTTAGCGACGAGAGCCCGCTCGAGCAGGACGGGATAGCGGAGAAGGAAGTCAAGTTTTGCAAGCTTTGTCATCCCCTCGATTGAGTCGTCTGTATCTGAAGCAAACACATCGAGAAGGATTAGAAGCCTCGCTGCATGAAGGGGCACCGACTCATCAAGCTCGACAATGGCCTTGACTAAATCAATCATGACTCTTCCTCCCACGGTCGCTCATTGCTCCAGACGACCTTGCACTGCGACGACAGGGAATAGGCGAATCCCTCTAGATGATCATCGCTGGCATCAAAAAAATCAGTTCCTCGCCCACGACGAACATTTAGGCGGTCCCTGAGCTCATTGAGCATTTCGATGCCAAAGGGCGCGTCATTCCTTTTGGTTGCCTCAAAGGAGTTTCCCGCTTCAGCTAGAACGACTGATAGGACGTGGTCGTAACGCTTCCGACCCCGATCATTGCCAAGCTTGTTACTCCATTTCAGACCAAGGTAATCAGCCTTGTTTCGAAGGTTTTGAGCAGAGTTCCGAGCGACGTATGAGAATCCGCCAACGTCTAATTTCTTCAATAACCTATCTTCGTCCCCGTCGCCCGGTGCTGGACAAAGTGCGAGTTCCCCATCGAGTAGCTCGCTGGCTACAAGTCCATCCTCTAGCGCTTTGATTACGCGGTCTCGGGTAAATCGCTTACCAGCAATACGGGCAGTTAGTTCTCCGTCAGACGGATTCGACGTTGCCGGAAGGTAGCCGGGCAGGGTGTTCTCGTGAGCGAGGGTCGAGGCCTTTCCGCATTCCTGCACGAGGTTGTTGGCGGCCTTTAAGAACTGCGAATAACTAAGATTTTCAACGCGATCCCAGAGTGGGTCTAATGTTGTAAGAAGCCTCAAAATTATGTCAGCCAACTTTGGGAGGGTGTCCGCGGCCTCCGATTTCTGAAGGGTATCGAAGACTTGCTCCTCAGACCTATTGGAACGCTTAGCCACCTTCTTAAGGAAATCTAGGACATTGCTGGTCAGTGATTCCTTGCTCGTTGCTCTGCGGACGGAGTCTAGGACGAAGGGGAGGCTCTGTCCATTCTGTGCAGCGTGCAAAGGATGGTTGGTAAGAAACCTAAACGCTTCAAAGGCGTCGGGATAATCCGTGTCGATTTCGACAAACCGCGCAAAAGAGGCGCGGACGGCATCGTCGCTAGTTTTCCACGCCGGCTGGTCGATCTCGCGAGTCTTTACCTGCAGACCTCGAAAGCGACCCGCGAGCGTTTTTATAGTGATGTCCTCGTGATGTTCGCAGAAAACTTCAGCAGCATCCTCGGATTCGTCTAAAAGCAGGCAGCAGACTGTCGCAGCATATCCGTACTGATATCGAAAGCGACGCCCTGCATCATCACCAAACTGATCTGAACCTAGAACCGTATCGGGAGAATGATTTGGCATTGATTATGGTTTTGAGAGTGCCTGTCGGGAAAATCCTATTCTTATAACATCTGATCAGTGCAGAAATCAATAAAATTCCAGCGTTTACTGAATTTCGTTGCGCAGTTGCCCCCTGCCTTGGTGCTGTACGGTCGGCTCGTCGGCCACCGATGTGCTCCGGAAACCGACTAAAGCAAGTATTGACAACAATCGCCAAAATCTAACCGACTTCTTTAATTGCGTCGTAATTCAACCGCTCGTCACGTGTGACAACCTCTCGTCACATTCTCGTATTTTATTCAAAAAATAGTGACCATAATCACAATACGGTCAAACCGGTGGTACAATTCCGCCCATTATGAAGAGAATCGGAAACATCTTGGCGTTCACGGTCGTTGGAATAATGTTCGTGTTTAAGAGCTATGTGATCGTTATTGGGCAGGTGAAACCTGTGCTGGTGGCGTTGAACAAGAACGAGGCGAACATGGCGATCGTGGATCCGGGGACGATGACGGTGGTGGGGAAGGTTGCGGTGGGCGACGGGCCGCACGAGGTTGTGTTGTCGGCGGACGGGAAGACGGCGTTTGTTGCGAATTACGGTAACCAGCAGCCGGGGAATTCCATCTCTATTATAGATATCGCGTCGGCGAAGGAGTTGAAGCGTGTCGACCTGGCGCCGATGATCAGGCCGCACGGGCTGCAGTTGATCGGCGGGAAGCTTTACTTTACGGCCGAGGCGAACCGGATGATCGCACGTTTGGACGCGGCGACGGGCAAGGTCGATTGGATGATGGGCAGCGGGCAGAACGGTACGCACATGGTCGCGGGTACGGCCGATCATAAGAAGTTTACGACGGCGAACATCGGGTCTGATTCGGTAACGATATTTGAGTTTGCGAACGGTGCGGGGAATCCAGGCCCGTCGAAGATAACGCACGTTGCGGTCGGCAAGCAGCCTGAAGCTGTCGATATCTCACCCGACGGGAAAGAGGTCTGGACCGGATTGAACGCCGACGGAATGGTCGAGGTGGTGGACGCGGTCGGGTATAAGTCGGTGGCGAAGATCGACACGAAGGGGCGTCCGTATCGCGTGCGGTTCACGCCCGATGGCAAGACCGTCGTCTGCACGATGCTGCCGACGAAAGAGGTCGTCATTATCGACGCGGCGACGCGTAAAGAAACGAAAAGATTCAAGCTTGAGAGTACGCCGATGGGCATCGCCTTTTCGGCTGACGGCAAGACCGCTTATATAAGCGTCGTCCAGCCGGATGCGGTACTCAAGGTAAATCTCGACTCCGGCGAGGTCACGGGCCGGGTCGTGACGGGCAACGGGCCCGATGGAATTGCCGTGGCGGGGACGTAGGGCCGAAACGCTATCGGTAGATTTGGGGGGTTGGATTTTGATATCTCGGACTGAGGATTTGAAATTTGAGATTTGAGATTTGAGAACTCGGACTGAGAATTTGAGATTTGAGATTTGAAAAGAAGCACCCTCGCTACCGCTCGGGTTTCCGCCATAAATCAGGTAGTAAGTTATGGCAACCCATATTTTCGCACCCAGAAGTAGTACGGAGTTTGTGGACAGGATGGATGCCCTTAGGTCGCTAGTTCGTTCGCTATTGCACGAAGCATCGCTTCGAACGATGCCAGTGAACATCGACCCTGATAAAGGTATCGACTTCTACGAGAACGTCGCCCGGTTCGAGATCCAACTAATCGAATCGGCATTGGAAATGTCCGGCGGCAGGCAGAACAGAGCTGCCAAGCTGCTCAACATGAAAACCAGCACCCTTTGCACGAAGATGAAACAATTGAACATCAGGCGCACCGGGTCATATACATAAACCCCGTCTTTCACGCTGAAAAAGCAATCAAACACATTTTGTATACCGAAGAGGCTCTCTGAAACGACAGCCTCTTTTATTTTTGTCGTCGTTTGCCATTCGCCATCGATATCGTGCGGTTCGTCACGCGACGATTCGAGAAATGTGAACAAACTTGAGGTCCGGTCAGTATTACCTTCGCAAGCCTAAGAGATTTCACGCAAAGACGCGAAGGACGCAAAGAGTCGGTCACGTGCGGGATCAGTGAATTGATATGAAGAGATTTCGAGTTTTGCTTGTTATAGCACTCACCGCGATGACGGCGTTTGCGCAGACGACGGCGTTCGTCGGCGTGAACGTGGTGCCGATGGACCGCGAACGCATCATCGCGAATCAGACCGTGATCGTGCGCAACGGCGTGATCGCGGAGATCGGAGATGCCCGGCGTGTGAAGGTGCCGCGGGATGCAGTACGCGTTGACGGTGCGGGAAAATATCTGATCCCCGGCTTTGTCGATATGCACACGCATCTGCTGTCGGACGGTGCGGATTATCCGGATTCGATAGGGCCGGATGAGCTGCGCGTGATGGTCGCGAACGGCGTGACGACGGCGCGGTTCATGATCGGCACGCCGGAGCTGTTGGTGCTGCGAGCGAGATCCGCGAAGGGTGAGATCACGGCGCCGACGATCTGGGTTGCGTCGCCGCATCTCACCGGCCGCGAGCAGGGAAATAACTTCGTCGTGAAGACCGAGGAGGAGGCTCGCGATGCGGTGCGCAAATCGAAGGCGGCGGGTTACGACTTTATCAAGGTGACGACGTTCATCCCGGCGGCGATCTATGAAGCGGCGATCGACGAGGCGGCGAAGATCGGCATCCGCGTTGTCGGACATGCGGATCGCGAATATGTGACGGCGCCGCGGGCGTGGAAGGCGAAGCAGCAGATCGAGCATCTCGACGGATACATGGAGCAGATCCTGCGTGACGACGCGCCGATGAAGGGTTCGGTGTCGGACCTGTATATGTCGAACCCGAAGAATTGGGAGAGCATCGATTTTATCGACGAAGCGAAGATCGCGGCAGTCGCGAAGAAATCGGTTGAGGCAAATCCGTTCTCCGATCCGACGCAGCATTTTTTCAAGAACACGTTTGCGTTGCCGCGAAGCGAAGAGTCGATGCGTGCTCAGCCGGACTTCAAATTTTATCCGGCGAAGGTGCAAGAGCAGTGGTTGAACTGGTACAAGCGTGCGGCGCTGATCAATCAAGTTTCGGCTGAGCGAAAGCTAAAGTGGATCGACGCGCGGAACAAATTGATCAAGGCGATCCACGACAACGGCGGGAAGTTGATGGCTGGGTCGGATACGCCCGAGTTTCTGTGGCTCTATGGATTTGCCATGCATCACGAGTTGAAGGCGCTTCGCGACGCGGGCATCGGTAACTATGCCGCACTCGCGGCGGGCACGCGGAATCCGCACGAGTTTCTCGGATCGCTGTCGAAGTCGGGCACGGTCGAGAAAGGAAAGGCGGGCGACCTATTATTATTAAATAAGAATCCGCTGGATGACATCGCGGCGACTTACGACCGGGCGGGTGTGATGCTCAAGGGTAAATATTATACTCAGTCCGAACTGAACGGCTGGCTCGATGAGATCGCGCCGAAGATCGCGGGGTCGTATATCGAGCATAAGTCTGCGGGGCAGTGATTGGAGTGTTTGAAATTTGTTCCGTGATTTTTGTGGATAGGCATTAATACGTCGGAACCACAGAAAACACAAAAAAAGCAGAACAAGATACCGATACGAGAAAATATGAGAACTATGAAAAAGACATTTTTGATACTTGCGATATTTATGCTGATCGGTGTCGCGAGTGTTTCGGCGCAGCATAGTGACGATGCGAGGGCTGCGATCGGTGTGGTGAATCAACTGTTTACCGAAATGGCGGCGGCGAATCCGGCGGGGATCGTCGCGCTTCATACGCCGACGTCGGATCTTGCCGCCGTGTTCAAGCGAGACGGCAAGTCGAGATATCAATCGTTCAACGGCGAAGCATTTTCGAAGATGTTCACCGATAAAACGAAGACGATGCGCGAGGAGATGTACGATCCGAAGGTTGAGGTGCACGGCGATTGGGCGATGGTGTGGGGCCGATATGTTTTCTTTAACGACGACAAGCTTTCGCACTGCGGCATCAATCAGTTCAACTTGGTCCGCATCGAAGGCACGTGGAAGATCGCGAACGGTGCGTCGACGATCGATCCGAATGACTGTACGGAAAAGGAAAAAGCGATGAAGCCGGACCCGAAAAAGTGGCCGGTAAAGGAGTGATGATATGAAGGCAGCAGTATTTGCCTTGACCCTGTTTTGTTGCACCGCAATCGGTCAAACAGTCACGCCGGAGATGCGAACGGCGGCGGGCGATGCCTACCAGAAGCAGGACTGGAAAGCCGCGGCCGCGGCGTATGAAGCGATCGTCAAAGCCGAGCCGAAGAATGCCGGAGCAAACTATCGCCTCGGCCTTTCATATTTGAACTTAAACGAACCCGCGAAAGCTGCGATCGTGTTAGACGCCGCAATGACGATCTCACCGAATCCGGTTTTTGCGGTGGCGGCGGCGAGGGCCCACGCGCGAACGGGCGAGAAAGAAAAGATGTACGCCGTGTTTGAACGCAGCCTCACGCTTGGTGGCGTCGCGGCGGAGTCGCTGAATGACGAAAAAGATTTTGCATCGGTGAAGTCGGAGCCGAAGTTTGCGGAGTATGTGAAGAAACTCGATACGCTTGCGAATCCCTGTCGTAACAAGCCGGAGTTTCGGCAGTTCGATTTTTGGATCGGCGAATGGCTGCCGAAAAATGCACAGGGCGTAACCGTCGGCACGAGCAGCATTCAGTTGATCTTGTCGAGCTGCATAATCTTCGAGAATTGGGAGACGCCGGTGTCTGCTGGAAAGAGTTTCAACGTGTTTGACGTTCGCGACGGCAAGTGGCATCAGACGTGGGTCGATAACAAAGGATTAATGACGCATTACGTCGGCGGGCTGGTCGATGGAAAGATGGTACTCGATTCCGAGTCCGTGCGGAATGGTGCGAAAACTACCGGACGGATGACTTTCTCGAAACTCGACAACGGCGACGTTCGCCAGCACGGCGAGAGCTCGACCGACGGCGGAAAGACGTGGACGACGACGTTTGATTTCATTTATGTACGAAAGAAATAGAGCTAACCGCTGGCTGCGTTTGGTCGCACTTATTCTCGTGTGTGGGTCTGTCGCATTTGGGCAAAAGGCCGCAGTTGCGATCAACACGGGAGCGCTCAAGAAAGACATTCAGTCGAAGCTCGACGAATGGCATAAAGGCGGAAAGTTTCCCGGAGCGACGCTGGGAGTCGTGCTGGCGGACGGCGAGTCGTTCGGGTTGGCGGTCGGCTATTCCGATCGCGACGCGAAAATTCCGATGAAGCCGACGGATCGAATGCTTGCGGGCAGTACGGGAAAGACGTTCGCGGCGGCGCTCTTGTTGCAGTTGGTCAAGGACGGCAAGATCGGGTTGGACGACAAGGTCGACAAGTATCTCGGAACGGCTCCGTGGTATGGCCGTCTGCCTAATGCGAAAGACATCACGGTTCGCCAACTGATGAACCACACGAGCGGACTTGTGCGGTACGAATTCAAAAAAGAGTTCACCGATTTTCTGACGGCAAATCCTTACAAGGTTTGGACGCCCGAGGATCGGCTCGCGTATTTGTTCGATTCGACGGCGGCGTTCAAAGCTGGCGAAGGCTGGGATTACTCCGATACAAACTACATCGTGCTCGGGATGATAATCGAGAAAGTCACCGGAAAAGTTTTCTTCGATGAAGCGACGAAGCGTTACGTTAAAAAGCTAAAGCTAACGAACACGATCCCGCAGGAAGGCCCAGTGATGAAAGGCGTTGTGCAAGGGTATGCGGGGCCGAACAATCCGTTCGGCGGAAAAGATCGGATGATCGAGAGCGGCAAGTTCGTCATCAATCCGCAGCTCGAATGGACGGGCGGCGGCTGGGCTTCGACCGGTGAAGATCTCGCGCGTTGGGCGAAGGCGTTATACGAAGGCAGGGCGATCGACGCTTCTATGGTCG
>CADEGD010000005.1:141154-154295 GCA_902826795.1 uncultured Acidobacteriota bacterium | reverse complement strand
GATCGGACACAAAATCATAGCTCCAAACATGATTCTGCCAGCATGGACGTAAACTCTTTCCGGGTGTAGGCATACTGAAAGAAATGCCTGTCGTCCGATGCGTTTCCGTTGTCGCTAACCGGCCCCCTCACACTCCTCCACTCGTCTTTTCTAAAGGGTCGAAGCGTCTTTCGAAGCGGACTATAATAAGGAACACTTATCATCAAGAAGCCATCTTCCTTCAGTACACGTCTTGCTTCCCGGAGCGATTCCTCTGCGCCTCCTTCGAAGTGCTCTACAACGCCACCCGAATAGTAGAGGTCGAAGGTTTCATCGGCGAAAGGCATCTTCGAAACGTCACCACCCGTGAGCAATAGGTGAGGCTGGCGTACGTGCAGCGTTTTCAAAGCTCCCAACGCAAAATCGAGTCCGATCACTTTATGGCCTCGAGCTGCGTAATAGCTGATATAGTTTCCCATTCCGCAGCCGCCTTCGAGCATGAGTGACTCGGGGCCAAGATATTCTTCGAACAGCGGACGTAGCGGATCGACAACCGAAAATCTTACCGATTGTTCGAAATGTCCCGCGATCCAGGTTCCCTCCCAAAAATCGGGAGAGCTGCCGGAGTGGACTTCTTTGTGATACATCTTCAGCATGCTTTTCGACTGATTGTCAGACCGATCCGCCTCCCAACCTTTTCATAAAGGGAATTACCTGGCGGACTGAGTCTTTGAATAGATATCCAATCAGCAAGCTTATCATCAAACCCGTTGCCGCCGCCCACCAAGGGTTTTGATATATGATTAGCAAAACAACCGATCCGAGAGAGGGGAGCACGGCAACGAAACTCCACGAGGGCGGAATTTGCGCCGAAAGCCTAAGCGCCAACGCGTACACAAAAAATCCGGAAAAATAGGCGAACAAGGTCGCTGCGGCGCAACCCAGCAAACCATACCGTGGGATCAGCAACGCGTTGGAAGCGACGTTTACGACTGCGGAAACTATTGCGGCCATCATGGCGATGTTCGTTCGCGAGGTCGCATTTGTGAAGGGAGAATAACCGAGCGCAACTGGGATGGTGATCGCGCAAGCTGCAAGCAAGATCCAGAGTGGGATCGTGGCTCCCGAAAACTCACCGCCAAAGATCAGTGGAACGAAGAAGTACGTTATCAGGGCTAGTAGAACACAGGACAGACCTCCTAAAAGGGTTATGGTCGGCAGAATGTTCTTAAAATAGTTTTGTGATCGCTCACTGCCGGATTCCTTCTGCAGTGTCACAAAAAGAGGAAGCAGAAGTGTATTCGCGAGAGTTGGTAGTTGCATCGCAATCCCGCTGATCTGCGTGGCTATAGAATAGATCCCGAGGTCGCGAGTAGAGAGGTATCCGGAAACGAAAATGGCATCGATATAGCTGCCGGATAAGTATCCAACGAGGGAAAAAGGCAGCAACGGAATTGAGTACGCAAATATCTTTTTGAGAAACGCCGCGTCAACCGCGAGGTCGGCAAAGATGTAGTTTCTAAGGGCCCCGACGCCAGCCGCGATCATCATCGCTGGCCCCACTATGTAGCAAACGATCGCGGTCGTCGCAGTGAGATTTGCCGCCGCTACAAGGACGACCAAGCCGCCGAGTATCGCGGCGCGTTCGACCATCATCAACAGCCCCTGAAGCCGCAACATTTTAGCGGCCTGCAAACTCATCTGAAAATGTATCCAGAAAGCGCTTACGGCGAAATGGATAAGGACCAGCCAGAAAGCTTCCGGAGAAAGCTTTAGCCAACGGGCGAGCGGCGGAAACCAAAAACTAGCAAGAGCTGCGACGACCGCGAAATTTATGATGAGTACTGTGAGACGCACCCAAAAGGTCCGGGCAATTCTTTGAGTCTCAATATACTCGTCGACGCCGAATCGAACCATCGCGACGCTCGTCCAATTTACGAACACCTGTGCGACTTGCGAGGCGGCGATGATGGCAACTATTCCGCCGTAGCCCTCACTGCCAAGATAGCGAGTGATTATCCAAACGGCTGCAAACGAAAACGCGGCGCTTCCGATCTGCGTCAAGACTAGAGACAGATAATTACGGGGAGCATTGCGAACGTCCCAAGAGGAGCTTTTTCTTTCCGACGCGGAGATTGCGTTCTTGTTACCGGCAGGCTTGTTGTCAGGTGTCACGTTCAGATCAAGCTAAAGGTCAATTCTGTTCTCTAAGCCTTCGGTCAATAGTAAAGATTTCCCAGGGCGTTGCGGGTCAGACAGCGGGCAACTCAAGTGTCTATCAGCCAGTCTAACACGCCGGATTGCAATTGCGTTCGATTCACTTTAAGTTCGTGTTGTGCCGAGCGCTCCGAGACCGAGATACGGGCTTACCGCTTGTTCTTCCATTTTGCTTACTCATGAATTACACTTTCCACTCCAAAACGTCCTGCAACATGTGCGGCGCAAGTGAACGCAGGGTTCTTGGCCGCAGATTAAACACTCCACAGGGTCTTCGTCCTAAAAAACGATTGGGGATAGCTACAACGGTCGTTCGTTGTTCTGTTTGTGGCCTAATTTACTCAGATCCCCTTCCCATTCCGCAGGACATTTCGGACCATTACGGCAAACAACCGGAAGAATACTGGCTCAACCATTATTTCGAACGAAAGATGGATTTTTTCGACCTTCAACTTGATCGCATAAAGCAACTTGCACCGGACGCGAAAACTGCTTTAGACATTGGCGCCGGTATTGGGTTCACAATGCAGGCTTTTATGCGGGCCGGTTTTGATGCTTACGGAATTGAAGCGGGGGAGCACTTTCACCGTTATGCAGTCGAGAAAAATGGAATTCCCGAGAATCGCATTTTTCGCACAATGCTCGAAGATGCAAATTTTCCTGAAGGCACTTTCGATTGCGTCTCTTTCGGTGCCGTTCTCGAACACCTTTACGACCCGTCCCAAGCCCTATCGAAGGCACTAGGCTGGTTAAAACCAGACGGCGTCATTCACGTGGAGGTGCCCAGTGCTAAAGCCCTGATGAGTAAAGTATTCAATCTCTATTTTTGGCTTGCACGTACCGACTACGTAGTCAACATTAGCCCAATGCACCGTCCCTATCATCTTTATGAGTTCACCCCCGACAGTTTTCAGAAAAACGGTATGCGAGTCGGATATGAGGTAGCTCGGGTCGATATAGACGCCGGCCAGACCCCATTAGCTCCCGGTCTTTCGCGCCTGCTCGGTCCTGTAATGCGAGCGACCGATTCAGGTGAAGTGTTAACGGTGTACCTGAAAAAGGGTCTTGATTGACCATCAGTTCTTGTCGCGTGCATAAAACTATTGACAGTCTGCGGAACGCGTGTTACGCTCTCAGTCCGCCGAAAAGTTGGCGGACGATCTTTGACAGAATCTAATGCGAAAGCGGTCTTTGCCGGCGATAAACATTGTTCATGATCTAGTAGGAGAGACAGGTATCTGGCCGTCCGAAAGTCGTTGAAAATTCGCGTAAATGCTAGATCTTGTTTCAAACGGAACAAAAGCTGTGTGCCCCGAAATGAAACAAACGGCTTCGGCAAACGGTTGCGGCAAACTCAAATGAATTCTTGTTAAGAGGTTGCCGACATATACGCGGCGATCTCGCCGTCGGCGGAACCGAGCAGGGTTCGAAGCTCTTCGATAGGAAGGTTGTTGTGCTTAGATGAGTATTCCTCGATCAGAGCGGTCGCGACTTCCTGATGGACTCTTAACTCTGGAAGTACGGGCAGGATAGCGTAGAAGCCGTCGCGGTTTTCGGTGCGGAAGCATTCTTCTTCGCTGACCATTATCTCGTGGACCTTCTCGCCGGGGCGGATGCCGGTGAAGACGATCGGCAGATCCTTCGTGCCCATCAGTGCCTTGGCAACATCGACCATCTTGGCCGACGCAACTTGCGGAACGTAAGTCTCGCCGCGGTTGCCGGTGTTGATAGCGGCGAAGATCGTATCGACGGCCTTGTCGAGCGAAAGGAGGAACCGCGTCATCTCGGGCAGCGTCACCGTCAGTGGTTTATCATTGCGGATCTGCTCGACGAAGAGAGGCACGATCGATCCTCGGGATGCGATCACGTTACCGTAGCGAACGCACATCAGCCGTGTATTAATGCAGTCGCGGTTGGCTTCGATAAAAATCCGCTCTTGCAGAGCCTTCGTCATGCCCATCACGTTGATCGGCTTGCAGGCTTTATCGGTCGAGATGCCGACGACGAGTTCGATGGGCAGGCGATATTCGCGGATCGCGCGGACGATGTTCTGGGCACCGTCGATGTTGGTCTGTACGGCCTCGTAAGGGAAGTATTCGCACGACGGAACCTGTTTTAGCGCGGCGGCGTTGAATACGACATCGGCATTTCGCATCGCCGCCACAACCGCCGAGATGTCTCGTACGTCGCCGATGCGAAAGTTCAACAGGTCTTGCGAATTCTGATATATAACGTCGTCAGTAGCGGTTTCCTTGTGAAGATAGTCGAGCCGCATGTAATGCTGCTTGGCTTCGTCGCGAGAGAAAACGGTGATCTGCTCGGGTCGGCCCATTTCGCCTGACAACAATCGACGGACGAGCGTCTGGCCGAGCGATCCGGTGCCGCCGGTAACGAGAATTCGTTTGCCTTCCAATGGTTTCATCTTCTTGTTCGTGTTCTTTTTATTGAAAGAGTTCCAATGAACGCAAGTCTAACATCCGCAATGGCTTCAAATCGAACGCAAAAGTTTACCGTTCATTCGTCAGTGCTGAATTAGGAGTTGATCAAAACTTTATGGCAGGACGGTGCGCTCACATGTTGGATGACGGGAACTGCAAAGTTGCCCCGTCTAGCTCGAACGGATTCGTAGCCGACGCTCGTCGGCCAGAAGGCGACATCGTCATCACTGCGTCCGTCGGTCAGGGTGGAGCAAATCGGAAAGACGACGTGTTTAATATCCAATACGGGCTGAATTAGGTCCCGCCTGTAGATGGCGGGCCGAACCCGCTGCTGAAGATGGACAGCCTTTTGCGGACCAAAAACGATCGGCGCGATCCGAAACTTTCAGCTGAAGCATTTCGGATTTCAGGGAGCCGACGGCCGTATCGATCCGGGTCGCCAAACGCTGGCGAAGCTCAACGAGAAACGTCAGCGTTGGGTCACGCCTACTTTGCCGCCGAGTCTCGCAACCGACGGATGGCTGCTTGCCGATATGCTTCGGCACGTTCCGCACACAAGAGCATGCGTTCAAGCTGCGATAGATACCGTAAAGAGCGCCAGATCGTTTGGACCGGGAACTTCACTTGTCGAGAAACACTACCGCATCGCCGGAAATCCTGCCGGGCTTAATAGGATCGAGGAAATGTATTCGCTAATGTTGAAAGTACTGGACAGGCCGGATTTTTATTGCACACTCGATACGACCGATGAAGGCGAGGGAATAAGCACTGTTGCGTTCGCCCGGCTCGGCGGGTTCTTTCTCGCCGACGCTGCGGGCAAGATCAAGTTTCGTCGCGGAGCGTGGGTCGCGTCCGGCATAGAAGATTTCGCCGCGTTCGTCTTCATCCACGAAATGCGCCACTTCGTCGAAGGTTCGAGCGACATCGGCCATCACGCAAAAGGCTGGGTCACCGATGAAAGTATGCTGAGATTGCGGCCCGACCAAACCGTCTTCAACTGCGACACCTTCGCCGGCTTCGCCCTCGAAGCCCGCAACGGCGAGATGCAGCGACCGGGCTGGGTGAAAGGAACGGCGTTCAGATAAAGAACTCGCCACGACCATCCGCCAGTGACTGACAACCGCGTTAGCCTTTAATGACCCCGAGTTGCTGCATGATCGCCAGGCTATCCATCAAGTTCCAGGTCTCGCTTATCAAGCCTTTGTCGTTGAATAAATGCAGGTCCCAAAAAGTTGCCACAATTTGCTTGCCGGTCGGCGGAATACCTAGGACCGTATTTGAATGAGTAGCGGTCGCGACACTCCTTCCCATCACCCAATTATCTTCGGCCACAGCGTGTTCGACCGTGATCTGAATGTCCGGCCAAGCCTGATGCAAGCCCTCTAAAAAACCTCGGATGCCATTGCGTCCCTTCTCGCTTTGTTTGGACTTGACCTCGTGATCCTCGGCGTAATGAAGAACACATTCGTCGATGTTGTTCTGATTGAACAATTCCTTGGCCTCAAGATAATTGGCCTTGTTTCGCGCCGCCGTCCTCAATGTGTCTTGTCTCTCCATAACTATCCGCCTTGATAAGAAATAAGCAAGAATCTGATAGTTTGCATTCTAGCAACTTACTAAACTTTCTTTTCAAGGCATAAATAACGCCATCTGACAAAACTTATGGAACTGGATCTTAAAGCCGCCGCGCTGAAATATGCCGACCCGAAAAACCGTCACGATCTCTCCGAGGAGAAGCAGGATTTTCTGCGGCGCTTTGAGTCTTTTTGGTCGGACCCGTCCGGCCCGCGTGTGCGGGAGCTTTTCAAACCGGATGCACAGGTAAACTTTGCCGGACAGGGAACGGTTTCTGGCGAGGAGTACGTCGGGTTGATGGATGCTATCTTGGCAGACGCAGACTCTGTTCAGGTCGACGTCGTTGACTACGCCGAGCGCGGAGACCGTCTCTTTATCTTCTGGCACGCTAAGCGGATAGCCGGCGGCAAAGAAATTAGTTGGCACGGGGTCGACCGCTTTCGCATCGAGAATGGCATGGCCGTCGAAGAGCAGGTGATTTTCGACACGCAAGTTTTGAGCGGGGACTGATCCCTGATGCGCCTCGGAGTGCTCCCCTTAACCTCTAAAAAGAGAGCCATTTTCAAGATGTTTCCTTCAAATAAGTGCATTCCGAGTCCGACGGTCGAACGTTCAGGGCGAGATGTCTAACCTCAATACCAATTCGTTGGTCAATGAATCCTGGGAAAGAGTTAGAATCTCGGAACGAGCCTTTGGACTATTGGTTGAGGCGTCGGTAAACGCCTGTATCGAATAGCGATAGGTTTCATATCCCTTGATCCGAAATTGTCCGAATTCGTCGGCTTGTGCTCGAAAATCCTGGGATCCGCACGGACCTCCTCCCGGAGTACCGCTCATCAGGCGAACACGAGCATTCGCTACGGGAGATCCACTGCTGTCAACGACCTTTCCGGAAATCAGTCTTTCTTTCAAAATTGGGAGCGAACGAAAGTCATTCAGTACGAGTTGCTCGCCTTCATTGATGGTAACGATCCGGGCTTCGGCTTGCGTTGCGACTCCGGGATAGTACGTCGGCGGCACGCCGTTATTCGGATACGGACAGTTCTTGGGGTTGATAGCAATAAGATAGTTTCCCGCCGGCACCCGGTCGAAAAAGTATTCGAACTTATCACGGTAAGCCCAATTTTCCTCAAAAGAATAGTGATGAAGAAGATCGCCGTTTTCGTCAAGCGGCACTAGGGTAACCCGTGGCTGAGCTGGATTTGGATCCCACGGATTCTTGATCTCTGCTGAGGGAAAACCAACAACTCGCCCCCGGATGGAACCCTGTCTCGTTATCCTGAAATACTCACCGTTACAACTGCCGGCGGAACGTTCAGGTAGATCTGATCGCGCGAGAAGTTCGCGAAAGCCATCCGGAAGAGAGGCAAAGACTTGGTAGTTGTCGTTTGGAAACTCTTTGAATAAGAAGTTGCCCTTCGCATCGGTTCGTGTCTTGAAGGTTTTTTTGCCTTTGATCGTTATCTCAATATTCGAAACTGGTTCGTGCGTACGCTTATCTAGAGAAGTGGGCTGACGGTCTTCAAAGACACTCCCGAAAATTCGTGTGCCGAGCTTGCCTTCCTCAAGGTCTCTGGCGTATTCGAGATCATCATCGGCATCTTTCAACAGAGCCGTAGGCCCGCACAGCGATTCGTGATATCTTCCATTTCCGTCCTTTCGTCCGTAGACGAAATAACGCTCACCTTGTTTGAAAGGATAGCCGCATGACGCGGTACTTCCGCTTGTAAAGATCTCCACGGTTTTCCCAACTGTTCCACGAATCACCCTTTCTACCGAAAAGGTGACTTTCATAGACCCCTTTGCGTTGTCGACCTCTACCGTATCTGCGTGGCCGATAAAGACACCATCGGCTCGCCAATAGTAACCGCAAGTCTGAATCCCTTTAACGGCCCGTGGTCGGCCACTACACTTGCAAGCCTCGACATCAACTGTTCCAAGCCAGAAGAACGATAAGAAAAAGACCGTGAGAAGCAATAACTTTTTCATACGTCGCCTTTTCAAGTGAACGAATCTGAACTAGAAACTTGCATCTAATGATGCTCGCCTGAGCCTTCGGGTTTGTTTCCGTGGTAGATCTCCGAGCCAGTTGCGATGAATTCCTTCGCCTTTTCGCTCATGCCGACTGCCAACGCCTTCTCAGCCTCGACGCCTTGCTTTTCGGCATACTCGCGAACGTCCTGCGTGATTTTCATCGAGCAGAAATGCGGGCCGCACATTGAGCAGAAGTGGGCGAGTTTCGCGCCTTCGGCGGGGAGGGTTTCGTCGTGAAACTCTTTGGCTTTCTCGGGGTCGAGGCCGAGGTTGAATTGATCTTCCCAGCGGAACTCAAAGCGGGCTTTCGAGAGGGCGTTGTCGCGATATTGTGCACCCGGATGGCCTTTCGCGAGATCGGCGGCGTGGGCGGCGAGTTTGTAGGTGATCACGCCTTCTTTCACGTCCTGCTTGTTCGGCAGGCCGAGGTGTTCTTTCGGCGTCACGTAGCAGAGCATCGCGGTGCCGAACCAGCCGATCATCGCGGCGCCGATACCGCTCGTGATGTGGTCGTAACCGGGAGCGATGTCCGTCGTCAGCGGGCCGAGCGTGTAAAACGGCGCCTCGCCGCAGACCTCTAGCTGTTTGTCCATGTTCTCTTTGATCAGGTGCATCGGCACGTGGCCCGGCCCCTCAATCATCGTCTGGCAATCCATTTCCCAGGCGATCTTCGTGAGCTCGCCGAGCGTGTCGAGCTCTGCGAATTGAGCCTCGTCGTTCGCATCCGCGATCGAACCGGGCCGCAACCCGTCACCTAAGCTAAACGAGACGTCGTACGTCCGCATGATCTCGCAGATCTCGCGGAAACGCGTGTAAAGGAAACTCTCTTCGTGATGAGCGAGGCACCACTTCGCCATGATCGAACCGCCGCGGCTGACGATTCCCGTCGTGCGTTTCGCGGTCAGCGGAATATACGGCAGCCGCACGCCGGCGTGAATCGTAAAATAGTCGACGCCTTGCTCTGCCTGTTCGATCAAAGTGTCGCGGTAGATCTCCCACGTAAGGTCTTCGGCCTTGCCGTTCACCTTTTCGAGCGCCTGATAGATCGGCACGGTCCCGATCGGCACCGGCGAATTGCGAAGGATCCATTCTCGCGTCGCGTGAATGTTCTTGCCCGTCGAAAGATCCATCACGGTGTCCCCTCCCCACAGCGTCGACCATCGCATCTTTTCGACCTCTTCTTCTATCGACGAAGCGACCGCCGAATTGCCGATGTTGGCGTTGATCTTGACCAGGAAGTTGCGGCCGATGATCATCGGCTCCGACTCGGGATGATTGATGTTGTTCGGAATGATCGCGCGGCCGCGAGCAACCTCGTCGCGTACAAACTCCGGCGTGACGAATTCAGGGATCGACGCGCCGAACGAGTCGCCTTTGTGTTGATGATTCAAGGATGATCGGTCGCTTCTTTCAGACAGGCGGACGAGGGCGTCCGCGTTCCGCTCTCGGGCGAGATTTTCGCGGATCGCGACGAACTCCATTTCCGGCGTGACGATACCTTTACGCGCGTAGTGCATCTGCGTTACGCAGTGGCCCGATTTGGCTCGCAACGGAGCGCGTTTCAGGCCCGGAAACTCTTCAAGAGCGCCGCTGTCCTTCACGCGGGCGATATCTTCCGCACCCTTGGTTAAATATCCGTTGTCCTGTGGCAAGACTTCGCGGCCTTCGTATTCTTCTACGTCACCGCGGGCGACTATCCAATCGCGGCGATGCGGCGGCAATCCGTCGCGAACGTCACCGCGAAAAACGGGATCAGTCCACGGACCGCTCGTGTCGTAAACACGGACCGGTGCATTCTCTTCCAACGTTCCGTCCATCGCCTTTGACGGCGACAGCGAGATCTCGCGAAACGGCACCCGAAGCCCGTTCGACTCCACGTACACTCGCTGAGAAGCCGGAAGTTTCGTGGTATCCGAGGAGGCTTCTTCCTTTACTTTTAACTTTTCACTTTTTACTTGAGACATCGTTTTTCTCCCTTCGTCGGTATTATCCGCATCAGGTTTTAGGGTCTTGTGTTAAACAACTCTCAGCCGCTGTACGGCTCCCCTGAAAACTTTTTGCTGTAGGGAAACAGTTTACGCCATGCCGCGGCAATATTCGAATTTTCCACGTTTTCACAAACTTTCTTGGCGCAGAGGCAGCGGAACGGGTTATACTTTTCAAGGTTTTTGTCCACGGTTTAACATTCACGGGGTTTTGTTTCAGGGGAGGTCAGGTAATGTGGAAACTGCTTTCGGGTATAGCTCTAATAGTTTTGTTGGATGTCGCGTTCATATGGATGATGGCAGCCGAACCCGACGCACCTGAGATCGCCCGCGCAATAGGGCCCACCGCCGCCTCTCCCGTTATTTACGAACAACCCTCCGCCGAGCCGGAAGCGATCGATGACAGTAAAGAGCCTGTCGCCGATGAAAGCTATGAGGTGAGGGATGTTCGCGGGTCACGGCAGAACTATCGCGGCTTGGAAGAAGCCGCTCGGGTCGCACAACCCGAGACGGCAACCGTAACCGCAACAGCTCCCGCAAAACTCTTTCAAGACACGATAATCTGGATCGGACGGACGGAAGTTCCGGTAAAGATCGATAACCGCGAAGAGGTCCCGGTTATCGCCGAGCCAAAGCAAGAAGACGCTATTCAGGCGAGCATTGCCGAGCCGAAAGCACGAGAAAAGAAGAAACGCTCGTTCGAATCAAAGGCATTCGGAGTGATCAAGAAACCTTACGAGTGGATGAAAGCGTTCGCCGATAAGCTCCACTAAGCCCGATAAATATTATCAATAAGCCGCGCGATATTGCGGCCCGTATCACCGCCGACCGTCGGCTCGCGGTCGTTTAGTATCGCTTCGGTGAAGTCGGCGATTAGCGGTTCGTCAGTGTTCGCGCCGTTCGGGTGCATTTCACTTCTTTCACCGCCCTTCGACACGATCCTAACATCTCCGCGATTAAGAACAGGGATGTGTATCGACCCGGCGGTGCAGAAGATGTCTAAGGTGTCTTGTGGTTCGAACGCTCCATGAGTAACGGTGACGGTCGCGACCGGCCCGTCGTTAAACTCAATTGTCGCGACTGCGGTATCTTCTACCTCTCGATCTTTCCATTCCACATTTGCGGTAAGCGACGACACGCAACTCACCTCGCCGAAGAGATTCGTCAGCACCTCAAGCCGGTGACAGCCGAAGTCCATCATCGGCCCGCCACCGTTCTTCGCCTTCTCCAAAAACCAGTGCCGTGGATCGTCCGTTGCGATGTCTACGTATTCGAATGAATTGATCTGCGCGACGACCGGCCGCCCGATCTCGCCTGATGCAAGCAGCTCGCGAACATGAGCAAGCACCGGATAGAACCGTCGATAGTAAGCGATGCCGAGCTTCACACCATTCGCCTCGCACGCCGCGATCATCGCGTCGCACTCAGCGGCATTCATCGCCATCGGTTTTTCGCAAAGCACGTGCTTACCCGCTTCCGCAGCGGCGATCGTCTGCGGAGCGTGCAGATAAACGGGCGTAGCAATATAGATGGCGTCTATCTCGTCATCGCCCAACAACTCCCGCCAATCCGCATACCAACGCTTTGCTCCGAACTCGCGTGCGAATTCCTCAGCCTTATCCGCATTCGCCCGGGCGATCGCCGTCAGCTCGCAGTTCGGCATTTCGTTTATCGCCGGTGCGACCCGCCTTCGCACGATGTCACCCGCGCCGATAATTCCCCATCTCACTGTCATTTATCCGTTTAAAAATTCGACCCGTTTACTTCTCAGCTTCCAACAGCTTCTTCGCCTCGGCGAGTTCGATCTTGTGCTGCTCGGTAACGGCCGGATAGCTCAACTTCATCGATTCAAGCTTCTTCACGATGATCTCCGAAACCGCGAGCCGCGTGAACCACTTCTTGTCGGCGGGGATTACGTACCACGGAGCGGCCTTCGTGGAAGTAGCTGAGAGAGCTTCGGTGTAGGCCTTCATGTAGTCGTCCCAATGGCCGCGTTCCTTTACGTCGCTCATCGCAAACTTCCAGTTCTTCACGGGCTCGTTGATGCGGTCGAGGAATCGTTGCTTCTGTTCGTCTTTTGAGACGTTGAGGAAAAACTTCAGGATCTGCGTTCCGTTTTCGGCGAGGTGCTGTTCCCAATCGCGAATGTGATCGAACCGTTTCTTCCAGATATTCTTGTCGTTCTTCACAGCAGCCGGCATCTGCGAACCCTGAAGTATCTCGGGATGCACTCGAACTACTAAAACCTCTTCGTAATGCGAGCGGTTGAAGATTCCGATCATTCCGCGGGCCGGCAACGCCTTCTGACACCGCCACAGATAATCGTGGTTGCGTTCCTCGTCTGACGGCTGTTTGAACGAAACAACATGACAACCTTGCGGATTTACGCCGCTCATCACGTGTTCGATCGCCCCATCTTTTCCCGCAGCGTCCATCGCTTGAAAGATTACCAGCAGCGACTGACTGTCGTCCGCGTAAAGTACATCCTGAAGCTGCCGCAGCTTTTCGACATTCGCCTGCAGGTCTTTCACCGCCTGTTTCTTGTCGGTATAATCGCCGGTGAACCCGGTCGCGTGTTTTTTCAGATCGAGCTTCGAGCCTTCTTTGACGAGGAATTTATCGGTATTCATAAATTAGCCACGAATAACACGAATAGCACGAATTTAATGAAAGCACTATTGATCGCACTCGTCCTTTTTTCGTCTGTGTCGATCACCGCTCAAACTCGGCTTGTTACCCAGCGGATAACGCTGAAGAACGGCAAGTCGTTCTCGCTCAATATCCCGAACGGATTCGAGATCATCCCGGCCGTCGAGGGGTTGAAGCGCGTGCGCTTCTTTGCGAAGGCGCCCGACGGACGGCTGTTCGTCACGGATATGTACAACCTGACGGACAACAAACGCGGCGTGATCT
>CADEGD010000005.1:74085-141054 GCA_902826795.1 uncultured Acidobacteriota bacterium | reverse complement strand
CGGCTGTTCGTCACGGATATGTACAACCTGACGGACAACAAACGCGGCGTGATCTACATTCTCGACGGTTGGGACGAACGCGGCGGCAAGTTCGCGAAAGTCACTCCGTATATGACCGGCCTGCACAATCCAAACTCGGTGCAGTTCTATCGCGACGCGAGCGGGCAGGATTGGCTTTACATCGCGGAGACTGAGAAACTGACGCGAAGAAAATTCACAAGCGGCGAAGAAAAGCCTTCCGACAGAAACCCGCAGACTATTGCAACGTTCCCTGACTACGGTCTCAGTTACAAGTATGGCGGATGGCATCTCACGCGTACGGTCGCATTCTCACCCGCCGGCAAACTCTACGTTTCCGTCGGTTCGAGCTGCAATTCGTGCGAGGAAAAAGAGAAGGTCCGTGCGACTGTTCTCGAGATGGATGCGGATGGAGGGAATTCGCGTGTCTTCGCTCGCGGCTTACGAAACGCCGTGTCGATAAAGTTTATCGGCGACAAACTATACGCGACTAATCAAGGCTCGGACCATCTCGGAACCGCCAGGCCTGACGAAACGTTCTACGCCTTAAACGCGGGCGCCGATTATGGCTGGCCGTATTGCCATTCATCCAACGGCCGCATCTTTGCCGATCCCAAGATCAAACGTCGCGGCGCCTGCGGCGGCGTAGCCAAGCCAGACCTTTTCTTCCCCGCGCGCAGTTCCGCAATGGGCTTCGACTTCTTCGGCCAGAATGCAGACCCTATCTTCGTCAATTCCTTTCTTGTTTCGCTACACGGCTCGACCGACAAGTCGATCGGCCGCGGTTACAAGATCGTCTCAGTTCAAAAAGGCCGACGATCACGCGACATTGTTACCGGTTTTCTCCAGCCCGGAAAAGTGGTAGGCCGACCGTGCGACATTCTCAAACTCGGCTCAGATTCGTTCTTATTCACCGACGACCACACGGGAATCATCTACCTAGTGCGGCGAAAGTAATAAGAATCTTTACCGCGAATAATGCGAATGGACGCCAATAAGCGGTTCTGGGGGGTATTCGCGTTCATTCGCGTAATTCGCGGTGAAAATCATGATTGACTGCTAGACTAATCCTAATGAACATCGGCATCACGGTTTATCCGACTTACGGCGGCAGCGGGATCGTCGGGTCTGAGCTTGGGCGGGAGCTTGCAGAGCGCGGCCACAACGTGCATTTTATTTCATCCGTAATGCCGACGCGCGTGACCGAGCTGAATGACCGCGTGCATTTTCACGAGGTGGAGATGATGACGTATCCGCTGTTCGAGCATCAGCCGTACGACCTCGCCCTTGCGACCAAAATGGGCAGCGTTGCCCGGGCCGAAAAGCTCGACCTTTTCCACGTTCATTACGCGATCCCGCATTCGATCAGCGGAATCCTCGCTCGCGAATCCATCAAGGACAAACGCTACGTTCCCGTGATCACGACGCTCCACGGAACAGACATAACCCTGGTTGGTGCTGACAGGTCTTACCTGCCGATAACGCGATACGCCTTGCAGCAATCTGACGGCGTGACGGCGGTTTCGAAATTTCTCAAGAAAGCGACGATCGAAACGTTCGACTTCGACGATGTCCAGGTCATTCCGAATTTCATCTGTCCGTCGCATTACAAAAAACTGCCGGACAGTCCCTTGCGAGACGAACTAGCGCCGAACGGCGAACTGCTGCTCGCTCATGTGTCCAACTTTCGTCCCGTTAAACGTGCGATCGATGGCGTAGAAATTTTCGCGAGAGTAAAGGCGGAATTTCCGAAAGTCCGCCTCGTGATGGTCGGCGACGGCCCCGAACGAGCGGCGGTGAAGCATCGGGCAAAGGTACTCGGCGTTGAAACAGACACGATCTTCGTCGGCAAGAAAGCGAACATTGCCGACTACCTCGGCGTTTCCGACATCTTCCTGCTGCCCTCCGAACTCGAATCTTTCGGCCTCGCCGCGCTTGAGGCCGCCGCCTGCGAACTCCCCGTTATCGCCACGCGCATCGGTGGCATACCCGAGGTCGTCAACGATGGCGAAAGCGGATATTTGAGCGATGTCGGCGATGTCGAAAAGATGTCCGCCGATACGTTAAGACTTCTAACCGACGCCGACCGCCGCCTCGCCTTCGGCCTACGCGGCCGGGAGATTTCCGTCCAACGTTACTCGACGCAGGCGATCATTCCTCAGTACATAGCGTTCTACGAAAGCGTGCTCGCAAAACAAGTATCGGCCGCGACCTCTTAGAGAAGCCGCGGCCGACAATCGGTCAAAACGCCGTCAAGGTTGCGGGTTTATCTCGACCCCGCTTAGGTTCCCCGACACGTTCACAACGACCGGGCTGAACGTATATCGTCTCGCTTGCGTCGTTATCGTGTAGGCCGCTGGCGGCAATCCTGTAAATCGCCAATAGCCGAACGTATTCGTATACACTGACTGAGAGAATCCACCGCCGTCCGAGATGGTCACTATCGCTCTCGCGATCGCACGCGAATTGCGGTCGAGCACTCGGCCGGTGACTTCGCCGGTCTGCGAGTACGGAGCACCGCAGCCGTTCGCACGCGGCCCGCCGACCGTAAGCGTATAGTTAACGCCATTGCCGCCGTTGAGATTGACTTCATGCACGACAACCACATACTGCTGCCCCGCGGTGACGGGGAATGAGTATTGGATGTTTCCGGTCGAGATCACGCCGAAATCAGCCAGATAGTTCGTTTGTATGTTCGCCGGATTATAGGTTCCATTGTAAGCGGCGGAATACAGAGCCTGAATGTTAGACGACGAAACCGTCACGGTTACGCATCCGTCAGCGCTGGCCGTAAATGTATATTGATCGAACCGGCGGCCGGCTACGGCGTCCTGCAACACGGGCGTCGGCTTGACCGTCGGACACGAACTTATCACGCCGTTCCGGTTCAGACGGCTGGTCTGATTGTTATTCGTCAGTGCCGTGTATGCACTGCTTGCCGGCGGCGCCTCGGCATCGAGCGTCGTCGTAACCGCCGTCGGGCTTCCGGTGCCGACTGAGAGCGTCGTAGCAACGTTGCCTGCACCCGCAGATGAAGTGAACGTAATGTTCAGTCCGAAGTTCACGACTCCGCCGCACGGGAAGTTCGTGGGCAGCGAGAATGCGAAAGGCACGCTGTTCGTACCGCTGCCTACCGCCGCCGCGAGACTGCCGTAGCTTCGCGTCGCCGACGGAATGACCGTGACGCCCGGCGTCGTCGCCGTCAATGTCGCCGAGACGTTTGAAGCATTCAAAAGACCCAGATTATCCAGGGTTACAGCAAGGTTCCAAGTCTCTCCAGCCTCGATCGACGAATCCCCATCGCCTATCCGCTGGGTCGCAACGACCGCACCTCGGTCGATAAACGCCTGGCCGGTTATGCCCGCGGCGTTCATCGCACGCAGCGGCATTGTTATCCCCGCTCCCGAATCACGGTCGTAGCCCGGCCCCTCGATGTCAAGAGCGCTGTTCTTCATCGCCGTCGATATCTGCGACGCCGTTAGTGCCGGATTCTCAGATTTCAAAAGTCCCGCGATCGCCGCCGCGTGCGGAGCCGCCGCCGACGTTCCGAAGAATGTAAGGAATCCCGGCGTGGTAGTGGTCACGCCGTCGGCCGCCGTCATGTCCGGCTTTGCCAAGAGTTCGCCGCCAGTCGATGAAACGTTGCCTGGTGTGATCGGCGACGAATCGGCGTTAAAGAAGATACGTCGCGGCCCGTCAGAGCTAAAAGTCTCGACGGCGTTCGCTGTCGAAAAAGCCGAAGGGAAAGGGCCACGCGCGGGTGACGCGGCGGTCGTCTGCGTATTTCGCCCGGAATTGTGCCCGTGAACGACTCCGCTTGTAGAATTCGCAAGCCGGCCGCGATTCGTATTGATGTGTAGAAACCTGTCGGCGGCGCCGACTTTTCTCGCCACTACTAGACGCCTGCCTGTCGTGGGTTGAGCGACGATCTCAAGCGGGTCCTGGGTACCGCTTTGAATGTTAGTACTGGCGGAAATGACTGTTGTTCCGGTGCTGTCGAGCACATAGAAATCGTAGTCATTCGCCGAACCGCCAAGCGGATCCGACCATTTTAAGTAAGTGCCCGCGCCTCCGGATGATTGAAGTGAAACCGTATTGAACAAAGTGCCGCCGCCAAAATCGTGAAGCTGGAGGTTCGCGGGTAATGGAGCGGCGGACGCTCCGCCATTTACGAAATCGCCTTCCCACGCACCGGCTGTGCCGTCATTTTTGTTACCCGAGTTGCCGGCCGACGAGAAGAATAGGGCTCCCGAAGCGGTAACGTCATTGACCGCTTGAATGACAACGCCGCCATTCGATGGTGAAATTACGCCCGGTGCCTGGCCTTCCTGAAACGGCGTCTCGGCGAAATAGGTCCAGTCGTCTACGATGATGTCGCAATTGTGAACGTTACGAAGCGTCCGGATGTTATCTGCAAAGGCCGCCGAGCCTGAACCCGTCGCCGTCGCGAAAAATAGTTGAGCACCGGGAGCGATGTCATGGACGATCTCAAGCATCGCCGTGCCTTCTTCCGTTCCGGCCGGGCCGGGAACAACAACCGTGACGTTAGCTGGAAGATCGCCCGAGGCTTGCCGTGCGGCAAGCGAACTGACACCGTCCGACAGTACGCCGATTCTCACGCCCGTTCCGTCCGAGCCCGACAGCTGCCTGGCCAGCGCCGCACGGTGCGTGATATCACCTTCTGAGGTTTGGCTTCCGACCCTTAGCCTTGCGGCGGACGTTCCTTGCTGTGTCGCGCCGCTTTCCAGAAGCTTTTTTACCGAATTAACCTCCGTCGGAAGCACTGAGACCTCCACGTTCGGAGACGCTACCGAATTGGGGCCGTTCTCTTCCTTGGGTCCGATAAAGATAACTGCATCCTCGCCCGCCACGGTCTCGACCGCTCTGAGCGGGATCTCCGCGACCACGGTCCGATGCTCTTCCGAGCTATAAATTATGCGGCCGCCGAGAGACTCTATCCGCTCAAGTAAGTCTTTCGTCACTTGCGTGCGGATATCGACCTCGATGTTGCCGCTCTTGTCCGGCTGAATTCCCGTCTGAAGCACCGGCAATCCTTCAAGCGATGCGCGTCCGTCAGCCGCCTTGATCGCATAAAGCAGGCGTGAATCTATCTTCTGCTGAGCCGCGGTCCGCAGATCTTTCTCACGGTTGAGGGCCGCTATCTGCTCCGCGGCCTCCGGCGATATTCCGGCCGGTGTCGGCGTTGCCTGAGCCGAGGCTCCAACGCGGAAACCGGCGTCTCTGCTTAGCAGCACGGCGAAAATGAACACACAAACGAGCAGCGCCGCGAACAGCACCAAAGAGCGAGGAAGGGCTTTGATCCGCATAGATTCTCCGTAAAAAAAGGCAAAGATTATCTAACGAGTTGATTTGGAACGATGAATATAAATAACACAACATCGCCGGAATCTGCCAGAACTTTTTTTGCTTTCGACCGCCGCCGATGGAACCCGCGGGCAGAATTCATTAGCATTATCGAAGATGTTGAAGCGTTACATGCACAAGCGGGAGCGGCACTTTGCGATGTTGAACGACAATCGCACGGTGCAGCCGTTCGATCTTGGGCCGGAGTTTGTTGTCGATCACGTAAACGGACACGACCGGCGGGAGGTCCTCGCCGAGCATTCGCGATGGGCGGTCGAGAATAGCGATGCTCACTTTGCCGCACCCGAAGGAGTGAAATACTTGGTCGACCGAAGGCTTTATCCATCGACCGCGTCGCTCAGCGCCGCCGAACTAAAGAAGCCCGTAAAGCAAACCGAGCTCGAGGTCGTCACTTGGCAGAGCGCCGTCGAAACGCCATCGATTGAGAACAACACCGCCTACGCCACATACTTTCCGGCAGGGACCGCGGACATTCCTGTCCGCAATCCTTCAGCTGTAATTATCCTTCCTCACTGGAACGCCAAAGCCGGAACCTATTTCGATCTTGCCAAGTTTTTCAACAAGGTCGGAATGTCGGCTCTTCGCCTGACGCTTCCATATCACGAAGAACGTATGCCGCCCGAACTGACGCGCGCCGATCACCTCGTCGCTCCGAACGTCGGCCGCTCGCTGCAATCGATCCGCCAGGCGATCCTGGATACGCGTGCGGCGGTGACGTGGCTGAAAGAGCAGGGTTACGAAAAGGTTGGAATCGTCGGGACGAGCATCGGATCGTGCGTATCGTTCATGGCATTCGTTCACGATCTGCGGATCGACGCGGCGGTGTTCAATCACGTCTCGGGATACATGGCGGACGTCGTCTGGCACGGCCTTTCAACCTATCACGTACGCGAAAGCTTTGGCGACAATCTGACGCTCGACGAGCTTCGACAGTATTGGCTGCCGGTCTCGCCGATGGCGTACATGGAAAAGCTCGCCTCGCTGCCCGAACGCCCGCAGCGATACATCTACACCAAATACGACCTAAGCTTCCCGATCGATCTATCTCTCGAGACCATGGAAGCCCTCCGCCGCCACAACGTAAAACACAGCGAAGTATCGCTCCCCTGCGGCCACTACACCCTCGGCGAAAAACCCTGGGTCTACATCGACGGCTACAAGATAATTTCTTATTTACGGAAGCATTTGAGGTAAAATGACCGGTCGTCCACAGGCTTTCCGCGTTCATTTAAAGTATTCACGAAACGTCTGCTTTCCTGTTAAGATGCAGATGCTATGCAAAGTGTCGAGGCTATTTACAATCAGTCCATTTTGCCGTTGTCCCGGAATGAGCGACTCCGCCTTGCTCGAATAATCATCGAGCATGAGGAGAAGGATATGCCACGTCTTTCCGCATATGATTTTCTCCAGAGCCTCTCCGGCGAGCGAGTTTTCAAAGATTCCAAGGATGTAGACGAATACCTGCAGACGGAGCGTGAATCCTGGGACAATTAACTTTTCCGCTCTCATCCGTTGTTTACCTCGACACCGCTCCAATCATCTACACGATAGAGAAGCACGTCGATTTCTGGGTGCCACTCAACTCGTTCTGGCTTTCTGTCAAAAAGGGGGAAGCTACAGCGCTCTCTAGTGAACTGACGCTTTTGGAGACCCTGGTAGTACCGATTCGGCAAAATAACGAGGTGCTGATCGAATCATACGGGACACTATTAACCAAAACCGAGGTTATTCTCTCACCTATTACTGCCGAGATTTTGCGCGAAGCAGCGACCCTGCGTGCTCAGCTAAGCTTGAAAACGCCCGATGCGATCCATGCCGCAACCGCAATCGCTTTGAAATGCGACTATCTCATCACAAACGACGATGGTCTCCGCCGGCTCCCAAACATTAACCTTGTCGTCATGAGCGACTTGCTCTAATAAGACCACTCGCCGCAGAAAGCGAGGTCGGCACGGCCGGTCAAGAGCATCTCGTCATCTTCGCGCCAGACGAACTCACTCGTGCCGCCTTCTGTGTGAACCGACACCTTGCGGCCAGTTCTTCCCGTAAGGGCGGAGAGCGATGCTGCTCCGCTGACGCAAGTTCCTGACGAGGAAGTTTCGCCTGCTCCGCGTTCCCAGATCTTAAGCTCGATGTTCTCGCGGTCGATCACCTTAACGAATACTATGTTTGCACGCTGCGGAAAAACCGGATGCTGCTCAAGCGCTCGGCCGTAAACCCGCCACATTGGGTCAAATTCTTCTACCAAAACACATGCGACCGGATTGCCGACATTCACGCCGGAAACCAGAAACTGCCGGCCGTTGACCTGCACCGGAAAATCGACAACGGTCTCGAGCAGCTCCTCCGAAGCCACGGGAACGTCAACGCTCGAAAATCTCGGCTTGCCGATCTCGGCCTCAAACCAATAGTGCCCGGGCGATCTTTCCTCGATTAATCGAAAACGCTTCACGCCGCTTCGCGTCTTTAACCGAAGCTTCGGTTCCTGCCATAGATCTTTGTAGTAAATGTAGGAGACCGCGCACCGAGTCCCATTTCCGGAAAATCCAGCGACGCTGCCGTCCGGATTGACGATCTCGCAAAAGAAATCTGCGTCGCTCCCATCGATCCTTTCGACGATCGCAATGCCGTCAGACCCGACGCCTGTGTGCCGCTGGCAAATACCAAGGGCGAGATCAACCTGGTCGAGCTCGGTGGGAATCCGATCGCGTTCAATTACGATATAGTCATTGCCGAAGCCGTGAAACTTACAAAATGGGATACTCATAGATCGCGACACGAAAGCCGGAACAACGCGACTTCTACTTACGATTATTGCGCAAGGTGACGACGATCGCATCGCCGATCTTGCGTTCGCCTTCTTTGTCAGATGGAGTGTTGACGACCTTGCCGTCGAGGAACATCGTCGTCGAACCGCCGCCGTCGAGGTTCATCGCGTCCACCGCGCCGAGCGAGAGAAGGTATTCGGCAAGATCCTGCAATGATATCCCGCCGCTCGATTCACTGCGGCCATCGACGGTGATCATCAGGAACTTGCCGTCTTTGAGTTTCGCGACTGCCGTCCGCGGATGGCGTGTTTCGACGAACGACTTGCTCGCTTTCTCCTGCTCCCAAGTAATGTCGATCTTGCCGTTTTTGATGAGTTGAGAGACGCCGTTCGTGATGTCAGCGTTAAGGCTCAACAACTTAGTGAGAAGGTCTCGCTTCATCGAATTCGTAACGCGAAACTCCATCTTCTCCTTAGATCCGTTCCGAAGTTTCGAGACGAGTCCAGGATTCAGGCCGATAAACTCGGTTCCTAGAGAGATCACATAACCGTCATTAGGAATAGGTGAATTTCCCCCTTCTCTTAATTCGAAATCTCGACAAACTTCGTCTTTGCAGTTTTTCAGTAAGACCTCAATTCCCGACGGATCTGTCCGTGTTGTCGCGCCAAAGTGATGCGAGAAAAGAACTATATCACCGGCCTTGCGTTCCCTGTTGATACCAACCGGCCTTGAGCTTTCCGTTTTGTCGAACTGGATGTGCGGCCCGGCATCCATGTGCTGCATGAAGATAGACTTGGTCGCCTTTTCGTCGTTGACGATAATCAACGCTATGCGGTTGTTCGTCGCCTCGCTCCAGAATTTCCCGTCGATCATTAAAATACCTGCCGCGTCACCCGCCCATTCGCTCTTATCTAGGCGAAAAAACCCTGCGTTTATCGCGGCAATGGCGCCTTTGCGGATGGCGATGGATGATGTGGTTTCTAGGCCGATGGCTTTGTCGAAGGCGTGGTAGACGTCCAGGCGAACCTTCTTGAGATCGAGCCGAAGAAGATTGATCTTCACGTTGAGGCCCGAGATCTCTTTTGTGGCCTGTGCGTGCTCTACGCCGTGGTGGACTTGTTTGAAGTCTTGAGCGGGAGTGCTACCACAAAGAACACAGAGAGCACAGAGGAAAGACGCTAAAAATTCAGTTGCAACGAAACGTCTCGTGAACACGAGGTAGGACGGCCAAAAATCTATCTTCATAAACTCGGTGTTCTCTGTGAACGCTGTGGTGAAATTAAACCTATAATACAAAGCAATGCGGATCAACGAAAGAGTCGTTCAGCTTAACGACAAAGAAACGAACACTAAGGGCAGATACGTTCTCTATTGGATGCAGATGTTCAAGCGGGCATCGCACAACCATGCGTTGATCTGGGCCATACGCAAGGCGAACGAACTGAAGCTGCCGCTCGTAGTTTACGAGGGGTTGAAATATTACTACCCGTGGGCGAGCGACCGGCTGCATACGTTCATTCTCGAAGGCGTTGAGGAGAAGCGAAAAGAATTTGAAAAGCTCGGCATTCGTTACATTTTCTATCTGCAAAGAGACAAAGGCTCGCCGAAAAATACGGTCGCTAGGCTTGCGAAAGATGCTGCCTTGATCGTCACGGACGATTTTCCATGCTTCATTATTCCCGGCCACAACCGACGGATCTCCGAGCGTGCCGACATTCCCGTTCACGCCGTCGATTCGAACGGGATCGTCCCGATGTCGAAATTCGACAAGGAAGAATACGCCGCTTACACGATCAGGCCTAAGATCAAGAAGCTTCTGCCGAACTATCTGAAGCCGTTCGTTGAGGAGTCGGTCGAAATTGACTCTCTTAAGCTCGAAGTCGATTGTCCCGAGACGACTGTAACCGACAAAACCATCGCCTCGCTGGTAGCTGAGTGCGATATCGATCATTCGGTAAAAGCTTCAAACGTCTATCACGGCGGTACGGCGAGTGGCAGAAAGCGACTGAAGAAATTTGTCGAAGAGATCTTGCCCGATTACGACAAAGCCCGCAGCAAGCCGGACCGCGACGGATCTTCGCGACTGTCATCATATTTGCATTTTGGTTTTCTCTCACCGCTTGAGGTCGCGTCGAAGATTCAGGACGCCGACGCTCCGCAGGAATCGAAGGACGCATATCTCGAAGAACTGATCGTCCGCCGCGAACTTTCGTATAACATGACGCGGCACAATCCTAAATACGATTCGCTCGAAGCTCTGCCGGCGTGGGTCCACAAGACGATGCGGGAACACGCGAGCGACAAACGTCAGTTCGTCTACACGCCCGAACAACTCGAAGCCGGCGATACCCACGACGAGCTTTGGAATGCCTGCCAACGCGAGATGGTCGAGACGGGCGAAATGCACAACTACGTGCGAATGCTGTGGGGCAAGAACGTGATCGGTTGGTCGCGGAGCTATGAAGAAGCGTTCGAAACGCTCGTGCATCTTAACAATAAGTACTGCCTCGACGGCCGCAATCCGAACTCGTACGCAGGGATCCTTTGGTGCTTCGGCAAGCACGACCGGCCGTGGATGGAGCGCGACGTTTTCGGCACCATCCGCTATATGACCAGCGGCAGCACGGGCAAAAAGTTCGATTCGAAAAAATACATCGCGTGGACAAACGATCTGTGAGATTTTACTGACCTTGCTGTTTGTACCCTGCGGCCAGCAGATCGTCCCGCCGGGGGAAATGAAACAACATTCCGGCGATGCCGAGGATGAACCAGATGAAGAAATATTGATAGTCGAACGCAAAGGCGAGACACATCCCGATCAGCGACGACGCCTCGCAAAGGGCGAGGGCTATGATCGTTCCGGTTTGCACGAGTTGCGGTTCCTGCTGCTCGACCGAGCGTTCGAAAAAACGCCGTTTGAACGCGAATGAGAACGCGACGCAAGTTATTGCTACAGCGGCAAACCCCATTATCATCGCACCGCTTTGGCCTGTGAATGGCTGATCGAGACGGAACTCGAAAAGTTCCTTTTTTGTAAAGAACAGCACGAGCAGAAACATGAACTGCGACATCAGGATCGCCGCCCAAATGATCACAAGCGTTTTGTATTGCTCAACCAGGTTCGGCGTAGATTTATCTATCATTTAATCGGTCGCTTCCAGCTCATCCTCAAGTTTCTGGCGTTCGTAAAGGTCCGCGTATTCGCCGTCCAGCAGAAGTAGTTCTTCGTGAGTTCCGCGTTCGATTATTCGCCCGTCCGCCATCACGCAGATAAGATCAGCGTCGCGAATCGTCGAGATCCGGTGCGAGACGATAAGCGTCGTTCGATCTTTTCTGACGCCGCGAAGATTCTTGAGGATGCGCTCCTCGGTATATGTATCGACGGCGCTGAGCGAGTCGTCCAGAATAAGTATCTTTGGGTCGCGCATTACTGCCCGGGCGATAGCCGTCCGCTGTTTCTGCCCGCCGGAAAGGGTAATTCCGCGTTCTCCGACAAGCTGTTCATACTTGTTCGGAAAGTCTTCAATATCATCGGCTAGCCCTGCGATCTCTGCGGCCTTCTGAACGGAGATGGTGGAACCGCCTGCGTAAGCGGGTGGCAACGCGACTGACGTGAGTTCGCGTTGACTACGGGCCGAGTCGTTACCACCCGCTAACGCGAGCGGTTCTGCCTCTACGCCGAACGCAATGTTTGCAGAAAGATTGTCGCTGAAGAGAAAAGTCTCCTGCGGAACGAAGCCGATCGCGCTTCGAAGCTGTTGGACTTTAAAATCGCGAACGGGCTTGCCGTCTACTAGTACGTTTCCGTCCGGAGCTTCAAGCAACCTCGGTACAAGACTCACAAGCGTAGATTTTCCACTGCCGGTCTTACCGACAAATGCAACTGTTTGCCCTCGCTCGATCTTAAGATCGATATCGTGCAAGACGGGCTTGCCGTTGTAGGCGAAAGTAAGATCTTTGAACTCGATCTCGCCCGTGATCGGCGGTTGTTTAATTGCCTCGGGCGAGTCATCGATCGTCGGTTCGGTCTCGAGTATGGCGTTGAATCGCTTCAAGCTCGCCGTGCCCCGCTGCCAAAGATTGACGACGTAGCCCAGAGCGATCAGATACCAGATCATCCGCTGCAGGTAGAGAATGAACGACGTGAAATTGCCCGCTGTGATCTCACCGCGAACCGCCATCGGAACGCCGACCGCGACGATCACGACGAATCCAAGCCCGATAAAGAAGAAAAGCATCGGCCGCATCGCCGCGGCAAATTTCACAAGCTGCAGATTCTTCGCCGCGTATTCGCGATTCAAAACCTGAAACTGCTCGATCTCGGCATCTTCCTGTGCATATGCACGAACGACGCGAACACCCGAAAGATTCTCCTGAGCACGGGCCGTGATATCCGAGAAAAATTCCTGGATCTTCTCGAACCGCTTATGGATCTGTTCACCCAGAAACTTGACCGTCAGCGACACCAGCGGCAGCGGGATCAGCATCAGCAGCGTGAGCTTGACCGATATGTTGAGCAAGATCGGCAGCACGATCAGCAACGCGAATATCGCCTGAAAACTGTACAAGATCATCGGTCCGACGATCTGCCTGACGGCTGCGAGATCGTTGGTCGCACGCGCCATTAGATCGCCGATCCGGTTGTTGTGAAAAAACTCAAGCGGCTGATGAACAAGAGAGGCGTAAAACTGCTCGCGCATGTCGTACTCGATGTGACGTGACGCGTTGATCAGCAATCGACGCTGTAAGAAAAGAAAGATACCGCTGCAGAAGTTCGCGGCAAGTATCACAAGCGGATAGAAAATGATCTTCTGCCACGTAATTCCGGCGGCAAGATCGTCAACCGCCGTTCCGACCAGATATGGCACCAGCAACCCGAAGCACATCGAGACCAAAATGCATGACACGCCGAGAGCGATCGACCAACGATACGGCCCGAAATATCTTGCGAATTGTTTTAGTATCTCTTTCAACTTTCGAGTCGGGTATAGGTCGATAGTCCGGTCGCGATCAGCTTGCCTTGCTCATTATGAACTTCGGCAGAAACAGTGAAGATCCGCTTGCCGGGCCGCACCACGCGGGCCCTGCATATCACGCGGCCTTCGACGTGCGGGCGAAGATAATGGACGGTCAGATCGATCGTTGCAGTCGGCTCCGTGTCGGTGAGATAAGTTCGGACAGCGAACGCCATTGCCGTGTCGATAAGCGTTGCCGTAACTCCGCCGTGCAAGACGCCGCTCGGCTGCCGCAAATCGTCTCGCATATCGATCTCGATAACGGCTTCATTTGGGCGAATGTCGGTCAGCCGCATTCCGATCAGCTTAGCGAACGGCAGATCGTTGAGTTTGTCAGCCGCTAACTGCCTTCGCTCTTCACTAAATTCCATCGTCATTGCTGCTTGAACACATTCCACGCGACCTTTCGATATCCGGCCGGTAAGGCAAATGTCGCGTCGTCAACCTCAAGATTAAAGTTCCGCATCTCGAAAGCAAAACCGCCTTCGAATTCGTGTCGAACGATCATTTTTGTCGACGTGTCAAACACGATCGTTGAAGGCGATGAACCTTCCACCGTTACGCTATACCGCTCAAGTGTTCCGTCGGTTCCGATCTTTTCGAATTTAGCCGGCTGTTTTTCACTTAGCAAAGAAGTAGTGAGATCTGCGAGAATGGTCGGCTGCGGGTCGGGTCCGGCGATGGGCGGTTCGGAATATTGCTTCGTGCCGTGATCGATATAGAGCAGCTTATCGGTCCGCAGTATCGATTTCACGAGCTTGTCACCCGCAAAAGTGTCGATACGCCACCGGCCCGGCTTTCGAGCAAAGTGCGACTTCGATTCCGCGTCTGCGGCGATGGTGATGAAATCCGCCTGATAAGTCTCCGGCTCGAACGCGTCGAACGGAAGGCCGGTGTCGGGCGGAGCGATCGCAGTTGGGGATAGTGTTACGGGGTCGCTCGTTTGAAACCAGGAACAACCCGCTACCGCGAAAATAACGAGTGAGAGCGCGGCTGTTGCGGCGTGTGGATTTGACAAAAACATCGAAAGAAATGGAAGTTTATCATAACGAAATTATCCGAACATGAGCTTGAACAAATGGCAGGCGAAATTCATCCTTGGTGGGGCCGCGATCATGCCGATCGCTCCTTTTCTGTATGTGCAAGGCCTGATAACACGTTGGAAGGTTGGCCTTTTGCCCGAGGCGAAGGGTCCGGCTGGCGTGGCTGGCAGCGGCGACGGTGAGTTGAAACTACTCGTCCTTGGCGAATCGACGGTTGCCGGCCTCGGCGCGCGTACCCACGACCTTGCACTCGGTGGACAGTTCGCAAAGGGCCTGGCCGAGCGAACAGGAAGGCCGGTAAAGTGGACCGTCATTGGAAAGAATGGCGTAACCGCCCGCCGGACGATCGACGAACTCTGGCCGCTCGTTCGCGATGAGAAGTACGATTACGTTTTGCTCGGCATCGGCGGCAACGACGTAATGAAACTCAGCAGCCCGAAGAAATGGCGGCGCGATATGCTGGAGCTTATCGGAATCGTCCGCAAAGCAAATCCCGACGCGGCCATTTTCATCTCGAATTGTCCGATGATCGGCTATTCGCCGATCCTTCCGCAGCCGATCAAGGGGATTCTCTGGAATCTCTCGCAGATGCACAACGCGAACATCGTTGAGTTTACGAGCGGGATGGATCGCGTTTACTACTATCCACAGCCGGTGGATATCGACTTCAACGGATTCTGGGCAGACGGTATTCATCCTTCCGAGCAAGGCTATCGCGATTGGGCCGCGGCGATGCTGAAACACTTCGATAAGCACCACCAATGGTAGAAATCGCCGAATCTCTCACTGACCTTCTCGCGACGCATTTCGAATGGCTTGCAGTCTATTCCGAGGGCCGGGCTTTCCCGCTGCGATCCGACGAGATCGAGATCGACGAATCTCGCTCGAAAACGCTGATCGGATTGCACGGGGATAAAGGCTTTTGCACTTGGCGAGTTCACGAGGTAAGTCGCGAAGATGAAGTTGTCTTACTGGGTCTTTCCCGCAAACTTGGCACCGAAAGGCAGACAGTTCGTCTCGTCCCGCGAACCTCAGCATCCGAACTCGCACAGGAAGTGGAACTTGCGCGTCTGCTCCGTGCCAATGAGGTAGCGAAGCTTGTCGAGTCAAACTTTGCAGCATTTAAGATCGTCCGCGTAGCCCTCAACGAAACTAACGGCAGGATGGCGAACATCCTCGTTGAGTCGCCGAACAAACAGCACACCGCTATTCTCGCGGATGTGACGAACGCTCTCACCGCCGAGAACCTGCTCGCGTCCGCGTTCGTTTGGCTCGAGCGCCTAAACGCTCGGCGCAAAAAGCCTGTTGAAACCGTTTGGATAGTCGCTGAGCGCAAACAGGCTCGGGCGGTGCGGCGTCTTCACACCCTGCTGAATCGGAATGCAAAGTCTCGCGTGACGATCGTCGAAAAGGTCGAAGATAAATTAAAGCCGCTCGATGAATGGACGATGTCCGCCGTCTGGCGGGAAAAGCCGCGGAAGCTGTCCATCCCGTCCGAAGTCCGCGTATCAAAAACACTCTCCGAGATAGTCGAGATCATGCCTGACGCGATCGATACGCTACGATCGAAGCAGGGCGAAACGGCCCGGTTTCGCGGACTTCCGTTTGCTCGAGTGAGAACAATGATGGGCCGGGAAAGTTCTTGGTTCGGGGTCGGCAAACAGCGTCGGCCGCTGCTCCCAGAAAACGTGGCAGATCTCGACGGCCTCATCACCGAACTCGACCGTTTCCGCAGGTTCGACTCTCCGAATCCGCGACACCAATACTACCGCTCGTCGCCCGAACTGTGGCTTGAATCGATCTTAAAGCGTGATATCAGAAAGCTAGATGGGAATCTCATACTTTCGCCGATCTACAATCAGTTTCGTTCATCGACGGACAAGATCGATCTGTTGGCGCTTCGCCGCGATGGCCGTCTGGTATTGATCGAGCTAAAAACTTCGCCAGATCGCGAAGCTGTATTTCAAGCCGCGGACTATTGGAGAAAGATCGAGCTGCAGCGGCGTCGCGGAGTTCTTGCGAAAGCGAGATTATTTGGCGAGCTTGAGATCAAAGACGAATCGACACTCGTTTACGTCGTCGCACCTGCTCTGAGCTTTCATCACAAATTCGAATACTTTGCCCAAATGCTTTCGCCCGAAATCGAGCTGTGGCGTTTTGAGCTGCACGAAGATTGGCGTCGCGAGATAAAGGTGATCGCCCGAACGTCTTTCCTTCGGAATCATTCTTAAAAAAAGGGTATGTAAAGGATGGCAGAAAAACTACTACAGAAGTTTTTCAATTCTGATGAAAAGAGCTTCCACTTTATCTAGTAGGTTCATTCGATAAATAACCTCTTCATCGTTGGGTAGTGATTCATAACGATACTGAACTCCAAAAGGATTCAAATCCACGAGTTCGTAAAGCCCTGCAACGTTCTCGCCCGCATCGGAGAGAAGATTGATGAACACCATCAAATCGTGGCGTTTGGGATACTGAACCCCGAGGCTGGCAAGTCTAGCCTTCATTGATTTCTCGACCGCTTGCTGTGCATGAAAACCGAATATCTCATCACTAAAAAATGCGTTGTCGGGGTCGGTCATCCCTTTCAACGCATTCAGATCCGAACGACCATTTCGAGGAGTTCGCGGGCATGCTCAATGTCGTTCATACAACACATCCCCCTCGTCCAGCGCTTCACGGACAACGTGATTTGTCGTCTCCTTCCAGCGGTTCATCTCCTCCGGCGTAAAAAACAAAATATCTACAGGCACTTTCACGTCAGGGAGACTGCGGCGCATATCTCCGATCAGGCGATTTCTACTCCAGGGAGTACTGGGACGTTCTCCAACAACGAGCAAGTCGATGTCGGAATGCTCATTAGCATTCCCCCTGGCTCGGGAGCCAAAAAGTATGATTTTAAGAGGATGGGAAACGCCGACAATCGCCTTAGCAATAGAATCCAGTTGCTTTCTCGTGACCGTCGTAGTAGCCATAATCTTCGCAACTAACTTAGCATCGGCAGTTTACCACAAACGTCTTTGCCCGCCACGACTATAGATGATCAGTCAGCACGAACAAATCGGTATCCGACGCCTCGCACTGTTCTCAATATTTGCGGATTGTTAGGCTCGTCTTCAAGATGTCGCCGAAGTCGCACAATAAAGTTGTCGATCGCACGCGTGTCCGTGTCTTCCTGCAGTTCCCACACCTTCTCAAGTATCTCCTTGCGCGAGACCGCTCGTCCTTCGTTGTCGATAAGGTATTTAAGCAGATTGCTTTCCATCAGCGTGAGATGGATCGTGCCCGTCGGCGTTCTAAGTTCGAGATTAGTAAGGTCGACCGTTCTCCCGTTCACTACGATGGAATCTTCGGATGGAGCATCCCGTTTCTGCCATTTACTCCTTCGCAGTAGGGCCTTAAGCCGAGCGAGAAAAACATCGAGTTGAAAAGGCTTGGGCAGATAGTCATCCGCGCCCGCCTCAAATCCTTGGATCACGTCCTCGGCTTGGCCTAGAGCTGTGAGCATCAAGATCGGCGTAAAATTTTCAGCCTCGCGAAGAGTTCGGGCGACATCGAACCCGCTCATGCCCGGCAGCATCACGTCCAGAACAACAGCTGCGTGGCCCTCGACAGCTGCCAGTCCATCCTCACCGGTCTCGGCCACGGTGACGTCAAAACCTTCTGCTTCAAGATTAAACTTCAGGCCGTCAGCAATATGTCTTTCGTCTTCGACGATAAGTATCTTCATCTACGCTTTCGGGAGTTGAACTACAAAAGTAGACCCGCGTCCCTTACCCTTACTGTCTGCGCTGATCGAGCCACCGTGCTTTTTGATGATCGACTTGACGATGAAAAGTCCAAGGCCGGTTCCTTTCACCTTTTTGCCGTCGCCGTGTGGAACGCGGTAGAACCTTCGAAAGATCCGCTTAAGCTCGGTCGCTTCCATGCCGACTCCGCTATCACGAATAAAGATGTCAATGCGGTTTCTTATCGACGAGGCCTTCACGCGAACCGAGATCTTAACCTGATCCGGCGAATACTTCACGGCATTGTCGAGCAGGTTGACGAAAGCCGTCTGAAGCTCGTCGGCATCGCCCGAAACCTTGAGGCCCGCTTGCGCGTCGGCGATCTTGATCGAGCCGCGTTCCAGGTTGTATCTAGTGCGAACCATCTCGGCGCAATCGTCGAGCAAGCTTACGATATCAAGCTCTTCCACCTCGTAGCGTTTTCGCGTTTCGCCCGATTTGCTCGCCGCCAAGACCTGCTCTACTGTCGTCAGCAGCCGGTTACTATCGGCAAGCATTACGTCGTAAAACTCTCGCTGCTTTTCCGGCTCGACGTCGCGGGCCTTCAAGGTTTCGAGATACAGGCGTATGGACGCAATCGGCGTTTTTAACTCGTGTGTAACGGCATTCAAAAAGGCATCGTGCTGTTCGTTCTTTCTGATCTCACGCACCAAAAATATGGTGTTTAGAACCAGCCCGGTGATTATCAGGGCGAAAAAGATGATGCCCAAAACCAGCAGCACGACCTCGGTGAGGTTAAGCAATATCCAGCCTACATTCAGCGCGACGGCGAGCGCGCTAAGGCAGATGCCGAATACAAGAAAAAAAATTGCTGTCTTGCGCCGCCGCATCCTGCAAAAGTAAGAAGTTAAGCCAAAAAACGCAAAGCGAAATCACGGAAATAGCCGCAAAAAGGCGCAGGAGGCGAGAAAGGAAAGGTTCCTTAACGCGTCTTCTGCGCCTCTTTACGGCAAGTAATTCCTAAAGCGTTTCGTGAAGCGGTTCCAAACTCGTCAGCTCTGTCCTTTCTTTGACCGTCTTCTTCTCGCTATAAGCATAAACGTCCGTCGCGAGCCCCAATTTTTTCAACACCACGATCTCGATCCAGTTGATGTCGATCTCATACCACGCGAGCCCGTGTCTCGCCGATCGCGGATAGGCGTGGTGGTTGTTGTGCCAGCCCTCGCCCCAAGTTATCGCGGCGATCAGCCCATTATTTCTAGAGTCGTCTCGCGTTTCGAACCGGCGCGTGCCCCAAAGATGCGTAGCCGAGTTTACCAGCCATGTAAAGTGCCAACCGATCACCGTGCGAAGAGCGATTCCCCACAGCACCATGCCAAACCCACCGATAGCGAAAAGGACGGCGGACGCAGCGATCACCGGAAGGTAGTAATATTTGTTCAGAAACTGATGGACCGGATCGTTGGCGAAATCCGGGCAGTAACGCTGCATCGTCGCCCATGATTGGTTCTGCGAAGTTCCGCGAAAGATCCAGCCGATGTGTGCCCAATAGGTTCCGCTCCTCGGGCTGTGCGGATCTTTTTCGGTCTCGGTGAACGCGTGATGAATTCGATGCGTCGTCACCCAGCTTAACGGTCCTGACTGCAACGCCAAGGTGCCAAATACACTCAGCGTGTATTCGACCCATTTCGGGACTTTAAATCCGCGATGCGTCAAAAGGCGGTGATAACCGAGCCCGATCCCAAGACTGCCGGCCAGCCACCAGAGAATCCCTGCGGCTAACAGGTTGGACCAGCTAAAAAAGAAAAATGCCGCTATCGCGAACACGTGAAAAAGAGCAACCGCGACGATCGTGTTCCAGTTTAGGCTCGCGTGTTTGTCTACCGAGATGGCTGTGTTTGTCATTTTGATGGAATTTCCCCGGATTTTGATGTGGAGAGCTCGTACTGTCACTTTTAAGGCTATCAAAGATAGCTGTCACAGTTTGTAAGAGTTGTGTAACAGTTGAGATTGCGGTATGCGGCAGCTGAAGTTTAGAGTTCTGGCTTTAGCTTGCGATTTCGCGGGTGTTTTCGTGCTGGTATAGTTCATGTGAGCCTTGGCAAAGAAATCTAAAATCCAAATCTGGGCCGAATATTCCGTTGCAAGCCTATTACTCGGCTTTCTCGGAGTATTGCCGCGTCGTGTCGCCCTCGCGTTGTCGATCGGCGTGGCACAGCTTTGCTACCGGTTGCTGGGCGGCCTACGAAAAGCGGGCGTGAAAAGCTTGACGATCGCCTATCCGAACATGACTGCGGACGAAAGGCAGGGCACCCTGCGCGGAACGTTTGAGAGTCTTGGCCGAGTTCTCGGCGAGGTGAGCCAGTTCCCGAAGTGTTCGAAAGAAAAGATGGCAGCCATGGTCGATTTTACTTTCGACGAATACACCCAGGATCTTTACGACAAAATAAAGCGTGAGAAACGCGGCGTGCTTATCACGACCGGCCATCTCGGTAACTGGGAGCTTCTCGTACAAACCTTTGCAGTATGGCATCAGCCCATGTCATATCTCGCCCGACCCATCGACAATCCATTGATCGAAGATCTGACAGTCGCGATGCGGACGCGATTCGGAAACACGCCGCTAAACAAAACCAACTCAGCTCGAACGGCGATCAAACTTCTCAGAGACGGCGAGATCGTCGGGGTATTGGCTGATGTGAACGCCCACCCAAAAGAAGGAGTATTTGTTCCTTTTTTTGACGTTCCAGCGTGTACGACTGCCGGCCCTGCGACGCTCGCGATCAGAACGGGGGCGATGCTGTTCCCCATTTTCTGCGTTTACGATCGGGAAGCCAAAAGATACAAGATCGTGCACGGCAGTGCGATCGAACCGGCAAACACCGGCGATCGAGAAGCGGACGTTATCGCGACGACGGCCGCTTACACAGCCGAGATCGAGCAGATCATTCGCCAGTATCCCGATCAATGGCTCTGGATCCACAAGCGATGGAAAACGCGACCCAGCGGCGAACCTTCGCTGTACTAGCGATTTATGAAAAGACTTCTTCTCGTTCTTGTTTTGTTTACAATTCCGGCCGTTGCTCAGCAGCGGCTTCTCGTCATCGGCGGCGGCGAACGTCCGCCCGAAGCGATGAAAAAATTCGTCGAATGGAGCGGCGGGTCCAAGTCGCGAATCCTTGTTGTCACGTGGGCTAGCGGCGTTCCAGACGAAAGCTACGCGTCGCTCGAAAAGGGCTTTCAGTCGGCCAACGCCGGCTTTGTCGAACACGCACCTGTCGCTCCGCTGGGCGCCGAAAAGCGTGCAAAGTTCATCGAGCAGTTAAACAGCTCATCCGGGGTGTTCTTCTCCGGCGGAGACCAGAACCGCATCATGGATGTTTTATCCGACGAAACACTTCTCCAGATGATCAGGTCGAAATACAATTCCGGCACGCCCGTCGGCGGAACCAGCGCCGGAGCCGCGGTGATGTCCGACCCGATGATGACGGGCGAGGCCGACCTCAAGATCCTCGACGGCAGCAAAGTCGGTGTCCGAAAAGGCCTCGGGCTATTGCCCAACGTCATCTTCGATCAGCATTTCCTCGTTCGTCAGCGTCACAATAGGCTCTTTGGGCTGATCATCGCACACTCGAGAATGACGGGAATTGGCATCGACGAGGATACGTCGGTAATGATCGAAGACAATCGACGGCTGACCGTTGTGGGCTCGACTCAGGTAATGTTTGTCTACTCAAAGAAAGGAACTCAGCCGTTCTCGTTGAGCTTTCTGAACGCCGGCGGGAAGTTCGATCTAAGGAAGCTGAAAGTAGTGAAATAGCGAGCACGTGAACACTATGAAAAAAGTATCGATCGCGCTCCTTGTCGCCGTGTTTTCCTTCGGCTGTATGCAACCCGCAAAAGATCCGCTAGCCGGAACGTGGATTGACCTTTCGCACGATCTTGGCGACGACACGATCTATTGGGTCACCGCCGAGCCATTCAAGCGGACGACGGTTTCTGAGGGCAAGACCGAAGGCGGCTACTACTATTCCGCGTACAACTTTTCGGGAGCCGAACACGGCGGAACTCATCTCGACGCGCCTATACACTTCGCTGAGGGAAAAAAGACCGTAGATCAGATCGACATCAGTCAGCTTGTCGGCCCGGGCGTGAAGATCGATGTCTCGGCAAAGGCGGCTACGAATGCCGACTATCAGGTGACGACTGAAGATATCCAATCTTGGGAATCGGCAAACGGCAAGATTCCCGAGTGGAGCATTATCCTGCTTCAAACGGGATTCGCGACGCGCTGGCCGGACAAGAAAAGCTATCTCGGAACTGACCGGAAAGGGCCGGAGGCCGTGAAAGATCTGCATTTCCCGGGTCTGCATCCAGACGCCGCCAAGTGGCTGGTCGAGAATCGCAAGTTCAAAGCCATTGGCATCGACACTGCCAGCATCGACTTTGGCCAATCGACCAATTTCGCCAGCCACGTCGCGCTAATGACGAATAACATCCCCGCTTTCGAGAACGTCGCCGATATGAACCAGCTTCCAGCCAAGGGATTTCAGATATTAGCGTTTCCAATGAAGATCAAGGGCGGCTCCGGCGGCCCATTGCGGATATCGGCTTTAATCATGGCGGGAAACAACTAACGCTTACCTCTTTTCTATTGCCCATGCGTTATGATACGATAACGCAGTTGAACATTGTTCAACTCACCTGATCTCTAGCCTTCTCTCAACTCTCACGGGCGGCGATGACTCCTTCTTTTCCTCTCAAACCGAATTTAGACAATTTCCCGTTAGCCGGAGCCGTAATGACGGTCTCGGTAGCCGTCATAGTCCTCTTTGGATGGGCGGCGGACATTACCGTCTTGAAGTCTCTTTTACCGAGCCTTCCGCCGATGAAACCGCTTACCGCGATCGCTTTTGTTTTCTCGGGAGTCGCGCTGTATCTTCTGGCTCGTTACGAAAGAGGCAAAGGCCAAATTTACGCGGCGTTTTGCGGAACTGTTGTTTTTCTCGTTGGCGGGCTTCTGGTGGTCGAATACATCGCCGGCGTCGACTTTCATCTGAACAGGTTTTTGGTACACGCGGCCGATGAGCAGTCGGCACGCATGTCCCTGCATTCGGCTCTCAACTTCACACTACTCGGCCTCGCTATCGTGCTGATCGCCATTAACCGTTTTGGCAGAGCTACTCGTGTGCTTCTGGCTCTCGTAGGAGTGATCACGCTTGTCGCCATGCTCGGTCTCCTTTACGGAGCGAAGACGCTGTTGGGCATGACGCAGAACAGTTCAATGGCGCTGCATACGGCACTTATCTTTCTCACTCTGACGATGGGGCTTGGCCTTAGAGACGAGAGGTCGGGTTTCGCGAGACTTCTACAGAGCACGGGGAGCGGAGCCTCGATGGGGCGACGGATCGTTCCCGTCGTACTTATCGTTCCGCCGATCATCGGGCTGATCTTGCATGCCGGCTTTCAAGCCGGGCTTTACGACGCGAGTTTTCGTCTCGCATTGACGGTCGCGTTTTCCATGGCGGTAATGGCGGTCGTTCTGTTTCATTACAGCATCTCGATCGACAAGATGGACCTTCACAGGCGAAAGATCGAGGCTGACCTTGCGGAAAAGGAGGCTCGATTCCGCGAAGTGTTCGATTATAGCCAGGGCATGATCTGCATCCACGACGCCGAGGGCGTTCTGAGCAACGTTAATCCCGCCGTGCTTGCGGCGACCGGATATTCCAAAGACGATCTGATAGGGAAAAACATTACCGAGTTTTTGCCGGAAGAGCACCGGATCGGCATTCAGGCGTTCCTGCGCCAGATCGAACACGAGGGACTATCGAACGGGTTGCTGCCGATCGTAGCGAAAAACGGCCGACAGTTAATGTGGCGTTATCACAGTATTCTCGTGACCGAGGATGAAAAAGCCCCTTATGTTATCGGCCATGCACTGGACGTTACGGAATTGATGGCAGCACAATCGGAGCTGAAAAACCTTTCGCTAACTGACGAACTTACCGGGCTGCTTAACCGTCGCGGATTCCTGACGCACGCCGAACAGCAGCTTCGCCTTGAGCGACACAGCGGCACCGCCCGTGGATTGGCGTTGATGTTCGCGGATATGGACGGCCTAAAAAAGATCAACGATACGTTGGGTCACGAGGCTGGGTCGGACGCCATTCAAACTTTGGCGTCGATCGTAAAATCGGTGGTGCGAAGCGGCGACCTTGTCGCGCGATGGGGAGGCGATGAGTTCGTGATCCTGACAGTAGGCGCCGTGGGAGAAAACGTTCATCTGATGTCGGAGCGGATCGAAGCCTATCTTGAGGAATACAACTCAAAAAGCGACAAGCCCTATAAGATCGAATGCAGCATCGGCGTTACTTCCGTGGTACTCGAAGGCGACCGTACCTTCGAAGACATCATTGCCGAAGCCGACGAGGCTATGTATGAAGAGAAAAAGAAACGCAAAGCCGGTCGCGAGATAGTCGCACCCGCACCGTCAGTGACCGACAAAAATCAAGCCCAGGAATCGCTTCAGTGGTATTAGGCAGCTGCCGCCTTTCTCGCTTGCGATTGAACGGTGGTAATCGCGACAGCGTCGACGATGTCTTCCGCCTTACAGCCTCGCGAGAGGTCATTACAGGGCCGATCAAGTCCTTGTAATATCGGGCCGATAGCGGTTCCGCCGGTGAGTCGTTCGGTGAGTTTATAGGCGATATTCCCGGCGTCGAGGTCAGGAAAGATGAGGACATTCGCCCGCCCGGCTACTGGCGATCCGGGCGCTTTCGAACTTGCTACTGACTGAATCAACGCCGCATCGGCCTGCAGCTCACCGTCGATCGCAAGCTCGGGCATGCGAACTCGGACCGTCTTGGTAGCTTCGATCACCTTGTCTACCGACTTATGCTCCGCACTGCCTTTCGTCGAGAAAGAGAGCATCGCTACTCGCGGTTCAGCCTGAAGTAAAGCCCGGCAGGAATCGGCCGAGGCGATCGCGATCTCGGCTAGCTGGCTCACATCCGGATCGATAACGACGCCACAGTCCGCATAGATCATTGCTCCCTTCTCGCCGATCTTCACATCGGGAACGACCATCAAGAAGAAACTCGAAACGGTCTTAAACCCCGGCTTAACTCCGATACATCGAAGTGCCGCCGCCACAGTGTGCGCCGTGGTGTTCGTAGCGCCGGCAACCGAGCCATCGGCCCGACCGTCGCGAACCATCAGGTTGCCGAAATAGAGCGGATCCCGAATCGCCTGCTCGGCCTCCTCAAGCGTCGTTCCTTTGGCACGTCGGAGTTCGTAGTATAGCGTCGCAAACCTCGCGACATCTTTTGATTTCTTGTGATCGACGATCTCGACTCCGTTCAGATTCACTGACGACCGGGTTGCAAGTTCACGCATTTTCTCTTCGTCTCCGAGTATCGTGACTTTTGCAATTCGGTCGCGCGAACACATTTCTGCCGCAAGCAGCGTTCTGACGTCTTCACCTTCGGGAAGCACGATGTGTTGAATGTCGGCGGCCGCACGTTTTCGAATGTTATCGAGAATCATTTTGCTTAAGGCCCACGCGTGTCAGCAAGGGGTTGTGGATGAAGTTAGCATACAACGCGCATGGCATAAACTTGCACAAACACCAGGTTGTTTTTAGACTTATGGAAACGCAGGTTCGGGTGAATAAAATGGCAGCGATCGAAAAGCCGAAAACTAAGATAAAGCGTCGCGAAGCTCGTGGCCGCATGGGCAATTTTTTGATGTTCCTGCCCAATATGGTCAAGCTTCTCGGTAGGCTTCTGAAAGACTCTCGCGTGCCCGGTGCTGAAAAGGCCTTGTTCGTCGCCGCCATAGTCTATGTAATTTCCCCGCTCGATTTTATACCCGACATTTTCCCCTTTATCGGCCAGGTAGACGATATTTATGTCGTCGCTTTGACTCTGCTTCGCCTTCTCAATCGCACCGATGCGTCGGTCGTGCGCCAACATTGGTCGGGCGGCGGCGACATCGTCTCGCTGGCCGATTCGATCGCGAGCATCGCTCCTATGCTGCTTCCGAAACGCGTTTCACGCGTTTTGTCATCTCGTGTCGAACTCGCTCCGGCAGGTGAAATGATCAAGGGAATCGGTAAAAAAGGCCCGCTCGTCAAAGAGATCCCTCAGGTCGAAACCCCGAAGAAGATAAAGGTCGATTCCGCTTCGTCGATGACGAATTAAAGAAATTCTGGATTGCTCCTTTATTTGCAACTATATAGCTGTAGATCATTAGAATAAGCGACCCGCAGTTTGGATTCCGGTGCCGGATCTTGGCTATAATTCCTTTATACGGCTAAGACGGGTGCGAATCGTTTTTTTATGTTCGAACGCTACACAGAACGATCTCGAAGGGTAATTTTCTTTGCTCGATATGAGGCGCTTCAATATGGATCTCCGGTGATAGCTCCGGAGCATGTCCTTCTGGGCCTGGTCCGTGAAGATAAAACCATTACGAGTCGATTCTTTCCATTCAGGCATAACCTGAGTGCCGATTCGATCCGCAAAGAGATCGAAGACCGCATCGCCGTTCGTGACCGCATTCCGCAAACGACCGAGCTGCACCTTTCATCCGAAACCAAAAAGATCCTCTTCTACGCCAACGAGGAAAGCCGCGGGATGAAGAGCAGGACCATCGGCCCCGAGCATCTGCTTCTCGGGCTGCTGCGAGAGGAAAGTTCCGTAGCGTCAGAGATCCTTATCAAGTTCGGCCTGCGAGCTTCTGACGTTCGAGACCTGATCGCGAAAAGCTCTACGCCCTTGCCTTTGGGCGGCCGAACCGAAAGATCTTCTGATAAAGAAAAGGACGACGCAAAGCAGTCTTCGCTTCAGGAATTTACCCGCGACCTGACCTCTGACGCGTCCATCGGCAAGTTCGATCCGCTGATCGGCCGCTCTGCCGAGACCGAACGCCTGATCGAGATCCTCTGCCGCCGCACGAAGAATAATCCTGTACTGATCGGCGAGGCGGGCGTAGGTAAGACGGCCATTATCGAGGGTCTCGCCCAGCGAATCGTCGACCGTGACGTGCCGACTTATCTTGCAGATAAAAGGATACTTGCCCTTGACCTCTCTTCCGTTGTCGCGGGTACGAAGTATCGCGGACAGTTCGAAGAGCGGCTTAAAAAGATCCTAATCGAAGTTAAAGACGACCCTTCGAACATCGTTTTTCTCGACGAGATACACACCCTGATCGGCGCCGGTTCCGCCGAGGGTACGCTCGACGCCGCGAACATCCTGAAGCCCGCACTTTCGCGGGGCGAGATTCAGGTCATCGGGGCAACGACACCGGCCGAGTATCGCCGTTCGATCGAAAAAGACCGGGCGCTGGAACGCCGTTTTCAAAGCGTAAAGGTCGATCCGCCGTCCGAGACGGAAGCTCTTCAGATCGTGAAAGGTGTCGTCGGGCGTTACGAAGCGTTTCACCAGATACGATATTCGCCTGAGGCGATCGAGTCAGCGGTTTATCAATCGAGCCGATACATTGCCGACCGCTTTCTTCCCGACAAGGCCATCGACGTGCTCGACGAGGCCGGTTCGCGCGCAAAGTTGAGACATCAGCAGGAAGATGCGGGCGACAAGTCGTGGAAAGAGACGGTAGAGAACTGGAAGCGCATCGCCGCAAATGAAGACCAGCTCGCTTCGTTCGAGATAAAAGCTCTCGAAGACGCGGTTTTCGCGGTTCAAGTTACCAAAGACGACGTTGACGATGTGATCGCCCGCTGGACGGGGATCCCGGTCGCGTCGATCAAGAAAGAGGAAGCAAAGAAGCTGCTCGAGATCGAGGGCGAGTTGCACCGGCGTGTGGTTTCGCAGCGGCCCGCTATCTCAGCTCTTGCGAGGGCTATACGACGTTCGCGTGCCGGCCTGAAAGATCCGAATAAGCCGGTTGGCTCTTTCCTTTTTCTCGGGCCTACGGGCGTCGGCAAGACCGAGGTTGCCAAGACTCTGGCGTCCTTCCTGTTTGGTTCCGAACGATCGCTCATCCGCTTTGATATGAGCGAGTTTATGGAGAAGCACGCCGTCGCCAAGTTTATCGGCTCGCCTCCGGGATACGTCGGGCACGAAGAAGGCGGCCAGTTGACCGAAAAGCTTAGACGGGCTCCGTACTCGGTCGTCTTGTTCGACGAGATCGAAAAGGCGCATCCGGATGTTTACAATCTGCTGCTCCAGGTTTTTGAAGACGGGATCATCACCGATGCACAGGGAACGGTGGTCGATTGCAAGCACGCGGTATTCATAATGACCTCGAACATCGGTGCTCGCTTTATCCAAAAACGCGGCAGCCTCGGCTTCCAAACCGGTGCCGATGTTTCTCGCGAAAAGATGGAAGAACAGGTCATGTCTGCGGTTAAGCAGACGTTCGCCCCAGAGTTCGTCAATCGCCTGGACGAGATTGTTATCTTTGACGAACTCACCGAAGACGACCTTTCGCAGATCATCGACCTGCAGATCGCCAGCCTCAATTCGGTCGTCGCAAGCCGCGATCTCACCATCCGGCTTTCCGAAGAAGCCCGACGCTGGCTAATCGACAAAACCCTCGCCGACCGAAGCTACGGAGCACGGCCGCTAAAGCGTGCTATTCAAAAGTTTATTGAAGACGAGCTTTCTGAAGCACTGATCCAGGGCGATGTCGTAGAAGGCTCGAATATCGAGATCAGCCTGGCCGACGGTAAGTTTGGCTTCCGTCCTGTGACGACTGAGGTGTCCGAAACGGTCAGCAGCTCCTAGAAAGCCGAATCTTGACCCAATTGCAGCTTCACCCCGGGCCGGATCATTTCCGGCTCTTGTTTTTGAATATTTGCGTTTCGAGCCCGACACTCGGCGCCGTCCGAGGCCTTTGGGACTTTTCTTTTTGTCCTGCACACCCTGTATAATTCGAAACTTTGGCGCGGCTACCGGAATGCAACCAAAGAACTGGGCGCAGAATCTTAGGTTGAGTACTAATACCGCCGTTGAATGCCGTCAATGTTTGGGCTATTCTGAATTTTATTCTTGCAGTTTGACGGTTATTGAAAGCTCTCCTCGGCTTTCATCACGCACATATTTTTAGGGATTGCGTTTTTATGCGAATTTTGAGCGCGCTGGGACTTGCTTTACTGAGTCTGGCAGTATCAACGACTCCGGTCCTTGCAGGGGAAACGAAGAACGCGGAAATTTCCGCCAAAACTTCGGTTCAACAGATCGTCGAAACCGTTGACATTCAGGGTAATCGCCGCCTTCGCGACGACGACCTTCTGTATTACATCAAGACACGGCCGGGTGATACCTATGATCCCGCCGCACTCGAACGCGACCTGCGGGAGCTTATCTCGCTCAACTTCTTCGATAAAACCGCGACCCGCGTTTTGACGACCGAAGGCGTTCGCGGCGGCGTGAATGTGATCTTTGAGGTCCGCGAACTCCCGATCATCCGCGACCTGCTTTTCACCGGCAGCAAAACCATTACTGAAGCCGACATTCTAAAAGAGTTCCGCGAAAAGCGGATCGGTATCTCGAAAGAGGCGGTCTACGATCCCGTAAAGGCCCGCAACGCGACCCGCTTGCTTCGCGAAATGCTCTCGACCCGCGGTTATCCGAACGCGGTAGTTACCGTTTCTGAGGAAGAGGTCTCGGCCACCTCGATCGCTTTGACCTTTAACGTCGAACAGGGAAATCGCTCACGCATTGTCGATATCGATTTTGTCGGCAACGAAAAGTTCAGCGACGGCGAACTGAAAGCCGCCATGCTCTACGTAAAAGAGCACGGCCTGATCTCGCGTTTCAAGGGCCAGGACATTTTGCATCTCGAAAAGCTTCAGGCTGATCTGCAACGTAACGTGCGTTCGTACATGTGGTCGAAGGGTTACTTTCAGGCCCGCATTGGCGAGCCGGAAGTGGTCGGGCTTGGCGTAAAGCGGACCGACTTTATTCCCTTGATAACGCTTCCGCTTCCGTTGATCTCATCGAAAGACGATACCCTTCGCATCGTCGTGCCGGTCACGGAAGGCCGCGTATTTCGTGTGGGAGCTCTCAAAGTCGAAGGTAACTCGATCTTCTCCGAACAGCAGATACTCGCGTTCATGGGGTTGAAGACGGGCGAGGTCGTCAACGGTAAGCGTATTCAGGATGCGGTTTACGAAGACATGAAGAAGCTGTACGGATCTCAAGGATTCGTACAGTATGACGCCGAGTTCGAGCCGGACTTTAAGGACAATCCTAGCAATCCCGCCGAAGGTATCGTCGATATCAACATCACGATCAACGAGGGCAAACAATTCACGCTGCGCCGTCTGGAATTTACCGGAAACACGTTCACGCGTGACCGCGTTCTGCGCCGCGAATTCCTTCTTAACGAAGGCGATATCTATAACCAGAATTACCTGGAAATATCGGTCGCTCGCGTAAATCAAACTCAGTATTTCGACCCGATCGACAAAGACCAGGACGTTGAAACGCGTACTGACGAAGAGCAGGGCGACGTAGACCTGAACGTAAAAGTTCGTGAAAAGGGCCGTCAGCAGATCTCTTTTAACGGTGCGGCGGGCGGCCTCGGCGGTTCCTCGTTCGGGCTGGAGTATTCGACCAATAACCTCGCCGGCCGCGGTGAGATCCTTTCTTTCGCGGTGGGCGTTGGTAACCGTCAGCAGAGCCTGCAGTTTACCTATCAGGAACCGTATTTCCGCGATCGGCCGATCTCGGTCGGCTTCTCGCTTTTCGCTTCGCGTTATAAGTTTTTTGGTGAGGGGACATTCCTGACGCAAAATCAGGATCTGCTCGACGACCTGACGTTCGATCCGAATGCATCGATCACGGTTGACGAAAGCAACCTGTTTACCCAGACGACCTACGGAGCTAACGTCTTCATGACGGCGCCGCTTTCGGAACTGTTTTTCCGCAAGCGTCGATTCACTCAATTCTCGCGGGTCGGGTTGACCTATCAGTTTTCGGCAACGTCGATCTCAGACCCGCCGATAAACGAGTCGGCCGATCCTTCGCAAAGGATCCCGATCATTTACGCGATTCCGAGCATCCTGACCAGCAGGATCACCGGATCGTTCGTCTACGACACTCGTCAGCCGGCCGCAAACGGCATCGACACGGTCGGCGGTTCACAGCTTTCGCTCTCGCTGGGATTTGCCGGCCTTGGCGGAGACGTAAGAACGATCTCGCCGAGCCTTAGTTATTCGCGATTTACGCCGATCCGACGAAAGAAATCGAAGAATCCTGAGGTTTTCGCCTTCAGGATACTCGCCGGAACGATAAGGTCTTTTGCCATCTCCGATGCGATCCGTAACGCCAATTCGCTTTCGTATATTGGCGGCATTCCAGCTTACGAACGATTTTATCTAGGAAGCGAGAATGACATTCGCGGCTACAATTCGAGAGCTCTTGGCCCGGTCGCTAACTTTGATACTTATGTAACGAGCCGCAATGTGAGTGTTGCTGCGAACGCGTCCGGAACGCCAGTCGCTCCGGCCGGATTCCCCGAAGGTTCGCCGATCCTTGGTGAAATTGCTCAACTGGGAAATCTGACAGGGTTTGACGGAGCTAATCCGGCACTCTTCTCGCGAAACTTTCGCTTTATCGGCGGCGACACGCAGCTTCTCGGCAACTTTGAGTACCGAATTCCGCTGTTCGGCCCGGCGACGATGGCTGTATTTGCCGACGTTGGAAGCGTATTCAATCTGCAAAAAACCGGAACGCAAATCATTAACAGCGAGTTTTTGGACGATGACCGCCTTATCGGTGCCGGCCGGCTTTCGGCACTGAGCTTGATCAACGCTCCGGCGCTTGAGAGCATCTACGGCTCGCTGTTGTATTACAACAACCGCTTGTTGACCAGGACCGAGTTTCGAAACCTTTTCTGCGGCGGCAACCGTTTGGGCTGCCCGACCAGTTTGCCCGGCGGTGTCGATCAGTTCTTCCTTCGCGGCGAGGTTCAGCAGAATTCGCTTCTCAGGGTAGACGAGTCGGCTTTCAGCAAGCTGGGCGACTTTAAGTCGAGCCTCGGGCTAGAGCTTCGAGTTCAGGTGCCGATCGTTAACGTTCCGTTCCGCCTGATCTACTATTACAACCCGAACGCAAAGTTGGGCGTTACTGAGGAATTGCCGGGAATCTTCCTGCCCGGAAAGCGAAACGGATTTAGATTTACGGTCGGCAGAACGTTCTAAAGACGAGCCGTCCGATATAGGGACGAAAAAATTGACATCCAATGCCCGATGAAATAGGATAACGGTCTTGCTGTTTTTCCATCGAACGGGCAACATTTTAAGTAAAAATTGTTTCAAACAATGTTATCGGACATAGCTGAGAAAGCTTAGCCACGATAGTTCTAAGGAGTAATCAGAAAATAATGAAGAGAATTAGTTTAGCAGCCGCATGCCTTACGATTGCGGCAATATTCGCCGGATCGGCAATGGCCCAGCCAGCTGCTGCACCGGCGGCCGGCAAGATCGGGATCGTCGTGGTTCAAGAGTTTGAAGCCGATAAGGGCGGCATCACCAAGTATAAAGCTGCTTTAGCTGCGGTCGATAAAGAATTCGAGCCGGCTTTCACCAAGCTAAAGGCCGACACCACGCGTTACCAGACGCTTGGACAAGAGATCGAAAAGCTTCGCACACCGCCCGCAGCCGGTGTGCCTGCGGTGAACAACCAGGCGCAGCTCGCGACCAAGGCCGACGAGCTTCAGAACCTTGAAAAGAAGATCAAGCGTGATCAGGAAGATCTCAAGGCCCAGTACGACCGCCGTTCTGCGACTATTGTCGGCCCGATCTATTCCGACATCATGAAGGCTCTCAATGAGTATGCCAAGAAAAATGGCTATGCAGTGATATTCGACGGCGTAAAGCTCGATCAGGCTCAGATCCTGCTTGGTTTCGACGAGAAATACAACATCACTGCGGACTTCATTACCTTCTACAACGCGCGTCCGGCAGCAGCCGCAACCGCGACAACGACCAAACCGTAACGGTTGGCTCTCAAAACTACCAAGGCCGGCGGATTTGCCGAGGCAATGCCTCAGCGATCCGGCCGGCTTTTAGTATAATCTCTCGCTAGAGATGGCCATTTACGATTCACAGGCGATACAGCAAATATTGCCGCACCGATATCCCTTTCTTCTCGTCGACAAGATCACCGAACTCGAACCGAAGGTCCGCATCGTCGGCATTAAACAAGTCACCGTAAACGAGCATTTTTTCCAAGGCCACTTCCCCGGAGCCCCGGTGATGCCCGGCGTTCTTCAGATCGAGGCCCTCGCTCAGGTCGGTGCGATCTTGGCGCTTCGCGAATTCGAAGACCGCGATTCGAAGATCCCGTTTTTCAGCGGTATTGAAGCCGCTAAATTCCGGCGGCCGGTCGTACCTGGAGACACTCTCGAGCTCGAAGTGATCGCTCTTCGCATCGGCAGCAAGATCCAGAAGATGCAGGGCTATGCCCGCGTTGACGGCAACATTACCGCCGAATGCGTGATCATGAGCGTGATCGCCGACCGTCCTCAAAACTGATCCATGACGACGTTCATTCACGAAACCGCGATCGTTGCGCCCGAATCTGAGATCGGCGAGGGCTGTCACATCGGCCCGTTCTGCACGGTCGGAGCCGAGGTAAAGCTAGGTACCGGCGTCAGGCTGGATTCGCACGTCGTCGTTGACGGCCGAACGTCGATCGGCGACGAAACTCACATTTTCCCGTTCGCTTCGATCGGCCTCGCACCGCAAGATCTGAAATATGGCGGCGAGCCGACCGCGACTGACATCGGCAAACGCAATCACATTCGCGAGTTCGTCACGATCCATCGCGGCACCGAAGGCGGCGGCGGAATAACAAAGATAGGTGACGACAACCTATTCATGGCGCAGTCCCACGTCGCCCACGATTGCCAGATCGGCAGCAACGTCATCATGGCGAACGCCGCCACGCTTGCCGGTCACGTCGAGATAGCCGACCGCGCCAACGTCGGGGCTTATTCGGGTGTTCATCAATTCTGCCGAATCGGTCTCGAAGCATTTGTTGGCGGCTATTCGGTGGTCGTTAAAGACGCTCCGCCTTACGCCATCATCCAGGGAAATCACGCGAAGTGCTACGGCTTAAACAAGGTTGGTTTGCGGCGTCGCGGATATTCAAAGGAAACCATCGAAAAACTCCATCACGCATATCATTTGCTTCTAACCGCGAAGCTGAACACTACCCAAGCCGTCGAGCGTATTAAGTCCGAAATCTCCGGCTGCCGCGAAGTCGATGTGCTCGTCCAGTTCATCGAAAGCTCAAAACGCGGTGTGGTGAAGTAAAACGAAACATCTTGACACTACGTTGCATCTGTGGAATACTGATCGGCCCGACAAGGATAGCTTGTCGGGCCGGATCTTTGAAAATCTAATTTCGAGCGATGCCACGGGTGTCCCGCTCCCGATAAGTGAAGGACCCATGAAGAACGGAAATCAGACTGGTCGTAAGTTGTTGAAAGTTCGTGTAAGTCTTAGATCTTGTTCCAAAAAGAACAAAAATGAGGCACGCAGAATGGAACGGAACAAACAACTTACGAAGACGACCCATAAGTTGTTGAAAGTTCGTGTAAGTCTTAGATCTTGAGTCAATTGATTCAAAATCGCCGTCGCGAAATGTTTCGACTCAAACAACTTACGGAGACTTACCGTTTCCGTTCTTTGAGGACGGAGACAACCTCGCCGAGATCAACGCCCTTGACTCGAAGCAGAACGAGATAGTGGAACAGCAGATCGGCGGCTTCGTTCTTGAATGCGTCGAGGTCGTCGTCCTTCGCTGCGATCACGGTTTCGACGGCCTCTTCCCCAACCTTCTGGGCGATCTTGTTCAGGCCTTTTGCATAGAGCTTGGAAACGTACGAGCCTTCGGCGGGTTCGGTCATACGGCTTGCGATCACCGATTCTAGTTCGGCAAGAAACGCGAGGGATCTGTCAACATCACCGAAACAAGTCTGCGATCCGGTATGGCAGACCGGCCCGTTTGTGCGTGCTTTGATCAGAAGCGTATCGTTATCGCAGTCGGGCGTGATAGATACGACCTCGAGAAAGTTGCCGCTTGTTTCGCCCTTGATCCAAAGCCGCTGTTTCGACCGCGAAAAGAACGTGACTCGGCTGGTCGATTCTGTGAGTTCAATTGCCTCGGCATTCATAAAGCCGAGCATCAGCACGTTACGCGTCGCCGCATCCTGAACGATCGCCGGTACAAGCCCGTCGGCATACTTGGAAAAATCGATGTTCATACTCGCACCTCAACTCCACGCATCCGGAGAAAACTTTTCAGCTCCGGTATCTCGATCTCGCCGTAATGAAAAACGCTCGCCGCGAGAGCTGCATCGGCCTTTCCTCTGACGAAAACATCGGCGAAGTGATCTCGATCACCTGCACCGCCCGAGGCGATAACCGGAACGCCGACCGCTTCCGAAATGCTTCGGGTGAGTTCGATCTCGAAGCCATCTTTAGTTCCATCCGCGTTCATCGATGTCAGCAAGATCTCACCCGCACCGAGCCCGACGCCGCGTTTCATCCACTCGGTCGCGTCGAGGTCGGTAGCGACTCTGCCACCGTTGAGGAAAACCTTCCAGCCAAGATCGGTCCTCTTCGCATCGACCGCCAATACAATGCACTGCGATCCGAAATTCTTCGCCGCCGTCTCGATCAACGCCGGATCGCGGACTGCCGCCGTGTTGATCGAAACCTTGTCGGCTCCCGCGTCGAGAAGCCTTGCGATGTCGTCCGACGCCGTTATCCCGCCACCGACGGTGAACGGAATATTGATCAGCCGGGCGATCTTGCTGACCAGCGAAGCAAAGGTTTGGCGGCCTTCGTTGGTCGCCGAAATGTCGAGAAAGACCAGCTCGTCCGCGCCATCGGCGGAATATTTTTCGGCAAGCTCGGCCGGGTCGCCCGCGTCGCGAAGGCCGACGAAGTTCGTGCCCTTGACGGTGCGGCCGTCCTTCACATCGAGGCAGGGAATTATACGTTTAGCGAGCATACATTTTAAGTTCGTCGTCGGTGATCCGGCCTTCGTATATGGCCTTCCCAACGATCACGCCCGAGCATCCGACCCGCTCCAGTTCTTCGACATCTGTGATCGAGCTCACGCCGCCACTTGCGATAAGATCGAGGCCGGGCACGATCTTGCGGATGTTCGAATAGAGCTCAATGGAAGGCCCGATCATCGCTCCGTCGCGGCCGATGTCCGTCACGAACGCCGAGCTGACGCCTTTTGCCGAATAGTTCTGCAGCAACTCGAATATCGAGACGGTCGTCTCGGTCTGCCAACCATCGATCGAAACTTTCTCGTCCTTGCAGTCTGCTCCGAGCAGGATGCGATCGCCGCCGAAATGTTCCAACCATCCAAGAAAAAGATCGGGCTCACGAACGGCGACGCTGCCGACGTTTACTATCGCCGCACCGGCGTCGAGCACGGCGTTCACGTCGTCAGACGATTTAACGCCGCCGCCAAAATCGATCGAGAGTTTCGTTGCGGAAGTGACTCGTGCGAGAACGGAAATGTTCTGCGGTTTGCCTTGTTTCGCTCCGTCCAAATCGACCATGTGAAGCCGTCGAAGGCCAAGCTGTTCAAACCGTTTCGCGACCTCGACGGGGTCGTCTGCGTAGACAGTTTTCTGCGCAAAATCGCCATGCGTCAGACGCACGCATTTTCCGTCGATAACGTCGATAGCCGGAATGATCTCGATCATAAGTTGAGGAAGTTCTCCAATATCCGCTGGCCAATCGGGCCAGACTTCTCAACATGAAACTGCACGGCGTGAAAATTTTTGAAAGACAAAGCGGCACTGAATTTTTCTCCGTACGTGCATGCGGCGGTCGTTTGACTGTCGAGGTTGACGTAGTAACTATGCACGAAGTATACGAACGAGCCGTCAGCAATCCCGGAGAAAATAGGAGCTTGCAGATCGCTGATCTGATTCCAACCCATGTGCGGCACCTTAAGTCCGTTGCTTTTGAAAAGCTTTACGCGCGTCGGCAATACGCCGAGGCAAGACGTCTGGTTCTCATCGGACGAAGAACACAAAAGCTGCATGCCGAGACATATTCCGAGCACCGGCTGTTTCAACGAACAGATCACTTCATCCAGCCCGCGTTCGCGAAGATAGGCCATCGCGGTCGAGGCTTCGCCCACACCGGGGAAGATCACTTTGTTGGCCGACTTCAGAACCTCGGCATCGTCCGTTATCAACGGCTCTACGCCAATACGCGTGAGCGCGTTCGCAACCGACGCGGTGTTCCCGGCGTTGTATTTCACAATCGCAACTTTCACAGAACTCCTTTGGTGCTCGGCAATTCGCTTCCGTCGCGTTTGATCGCCATCTTGATCGCTTTGGCAAATGCCTTGAAGATCGCCTCGATCTTGTGGTGTTCGATTGTTCCCTCGGCCTTTATATTCAAGTTGCAGAGAGCTTTATCCGAAAACGACTTGAAGAAATGGAAAAACATCTCAGTCGGCATTTCGCCGATCATTTCCCGTTTGAATTCGGCTTCCCAAACGATCCAGTTTCGTCCACCGAAATCGATAGCAACTTGCGCAAGGCAATCGTCCATAGGCAGGGAAAAACCGTATCTTTCAATGCCGCGTTTATCCGCGATTGCAAGCGAGAAAGCCTCGCCAAGCGTTATCGCAACATCTTCGATGGTGTGGTGTTCGTCGATATGAAGGTCGCCTTTCGCCTCGATAATCAGATCGATCGAACCGTGACGGGCGATCTGTTCAAGCATATGGTCGAAGAACGAAATGCCGGTGGAGATCGCGGCCTTGCCCGTGCCGTCGAGGTGCAGTTCAACCGCGATGTCGGTTTCCCTCGTCGTGCGTCGATGTGTGACTTTTCGATCGGGCCGCCGGAGGATTTCATAGATTTCGTTCCAGGTTTCGACCACAAACGCATCTGCACCGTCCAACGGAAAGTTTTCGTTGCGGATGTAGATCGCTTTCGATTCGAGATTGCGGGCGAGTTGAACATCGGTCGGCCGGTCACCGATGACGTACGAGTTCGCGAGGTCATACTCGCCCGTAAGATATTTAGCAAGCATGCCCGTGCCGGGCTTTCGCGTTGGCAAGTTCTCGTGCTCGAAGGTGGTATCGACATACACGTCCGCAAATTCAACTCCTTCATCAGCGAGCGTTTGCAGGACAAAATTTTGTGCGGGGTAGAAAGCGGATTCGGGAAAGCCTTCGGTTCCCATGCCGTCCTGATTCGTCACCATTACGATCGCGTATTCCGTCTCTTTCGCGATCTTCGCGAGATTCGTGATCGCACCGGGAAGAAAGCGAAGCTTCTCGAGCAAATCGACCTGAAAGTCATGCGGTTCACGGATGATCGTGCCGTCGCGGTCGATAAAAAGAACTCGTTTCATATGTATCTTTCCAATGCCTCCAGCAGACGCGTGTTTTCATCCGGCGTACCGACCGTGATCCGTAAACAGCCTTCGCAAAGCGCGACGTTGTTTCGGTTGCGAACTACGATCCCTTCGGCCAGCAAATATTTGTACATCGAGTTCGCGTCGTCGACCTTCACGAGCAGAAAGTTCGAATCGCTCGGGTATATCGTCTGCATGAATGGAAATGATGAAAGCCCGACTGTAAGGCGGTCACGCTCTAAAAGTGTCTGGCGTATCCAATTCTCAACATCTGCGAGTCTGCGAGATGCATTTATGGCGGCGTCCTGTGCGATACCGCTAACGTTGTACGGCGGTTTTACTCGATTCATCAGGCCGATGATCTCCACGTTCGCGAAGGCTATTCCGACACGAAGTCCGGCCATTCCCCAAGCTTTCGAGAATGTTTGGAGCACGACCAGATTCGGAAAATTTTCGATCTCACCGATCAGTGATGCGGATGAAGAGAAATCGATATACGCCTCATCGACGACCACGACCCCTCGAAACTCCGATGCGATCTTGACGACATCCTCGCGATCCATCAAGTTTCCCGTCGGGTTGTTTGGCGAGCATATGAAGATGAGTTTTGTCCCGGCGTTTATCGCAGACAGAACGGATGGAACGTCGAGTCGAAAGTCGGGAGTCAGCGGAATCTTGGTTACAGCTATATCGTTAATGTCCGCCGAAACTTCGTACATTCCGTATGTCGGTGGGCAGATGATGCAACCATCTATGCCCGGCCTGCAGAAGATACGAAACAAAAGATCGATCGCCTCGTCGCTGCCGTTGCCGATGAAAATATTCTGCGGCTCAGTACCTTTGAGCGTCGCAATTTTTCGCTTTAGTTCTTTCTGCAATGGGTCGGGATATCGATTGAATGGCCCGTCCGCGGCTGACCCTAAGGCGTTCTCGTTTGCGTCCAGGAAAACTTCTGCGGAGCCGGCAAACTCCGACCGAGCTGATGAATATGGTTTCAGACGACGAATATTCGGACGCACTAAACTGTCTAAGTCAAAGCTCATCCCAAATACTCCCGGCGGATCACGACCGCGTTTCTGTGTGCTTCTAGTCCCTCGGCCGCCGCCATCGTTTCGATCACCGAGCCGAGATTTCGAATGCCGTCCTCGCTCAGCTTTTGATAAGTGATCGTCTTCATAAAACTCGTCGTCGAAACGCCGCTGAAAGCACGAGCGGCGCCGTTTGTGGGAAGCGTATGATTAGTTCCAGACGCATAGTCGCCCGCACTTTCGCAGGAATAATTTCCGATAAAGATCGATCCGCCATTCGTAACCCGCTCGGCTATCTGTTCGGCATTCTCAACTGCGAGGATCAGATGCTCAGCTGCATACTCGTTCAGCAGATCGAGGCCTTCGTCCAGTGTGGAAACGAGTATCGCCGTCGAGTTTGCAAGGGCAGCCCGAGCGGTTTCACGCCGCGGCAAAAGTTCGACCTGTCTGCTGATCTCATCCAAGACGCCATCAATGACTTCTCGCGAATTTGTTACGAGGATCACTTGGCTGTCCTGCCCGTGTTCGGCTTGCGACAGCAGATCGGCGGCAACGAATGCCGGCACGCAGGTGTCGTCCGCAAGCACGGCAACCTCGGACGGGCCTGCTGGCATATCGATCGAGATGCCGTCGCGCATAACTTGAAGTTTCGCCTCGGTGACGTATTGATTTCCAGGTCCGAATATCTTGTAAACGGCGGGAACCGATTCAGTTCCATACGCCATGGCAGCGACCGCTTGAGTACCGCCGATCTTAAAGACCTTCGTTACCCCGCAAAGCTTCGCTGCATAAAGCGTAGCCGCGTTCACCTTTCCATCGCGACCGGCGGGCGAGCACATCACGATCTCACCACAGCCGGCCAGCCTGGCCGGAATAGCGAGCATAAGCACGGTCGAGAAAAGCGGCGCCGATCCGGCTGGAATGTAGAGCCCGACCTTGTCGATCGGCACCGATCGCTTCCAGCAAACGACACCGGGAGTTGTTTCAACTCTTTGGGGTGCCGAATTTTCAGCAGCGTGAAACTTTTCGATATTCGCCTTTGCGACCGCGAGTGCGGCTTTCAACTCCTCCGTTACTTCCGCCTCCGCTTCGACGAACTCGTCTTCGCCAACCGCCAGTTGGTCGATCTCAAATGCGTCGAACTCGCTAGTGAACCTTCGCACGGCATCATCGCCTTTGAGCCGAACCTCAGTCAGGGTCGCGGCAACAAACTCGCTCAACTTGCGAGTGTCGATTGCCGGACGCTTTACAATATCTGTCCAGTCTTCTCGCTGTGGAAACTCAACAACTTTCATAAATCACCTGATCATTTGATCGATCGACAAGACCAAAATGCCTTCCGCACCCGCTCGCTTGAGGTTATCCACGACCTCCCAAAAATCGTGTTCGCTGATAACAGAGTGGATCGAGACCCAGCCAGATTCAGCCAGCGGAACGACCGTCGGGCTTTTCATCCCGGGCAGGATCGAAATGATGGCATTAACTTTATCCGACGGGGCGTTCAGCAGAATGTATTTATTCTGCTCCGCCGCCATAACGCTGCGGATGCGAAACAGAAGCTTGTCGAGCAAGTTCGATCGTTCGTCGTCAAGAGACGGCCGGCGGATCAGTACCGCCTCGGAATTCATAACCGTCTCCACCTCGCGAAGTCCATTGGAAAACAGCGTGCTTCCGGAACTCACAAGATCACAGACGGCGTCGGCGAGCCCGATCGATGGTGCGATTTCGACGGAGCCACTTATCTCGTGGATGTCGGCGGCAACTCCGCGGTCCGACAGATACTTGCTCAGAACCATCGGATAACTCGTCGCGATGCGCTTTCCGGCGAAGTCCTTTATGCTGGCAAATTCAAAAGACTTCGGCACGGCGATCGAGAGCCGACATCTTCCAAAGCCCAGCTTTTCGAGTATTTCAACATTCTTGGGGTCCTCGGCAAGAATGTTTTCTCCCACGATCCCGATGTCCGCGACGCCGTCGGCAACATAGTCTGGAATGTCGTCGTCGCGAAGGAAGAATATTTCCAGTGGAAAGTCGGAGGCTTCGGCCCGCAGTTTGTCACCACCGTTCGAAAAACCGATGCCGCATTTTCGCAACAGCTCTTTTGAGCCCTCGGCCAACTTTCCTGATCTTTGCAATGCGATCTTTAGTTTCATGATAAAAAGACAAAACGACGCCGTTGAAACTTTTCTCGAAGTTCCTTTGCGCCTGAAATCTGATTACTTGTTTTGTAAAAAGTTTATCCCACGCGCCGGATGGTGTGCACGTGATGATGGCAGAGGTGAATGTGAAGCGAGGCTTTCAACATTTGCGTTTGATTATTAAGAAACCATATTCGCCAACCGATTGCAAGCGGATTCTGAGGAAGCCGATATGCTAGAATTTTCTTTCGCAGCATGGAAACTACGGCAAATACAGAAGTTCTTAAAGAATTCGGCAAGCGCATACAGCGCTGCTACGGATGTTTTATCGCATATCACTTGAAGAATATGTACCTTGCAGATGACGTAACGTTCTTCTGCGATCACTGCAAGGACGACACGATGTTCCACTTCGACGATTTCTCGAAGCTGCTGGATATTTCGAAGCTGAAAGAGGTCGCGGAAGACGACCATCACCATTAGTAGTTCAGGTGGCATTCACTCTTCACATCACCGGTCCGTTTGGAACCAAGACCGTTTCGGTCGATGGTGAGGTAACGATTGGCCGAACTGAACATGCCAGCATCGCGCTAGACGACTCGGGCTTGTCGCGTATCAACACTACGTTCTTCGTCGATGACGGAGAGCTGCTGGTCGCCGATGAAAACTCGACCAACGGAACATTTCTTAACGGAGAACGGATCGAGGGACGTCCTCGAATCCTTAAGAACGGTGACCGGCTAAAGCTTGGTACGCACACTGAGATCAGAGTTGAAAGCGGTGCTGCAGTCAGCGCAAGGCCTGTCGAGGCAGCGGCGATAGAGCCTCCCGCGTCAGAAGCGAAAACCGCCGCATCGCAAGCCCCTGCAAAGGGCCCTGCCGCCAAGGCGAAAGCAAAGGCTAAAGCCAAAGCCAAGGCTTCCAACACGCAGACATACCTGATTTTTGCTTCGGCCGCGATGACCCTGTTAATACTCATTCTCGGCGGCGTTGGCATCTACTTGCTGGTTGGCGATCCAAGCGCGGGCGGCCGCTCACCTGCGATCGCGAGCTCCGTGATTCCAGTGCGCGTTATTGATCCGCTGGGCGGCGAAGATGAGGATGATCTCGACGATCTGATCGCGTCGTGGGAAACGGCCGAAGAAGAGATCAAGTCAGAGAACGTGGCCGACATAACGTCCGCCGTTGACGAAGAGGCAGAACTCAACGTGAGCGCTGCACAGCTTGAGACTGCGAAACGAAAGGCGTTCGAACCTCGGCCCGGCGAAGGCGGAATTCGCCCGGCAGGACTTAACGTGCCTAAAGAACTCTTCGGCGACGGTGTCATCAAGCAAAAGTTGAAGTTGAGGGAGATGAACACCGCCGGCTACCGACAGCCGATGGATTTTGCGGACCTCGCAGAAAAACGCATGACGACCGATCAGCTTCAGAGGCTGCAGGAAATGCCGATGGCTTCTGAGAGTTTTTACCTTGATGTAGGTGGATCGGCTCAGGATTCGCCAATAAACTCATTCGCGTTCCCGAATGAACGGGTCGAGATCGCGAGTGGCCATCCGAAATTCGCGACGCTTTCGAAACTTGCAGAGAATTTTGCGGGTAAAAAGTATGATCTCAACAATTCTGCCGACCGAAAACAGATGCGCATGCGGCTGCTTAGAATGTTTAACCCTCGGGCGAAACCTATCCTAAAGGAACTATCGGAGGCATATAGCGGCAAGTTCGGACGGCCTCTGCGGGTGACATCACTGACGCGTTCAATGGACTATCAGATTCTGCTGAATCAGGGGAACGCGAACTCGTTCGTCGTCCGCGGAGAGGGCAGTTTGCCGCCTCATACATCAGGCTGCGCGTTCGACCTTGCCCGCAAGCACATGCCAGTTGATGAGCAGAATTTTGTCATGGCGAAGCTAGCCGAAATGGAACGCGATGGAAAGCTCGACGCGCTTATCGAGTATGGCGTAAATGCCTGCTTCCACGTTTTCATCTACAACGACGGAAATCCACCGAGAGCCTTTTATTTCGAGCCCCGGGAATACGAGACCATCCCGTTGTTTGCGTCACTAGTCGAACCGACTCACGCTCATTGATATAGCGCGATTAGACGGGCCAAAGGTTACTTCTTCAACCGTGCGGCAAATTTTTGTCGAAACTTGGCGACTTTTGGTGCAACGACTGCGGCACAGTACGGCTGACTGGGGTTGTTGGCGAAATACTCCTGATGATAGTCCTCGGCCGGCCAGAATTTATCGAACGCGGTCACTTCAGTAACGATGGGGTTATCGTAGATCGCAGCTTCGGATATTTCTTTGATGATCTCTTCAGCGGTCTCTTTTTGCTCCGGCGAATGAAAGAAGATCGCCGATCGATACGACGAGCCGATGTCATTGCCTTGTCGGTTCAATGTCGTCGGATCGTGAACCGTAAAATATACTCGCAGCAGGTCCGCAAACGAAAGCTTGTCCGGGTCGAATATGATCTGAACGACCTCTGCATGGCCTGTCGTTTCCGAGCACACTTCCTGGTACGTAGGGTTGTCTTTGTGACCGCCGGAATAGCCCGAGACCACATCTTCCACACCGATCAGGTCGTCGAACACAGCTTCAACGCACCAAAAACATCCTGCCGCCAGAGTCGCTGTTTCAAGTTCTGCCATACTATTGATATTACCAAAGGGCTTATTTTTATTCATGCGAGTTATTCACGGATGCGAGGTGTACGGAGTCGAGATCGACGCGGAAACGCGGTGCGGACATTGGCACTCGCCCCTTGATGTAATAGCGATCAAGTTCAGATGCTGCGGACGTTGGTACCCGTGTTTTGATTGTCACAAGGCGGTTGCTGATCACGAACCGTCTGTATTGCCATCGACGGATTTCGATGAGAAGGCCATCCTGTGCGGGGTCTGGGGGCATCAGCTTTCGGTCAGAGAATACTGGCTAGCCAATAATTCTTGTCCCATGTGCTCGGCGAGGTTCAATCCCGGATGTGCGAAACACTACGATCTGTATTTCGAAGTCAAATGATCTCGTCGAAAGATCGTATCGACTCGAGAAACGTCGATTCGACCGGAGCATTTCCGGGGCGTAGTGCCAACAGCGTTTGAATACCCACCGTTCGGGCCGCATCCAGTTCCTCTATCACATCGGAGAAGAAAGAGATCTCAAAAGGGGAAACTTTCAAGGCGTCGGAGATCTTTCGGTAGCTTTCCTCGTCGCGTTTGCCGCCGGTGGTGGTGTCGAAATAGTCGGAGATGTACGGCGTTAGATCCCCATGGTCGGTGTATTGGAATAGAAGCTTCTGGGCTAGTACACTACCTGATGAATAGATTGCAATTGTTTTCCCGTCCCTTTTCCAACTTTCGAAGGCGGTCGGGACATCGTCAAAAACAATGGACTTCAATTCTCCCGATTCGTAACCATCTTTCCAGATATTTCCCTGCATAGATTTAAGCGGCGTGGATTTTCTATCAATGGCGATAAGGTGTTCGAGATAAGCAGCAATCGAGCCAGGTTCGGTCGGATCGACCGGGATCGTATAAGTTTCGTCGAGCGAGCTTTCAACGACGAGTTGGGCGATCTCGTTCGACAGTTTATCGAAATGCTGCTCGACGTACTTTCCGATCCGCTCCTTGGCGTAAGGAAACAACACCTTATGCACAAAGTCGATCGGGGTCGTCGTGCCTTCAATGTCGAGGAGGATGGCTTTCATCTATTGAATAGCCGCGAAAAAGCACAAAAGCGCAGAAATGGAGTTCTTAGTTTTGAGCCTTCTACGCCTTTTTGCGGCTATCTCTTTTAGGCGCTTTGTGGCAGGTACTGCACTCCGAAGCACAGCGGTTGATAGCCGGCGTCTACTCCCGATTCGGTGTACTGAGGTGTCCAACCCGAAACGTCTTGAAACAGCCGGATGGCACGAACGGTCCTGTCACCGCAGAGATTAAACCAGTGCTTCGTTCCCCGCGGCACGCGGATCATATCGCCCGCCTCCATTTCGATCGACACAACATCGCCGCCTTCCGGAGCGATGTGAAAAAGTCCATGTCCTTTAATGATGAACCGAACTTCGTCCTCGTCGTGCCAGTGTTCCTTGCTGAACTTATCAAGCATCGCATCGAGGCTTGGCGTTGTCGGCACGATGTTAATGACATCTGCGGTCACATATCCGCCCTTCACTTTTAGTTCTTCGATCTCTTCAGCATATCCTTCGAGAATCTCCTGATCAGTCGAATCTTCGGAAATCTGCTTTAGGTTCTCCCACTTTGCGTAATCGATGCCGATGCCGTTCAGGTAATCAGCAATCTCGTCTGAGGCTGTTAGCCGGATATTCTTTGATGGTACGTCTACGATTGCCATAATTCCCACTAAATAACGCGTTAGCCTTGAGCAGATGGGCGAAGGTATCTGTTACCGCAATTGCCTTCCAAGGACCTCGAACAAAAACTCAAATATCTCGACGTGTCGCTTCGCCTCGGCGACGGTCTCACCCCAGGTGTAGAGGCCGTGGCGGCGAAGATAAATGCCGTGGATGTCCATGTTGTCGCGGATCACATTCTCGATCACATGAGCGAGGGCGACATAATCCTGCGAGTTTTCCACGATCGGAACGCGTTCGGAATGCTCGTGGGTTGTCACGCCGGCCAAACCCTTCAGCATCTCATAGCCCTCAATCTCGATTGCTCCCTGCTCGAAGAAATGATCGGACAGGATAGTTCCCCAAACCGAATGCGTGTGCAATATCGAACGAGCCTTCGGCAGAAAGCGATAGATCGTTAAATGGATCAGCGTCTCAGCCGACGGTTTTCCGAAGCCTTGCAGTATTTCAGCGTCGTCATCCAGTTCAAGAAAGTTCGTCTCATCGAGCCTGCCTTTCTCGAGTCCGCTTGCCGTTACGCAAACGCGGAGCGGTTTTCTCGCTAGCAGAGCGCTGAAGTTTCCACTCGTGCCAAGGACCCATCCGCGCCTATAAAACTCCTGTCCCGCTTGCGCGAGTTCCTCACTGGGACTTGGCAATGTAGTCTTTTCAGACATCGGTTCAACCGTTTATTCTTCGTCCTGTCTCAACTTTTCCAATACAGAAAGATCTTCCAGTGTAGTTACATCTCCGGCAACGGTTCCACCAGAGGCTAATTCGCGAAGCAGTCTTCGCATGATCTTTCCAGAGCGCGTCTTCGGCAAGGCGTCGGTGAAACGAACATCGTCTGGCTTTGCTAAGGCGCCGATCTCTTTCGCTACGTGAGACCGAAGTTCGTTCTTCAAATCGTCCGATCCTTCACGGCCTCCTTCCAGTGTAACAAATGCCGCGATCGCCTGGCCTTTGAGATCGTCCGGGCGGCCAACGACTGCGGCTTCGGCGACGGCTTCATGCGAGACGATAGCCGACTCAATCTCTGCAGTCCCAAGCCTGTGTCCGCTTACGTTGATCACGTCGTCGACGCGTCCCATTATCCAAAAGTATCCTCGTTCGTCCCGACGTGCCCCGTCACCCGCAAAGTAGCATCCGGGAATCTCGGACCAGTATGTCTGCTTATACCGTTCATCGTCTCCCCAGATCGTCCTGAGCATCGACGGCCAAGGATGCTTCGCAACTAGATAGCCCCCTTCGTTAACGTTGACCGGTTTACCGGCCTTCGTGACTACGTCGAGTATGATTCCCGGTAACGGACGTGTAGCAGTGCCCGGAACAGTCGGGGTCGCGCCGGGCAGAGGTGAGATCATCATCGCGCCGGTTTCCGTCTGCCACCACGTATCGACGATCGGACAGCGCCCCTTGCCTATGGTTTCGTGATACCACATCCATGCTTCGGGATTGATCGGTTCGCCTACCGTGCCGAGTAGCCGAAGCGACGACAGGTCATGCTTCAGCGGATACTGCTCGCCCCATTTTATGAACGCTCGGATCGCGGTCGGAGCAGTGTAGAATATCGAGATCTTGTGCCGCTCGATGATGTCCCAGAAACGGTCGAAGTCCGGAAAGTTCGGCGCTCCTTCGTACATAAACACGGTCGCGCCGTTCGCCAAAGGGCCGTAGACGACGTAGCTGTGGCCGGTCACCCACCCGATGTCGGCCGTACACCAATAAACGTCATCGTCCTTGAGGTCGAAAACCACCTTGGTCGTATACGCTGCCTGTGTGAGATAGCCGCCCGTCGTGTGCAGTATTCCTTTCGGTTTTCCCGTAGTGCCGGATGTGTAAAGGATGTAAAGTGGATGTTCCGAATCAAGCTCGACCGCAGGGCAGTTTGCGTCCACGGTTTGCATCAGCTCGTGCCACCAGTGATCGCGTCCGGCTTCAAAATTCACTTCCGATCCTGTCCGCCTAAAAACAACTATATTCTCAACGCTTGGCGTACCTGATGCTGCTTCGTCAACGATCGATTTAAGCTTTATCTCCGAGCCACGCCGATAACCGCCGTCTGCGGTGACGATGACCTTACACTCCCCGTCATTTACTCGATCGCGAATTGCGTCCGCTGAGAAGCCGCCGAAAATAACTGTGTGTGTCGCGCCAATACGAGAACAGGCGAGCATAGCGATCGCGAGTTCAGGAACGAGCGGCATGTACAGCGCCACACGGTCACCCGTTACAACGCCGAGTTTCTTTAGAACATTCGCGAACTTGGAGGTTTCGTGGTGAAGCTCCTCATAAGTCAACGTCCGCTGTTCGCCCGGCTCTCCCTCCCATATGAACGCAGCCTTATCCTTTCGCGACGAATTGATGTGCCTGTCCAGACAGTTGTAAGAAACGTTGATCTTGCCGCCCACAAACCATTTCGCAAAGGGTTCGTCCCACTCGAGGATAGTGTCCCACTTTTTGAACCAGTTAAGACTATTGGCCTGCTCCGCCCAGAACGCTGAAGGATCTTTCGCGGCGTCATCATAGATGCGTTCGTACTCTTCAAAACTTTTGATGTGGGCAGTTCGTGCAAACTCTGCCGGCGGCGGAAACACGCGGTCTTCGTTTAGCACAGATTCGATAGCTGTTGGTTCGGACATATAGCTAAATATAAAGGGATTCAGCCGCGATCAAAAGGTCGGTAATTTTTTATCGCGAAATTCTTGCGGTTGATTGGCGGACAATTATAGTAGGCTCAACGCTAACCTCTTTCGGCACGTTGCCGTCGGCTCCATTTGCCAACCGCTCAAGGAGAGACTTTGCAGCGATACTGCCCATCTCGAAAAGAGGCTGTCGGATAGTTGTTAGAGCCGGATTATGAAATGCCGCGGCGTAGACGTCGTCAAATCCGAGTACTGACACATCCTCGGGAACTCGAAGTCCCATTTCCGTCAGCGCTCGTATGGCACCGATGGCGGACACATCGTTGAACGCAAAAACCGCCGTGAATTCTTCGCCGCTTGCGAGCAATGACTTTATCGCGGAATATCCGACCTCAGGCGAAGGCGAGTCGCCTTGTAGCTGTACCGTAATCTTAGAATCGATCGGGACGCCCCTCTTGGCTGCCGCAGCCCGAATGGTTTCGAATCGAACCTTCGTATCCGAACTGAATTCCTGTCCTTTGATGACGGCTATTCGTCGGTGGCCGAGGTTGTAAAGGTGTCCGATACCGAGCTCGGCGGCATGCTGATGGTTCAATACGACATTCGTTACGCCGTCGATCTTATCGTGTCCCGAAACGTTAACAACCGGGAGCGACGGCTCGAACCGGATCGGCGTATCCACCGCGATTATGCCCTCAACCTGTCGCTCGATCAGCAATTGAGGGAGCTCTTGAAGAAGATCTTCTTTATGCAGATGGCTGCCTGTGAGATAGAGATATTCAGCAGTCGACAGTGCAGATTCGACTCCGTTCAAAACCATCGCGGAATAACCGTCGCTCAATTCTGGAACGATCACTCCGATCGTGTTGGTTTTTTGAACTCTGAGACTACGAGCCAGATAGTTCGGCCGATAGTTAAACTCCGCGGCGGCTGCATGTATTCGGTCTTTTGTCTCTTGCGGTATCGAACTCGCCGCGGGAGCGTCGTTCAACACCCAAGACAGCGTCGTAGGGGAAAGGTCAAGGTGGGCGGCAAGGTCTTTCAGACTTACGGAGCCTTTCTTGAGCGTTGGCGCTCCATCCTCTTTTTTCGTACTGCGATTCGCCATCGAGTAGTTATTCTTCCATTGAAAAAGCCCCTTAGTCGAGCCGTAAAATTGGGTTTACCAATCAATTTGTTACCAATTTGCTACAAACAGCTTGACAGCTAAACGAAATAGTAGCTAAATTAGCACAGCTAAAACGATTTAGTACGACTTATTCAGCTTTTCTGGCCCGTATTTCTACCGCGACAACTGTCGGCAACCTGGTCGTTGTTTGAGCGTACTGTCCCACTGTTTCGAGACCTTACTTCTAGTTAGTTGGGGGAGATTTATGACAAAAGTTCATTTCCGGTTCGGCAGACTCAGTCTTCTTGGATTTTTCCTGCTGGCATTATCGATATCCGTTTTCGGCCAATTCCGAGCCGGCGTTCAGGGAACTATAACCGACTCCGCCGGAGCCGTCGTTCCCGGCGCACGTGTTGTTCTAACGAGCAAGGAGACCAATCAATCGGTCGAAACTACCGCAAGTGACGAAGGGTTTTACCGGTTTTCCTCTCTGGCTCCCGGACAATACTCGATTGCGGTAGAAAGCTCTGCCTTCAAGAAGGCGGTAATCGAGAACGTTAAAGTGGATGCGGAATCTATAACGGGTTTGAACGTATCGCTCGAACCGGGCGGACTCACCGAAACAGTGACGGTGGTCGCGGATCCGGCCGTCGCGACCTTAGAAACAGAAGATGCGAACATCCGAAAAACTCTTGGAACTGAAGAGATTCTTAGATTGCCCCAACCCGGTAGAGACCCTTATGAACTCGCACGTCTGGCTCCGGGCGTGTTTGGTGCGGGAGCGAGAGGAGGAGGCGGAGGTTCGGTGGGATTGCCAAATACTTCCGGGCCTGGCGGCTCTAACCTCGGCATTTTCGCTACCGAAAATGTTCAGCCGATCTCTGCAAACGGCCAGCGAGTATCCTCGAATAACTACCAGATCGACGGTACGAGCGTTAATAGCCAAACGTGGGGCGGCGGAGCGGTTGTCACACCGAGTCAGGAAAGCGTGAAGGAAGTTCAAGTGACTTCTTCGACCTATTCCGCCGAGGACGGCCGCAACAGTGGTGCACAGATCCGCGTCGTTACCAAGAACGGAACGAACGAATGGCACGGAAGCGCGTTTTATCGGGTTAACGATCCGTCTCTCAACGCGTTCAACGAGATGCCGCGTTTCATCGGAACCGTTCAAACGACCGGGCCGCAACGAGTCGAACGAAAGTTCAACTCTTACGGAGGAAGTTTTGGCGGCAGGATAGTGCGCGACAAGTTATTCTTCTTTTTCGCTTACGAAGGACTCAGAGAGAATTCGACATCGTCTTACCGATCGCTAGTCGAGACGAGCGCTTTTCGCTCAGCGATAGTCGCCGCCCGCCCGAATACGCTGACCGCTAGAATTCTTAGTTCCGCCGGTGTCGAGCCACGCGTAAATCAGATTCAGACGCCAACTTGTGCGGGCATCTTCTCCGGTTGTGCGGTGGTTGGCAACGGGATGGACATTGGATCGATCACGGGCAGTTACGGAACTTACGTTCCGACGTTTTCTTCCGCCCCTAACGGCGGCGGGCTCGACGGGATCGCGGACGTGCAATGGGCTTTACTTGACAACGTTAACGAGTTCACCGGAAACCAGTACACCACTCGGATTGATTTTCAGCCAACAGATCAGGACCGCTTTACGTTCAGCTCATATATCGTTCCGAATAAGGCGTTTGGGTCGGACGGCGGTGCTCAAAGCAGACCGCAAGCGGATATCAATTCCGAGCGGCTGACATTTGCTTTGGGATTTATTTACAACCGGCAACTTTCTGCGACTATGACGAATGAGGCCCGATTCAATGTGACACGGTGGGGCTTCGATGAGATCGAGAGCAATCCAAACACCGATTTTGGGCTGCCCCGGATAGAGATCGAAGGATTCTATGGTGACCGCCTTCGATTCGGATTCAACCGCTCGCCAAACACGCCGGGTGTGATCAATGAAAAACAGTTCGATTTTAGAAACACGCTTACGAAGGTTTGGGGAAATCAAGTCTTTAAGTTTGGAGGCGAGTATCGTCGGGACAATAACAATAACGGTGAGATAGGAGCCGCCCGCCCGTTGTATTCTTTCCATCGACCGTGGAACTTTGCAAACGGTACGCCGATATTTGAGGCGATCACGGCGGACCTCTCAGGCCAACCTGCTGCTAATAACACCAAATTCAACACCAGCGAACTGGCCTTTTTTGTTCAGGATGATTGGAAATTTCGGCCATCGTTGACTCTCAACTTAGGTCTGAGATGGAGCTTATTGTCTCCTATCAAGGCCAGCGACGGCGTTCTTGGAAATTTAGATCTTGGCCCGACAGGTGGTTTGTCTGGTGCGACGATCAACACCAACGAGAAGCTGTATGACTCGGATTTCAATAATTGGGCTCCTCAGCTCGGCTTTGCGTGGAATCCGAGCTGGTTTGATAGCAAGCTCGTTGTTCGCGGCGGTTCGGGCCTTGGCTATGACCGGCTCCCGAACGCTCTTCTGGCGAATTCCCGTCGAAATCCGCCTAACGGCTTGAACTTCGGTATCTGTTGCGGCACAGCGGCAGGTGAGTTTGGGTCACCTTTCGTCAACGGGCAGATAACATTCGTACCGAGTTCCGACGGTACGATTACCGGATATCCCCGCAACCCGGTACTTGGAGGAGGCACAAATCCTAACACCGGTTTGCCGTTGAATGGATCGATAGAGATCTATGGAGCACCTCGTGACCTAGATACTCCATATGTTTTCCGCTATTCGCTTGAGGGCCAATATGAGCTGCCTGCCGGTCTTGTTGCCTCGCTCGCCTATCAGGGAAGTCAGGGTCGACACTTTGTGCGGATTCTACCGTTACATATAACCACGTCGACCAATCCAAATATCTTTGCGGCTTATTTTGCAAGCTCGGACGTCAATAGCAGTTACAATGCTATGATCGCTCGTCTTCAGGGCCGCTTCCTGAAGCAGTTTTCGTTCGACACCAACTACCGCTTCGCAAAGAGTCTCGATACGGCTTCTTTTGAGGCTCCGACGGCTTCTACCAACCAAAGTTTTCCCGTCGATCAACGGGAAGAAAGAGGAAGGTCCGATTTCGACGTTCGCCATGCATGGGTAGGAGCGGGAACTTGGGAGCTTCCCTTCTTCCGGGGAAATAGCTTGGCAGACAAACTTCTTGGCGGATGGCAGATAAGCGGGATCGCGACCTACAATACAGGGTTCGCTTGGACGCCTCGACTTTTTGGGTGCCTTCAGGGCTCAACCTCAAACAGTGCGTCATTTTGTGATCCGAGGCCTGTTGCTCTCGCGGCAGGCTCACCCGGGGTCACGCCGGGAGAAAATACAAACGATAATTTCCTGAGGCCCGGCGGTTTGTTCGGCGTGCCGGGAACGACGATATTCAGTACTGCGTTCAACTCCAACAACCCGTTCCAGAATCGTCCGATAGTCGGCAGGAATGTATTCTTCGGACCCAAGTATTTCAACGTGGACATGTCGTTCGCAAAACGTTTTGGTTTGGGAAGCTGGGGCGTTCTTGGCGAGAATGCGAACATTGACGTGAAGTTCAATTTCTTCAACATTTTCAACACGCTGAATCTTGCTAACATCAACTCTTTATCTGATCAAAGCCGAATTCAACTCAATCAGTTCGGAACGCCGACGAGTGCACTGTCGGGCCGAGTAGGAGAATTCCAAGTTCGATTCAGTTTCTAGTTCATAGAGGCACAGCAGACGAGTCGGTTCGTCGAAAAATTTCGACAGCCGACTCGTATCTTTGAACCTTTTCATGAGCGTTTCGGCGACTGGAAAAAGGGCGGATCTGTTTGGCGAGGGGTCGCGGGACTCGAATCTCGGACGGCCCGCGTTACGCGAGATTGTGTCTCGCTCATTGGAGGGCATCCCTGAAGGTTCGCGGATAGTTGCGATAGTTCCTGATAAAACACGCGACGACATCACGAATATCCTTCTGCCGATGGCGATAGACGAGTTGGCGAGCAAGCATCCGGTAAAGTTCGAGGTGCTGGTTGCGCAGGGCACGCATGCGGCGATGACCGCGACGGAGAAAGCTGCTAAGACGGGCCGAGATATTTGGGCGGACTGGGCACTCGATTCGGCCATTCACGATCATTGCTGGGATGATCCGTCAGAGTTGGTAGAGATCGGCGAGATAAGCGCCGAGACCGTCAAGTCTATGACGGGCGGCGCTTACGGCGAGGCCGTGAAAGTGACCGTGAATCGACGCTTGTCGCCGTCGAACTGTGACTTCGTACTCATCTTCGGCTCGGTTGTACCGCACGAGGTCGCGGGCTTTGCAGGCGGCGCAAAATATCTGTTTCCGGGTGTGTCGGGCAGGGAGCTAACCAATGTGACTCATTGGATCGGAGCACTTGCAGGCATAGAGAGTGTGATCGGCCGCGTTAAAACACCGGTTCGGCAAATGATCGAGACGGCCGCGGACATGATATCTGCGAAGATCGTGTGCTTTTCGTCGGTTGTTTCACGGGACGATGACGGAACGATGAAGACGCACGCTCTTTTCGGCGGTGACCTGCGAAAAAGTTTCAGGGCTGCGGCTACCGTCAGCAAAGAGGTGCACATTCGTCGCACGGGCCGAAAATATCGTAGTGTTGTCGCGTTGCTTGACGACCATTATGATGAGCTTTGGACCGGCGCCAAGGCGAGCTATAAGCTCGGCGGAATCATCGAGGAAGGTGGCGAACTCATCATATACGCTCCCCAGATCACTGAATTCTCCCGCACTCACGGAAAACAAATCGAACGGTTTGGATACGCCCCTATCGAGCAGATCCGAGAGATCGTTGCCGCTTCGCCGGAACTCTCGCAAGACCTCTGCATTGCGGCTCATCTCGCACACGTAGCCTACGGCTCCGCCGCCGATGGCGGCCAGCGGTTTAAGATCACGTTATCGTCTGCGATCTCTCGGGAGCGTAGTGAAGCGGCAAACCTATCATATGCTGACCCACTGCATTTTGATATCGACGCACTTCGCTTGGACGCGGACACACTGATCGTCGAGCGTGCAGGCCGCGACCTTTATATTGTTTGATTCATAGAAAGTTATGAAAAAGCTCACCACCGCGCTTTTCGCGTTCGCTATCGTCGCCGCGCTGGGCGGCAACACCGTATCAAGTCAGCGTAGAATTGCTGCTGCAGGCCCAATACTTTCCGCTAAAGAGCAGGCGATAGAGCGACGTATAACGGCTTTGATCGCGCAGATGACGCTTGCCGAAAAACTCGGACAGCTTCAGCAACTGGACGGCGACGCGAATGGAACGTACCGGCCAGAACATCTTGAGCTCGCTCGCAAAGGGCTGCTTGGATCGACGCTGAATGTGCGTGGGGCGAAGATAACCAATGAACTTCAACGAGCGGCCTTAGAGTCTCGACTAAAGATCCCTATCCTGCTCGGCTTCGATGTTATTCACGGTTACCGAACGATCTTCCCGGTCCCGCTGGGTGAGGCCGCGAGTTGGGACCTCGCGATGATGGAGCGAACGGCGGCGGTCGCGGCGGCTGAAGCAAGGGCGGCGGGTGTTCACTGGACGTTCGCGCCGATGCTGGATATCGCACGCGATCCGCGTTGGGGACGGATCATCGAGGGTGCCGGTGAAGACGTGTGGTTCGGCTCGAAGGTGGCGGCAGCTCGTGTTCGCGGATTTCAGGGTTCGGACTACAGCGCGAAGAACAAGGTTCTCGCTACGGCTAAGCATTGGGTCGGTTACGGTGCGGCGGAAGGAGGCCGGGATTACAACACGACAAATCTCTCCGCGCGATCTCTTCGCGAAGACTATTTTCCGCCGTTCAAGGCTGCGGTCGATGCCCGTGTCGGGTCCTTTATGACGTCCTTTAACGATCTCGACGGCGTGCCCGCGACGGGGAATCCATGGTTGATGAAAGATGTCATTCGCGGCGAGTGGAAGTTCGACGGCCTGGTTGTCAGCGACTATACCGCGGTGATGGAGCTGATGTTCCACGGGCTTGCACGCACGGAGGCGGACGCCGCGATGTATGCCCTGAACGCCGGAACCGACATGGAGATGGTCAGCCGCTACTACAACAAGTATGGCGAAGACCTGATCAAACAAAAGAAGGTGACGATGTCGACGATCGACAACGCCGTTCGTCACATTCTCAGGACCAAGTTCCGCCTCGGCCTGTTCGATAATCCCTGGGCGGACGAAGAACTCGAAAAGCGCGAAGTTTTCAGTCAGGCCAATCGGGAGGTCGCGAAGCTAGCGGCGGAGAAGAGCTTCGTCCTGCTGCGAAACGAGGCCAACACGCTGCCGATCAAAAAGAACATCGGCGAGATCGCGGTGATCGGAACGCTGGCAAATAACAAAGCCGAGATGAACAGCAATTGGGCCGGAGACGGACAGCCAACCGATCCGATCACGGTTGTCGAAGCGATGAAACAGAAGTATCCGCGCATGAAAATGCGGTTCGAGGAGGGCTGCGATATTCCGTGTACATCGACGACCGGTTTCGCAAAGGCGGTCGAGGCAGCGAAAGATTCGGACTTCACCGTGCTTGTTCTTGGTGAAGGGCAGGCAATGAGCGGCGAGGCTGCATCGCGAAGCAACATCGATCTGCCGGGATACCAGCTGGATCTGGTGAAGGCCGTACACGCAACCGGAAAACCTTATGCGGTCGTCTTGATAACAGGGCGTCCGCTCACGATCAATTGGCTTGCGGAAAATTCGCCGGCGATGCTGCTTGCCTGGTTTCCGGGAACGATGGCCGGACCAGCAATTGTTGACACGTTGTTTGGCGATGCGAATCCGGCCGGTAAGCTGCCGATCACTTTTCCGCGTTCCGTCGGCCAGATCCCGATCTATTACAACCATAAACGCACCGGCCGCCCGTTTCTCGAGTCGAATAAGTATTCGTCGAAGTATCTCGACATCAGCAATGCTCCGCTCTATCCATTCGGATACGGGTTGAGTTACACAGACTTCAGGCTGACACCCGTCGTGCTGAGCAAGACGCAGATCGGACTGAACGAAAACTTGACCGCCAGCGTCGAGGTGATCAATGGCGGAAAGGTTGCCGGTGATGAGGTCGTACAGCTTTACATTCACGATCTTGCCGCGAGCGTTACCCGACCTGTTAGGGAGCTCAAAGGATTCCAGCGTATTACCCTTAAGCCGGGCGAGAAGCAAAAAGTGGAGTTCACGATAACGCCGAAGGATCTCATGTTCCTTGGCCGCGACCTGAAGCCGGTGCTCGAACCCGGAGAGTTCCAGGTCATCATTGGCACCAGCAGCGACAATGGCGGCCAGAGCATTTTCGAGGTTGTGGACCCGAAATTAGGACCGCTTTCTTCGCAGCCGCAGAGCGTCGTCACGTTAGATCCGGCTCCGGCGAATCCAGTGCCGACCGCAAAGGTTTCTCCGGAGGACGACGCTTTTCTCGAAGACATGTCGAAGCGCTCGTTCAAGTATCTGTGGGATCGAACGAATCCTACGAACGGTTTAACGCTCGATAGATCGCCGGCCGACGGTAGCGATCGCAAGCCCGACCATCGCAGCCATAACGTTGCGAGCATCGCCGGGTCGGGCTTCGCGCTTAGCAGCTATTGCATTGCCGCCGATCGCGGTTGGGTGGCTCGTGATCAGGCGAAAGAACGCGCTCGCAACACGCTCGACTTTTTCGCCAACCGCTCTTTCCACGACCGCGGTTGGTTTTATCACTTCGTCGATTACAACACCGGCGAGCGACGATTCGACAGCGAAATTTCGACGATCGACACTGCTCTTCTAATAGCCGGCGTGCTCACGGTCAGGCAATGTTTCAAGGAAGACCAGCAGATCGTCGACAACGCCAATAAGATTTATTCTCGTATCGACTTCAAGTACATGCAGAATGGCCATCCGTATCTGCTTAGTCACGGCCGGCGACCTGAAACGGGTTTTCTTAACAACTATTGGGCTCGCTACAGCGAAGAAGCAATTCTTTATTTCCTCGCGATCGGGGCTCCGAATAACGCGATTCCCGCGAACTCTTGGTATGCGTTCGAGCGGCCGTGGAATGAGTACCGCGGCATTCGATGGATCGGGTCGGTTTCGCCTTTGTTCATTCACCAGTTCTCTCACGCATGGGTCGACTTCCGCGGCAAGCAGGAACGCCGTCCGCCGTTCATGAATTATTTCGATAATTCCGTCAATGCCACGCGAGCTCAGCAGAAGTTCTTTGCGGAAGAACTGAGCATGCAATATCCCAAACTTAGCGGAAACATGTGGGGATTGACCTCGTCCGACAGTCAGCGTGGATACGTCGGTTGGGGGGCTCCGCCGCGACATGACATGACTGACGGTTCCGTTGTTCCGGCGGCCCCGGCGGGTTCTCTGATGTTCACGCCCGATCTAACGCTCCCGACGCTCAAGAGAATGAAGAACGACTATGGAGACAAAGCATACGGACCGTATGGATTTGCCGATGCATTCAATCCGCAGACGGGATGGGTCGGGCCGGACGTGATAGGCATCGATCAGGGTATCACGCTGCTTAGCGCCGAGAACCTCCGGAGCGGCAAGGTGTGGTATTGGTTCATGCAGAACGACGAGATCCGCCGAGCTATGCGAAGCGTCTATCTATATTGACGACAACTTGTGGTACATTGTTGAAGCCATACCTAAAAGGTCTCGATAAACGATTTACCGAAACTAACGATGCCGCTGCTTGAGATGAAGAACATCGTCAAGGAATTTCCGGGCGTTCGAGCCCTGGACGGCGTAAGCTTTACGCTCGAGGCCGGGGAATTCCATTCACTCGTCGGCGAGAACGGCGCAGGTAAATCCACTTTGATGAAAACGCTTTCCGGCGTTTATCCTTACGGTACCTACGAGGGTGACATCATCATTGAAGATCAAGTGCGGCAGTTTCGCGGTATTCGCGACTCCGAGAACGCCGGTGTCGCGATCATCTTTCAGGAACTTTCACTTGTCAAAGAACTCACGGTGGGCGAGAACATTTTTCTCGGCAAGGAACCCTCGAAGCTCGGCGTGATCAATTGGTCCGAGCTTTACCACCGCACTTCGAAATTACTGCAGGACTTGAATCTCGATATCGATCCGCGTGTTCAAGTCGGAAACCTTGGCATCGGCCAGCAACAGCTGGTGGAGATCGCGAAGGCGTTGTCGAAGGAGGCAAAGATCCTCGTGCTTGATGAGCCGACCGCGGCTTTAACGGAATCCGAGGTGGAGACGCTGTTTGCGATCCTTCGTAAGCTAAAAGCTCGCGGAGTCGGGATGGTGTATATCTCCCACAAGCTGGGCGAAGTTTTTGAGATGAGCGACCGGATTACGGTGCTTCGCGACGGCAAGACCATCGGCACGCATAACGCCGCAGAGCTTACGAAGGAAAAAGTGATCGAACTGATGGTCGGCCGAGAGGTCGGCAACATTTTCCCGGAGTGTCACCACGACTTCGGCGAGACAGTTTTAGAGGTAAAGAATCTAACGGCATATTCCATCGACGCGGCGAACAAGAAGGTGGTCGACGGCGTGAGTTTTCATGTTCGTAAAGGCGAGGTGCTCGGGATCGCAGGTTTGATGGGAGCCGGACGTACGGAACTGCTGATGTCGATCTTCGGCGCGTGGCCCGGCAAGTATTCTCGACAAGTCGTTGTTGAGGGCCGAAACGTAAGCCTTGACACGCCCGCCTCTGCGATACGCGAGGGGATCGGTTTTGTTACCGAAGACCGAAAGCGATTCGGGCTCATTCTTGAACAAACTATTCTCGACAACATGACGCTCGCCGGTTTGAAGCGGATCTCCGGAGCATTCCTTACCAATCGAACCCGTGAAACCATTGCCGCAAATGGGCCGATGAAGTCGCTTCGGGTAAAGGCCAACTCTCCGCTGACCGTAGCTGGAACTTTGTCGGGTGGTAATCAGCAAAAAGTAGTCCTCGGCAAATGGCTGCTCACAAATCCTAAGGTTCTTTTCCTCGATGAGCCGACTCGCGGCATCGACGTCGGAGCCAAACAGGAAATATACGCGGAGATAAACAAACTCGCCGAGCAAGGCCTCGCGATCGTGCTCGTCTCGTCGGAACTGCCGGAGGTTCTCGGGCTTTCCGATCGAGTGATGGTGCTGCATGAAGGGCGCGTAACCGGCGAATTTGTGCGAAAAGAAGCAACGCCCGAGAAAGTAATGGCGGCGGCGACAGGAAATCACTAATACCATGGCCGAAATTAAAGAATCGAAGATATCGACCGCGGCGCTTCGGGCGTACGTGATGATCGGCGTGCTTGCGTTGATCTGGGCTTACTTTCACTGGGCAACAGGCTCGATCTTCCTCACGCCGGAGAACTTATCCAAACTCTCAACACAGATGTCCGTTACGGCGATCATCGCGGTCGGGATGTTGATGGTGATCGTTAGCGGGAACATCGATCTCTCGGTAGGTTCGGTGCTTGGGTTCGCCGGCGGCATTGCGGCTTTAAGCATGACGACTTATGAGCTGGGACTGGTACCTTCAATCATCTTCGCGGTCGTTGTCGGCATCCTGATCGGAGTTTTTCAAGGAGCTCTCACCGCCTATCTCAGTATTCCCGCCTTTATAGTCACTCTCGGTGGGTTGCTCGCTTGGCGTGGAGCGGTGAAGTGGCTTCTCGGCGGCTACACTGTGCCTATTTCGGACAGTAGCTTCCTCGCGATGGCGAATGAATACATTCTGCCGGCCATAGGATGGATCATCGCTGCGGTTGCGATCGGGTTCATCTTGTTCATGGCATATCGCAACGCGAAGTCCGTTAAGGATTACGGGCTTGGCGAAGCGAATTACAGTGGTGAGATGGTCAAAGCCGTAATCCCGATCGTCGGCGTGGTCGCCTTCATCTGGGTGATGAATTCATACCGCGGCATTCCGGTTCCGGTAATCATCTTGCTCGGCGTTGCCTTATTCGGCGCGTTCATAACTAACTCCACAACCTTTGGAAGGTATCTCTACGCGATCGGCGGGAATGCCGATGCCGCCAGGCTTTCAGGTATCAACAACAAGATGCAGGTGCTGAAAGTCTACGCACTGCTCGGGGCTTTTACCGGAATCGCGGCGCTTATCTTCACGGCTCGCGTCGGAAGTGCGGCACCTGATGCCGGCGTACTCAAAGAACTCGACGCGATCGCCGCGTGCGTGATCGGCGGTGCGAGCTTGATGGGCGGCCGAGGGACGGTTTTCGGTGCGTGTCTCGGAGCATTGATCATGGCGAGCCTTGATAACGGAATGTCACTGCTCAACGTTCGCGATTTCATGCAGGACATCATTAAAGGCTCGATCCTCGTCGTTGCCGTTGGCCTCGATATGTTCGGCCGCCGCGGAACGTAAATGGCCGTACCCGAACGGTACCGCTGGGCCGTCGACATTCTCGATGTTCAATCTACGGATGTCATCCTCGAGATCGGATGCGGTTACGGCCCCTCGTTACCTCTCATCTGCGAACAACTCACGACCGGTCGACTGACCGCCATCGATCGGTCCGAGAAGATGGCGGCTGCCGCGACGAACGCAAACGAAGAATTGCTTTCAACGGGCAAAGCCGAAGTTCTGCACTGCGACATTCTCGACAATCGATTTCCAGATTCGTCGTTCGAAAAGATCTTCCTTTTTAACATCAACGTCTTTTGGATGGACCCAGCGTCGGAGCTTGCCGAGATACGCCGTCTACTGAAACCTTCCGGACGGTTTTTCCTCTTCCACCAACCACCGCCGGGACACGACCTTGAAGAGTTCGAGGAAGCATTCCGGATCAATCTTGAAGTGCACGGCTTCTCAGCAACAGAAATTTTCAAAGAACAGTCAGACGCGATCAGGTCAGTCGCGCTGATCGCGGAACCTAGCCCCCAATAAAACTCATAGTCCGACTCGCCGCCTTAAAGGCCGTGTCGTTGATGTAGTGACGCGGCTCTTTCTTCAGCGTGACGGAGCGAATGAACTCCGCGATCTCGGCGTCCGACGCTCCGCTTCTCACGACGCTGCGGAGGTCGTGCTCGGTCGTCGAGAAAAGGCAGGTTCTGATCTGGCCGTCAGCGGTCAGGCGAATCCGCGAACACTGGCCGCAGAACATCTCCGTTACCGGGGCGATGATACCGATCTCACCCGGCGAGCCGTCAGCAAAACGATACTTCCAAGACGTTTCGCTTCCTCGGTTTTGATCGACCAGCTTAAGCGGAAACTCGCCGTCGATCTTCTTGCGGATCTCGCGGCCCGGTACTACTAGATCACGATCCCATTCATCGCCCGAATCGAGCGGCATGAACTCGATAAACCGCATCGACACCGCGTTATCGCGAGCAAAACGTGCAAGGTCGACGATCTCGTGATCGTTGCGGCCGCGGATAACGACGGCGTTGACCTTAACGGGGTCGAATCCGAATTCGCGGGCGGCGGCGATCGCATCAAGCACTTTGCCGAGAGCATCGACGCCGGTGATGTCTTCGAAGTTGACCGGATCGAGACTATCGAGGCTGATGGTCACGCGATCGAGTCCGGCGGCTTTCAATGCGGCGGCGTGACGGGGAAGGTCGAACCCGTTAGTCGTCAACGCGATGTCACTGAGATCGGGCTTCAAGGCCGAAAGCAGCTCGACCAATTGCGGAACGTCGCGGCGGATAAGCGGTTCGCCGCCGGTCAGACGGATCTTCTCTATTCCCAGGGAGACGAAGACGCGTGAGATGCGGGCGATCTCTTCGAATGTGAGGATCGTCTCCTTGCGGGCGAGTGGCGGTTCGCCATTCGGCAAGCAATAGAAACAGCGAAAGTTACAGCGATCCGTAAGCGAAATTCGCAGATCGGTGATCTTTCTGTTGTAAGAATCGGTCAACATCAACAATTTAAGTTTTCAGGTACTTCGCGTTTCGTTTCAACCCCGATAGCTTTGTCCGCTTCATCGCCGAGCCGCGGAAGCGTTCTGCATATTCCCGATGCTCCATTCTATCAATACTCTCAAGCGGGAGTGATGTTTCTCCGTGCCGCGGCTCGAATCTCGGATCGTCCGTCGGCTTTTCGAAACGATTCCAAGGGCAGACATCCTGACAGATATCGCAGCCGTAAAGCCATCCGTTGAGGTTCTCGGCGATCTCCACCGGAATCGATTCGCCCCGAAGTTCGATCGTCGCGTAGGAGATGCACTTGCGGGAATCGACGACGTATGGTTCGACGATCGCCGAGGTCGGGCAAGCGTCCAGGCACGCCGTGCAGGTTCCGCAGTGGTCTTCGACGATCTCCTTGTCGTATTCGAGCTCGACATCGAGCAGCAGCTCGCTCAGGAAAACCCACGAACCAACATCTTTCGTTATCAGGTTCGAATGTTTGCCGATCCAACCTATCCCGGCTCGGACGGCCCATGCTTTCTCCATGATCGGCGCGGTGTCGACACAGATGCGGGCGCCGATGTTTGGCGCCTCGACCTTGATCTGACCGAGCAGTGCCATCATCCTTTCTCGCATCACCTCGTGATAATCATCTCCCCAAGCGTACCGCGAGATCTTGCCCTGACCGTGTTTATCCGAATGTTCGTGCGGCGTGAAGTAATTCGTGGCGAGCACGACGACTGATCTTACATCCCGCATCACAGTCCGTGGATCGGCACGATCTTGTTCCGGACGACCCATCCAGCTCATCTCGCCGTGACAGCCGCGATCAAGCCATTCGCGCAGACACCCGCTTTCGGAGTCAAGCCTCTCGGCGGCCACGATCCCGCATTTCGCGAAACCGAGGTCGGCCGCAATGGCCTTGATCTTTGCCGAGAGTCCGTGCATTCAGCTTTGATTATCCGGCAGTTCCAGATGGCTGGGAAGGGCGAAAGTGTTTTTGTTTCGTTTCATTTCGCGACGCACACTTTTTGTTTCATTTGAAACGCGGGCATAGATTTAGATCAACTTTCAACAACTTACTGCCGCCGTTCAGAGTTCAAGCTTTAGCTTGTTTTCGGTTGCCATGAGGTGACGTGGCGCAAGGAAACAAGCTGAAGCTTGAACTCTAAACATAATTTCAAAGATCGGCCCGCCTAAGCATGCACGCCGGGTCAAACAGCATCCCACAGATGCAATCAAGTGTCAATACATAGACGTGACTGCGTATGTAAAAAAAGGCCGCAAGCGATAAAACTTGCGGCCGACGAGGAGGAGTATGAGAGTTCGCTTAGAAGCTGAACTTCGCTCCGAATTGGAACTGACGCGGATCGTACGACGCGGTTGAGCGACTAAAGAACCTGCCGTTGCCCGCACGTTCGCCAAAGGAATTGACGTCCGTAAAGAACGGCGACGCTGAGGCTTCGTTGAACCGGTTGAAGAGGTTAAACACCTCGCCGATCAGATCAACACGAAATCGCTCGCCGAAACGGATCGCACGCGTCAGACGCATGTCGACCGAAGCATAGGAACCAGTGATGCCCATGTTGCGGCCCAGGTTTCCGGTTGCAAACTGGCCGTTAACGATCAGCGGCGTACAACCCGTGGTTCCGGGCACGCACAACGTTCCGTCAGACAGAACGCTTGGGCGGTCGGTTTGCGACGACTGGTCGTTGTTCGCGTCAACGTTCGTGATTATGTTGAAAGGGCGGCCGGACGAGATCTCGATGATCGGGGCGACGGTGAAATCCGAAAAGATCTTCTGCCACGTGTTTCCGTTTCTCCAGCTTGTCGGCGAAGCGGCCAGGCCACTGAACACGAAGCGGTGACGCTGGTCGAAGAGCGAATTCGCCTTTTCAGCCCTGAAGTTGCGAACATCCTGAGGGATCAGGAGCGTCTGCAGGTCGGACGAATCATCGATCGAATGTGACCAGGTGTAACTTCCGAGGAAAGTGAAGTTGTTTGAGAATCTTCGCTTCAGTTCCACGTTCATGGCGTTATAGCTCGAGTTGCCATCCGATACCTGAGCGTTTACGGCGCCGAAAGGCGTGAAAACACCGGGCGTTCGGAGACTTCCCGCTATCTGAGCGTCGAGCAACGCCTTGCTTACCGCACCGCCGGAAAGAGCGGCCGCGAGGAAGTAGTTAGGTGCATTCGGCCGGAAGAAGTTGGCTATAGCAGGAGCCACGATTCGGCTCGTGGGGTTCGCCAGAGGCGCGGTCACCATTCCGGGAATGATCACTACGAATGGCTGATTCTGGTTTGGTCCAGCCGTCGGGTTGTTGTAACACGTTAGCGTCGGAGCACCCGGACATGCAAAGAAAGGAACGGCCGGAGTCGGCGCAGACGGGATCGAGAAAGCGATCGCTTCTTGCTGTGACGACGGAGCACGACCAGCGAATCTTTGGAAGTTCTGAATCTGCAACGAAGTATCCGGCGCATTCAAGTCAGTCGGATGCGGCAGATGCCGGGCGCCGACGTAAATGTACGAGACGCCAAGCGACATATCCTTGGTCAACTGCTGCTCGATACCGAGATTCGCTTGAGTTGCATATGCGTACTCAAAATCTTTCGCTATCGGGAGCGTGAACGGAAGAACTGCTCCAAATCCAGAATAGGTCTGGTCGTTAAACCGTTGGCGTCCGAACTGATATTGAGCGCTCGTGGCGACGCCTCGAGTGGTTGGATTTCCGTACGCAGCGCAAACGGCGGCGTTTGACCCTTGAGCTCCGCAAACTGTGCCATGAAAAACAAGGGACGCGTTTAGAAGGATCGGCTGTCCGAAAGTCGGCGAATTTGGGTTCGTATCGACCGGTACGGGACTGCCAGCCGTAAGCACCGACTGCTGCTGCTGAGACGCGTCCGCGATGTCAGAGTTAAATGCTACCGCGAGTAGCGGGTGATCGTAATAAAGGCCGATGGAACCGCGAAGAACGGTTTTGCCGTTTCCGAATGTGTCGAAAGCGAATCCGAATCGCGGTGCCCAATTGTTATAATCACGCGGGATTCCCTGCTGGACGCCGACGGCATCTTGAGCAGCAAGGATCTGGCTGTCGGAAAGCGTAATGCCGGTCAACGGGTCGCGAATCCCTACCGGAGCGATCGTTTCCGTTAGCTCAACGTCATAGCGAATGCCGTAGTTCAGCGTTAGCCGTCGCATGATCTTCCACGAATCTTGTGCGAAGAATGCGATTGGCGTGTTCTTGATCTCCGAAACCGGATTTCCGAATCCCTGGATGTAATTCGATGGCAATCCGAGCCCGTAACTCTGAGTTGGTGTAAATGCCGGAAGGCCGAGTTGTCCGAAAGCGGCGTTGAGATTACTTGAAGCAAACTCGCCGAAGTTGAAGAGGCCGGCAAAGTTGAGCTCAAAAACCGCTGAAGGAATGCGGACGAAATTAAAGTCGCCGCCGAACTTCATAGCGTGGTCACCGACGACCCAGTTGAAATTATCGGCAAATTGGGTGCGGTTTTCCGTACGGTCAACCGGCGAGAAAAGCTCGCGGCCGATGAAAGCGGTACCCGAAATGTTGTAAGCAACCGCATCACCATTCTGCGACTTGAAGGTCGTGTGGCGCCGGCCGTAGCTGAACTTGAACTCGTTCGCCATTGTCGCGTTGAGCGTCGTGTTCAGCGAGGCTCCAAACGAGGTATCTTCGAGTTCGGTGATGCCGGTACGCGAAAAGTCGTTCTGGCCAAGCGACTGATTCTGCGATTCGACCTGAATACCGGTTTGATCGCCGGTATTATAGCCGAAGCGCATGGTCAGATAATTACTGCTATTGAACGCATGATCGCCGCGAATCGAAAAGTAGTTTGCTCGCTCGGTTACGGGAAAGATGCGGTCAAGATTGTTTAAGGCACGAAACGCGATCGGGAGGCCGTCACCATTCACCGTTCCTGTCGGCACCGGAGCACCCGAGATGATGAACCGCTGTCCGATGGTTCCGGGAGTGATCGGTGAAATGGCGGGACATACGCTGCCGTCGTTGGGACTCGTGAGAGGATTGCTGCCGGTGAGAGCGGTTTGACCGCCGCTCGAAGCAAAGAACGCGTAAGCTCTTGCGGCACATATCGCACTGCCGACTCCCGATGCGACCAGCTGGTTGATAGCCGCCGCCTGCTGAGGTGTCAGATTCGTGAATGTTCGTGCGACCGGGTTGACGCCTGCGATGACGGGAATAGTTGCCGAGGCGGTCAGGTTGCCGACCACATTGCTCGTAAAGAACCCCGATTCGTCGCGCCGACGGCCTTCGTAGGCGGCGAAGAAAAATGTCTTGTCTTTGACGATCGGGCCGCCGAGGGTTGCTCCGAATTGGGTACGGCGAAAATCCGGTTCGGCGATCGGCGAGAACGCGTTGGTAGCCTGAATGCTCTTGTCGCGGATGAACCCGAATACGTTGCCCGAGAAGCTGTTGGTACCGCGTTTGGTAACGACGTTCACGACACCGCCGGTCGCACGGCCGAACTCTGCCGTATAGGAATTCGTGTTT
>CADEGD010000005.1:0-74075 GCA_902826795.1 uncultured Acidobacteriota bacterium | reverse complement strand
CCGCTTCCATGCTGACGGTCGAGCGTGCGGCGTTGATCGAGTTATCGGTAAAGTCGGCACCGTCTACGTTGACCTGCGTCGAACGGCCGCGTTGGCCGCCGATGTTCAGGCCGGAGGTCGGGGCAGGCCCGATCGGGCGGCCATTGTCGCGGCCTACTGTCGAGAGAGTCAATGCAAATCCCGTCGCGCTTCTTTCGTTGATAGGAAGATTTTCAACACGCTGCCTATCGATGGTGTTCGAGAGCGACGTTCGTCCCGGTTCGATAAGCTCGACGCTGTCGCCGGAAACGTTGACGGTCACATCCGCACCGCCGATCTCTAGCTTGATCGGCAATTGAGCAACCTGTCCCACAGTCAGACGAACCGGCGAGATGACGGTTTTCTTGAATGTCGGTGCCTCGACCGTGATCTCATAGTCGCCGGGAGGTAAGCCGATAAAGGTATAGGCTCCGTCAGTACCGGTCGTCACGTTTCGCGAAAAGCCAGTGGCGGCGTTGCGAGCCGTTACGGTAGCGCCGGAAACTACGGCTTCGTTCGGGTCGAGAACCGTTCCCGACAGGTCGGAGGCGCTTGTCGCCGCCTGGCCGAAGGCGATCGATGCGGCCATCGCAACCGCGGCGAAGGCAAAAATGGTCTTTCCAATGCGGCTGGAAATATAAGAAGCAACTGCGTGCATTGAGTGAATCTCCTTGAGTTTGAGGGGCCGTGCGATGATCGGCAGTCTTCACGAGTCGGCTAAAAAGGCAGAGAAACTTGGGCCTCTTTCGCGTAAAGCTATCCGACTTTGATTTTAGACTAGTTATTGCTGATCTTTCGCAAGACGATTTGCTAGGTTGTTTTTAGCCTATATCCGACTATAAGGCAAGTAAAAACGGGCGTTTTTTGCGTTTATCCCTTCGCGCGTCATTCGATCGATCAAAGAGGGATTGGTTAAACCAATAAAGATGGTTGTAACAGCCGCACATTTTGACAATCGAAGCCCTGAAATCGACAATCTCACTCGATGCAGATCATTCCGATTTCGATCCCGACCCCGTTTTACGTAGGCGATGTCAACGTCTATCTCGTCAAGGAAGATCCCGTAACGCTAATTGATGTCGGCCCGAAAACGACTGAGGCAGCTGCGGCATTGCGCGCGAAACTCGGCGAGAACGGAGGGCGATTTTCGGATGTCCGGCGAATCGTTCTCACACATGCTCACGAAGATCACTGCGGGCTTGCCAAACAGGTCCGTGATGAAGCGAAGAATGCCGAGATACAGATCCACGACTGGGAAACCGGTCATCTGTTTGGGCGGTTGGCGCAAGAGCAGCATCGGAAGTTGTTGTTGAGGTCCGGCGTTCCCGCGGCGGTATTCGAGGATATGAAAGGGCTGTACGACGAGATCAGCCTGCTGACGGACACTCTCGACGATGGCGATTTTGTACCGCTCAAAGACGAGATGGAGCTTGAATTCGAGAGTGGCAGCCTCCGCGTTTTACATACGCCAGGGCACACGCCGGGCTCGTGCTCATTCGCACGCGAGGCGAACCGGACGCTGATCTGCGGCGACTGCGTGCTGAAGCGGATCACGCCGAATCCGATCGTCTCGCCTGACCCGGTCGATCCTGAACGTAGATTTCCTTCGCTCGCCGAATATCTCGTCAGCCTCGCAAAGCTTCGCAGCTACAAACCGACGCTTGCATATGGTGGCCATGGCGAGCCGGTGACGGATTTTGAAGAGATCTTTAATCGATATGTTCGGGCGATCGATGAAAGGCAGAAGAACGTTCTCAACCTGGTCGAGAAGAGCGGATCGACGGCGTTCGATGTTGCCCAGCGGTTGTTCCCGAATTCGTTCAACCACGACGTGCATCGCTTCCTCGCGATCTCGGAAGCGATCGCGCATCTTGACTACGCCCATTCGGAGGGGAAAGTCGGCGTCGAGCTAAACGATGGCATAGAGATTTATCGAAACTAAAACGGTCGCGGCGGATGTCAGAGTGGGATAAAGCCGTTGGCATATCTCGCGAAATCGGCTAGTCGTCTTCGAAAGATTTTCGAATCCGGGAAGTTGATGAGCGCGGCGCGTAACAGTACGGTCTAGAAGATCGACGCCGTCGCCGCTATCGTCGCCAAATAACGCCGCGATGCAGTATTCGGTCCGCTCCTTTGCAAGCGAGCCTTGGCCGACCGGACGCCAGAAAGTTTCGACAACCTTGCGGGCGATCTTCTGCGCCGTCTCGCTTTTGGCGAGTTCGATGCGGGCCACGCTTCGATAGAAATGGGTGTGGGCGGCCTCTTCCTTAATAATAGCGTCGAGGATCTGCGATAGCACAGGATGATTCGCTAGCTCCTTCATCTTGCGATAAGCCTGTCCGGTCGACATTTCGTGGATCGCGCCGAATGCCATATGGGTGGCGGTGAATCGGCTGCCGAGAAGGTTGGTGATCGTCGTTAGCAGATAAGTGTTCGCGTGGTAAGTTTTCGGCACGTTGCGATGAGTTTGCTTCTGCCAGTCCTCTGGCGTCTTATATCCCATCGCGTTGAGGAACCGGTCGAGTACCTGGCCGTGGGTCACTTCCTCAATCCCCCATCGCTCCATAAACTTAGATATCACCGGATCGCGGCCGGTCGGCGTGCGCTGAAGTTCGCGGTGATACATCTCGGTCAGCACTTCTACATCGCGCATATATAGAAGTACCGGGATGAACTTCTCATCGATCGGCGTGTCGCTTACTTCATTCCACGGCAAGGCCTCGATGAATTCATCAGTGAGTGTCCGTTCCTGTTTGTCGTACCAATCTAAAACCTCTTTACTCGATTCGAATGCCATAGTTACTTAAATGGATCTTACGAAGTCAATCTTCTTGAAAACGAATATCATTTTCACAAACGGCGATTATTCGGTAAACTAATGCAAAATCGCAAAGGGAACTTAATCTCGGAATATTAACATCAAGTTTTATGAGAAGTGTATTAATTTTCGCAGTTATCACAATGACCGCTTTCGCGGCGTTCGGCCAAAGCGATTCATTAGCAGCTCAAGGCGAGACGCGTATCAAGAATATCAAGCAGCTTACATTCGGCGGCGAGAACGCTGAAGCATACTGGTCGACGGACGGGAAGCAGCTAGTATTTCAATCGAAACGTGAAGGGCGAAACTGCGATCAGATCTACACGATGAACGCTGACGGCGGCAACGTGAAAATGGTGTCGAACGGCCTCGGGCGAACGACCTGCTCTTACTTTTTCGATAAGAATAAGAAAGTGCTTTACGGTTCGACGCATCTCGGCAGCCGCGATTGCCCGCCGAATCCGGACTTTTCAAAAGGATACGTATGGGCCATTTACCCGAGCTACGATATTTTCACCTCGTACGCTGACGGCGGCAATATCAAACAGCTTACGAAAACGCCGGGCTATGACGCGGAAGCGACCGTTTCGCCGGATGGTAAAAAGGTTATCTTCACGTCGATGCGCGACGGCGATCTCGATCTTTATGTAATGGACACGAATGGCAAGAAGGTCAAACGCCTGACGACCGAACTCGGTTATGACGGCGGCGCATTCTTTTCGCCGGACGGCAAGCAGATCGTCTACCGCTCCTATCATCCAAAGACCGACGCCGAGATCGCGCGCTATAAAGATCGCCTCGCCAACAACCTGATCGAGCCGAATAACTTTGAGGTCTGGGTGATGGACGCGGACGGTTCGAACAAGCGTCAGGTAACGAAACTCGGTGCGGCTTCCTTCGCTCCGTTCTTTACGCCCGACGGCAAGAAGATCATCTTCTGCACAAATTACTTCGCAACCGACCAGCGCAAGCGCAACTTCGACCTTGCATTGATCAACGTCGACGGATCGGGTTTGGAACGCATCACGTTCAACGAGACCTTCGATGGCTTCCCGATGTTCTCGCCCGACGGAAAGAAGCTTGTTTTCGCTTCGAACCGAAACGCGGGTGCGGTCGGCGATACTAATGTGTTCGTGGCCGATTGGATAGAGTAAGCTCCGTCGTATTTTCAAGATTATTGTTTCTGTTATTCGGAAGGCCGGCAGGCTAATGTTTGGCTAATGGTCGCGATCTGAGCGTGCTTGCCTCGGGCTCGGGTTATAGTGCAAACTTCTGTGCACAATCCTCTAATTCCGAACAGATATGAAACGCCTTTTCCTGTTTAGCATTACGCTTCTTTGTCTATCGGCCGCTATCTCGGCCCAAACCGCACAACGCAAATCGATTTCGAGTGTCGTCGAAAAGATGCAGAAGATCGACGGATATGTTCCCGTCTATTTCAATGCGGATGACGGCAAGATCTATCTCGAGATCTCGCGGCTGAATACCGAGTTTCTATATCTCGTCAGCCTGCCGACTGGAGTTGGCTCAAACCCGATCGGGCTCGACCGGGCGCAGCTCGGGCCGACGCGGCTCGTGCGGTTCGAGCGGTCGGGAAATAAGCTTTTACTCGTTCAACCTAACTACGATTTCCGGGCGACGGGCGACGCGAAGCAAAAGAAGTCTGTCGAGGAATCTTTCGCGCGTTCGGTGATCTGGGGTTTCAAGATCGAGGCGGCTGAGGGCGATCGGCTGCTGATTGACGCTACCAACTTCCTTGTCCGCGACGCACACGGCGTCGCCGACAGATTGAACGGTGCCCGGCAAGGCAACTTCAGCTTCGACGAAAGCCGCAGTGCTATATACCTGCCGAATACGAAAGGCTTCCCGAAAAACACAGAAGTGGAAGCGACCGTCACGCTAACTTCGAGTTCGGAGCCCGGCAACCTTGTCAACCAAGTCACGCCGACCGGAAAACACGTGACGGTCCGCCAACGGCATTCGTTTGTTGAGCTTCCTGACGATGGATATAAGCCTCGCAAATTCGACCCGCGTACGGGCGCGATCCCGATTCGGTTTTACGATTACGGAACCGACATCAACGAAGACCTGGAGAAGCGATGGATCATTCGCCATCGCCTTCAGAAGAAAGATCCGAACGCGGCAGTGAGCGAGCCGATTAAGCCGATAATATATTACGTCGACAACGGTGCGCCCAAGGCGATCCAGGATGCGTTGATAGAAGGTGCGGCTTGGTGGAATCAGGCTTACGAAGCCGCGGGTTTTCGCAACGCGTTTCAGGTTCGGGTCCTTCCGGCTGATGCAGACCCGATGGACATTCGCTACAACGTCATTAACTGGGTCCACCGAGCGACGCGCGGTTGGTCGATCGGCGACAGCATTGTTGATCCGCGAACGGGCGAAATTTTAAAAGGCGATGTAACGCTTGATTCGCAACGCGCTCGGCAAGACTTTTTGCTCGGAGCGGGAATGGCTCCGCAATATGATAGATCTTCCGCGTGCGAGTTTGGCGTAATGCCGGATGTCGATCATCTTGCTCCGGATGCTGCGGATGTTACGGCTATGTCGTACGCGCGCATTCGTCAACTCTCAGCTCACGAGGTCGGACACACACTTGGCTTTTCCCACAACTTCGCAGCGAGTACTTACGGCCGCGGTTCGGTGATGGATTATCCGGCTCCGATGGTAGAGATCAAGAACGGCAAGTTCGATTTTTCGAACGCGTACGCCGTCGGCATCGGATCGTTCGATAAGTTTGCGACCATCTATTCCTACGCACAATTTCCATCTGGTGCGAACGAAGACGCAGAGCTTGAAAAAATAGTCCGCGACGGCGTCGCCGCCGGGATGCTTTACATTTCCGACAGCGACGCGCGTCCTGCCGGGGCTGCGCATCCGTTTGCGAACCTTTGGGACAACGGCGCCGATCCGGTCGCGATGCTGAAGCACGAGATGCAGGTTCGCCGCATCGGCCTCGATCAATTCGGCATTCGAAATATTCCCGAAGGCGCACCAATGTCCGAACTCGAGCGGACCTTTCTGCCGCTCTACTTGCATCATCGATATCAGTTAACAGCAGCAACGAAGGTGATCGGTGGCGTGAATTATTCCTACGCAGTTCGCGGAGCAAGCGGACCGAACCCGACGACCGTTGCCGAACCGATCGCCGCCGCACGGCAACGCGAAGCACTTGCCGCGATCCTGGCGTCGCTCGATGCGAAAGAGCTTTCGATTCCCGAAAACATTCTTCGGATGATCCCGCCGACCGCATACGGATACGGCTCGGGCCGCTCGGAAAATTTCGCAACGCGAACGTCGCCGATGTTCGATCCGATAGGTGCGGCTGAGATAGCGGCGGACGTGACGGTCAGCGGCCTGCTCGAACCCAGTCGAGCGGCGCGGACCATAAATCAAAATGCGCGAAATCGAACAAGCCCGCACTTCCGCGAAGTTGTCGATAGCTTGATCAATGTGACGTGGCGTGCTCCTGTAGCTGCAGATGCAAATCTTGCGCTTATTCAACGCACGGTTCAAAGCGTCGTTGTCTCTGACCTGATGGATCTCGCTGCGAACGCCAACGCAAGTTCCGAGGTTCGAACGGTCGCAACCGAAGCATTGAGGTCACTCGCAGCTTCGCTCAAGCGAATGGTGTCGACGCCGGATAACACGGCCGCGCATTACAGGTTGACGATCGATGACATCGAACGCTTTCTTTCACGGCCGGCGGAACCGAGGAAGCCTATGTCGCCCCTCGCCGTTCCGCCGGGCGACCCGATAGGAAACTGATCTATATGAATTACCTTCGCTCAACTCGCAACGCGGTTTCGGCCGCGTTTATTCTCCTCGCCCTTGTCGCATCAACCCATGCCGATGCTCTCGATGACCGTATACGTTCGATCATGGCCGAGCGTCACATTCCTGGCGCGGCCGTTGCGGTCGTGCAGAACGGGAAGGTAGTTCGCATGAAGGGCTATGGCGTTGCGACGCTGGAGTTTAACGTTCCGGTTACTACCGAGACGGTATTCGAGATCGGATCGGTTTCAAAGCAAATGACCGCTGCGGGAATAATGCTGCTTGTGCAGGATGGCAAAGTTTCGCTCGATGAAAAGATTTCGAAATATCTGCCGAACACGCCCGAGGCGTGGAGCAATGTAACGGTGCGGCATCTGCTGACGCATACGTCAGGCGTGAAGAGCTATACATCGCTCGACGGATTTTCTCTTTCCGAACGAATGACAATTGGTGACTTCATCAAAAAACTTTCGCCGCATCCGCTCGAGTTTACGCCGGGCGAAAAGAATATTTATTCGAACAGCGGATTCAATCTTCTCGGCTACATCATCGAAACGCGGAGCGGAAAAAAGTATATGGATTTTATGCGCGAGAGAATTTTCGTTCCGCTTGGAATGACGAAGACCGGCGACCGCGATCCGCAATTTGTGATTCCTCTGCGTGCGAATGGATACGAATGGCGGCAAGATCGCTTCAGCGGACGCGACGGAAATCTTACCGACTTGATGGGAGCCGGTTCGATCGTCTCGACTATCAACGACATGACGAAGTGGGAAGCGGCCATTCGCGGCGATAAATTTTTGAACGCGCAGAGCAAGAAAGATATCTGGACGCAGTTCATTTTCAACAACGGAAAGCCGTCGCCGTTCGGACTCGGTTGGCGCATTTATGACACTCGCGGCATCAAGTCGATCGGCCATACTGGACAGACCGCCGGGTTCGGTGCGGCGATCTTTCGTTATGTCGACAACGACGTTACGGTAATAGCGTTAACCAACTTGGGCGAGCAGGGAATGGGGTCGTTGATTGCAACCGCGGTAGCTAAAAGCTATATTCCAAAATTGTCCTTAAAGGCCGTGAACATGGGCATTTCAGCGGATTCGCAATTGTTCGCGAATATCGAGAGAGCGCTTCGAGGAAGGTATGAAGGAAACGTCGATGCAAGTCTTTTTGCGTCAACTTCCGCAAGCTTAATGACATCGCAACGTGCGAAGAATTTGAACGAGCGAATCGCAAAATTGTCTCCTGTAACGCGCGTGAAATTTTTCAAACGAGAGATGGTTGAAGAGCGCGACACGATCAGCGCGATCGTCGAAACCGCGCGAAGAATTTTTCTTTGGAGAGTAGTTGTCGATGCAAATGGAAAGATCGTTGAGATGAATCTTGACGAAGAAGAATAGAAAATACGCGCGGTGAAATTTTTCACGCAAAAAGTCTGTTGAAAAAAATTTTCACAACACATCACTTTTTTGTTAACAACTGCTTGTTTATTTATGCTAAATTTAGTGCGGTAGTTTTTTAACACCACAACATATACGGAGGATACTAATGGCAGCAACCACTAAGAAACCAGCAGCGAAAAAACCGGCGGCTAAAAAGCCGGCGGCAAAGAAGGCAGCACCGGCAAAGAAAGCCGCAACTGCAAAGAAAGCAGCACCGGCTAAGAAGGCCGCAACTGCGAAGAAGGCCGCTCCGGCCAAGAAGGCAGCTCCGGCGAAGAAAGCAGCAGCTAAGAAACCGGCAGCTAAGAAAGCCGCTCCGAAGAAAGCAGCAGCTAAGAAACCGGCAGCGAAGAAACCCGCGGCAAAGAAAAAGTAGTTAACAAGCTACTCTTTTTCTAGAGACACGAAAGCCCGACGTTGAAAGACGCCGGGCTTTTTCATATCGATAAATACTGGCTAAAAACGCAATCGCAGTTCGTTCTCTTCCGCGTAAACTTCCACGCTTCCGCCGCTTGCAAGCTTACCGAAAAGTATCTCGTTCGCAAGCGGCTGCTTTATCTTTTCGTGTATCAACCGCGCCATCGGACGAGCGCCGTAGCGAGCATCGAAACCATTTTTCGCTAGCCATTCGCGCGCGTCATCGGTAAGTTTTACGAGCACGCGTTTCTCCGCAAGTTGTCCGTTCAATTCGTTGATAAACTTGTCGACGATCGACTTGATGATCTCAACATCGAGCGCCTTGAACGGCACCCACGCGTCGAGACGATTTCGAAATTCGGGAGTGAACGTTCGCTCGATAGCGCCTTTAGCATTTCCTTTCGTGTCGGAAGAATTTCTGAATCCAAGTCCGCCGGACGATAATTCTCTCGCACCGGCATTCGTCGTCATGATCAAAATGACATTTCTGAAATCCGCTTTCTTTCCATTGTTGTCGGTCAGCGTTGCGGTATCCATCACCTGAAGAAGCAGATTGAAAAGATTCGGATGCGCCTTCTCGATCTCATCAAGCACGAGAACCGCATGCGGCGTTCGCATGATCGCTTCGGTCAGCAAACCGCCTTGATCGAACCCGACGTATCCCGGCGGTGCACCGATCAATCGCGACACGGTATGCGGTTCCGCATACTCGCTCATGTCGAAGCGAATAAACTCTACGCCAAGTAACTCCGCCAGCTGTTTTGAAACCTCTGTCTTACCAACGCCGGTCGGCCCAGAGAACAAAAATGAGCCGACAGGTTTCGTCTGATGTCCCAGGCCTGCACGCGATATCTGAATCGCATCGACCACGCGGTCGACAGCTTCGTTCTGTCCGAATATGACTTCTTTCAGATCGTCCCGAAGAGTTGCCAGGCGATGTTTCTCGTCGGCAACGACCGTCTTTGGCGGAACCTTCGCCATGCGTGCGACGGCTTTTTCAACCATTTGAACGGATACCGTTTTCGGCCGCTTGCTCGGCGGCATCAGTTTCACGGCTGCTCCGACCTCGTCGATCACGTCGATGGCCTTGTCCGGCAAAAAGCGATCATTAATATATTTGCCCGCGAGCTCAGACGCGGTTTTCAGGCTTTCGTTCGTGTACCTGACGCCGTGATGCTCTTCGTAAAATCGCTTCAGGCCTTTAAGGATCTGGAATGTTTCATCGATCGTTGGCTCGCCGATCTCGATCTTCTGAAATCGTCGCGCGAGTGCGCGGTCGCGTTCGAAAGCTGCTTTATACTCGCTGTAGGTCGTCGAGCCGATACAGCGAAGTTCGCCTGACGCGAGGGCGGGCTTCAAGATGTTCGACGCATCCATCGATCCGCCTTGAACGGATCCGGCCCCGACGATGGTATGGATCTCGTCGATAAAGAGGATCGCGTTCTCTTCCTTTTTTAGATCGGCGATGATCGCCTTGAAACGCTGTTCGAAATCGCCGCGATAACGCGTGCCGGCGAGAACTGCTCCCATGTCGAGTGCGAAAACCTTCGCGTCTTTCAGAACTTCGGGCACATCACCTTCGCTGATCTTTAGTGCGAGCCCTTCCGCTAAAGCCGTTTTACCGACGCCGGGTTCGCCGACGTAAAGCGGATTGTTCTTCTTGCGGCGGCAAAGCACCTGAATCGTCCGCTCGATCTCCGCGTGTCTTCCGACGATCGGATCGATGCGGCCTTCCGCGGCCTGAGCTACCAACTCGGTCGTAAAACTTTCCAGCGGCTTTTGTTTCGGAGCGCTCGGCTGGCCCAATGGAATTCCATCGTCGTCAAATTCATCGGGAACGAAGTCGCCAGAATCGACCTTCGAAATTCCGTGTGAGATAAAGTTGAGAATATCGAGCCGCGAAACGCCTTGCTGCAGCAGCAGATAGACGGCAAAGCTTTGATCCGCTTGATAGAAAGCCGCCAGGATATTTCCGCCATCAACGGAAGGCTGTCCGCTTCCCTCCGCTTGAAGCACAGCGTACTGAATGGTTGACTGAAAAGTCGCTGTCAGCTCGGGCATGTGTTTAGCCTCGGGCGGCATCTTCTCGAGTGTGTTGCGGAAATACTCTTCGAGCGCTCTCGCGATCTCGTCGAGATTCGCTCCGCAATGGTAAAGAATATTGCGCGCCGCGCCGTCTTCGAGCAGGGCGAAGAGCAAATGCTCAAGGGTTACATACTCGTGCTTATGCTTAACGGCCTGATCGACCGCATAACTCAAAGTTTCTTCCAGCTCTCTTGTCAGCATTCGCTAATCACCGCACAACGACGTTCAGTACCTTTCCATCTACCTTGCTAACGACGATCTGATTTTCAGTATCCGCTTCTTTAAACACGATGCGATCTTCTTCAATCTTTGGTGTCTCAAAAATATTGAACGCGCCATCTTTTTTGTACTTACGATACAGATCGTCGTGCTTCCAAGCGTAGCGCCCATTTCGAAGTTCGACCTTTGCGACGAAACCGATTGCCGCAAGATAGACGGAATTGCCCTCGATCAAGCCGTTCGCCACGTTAAATCCGGGGATAGAAACGATCCACTTGGTTTTGAGCGAACCGGGATCGACGCGATAGAGGACCGACGCTCCGTCACCGCCGGCCTGGACCTCTGTAAGGATTAACAGGTCAGCTTCGTGCTGAGCGTAATATACGATCCGCGAAAGTTCTTCGTCGGCCCCTATCTTTAGCTGAGCGCTTTTTCGACCGGATTTAAAATTTTTTGAGATCTTACCCTCTTTAGTGATCTCGTAGGGCGTTCCATTTAAAGTGAACTTCCATTTATCGATCACGAAGGCGCTGGCATTCGGGCCCTCTTTCGCTGCCTCAGCAAAATTTCGGGACGGCTGCGCGCTTGCCGTCAGCGTGGTGAAGGTGAATACGGCGGCAAAAAATAAAAATTTGGAGACGGCAGATCTAGTGAGATGCATAATCCTGTTCGTGGTAGACGCTTTAGATAATATTAATACTGCGCCAGAGGCGCTTACAAGACTTATACGATCAGGATGCGATTGCAACCCCACTGCGGCCTATCGGCGATATGTAGATGTTGAAGTCGATATCCGTCTGGGTGTAGACAGAGCGAATCGATTCAGCAACCGAGTTTGCCGTCGCTAGCGATCCGCTGAGCATAAACATCGACGGACCCGAACCGGAGATCCCGCCGCCGATCGCTCCGGAAGCAAGCGACGCTTCCTTAACCTCATCAAACTTCGGGATCAAGCTTTTGCGCACTGGCTCCACAATAAAATCGTCCATCGAGCGTGCGAGGAGATCGAGGTCTCCCTTATATAGAGAAGCGACAAGCGAAGCAAGATTGCTCCATTGTCTGACCGCGTCGGCCAGCGGGATCTGCTTCGGCAAGATCGCCCTGGCGTCGGCGGTTTTGATCTCGATCTGCGGATGAATGACGGTAGCAAAGAGGTGCGGGAATTCGATCGAGACGATGTCGAGCGGATCGGCGGATCGCACAATCGTAAAGCCACCGAAGATACACGGTGCGACGTTGTCCGCGTGACGCGATCCGGACGCGAGCTTCTCGCCTTCCATAGCAAACTCTGCGAGTTCGAGATCTGAGAACCGTCCGCCGAGCAAATGATTCGCTGCGACAACCGCTCCGCACGAGCTCGCCGAGCTCGAGCCGATCCCGCTGCCGGGTTTGATGTTCTTGGTTATCTCGACCTCGAAACCGAAATCTGCTTGCATGGCATCGAGCATCGCTCGCAACGCGACACCAGCTACATTCTGCTCCGGTTCGGTCGGCAATCCGAAGTCATCTTTGTGCGCGATGCGGATGACCGGCTCGTCGATCTTGCGAACATTTATCTCGTCGAAGGGTTCCGACAGGGCGAAGCCGAGGCAGTCGAAGCCGCATACGACGTTTGAAACAGTTGCGGGAGCGTGAACGCGTACGGTATCCATATTTCTTATAAATCTTGCGGCGGTATAACATAAGCGAAGGCGATATCCGCCCCCGCAGGATGCAATACTTTAGCACAAACCGCAGCTCGCCCACGGTCGGATTCCGTGAGGCAACGCTGCTCGGCCAGCCAGGTGATAAGGGTCTTTATTTTCCGGAACGCATCCCTCAGGTTAGTGACGACCTTCTGCACCAGCTCCCGGAAATGTCTGACGCCGAGATCGCGTTTGAGGTGATCAAACCATACGTGGGCGACGCGATAGACGCGGAAAACCTGCAACGTATCTGCACCGAGACTGTTGATTTCGATTTTCCTCTAGTAAGTATCAACAACAGCATTTCAGCTTTAGAACTCTTTCATGGGCCGACTCTAGCTTTTAAGGATGTCGGTGCGCGATTCATGAGCCGCTGCCTTCGTTACTTCGGATCAGACCGGAGGACCGTCGTGCTTGTCGCTACGTCGGGCGATACAGGTGGAGCGGTCGCCGCCGGCTTTCATGGAGTAGACGGGATCGAGGTCGTTATCCTATATCCGAAAGGTAAGGTAAGCCGCGTTCAGGAACTGCAGCTCACAACGCTCGGCGGTAACGTTACTGCAGTCGAGGTTGACGGCGTTTTCGACGATTGCCAGACGATGGCAAAGTCTGCCCTTTCCGATCAGGATATACAAGGACGGGTCTTTCTTACCTCCGCAAACTCGATCAACATCGCCCGCTGGCTACCGCAGCAGTTTTACTATTTCGTCGCGCTGAAACAGTGGCAAGGTGATCCGCCCGTCTTTTGCGTCCCTAGCGGTAACTTCGGCAATATCTGCGCGGGGCTGCTTGCTCACGAATCGGGAATGCCGGCAGGCGGATTCGTCGCGGCGTGTAATGCAAACGCGGTCGTCCCCGAATTTTTAAGGACTGGTGAATACGATCCGCAACCGTCGATTGCTACGATCTCTAACGCGATGGACGTCGGCAATCCGAGCAACTTCGTCCGCGTTCTTGAATTGTTTGGCCGAGAGTTTGAACAGGTTAAACGCGGCTTGTCAGCGGTCAGCATTAGCGACGAACAAACCGCTGCCACCATGCGAGAGGTCTACGAGCACTTTGGTTATGTACTCGATCCGCACGGAGCGGTTGCCTACCGAGCTCTAGAAGATTCGAACAAGAGCGGCATCATTCTCGAGACCGCACATCCGGTGAAATTCGATTCGGTCCGGGAAATACTCGGCATCGAGCCCGAGATGCCCGCTAGCGTAGCTGCGATGTTAGACCGACCGAGCGAGAAGATATCGATGCCGATCGACCGTACGCAGCTCAAAGAGATCATTCTAAGTAAGGTATGAAAGTTTTGAAGTTCGGCGGGTCGTCAGTTGCAAACGCCGATAACATAAAGAAAGTAGTCGAGATCGTTCGCCGCATCGAGGCTGAGGGCGTTGTCGTTCTGTCAGCGATGCAGGGAACAACGGACAAGTTGATCGACGCCGGACGAATGGCAGAGCGTGGCGACCAAGCTTATGCAACGAAGCTAGGCGAGATCCGAGAGCTTCATCTGCGGACGATCGTTGAGTTGATCCCGTCGAACGCCGACGAGATCACGAGAGAAGTAAGTGAAAAACTCGACGAGCTCGATAACTTGTGCCGCGGCGTTTCGCTAGTCGGCGAGCTCAGCCTTCGCACGCTTGACGCGATCCTCAGCTATGGCGAACTTCTTTCGACCCGCATCGTATCCGCATACCTTACATCGATCGGCGTTGATAATACATGGCTGGACAGTCGGGATACGATCCGCACTGACTCGGCATTCGGCAACGCAACCGTCGATTTCAAGACGACAAACGAGCAGATCGTGGCTCACCGTTTTTCCAAGCTCACCATAGCTCCAGGATTCGTCGCATCCGATGCGAGCGGTCACACGACGACGCTGGGACGTGGCGGATCGGATTACACCGCGGCGATCTTCGCGGCCGCTCTCGATGCTGACGTGCTCGAAATATGGACGGACGTAAGCGGCATGATGACGGCGGATCCGAGGTTTGTTCGGAACGTTCGAGACATTCCGCGAATCACCTATCGCGAGGCAATGGAGTTATCACATTTCGGCGCCAAGGTGATCTATCCGCCAACGATCCAACCGGTGATGGCGAAGGGCATTCCCGCTTGGGTGAAGAACACGTTCGCTCCAGGAGATTTCGGCACGCTTATCGAAGCCGAGTCGGCCGACGCCGAGATGATCCGCGGCATTACCAGCATCGACAAGATCGCCATCCTGAATCTTGAGGGCAGCGGCATGGTCGGCGTTCCCGGATTTTCAAAACGCCTTTTCGACGCGCTCTCGCGTTCGCAGATCAACGTTATTCTTATCACGCAAAGTTCTTCCGAACATTCGATCTGTGTCGCGGTTGAAGAGAAGGCGAGTGATCGCGCCAAGGCGGCGGTCGATCAAGAGTTCGAATATGAGATCGCCGTCGGCAAGATCGACCCGCTTCGCGTAGAAACTGGCCTTTCTATCCTCGCTCTTGTCGGCGACCGTATGCGGTTTCACACCGGCGTCAGCGGCCGGATGTTCTCGACGCTTGGACACAACGGCGTCAACATTCGGGCGATCGCACAGGGCTCTTCGGAACGCAATATCTCGGCCGTCATCGAATCGGCGGATGTTCGCAAGGCTGTTAACACGCTTCACGAAGAGTTTTTTTCAGACGGCAAGAAGCAGATCAACATCTTCGTCGCCGGTGTTGGAACCGTCGGCTCGCGACTTCTAGACCAGATCCGGCAGCAGTTCGACCACGTGTCGGACGAGTTGAGATTGAACCTGCGTGTTGTCGGTGTGGCGACGAGTAAGAAGGCGGCGTTTGTCGATGAAGGTGTCGAGCTTAGCGCCATTAAGGATCTGGTTGCTGCCGCCAAAGCTTCAGATGTCACGGCGTTCACCGACTCTATCATTGAAAGAAACCTTAGAAACTCGATCTTTGTCGACGTAACTGCCTCTGCAGATGTCGTTGGGACCTATCCTAAGCTTTTGCAGAAAAGTGTTTCCGTCATTGCCTGCAACAAGGTCGCCGCTTCCAGCAAGTATCAAAACTACAAGCGGCTCAAGGACCTTGCCCGCGAATATAACTCAAACTTCTTTTTCGAAACCAACGTCGGAGCGGGACTTCCCGTCATCCACACTCTAAACGATCTCATCCGCAGCGGCGACAAAGTGAACCGTATTGAGGCTGTTCTGAGCGGTACGCTCAACTTCGTTTTCAACAACTACGACGGCTCGCGAAATTTTTCGGACGTTGTGAGACAAGCACAAGCTGAAGGCTATACCGAGCCGGATCCGCGGCTTGATCTTTCGGGCACGGACGTCGCTCGCAAGATCCTGATTCTCGCCCGCGAGGCTGGTTACGCGATGGAGATGGACGAAATCTCGAACTCTGGTTTCCTCCCCGAATCTTGCCTCACCGGAACAGTCGAAGATTTCTACGCCGAGATGACAAAACAGGAGCCACATTTCCGCAAGTTACTCGACGATGCGGCCGCACAAGGTCTGAAGCTGAAGTACATCGCATCTCTCGACGGCGGCGCGGCAAGCGTCGGATTACAATCGATCGACTCGGATCACAACTTCGCGAATCTTTCCGGAAAGGACAATGCTGTATTGTTTTACACCAACCGCTATGCAGATCAGCCGCTCGTGATCAAAGGAGCCGGAGCCGGAGCAGACGTAACCGCCGCCGGAGTTTTCGCCGACATCATCCGAGCCGCCCGCTGACGTTGATTCTTGTTCTTCTTGTCCCTCTTGTTCCGTGGTGGAAGAAAGGCTTGACCACAGGGCGGGGACAACAGGCGAAAGGATAACCGGGCCGAGCGATTCTCGTTTTGTGTTTTCTGTGCCTTTTGTGGTTATTTAAAAAAACAGGAGCAACCACAGAAAAAGAAGATCAAGAAGAATAAGATGAGAAATCCGCTTCGCCTTTGTCTATCGATTTGCATCCTTTCCGTCGCGGCATTCGCCCAATACAACCCACCCGCCGGATCTTGGGCTCGACGCACTCCGCAGCAATCAAAGCTCAACGCCGTCAAGCTTAAAGAGGCCATTGATTTCGCGGTCGCGAGCGAATCAAAAGCTCCGCGAGATCTGCAGCTTGCTCATTTTCAATCATTTGGTCGTGAACCTTACGGCGAACCGATCGGCCAATTTAAAGACCGCGGCGACGCGACTGGGTTAATCATCCGCAACGGTTATATCGTCGCCGAATGGGGTGATCCCAATCGCGTCGATATGACGTTCAGCGTCACGAAGAGTTTCCTCTCAACAACGGTCGGCCTCGCGTTCGACCGGAAGTTGATTCGCAGCCTGCAAGATAAAGCTGCGGATTATTCGGCGCCGACTCAAGCTTATAAACCCGGCGAGAAGTTCGACGCGCCCGAGAACTTCGGACGCTCGCCGTTCGTCGATCTGTTCGCGACCGAACATAATCGAAAGATCACCTGGGAACATCTGCTTCGTCAGACCAGCGATTGGGAAGGAACGCTCTGGGGCAAACCGGAGTGGGCTGACCGGCCCGACCGCGATAATACGACTTGGCTCACTCGCGCCCGCAAAGAGCCGGGCACTGCGTACGAATACAACGACGTTCGCGTAAATGTTCTTTCTCTCGCTGCACTTAACGTTTGGAGGAAACCGCTGCCTGAGGTCTTGAAAGAACAGATCATGGACGAGATCGGGGCGTCGAACACTTGGCGCTGGTACGGCTATGAAAATTCGTTCGTCGTTATTGACGGGAAGATCATACAGTCGGTCAGCGGCGGAGGGCATTGGGGCGGAGGCATGTTTATCAACGCGTATGACATGGCCCGCTACGGACTGCTTACCGCTCGCAACGGCAGATGGGGAAACAAGCAGCTACTTTCCTCAGAGTTTATTCGCCAGGCGAGAACTCCTACCTCTGTCGAGCCGACGTACGGCTTTATGAATTGGTTTCTCAACACCGATAAAAAACTCTACCCGAACGCGCCCGCAACCGCCTTCGTTCACGTCGGCAACGGCACCAACATCATTTACATCGACCCTGACAACGATATCGTCATCGTCGCCCGCTGGATCGAGAACGGAAAGATCAACGATTTCATAGGCAAGGTAATGGCGAGCTTGCAAACATAGTTGCCAAAACTCTCTAAAATCGCTTGTTATCAACCCAACTATTTTGCCAATCGAACGCTTCCGTGCCGCGGAAGCGTTTTTTGTAATCGTAGAAAGAAGCGCCTTGATAAGCGTAGCCTTGGTAGTAAAACTCGCGGCGGGTTTCTATCGAATACTCGATCTCTTTTAGCATCGTGAAGATGCCCAGGCTTCGAGTTGCTAATGCGGGTTCAAACATTGCGTAAACGCCGGATGTCGAATTGCTTCCAATATCGAAATAGCTAACGGCAAGCAGTTCGCCGTGTTTTGTCACGCAGAGCTCCTTTGCTTCACATGGAGCTGTGGTCGGTGAGACGAAGTTGTAGATCGATTCAGGGATACTGTGGTCGAATCTGGCTTTGTGCCGGTTGAACAGCATTTCGGTCTCGGCGTCGACATTGATCGGGCCGACGGACACTTCGAGGTCCTCATTTCTGCGGAGGACGCGACGCTGGCTTTTAGAAAAATCGAAATCTGCGAGACGTATTCTTAAAGGAAGTACGAAACGCAGGTCGTCTATCAGAAAGCCGACGTTGTAGCGAAAAAAATGCGTGCCGAAATGCCGCCAGCCGTTCGCCCACAAAGAATCCATCTGCTCTGGCAGAACGAACTCTGCGTGGAACTCCTCATTGATGAGTCGGAAATTCTCTAGCTGCATTGCTGCCGGACATTATGCGACAAAACGACCGGAAGAGTTACAGAAAAATCGATCTTCCCGAAAAGATCTGCAAGCAGTGCGGGCGGCCGATGAAATGGCGTAAGCGTTGGGAGCGCGTCTGGGATGAGGTCAAATACTGCTCGGAGAGATGTCGGCGAACGGCTGCCGGCCCAAAGACTACCAGTTAACGCTGCCTTCTTTTGACGTGTCGATGGTCGCGAGGCCGCTGCCGTCGTCGTAGAAAAAGATCTTCATATTGTCGAACAGAAACTCGTGCGATTCCGGTTTCGAAACGTCGAGCCCGAAGTGATTGATCAGCTGCATCTGCTTCTTTTGCCACTCAGCCCAGCAATCCTTACACATCTCTTCACCGATCTTTGCGCCGAGTTCAGTCGGAACAGGTGCGTAGCCGATCGGTTCGTTCTTCAGTCCGCAGCGGCCACACTTGAACTTGTCTCCAAATAATCCCATGCAAGTATTTTACCACAGAGAACACAGAGGGCACCGAGGTTGGATTAGACGTTTTCCGCTCTCTTGATCGCCGCGAGAACGTCCTCATCCGCCGGGCGCAGAAGGCTGATCGGCTGTGCTTTGTGATAGGCGATCTTGCCTTCGCGATCGATCACGACCACGCCGCGTGCGTTTCTGCCGGGCAGCCACGAGGTCATATCGTAAGCGGTCGAGACCTTTCTGTCGGGATCGGACAGAAGCCTTAACGGCAACTCGTTTTTCTCAGCAAATCCCTTGTGCGATTCGACTGAGTCCGTCGAGATGCCGACAACCTCGGCACCCGTCGCCTGATACTCCGACCAGTGATCCCTCACCGAACAAAGCTGCGCCGTGCAAACCGGCGTGTTGTCACCGGGATAGAACAGCAGCACGACCGTCTTCCCGCGATGGTCGCTCAACGTCCAATCATTCCCGTAGCCGTCCTTAAGTGTGAAATCCGGTGCGTCGTTCTTAACCTTCATGGCCTCCCATCCTTCCGGCTGTTCTCCACACGTTCAAAAACTCTCAAGAAGTTCTGGCCGGTGATCTTCTTAAGTTCTGTTTCTCTCCAGCCACGTCGTGCAAGCTCAAGAAGCAGATCAGGAAACTTAGAAACGTCCTCGAGTCCGTCGGTCGTGTACTCGATCCCATCATAGTCCCCGCTGATCCCGATGTGGTCAACTCCGATCAATCTCTTCACGTGATCGAAATGGTCGGCGACCTCTGTGATCTTCACGCGTGGTTGTGGGTTTGCCAGTTCCCAGGCTTTCATTGTGTTGGCAAGGAGTTTCGGATCATCGGGGTTTTTCTTTTTCACGCTGAAATAAAGATCATCACCCTCCTTCATCCATTTCACAAACGCATTCGACGTATGCTCCGGGGCCATGTCGACCATTATCAGGCCGCCATTTTTCTTGAGCCTGAGCAGTACATCGTCCGGAACATTTCGTTCAACATCGCACACTGTCCGGGCATTGGAATGGCTAAAGATAACCGGAGCCGACGTTTGATCAAGGACGTCGTTCATAGTCTTGGTAGAGGCGTGCGAAATATCAATGATGATCCCAAGATCGTTCATCTCGTTGATCATCGCCTTGCCAAGAGTCGATACGCCGTTGTTTTTGGGTGCGTCATCGCTTCCATCTGCTAACTCTCCGCTAGTGTAGGTAAAGGTAACCGTGCGAAGTCCCAGCTTGTAGTAGGTGCGAAGAAGCCAGGGTTTACCTTCGAGACGGTCGGACCCCTCAAGCATTGGAAGCAGTGCAATCTTTCCGGAAACAATCGCTCTGCGCATTTCCAGGGAGCTTCTTACTACCTTTAAGTCTTTTGGGTACTGCTTCTCAAGGCGATAGAGCAGGTCGTATGCGTCCAGAAAGGTTGAGAGCGTTTCGCTGTAAACATTTAGTTGAACACCTCCAACACCGCCTTTTCGCCAGCGTGGAATGTCCGTATGACCCTTTTGAATTTTATCAAGGGGATAATCTGAAATGTCTTGAGGACACTTTGCGAGTTTCTTATAGTTGCACCCGTGATACCACGCGAACAGGTCATTGTGTCCGTCGATTATAGGCGAGCTTTTTAGCACTCGTCTAACCGTTGCCCGGGCGTCCGACTCAGATCGTTTTGGCTGAGCAAAGGCCGGAGCTGCTACGATCAAGACCAGAGAGATAGCGGCAGCGGTCTGCAGAAGCTTGGTGTTCATTCTTGAAAATCCCTGATGTCCTTGAAAGGTTTCTCGGCGTCGGTGAAATCCGGGCGGTAGTAGTATGAGGCGGATTCGTATTCCTGCATAAACCCTTCTTCGATGCCGAGGTCTTCGAGGAGGGATACGGCGTCGGACCATTCTCGTTCGGAGATGCGGCGGGAGAGGAGGATGTAGCGGTCGTCGGTGGCGGCTTTATGGGTGGCGTAGTATTGGGCCATAAGGGAGACGGCGGTTTGCGGGCCAAGTTCGGAGCGGATCCAACGGAGGTTGTCTTCGAGGCCGGCGATGTCGTTGGGAAGGACGAGCAGGCGGATCAGCAGGCCGCGTTTGAGCAGGCCGTCTTCGTCGAACTGCAGCGTCGGACCCATCTGGCGGTGCATCTCTTTGATCGCATTACGCGCGTGAAGGGCGTAGTCGCGGACCTTTGAATACTGAAAGCCGGCATCGGAATCGGCGTACTTCATGTCGGGGAGATAGACGTCGACGATACCGTCGAGAAGTTTGAGAACCTCAACGGAGTCGTATGCGTTGGTGTTGTAAACGATCGGAAGTCGGAGTCCGTTTTGTACCGCGATGAAGATCGCACGTGCCATCTGCGGGGCGAAGTGGGTGGGCGATACGAAGCCGATATTGTGACAGCCTTGGTCCTGCAGTTCGAGCATCATCTCGGCGAGCCTTTCATGGGTTACTTCGTTCTTGCGCTGTTGCTTCCAGGTCTGAGAGATCTGATAGTTTTGGCAATAGACGCAGCGGAGATTGCAGTTTCCAAAGAAGATATTACCGGCACCGTTAGTGCCGCTTAGTACAGGCTCTTCGCCGAAGTGTGCGGTGTAGCTTGACACTATTGGCAATCGGCCGGAGTAGCACGCGGCGATCTCGTCCTTCAGCCGATCGTTGCCGCAATCTTTCGGGCAAATGGTACAAGAGGCGAGCAGTGCTTCGAGCCGTTCGACCCGCGCCTCGAACTCATTCGCCGCCAAGAGTGTTAGATACTTTGGGTCCATTGTAGCCCTTGATGCGGCCCTTCTTGTCGTACTTTACGGCGACATCTTCCGGTGCGACCTTGCGGGCAAGTTCCCAGACGAAGTCCATTTCCTCGTTGATGGTCGCGGTTGCCATCCGCGTTTCCTTCAGCATTAAGAGGCTGCCGTAAAAGAGGAACATAATACCGACGATGCCGATCGGGATCGGGAGCCAGCGATATACATTAAATATGCCCGCGACGGCGATAGCGACGCTGGTCAAGATGAAGAGCATCAGGCCGTAATAGAACGTCGTCATCGCTTTTTGAAGCAGCCGCGAACGGCTGGTCACCTTATCGATCAGATCGACGACGACCTCAACGCGTTTTTCGTAGAGCGGGATCGATTCCTTATCCTCGGCATAGATCAGCTCGCCGACGCGGACCTCGAGAGCACGCACGCGGTCGACAACGCGTCCAAGCCGGGTTGAGGTAGAAAGCACGAGCGAACCCGTAGCCGAGATCAACAACGCCGGCGTGATCATCGCCGTCAAAAACTCGATGACGCTGTTAAGGTTCGTTGTGCCGCTAACAAGATCCGCCGCCATATCTGCGAATATCTTAAGCCATCACGCAGCCGCATGCGAACGGTGTTTGCGAAGCCGTAACGCCAGAGCAATAAACGTAACACCAAACAGGATTGCGTAGATGCCGATCAAAGAGCCGACCGCAAACACGCCTGAATCAGGGTAAACAAGGATAAGAACACCGAACGCGACGGACGCAAGCCCACCGAGGATCATCCAAAGTTCTCCTTCGATCTGTTTGCGAATGCGGATGGCGGTAATGATGTCAAAAATGCCCGTGACGATGGCCCAGACGGCGATCAGCAAAAGCCAGGCGTTTCCCATCGCTGCCGGCTGAAGGACGGTAAGCACGCCGATCACGATCCCGAGAATGCCGCCGAGAATTATCCACCACCAATTCTCGCTCTTTGCGTTCGATGTGAAGGCTGAAGCCAACGCGAAGGCGCCATCGACGAGCGAGAAAATTCCGAAGACAAGCACGAGCGAGATGAACGCCGAAGCCGGAAAAACCAAAGCAACGACACCAAATATCAGCGCGAGTATTCCGCGAAGCAGAAATGCCCACCAATTTCGTGCGAGAAACATACTAAAACCCGCCTTTGATTTTGGGAAAGAGTATATGCCAATCCGGCAAAGACGCGATCAATTATTTTTACGGAAGAGGTTTGAAGCGGGTGAGACAGACGTGTTTCGCAGGCTCGCCTTGCGGATCAGAACCGGTTTGGTCGTGCCGTAAGGATCGCCGGTCTCGACGTCGACCTCATCCTTGAAAATTCCCTTTCGGTAAGTGATGTCGCAATCGCCGAACTTGTTGCAAACCTCGAGTTTTGTACAGATCACATCGCCATCGCGCTCGTAAATGTAATAAGTTGCGCCTGAGTAAGGCGGGCGCGGGAAGTTTTCCGTTCGAACCGTTATGTCTTTGTTTTGCGCAGACGTTATAGGTTCGAAGGAGGCAAAGGCAAATGCCAAGACGATAAATGCGACCAGTGCTGCGATTTTCATGGCTTTGATCTCTCCACTCTCTCGACCTCTTTCCGCATTCGCCCGGTAAGCATGTACCACATCATCTTGTAATCCGATATGAACGACCAAACCGGATACTTAAACGTGGCCGGACGATTTTTTTCAATTACAAAATGTGCGAACCATGCAAAAGCGTATCCTACGACGAAGCAGAGCGGGAAGTAATACCACGTGCCGCGCCATATCAGCCATGCCAGCAGCACGAGTCCAAGCGACGTGCCGATGAAATGCAGAATCCGCGTCAGTGGCTTGCTATGTTCCCGAACGTAGAAATCCCAAAAGTCGTCGTAGTTCGATATCATCGGCAACTCGTTTCGAAAAAGATCGGTGAGGGGCACGCCGATTATACTTCAAGCCAGTTTCAAAACCATCCCGCCGCGGCGAAGGTGGAATATGACCGGTTATTAGGAACGGCGGTCTGCGTCAAGCGTCCGCACCTTCGAGTGTTGGATTTATTTGATCTTGGTTGCCCAGCCGAGGCGTTCGAATATACGGATGGTTATCCAATTCATGTCGAACTGGTACCACTCGGTCCCGTGCCTGGCCGAGGTTGGGAACGCATGGTGATTGTTGTGCCAGCCTTCGCCGAAAGTCAGAATTGCGACGAACCAATTGTTGGTGGAATCGTCGTTAGTGGTGTGCGGCCGAGAGCCGTAGATGTGTGACAGCGAATTGACGAACCACGTCGTATGCCAGCAAACCACCGTGCGGGCGAAGACGCCCCAAACGACCATCTGCCATCCGCCTATCGCGAATAGAATCCCGGCGAGGATGATGTTTGGTAAAAGATAATATCGTGCGATCAGAACGTGCACTTTATCTTTGAGAAGATCCGGTACGTATCGCTTAAGCGTTTTCTGATCATGATTCTGCGCCGTTCCCCACAGCGTCCACCCGATCTGCGCCCACCAGAAACCGGAGCGGGTCGAGTGTGGATCTCTTTCGGTTTCGACAAACGAATGATGAATACGGTGAGTCGCCACCCATTTGTCAGGCGAATCCTGCATCGACATTGTTCCAAGAATTGTAAGTGTGTATTCAAGCCACTTCGGTGAACTGAAGCTGCGGTGGGTAAGCAGACGGTGATAACCCAATCCAACGCCCAGGCTGCCGACGAGCCAATAAGCGACGAGGAAGGAAACGAGGTTAGCCCAGGTGAAGGTAAAAAGCGCCGGAACTGCTAGAAGGTGAACAGCCGTAAGGCTAGTGGCATTCTGCCAATTTATTCCCTTTCTCGGAAGAGATAAGACATTTTGCATCAAGAATCCCTGAGATCGCTAAAACTAAAGACAGTTGCAAGCCTAACAGGTCGTCAGCGTGCCCAGTGTAATAGTTGGGTAAGAGTTAGTCGTGAAGTCTGGACAGGCGGAATTTGACAATGCGGGAGATAAGCTCGTAAGGGATCGGCGAATCAAGTGGAAATTGAACCGTGCCCTTTCCGCCTTTGTAATATTTTAGTTCGTCCTTAAACTCTGTTTCGTTTCGAGGTGCGGGATAGACGCTGACGTGTTTGGCGTACGCAGCGAAATAGACAAGGGCCTTGCCGTCAACTTTGAATGTAGGAATTTGATAGCTGATCGATTCGACGGCTTTTGGAGCTGCTTTCTTTACCGTTGAGCGAATTTTCGTCAAGATCTTCCGCACATCGTCGGGGAACCGTGAAATGTAATCGTCAATGTCGGCCGGTGTTCGCCTGTCCATGACCCAATTCTAGAGCGCCGCACGAAATATCACCACTTGCCCCAGCCGGTACCGTTGCCTGAGCTTTGGCCCGGCTTGATCCCGCGGCCGCCAACGCTGCCCTTAGGGCCGGGAACCCACTTGACCTTAGGGAGGTCCGCCATGATCTCGGCATCGCGGGCGTAGTGTTTAGCGATCATTCGCTCTGCGGCAGCATCAACCGCGGCGTCGCGTGCGGCTCCTTTGCCGGCTATGCGAACGGTACCGCGGATCGCTCCGGTTACACCGGTGACCGCAAGTCCGACCTCAGCGACTTCGCCTGCGGTCTTCGCGACTTTCAACGCTGTGATCGCACGGCCAGCGCCTTTAACAGAATCGTCGGCATATTCCGAAAGCAGATTCGCATTGTTGCGCGTGGCGATGGCGGCGACTACGAGAAACGGCGGAGACTTCATCACGTTGTCGCCGACGTTCAGTTCGCTAGCACGTCGGACGAGTTTGCGCGGATAGTCCCAGATGTCGAGATCGGGCAGATCGGCGCCGCCGAGAAGGTCGGAGATGCCGCTGACGATCGGCGCCTCGGCCTTTCGACGCAGCAGGCGAAGGTGTTCGTCAACGCCGCTGTTGATCTCGTAGGTGAGGATGTTGATCTGTTTATCCAGCGAACGCTGCGTCGGGCCGCGATGAACGGCATCCCAATATCCTGCGCCGAAGAGAACGGCGCTCATCAACTCTTCACGATCAAGCAGTCCGTCGTTCGTGGTGATCGCATCGCCGTCGTAGCCGACGCAAAGCCACGCCTTGAAGGTACGCGGATCGATATGCCACTTTCCGCCGCCGTCAGGATGCGGTACGAGAGCGTTGTCGAACCGCAGCCAGATACCTTTGTTTTCAAGAGTGGCCCGAACCCTTAAGAGATACTCGGCCTCGTCCGGATTGTCGCTTTTAGGCATCAACGCGTCCGGCGTAAGGAGTTGCTGATAGTTTAGGCGGATGTGCTGATCGGCTTCGCGAACCTGAAGCTGCGTGTTCATTATCCGATACGCCCGGTCGACCATCTTCTGATTGCGCATCATGAGGTTCCCGCTCTGAGCCTGTACCGACCTCTTGTATATTTCGTTCGCTCCTTTGGCGATCTCAGGATTCACAACCTCGGCGTCCAGCACCTTCTGAACCTGCGCCAACTGTGCCGGCGTGATCACCTTTAACACGTAAGGAAGATACTTCCGAAGCAACTCCCTCGCATCCGCCGCCTTCAGCCCAATCGCCCGCTTCCTGTCGTATGCCATACCGCAACTCCTGAGCCAAGGTGCTCTAATGAATTAACGGATTTACAGAAATATTCAGGACAGGACGTTTGTGACTGGCAAATTACTTCCAGAGTAAACTGAGACCGTCTTTCTTGAACCGTTCGAATTCTTTATCACCGCTAACGAGCGTTAGCTTTCGCGAGATCGCCTGCCAGATCAGCAAACGGAGAGATACATTCGCTAATTAATTTGAAATCAGACCGCGCTTCGATTGAGCTAATGTTTCGAATCTCCGTGGCGCAATTCCGGTGAAGCATCGGACTTTTCATTAATCGGGTGAACCTCCGCAATAGGTTCACCCGTTTCGTTGTCCGTTATAACGATGGATTCACCCCGGGCAACCTCTCCAACCAAACGATACAGGTTCGCTTCAAACTGTAGGGCGGTTAGACGTTTCATTTGTGTCAAATTCCTCTCTAAATGGTTGATTGATTTCTTGAATAAACTCCGGAATCTCGCCAAGTCCAGCCCATCGTTTCGGCACAAGGAAGAGGTTTGACGGAGACATCAGTGAGATAAAATGTTCCTTCAACCTTTCTATTGGAATGTCAGTGAGGTGGATACGAGTCGACAAACCTACTGGACTCATGTGACACAACTTCCATTCGCTTTTATTAACGTTATCGCAAATGGCCAACGTTCTCTTGTATGTCATTTGAGGTTTCTCGATTGATTTGGTCGCGTAGGTAAACGGAATACAGTCGTCCCGGAGCATACGCTTAATTTCGTCCAATTTGGGCGTCCGATTCATGTAAGCTTGGGAGAACACCCATTGAGCAGGCGAGTTGTCCGCGACGACCAATTGCCCGCGCGATTGTTTATGCTCGACTGCCAAACCTCTCACGCTAGTAGATTTGCGAACCGCCAACACCATCGAGGGATTGTCGGCCCATTCTCTCACTATCCCATCCCAGTGCCTGACGACTTCGTCTCTAATTCTTGGGCGTTCTGAACATTGCGCCCAAAATTCTCCCAATTGCCGGAATAAGGCCGCCATTTTGGGGATGCTGTCAGGGCATTTTGGAAGCTTTTGGGCCGAGTCCATAATCGAAATTGCAATTAGTCCGCAAAGGCGACACTCAGCTGCCTCAGCGGCATCGAGCCGCGCTTGTCGAGGTCGGTTGAGTCTTCGCGGCTGATGTAGTTGTATAGGATGTCGCGTTGTTGGGGGCGGAAGCCGGCTTCTGATATTTGGTAGCGGAGATCGCGTTCGTTGGCTTCGTTGTTGGCGCCGGCGGCGGAGACTACGTTTTCTTCGATCATGATCGAGCCCATGTCGTCGGCACCGAAGCGCAGGGATGTCTGGCCTAGGCGGATGCCCTGGGTGAGCCATGAGGCTTGGATGTGCTGGACGTTGTCGAGGAAGAGACGAGATACGGCGAGCATCTTGAGGTAATCGATGCCGGTAGGTTCTTCGGTGATCTTGCGGCCGAGGGCGGTGTTCTCGCGTTGGAACGTCCACGGGATGAACGCGGTGAACTCGCCGTAGCTCGGATCAGCCGCCTTTGCCGCGAGAGCTTCGTCCTGTACTTGGCGGATGCGGTCGAGATGGCGGACGCGGTGTTGGATCTTATCACCGATCCCGAACATCATGGTCGCGGTCGATATTAGCCCGACCTTGTGTACGGCACGCATCACGTCGAGCCATTCCTGGGTGTTGCACTTGGTCGAGACGCGTTTGCGAACCTCGTCGTCCAGGATCTCGCCGCCGCCGCCGGGCATTGAATTCAGGCCCGCGGCTTTCAAACGTCGAAGGATCGTTTCGTAATCGAGTTTCGAGATCAGCGAGATGTTGTGGATCTCGGGCGGTGAGAAGCAGTGAAGCTGAAAGTTCGGATACTTTGCGTGAAGTGTCGATAGCAGATCTTCATACCATTCGATATTGAAATCCGGATGCAGCCCGCCCTGCATTAGAACGCCGGTCCCACCGAGAGCGATCGTCTCGTCGATGCGCGAGCAGATCTCATCGATGGAATGGACGTAAGTATCGGGTTTCCCGGGCCGGCGATAGAACGCACAGAATGTGCAGACGACGTTGCAAACGTTCGTGTAATTGATGTTGCGATCGATTATGTACGTGACCACGCTCGGATCGTTTTTTCGCTGACGAATCTCATCCGCCGCGAGACCGATGCGGACGAAATCGTTCGATTCGAGCAGTGCGGTGCAGTCCGCTGTCGTGAGCCTTTCGCCGTCGAGTGCCTTATCTAGAATCGGCTGTATATCGCTGTCCATCGACTTCATTTTAACAAAGCTCGTCGCTAAAATCAGTTTACTGCGATGCCGCCGAAAGGAAGAACAAAGCTCAAAGCTCCGTTGAGACGATACGAAGGAGGCTGGTATTTTCTCGATATTCCGGCTAAGATCGGCAAACGGTTCGAGACCGACCCAAAAACTCGCCGCGTCGTCTGCACACTGAATGGAACGCACACGTTCCAATGCGCTTTGATGCCCAACAAAGGCGAATTCGTGATCTCGATCAACAAGGCGATCCGCGAAAAATTGGGCATCGAAGATGGCGACAAGGTCAACGTCGAGCTCGTCGCCGACACCAGCAAATACGGCCTTCCGATGCCGGAAGAGCTCGCGGAAGTCCTGAGACAGGACAAAGAAGGTAGTAAGCTTTTTCATGCCCTGACGCCCGGAAAGCAGCGAAGTTTGATCTACGTCACAGCCGGTGCCAAGGGTGTTGACAGGCGTATCCACACGGCACTGACGATCCTCGAACATCTCAAAGACAACGACGGCAAGGTGATCGGTGAAAAGCTGATGGAAGAGATGAAAAGGCCAATGTTCTGATCTTCAAAATGACCGTATCCAATTCGCTCGCGTGACCGATTTTGACCGGCGGTGATACGCAATTCAACGTTTTTCCGCGGAATAGGTGGGGCACGATGATTGCCTCACTGCATAGCGATGGAACGGGAACAAGAACAATTTGGAACGACCGATCTCGGCTTGCTCACGTTTGTGATAGTTACGGCGTGGGTTATCGTCTCTCAATCCGGGATCTTTTAGTCGTAGAAATCGAGCTGTTTTGCTCTTTCTATAAACCCATTTTTCTCGGCAAGGTTGATATAGAGTTCGAGCCCTGACCGCATCGAATCATCCACAGCATAAGAAATATTGTTCATCAGATAGTCGGCCATTTCGACTTTCGTAAGCCCAGTGTCCGAAGCGTAGTTGGCAGATATTTGTTCGATGTGACTGATGCCTTCTTCACGGGCCGCGACAAAATCGATATCGACGCGATCCCGCCGCGTCATCCACATCGCGAAAACGAAGCCGAGTCCAGTGTGCTCGTGCCAAAGACCCGCAAGGTCGAAGGTTCTTAGCGAATGCCCAGTCGATAACCCTCCCGGTTTTGACAGATCAAGCGCCGGATCGCCGATAAGCAGCGCAGCATCAGACTCGGCGAGCATCGCATCAACATTAGGTGAGGCATCACGCCAAGCGGGCTCGAATCCGAGAAACTCGCGAAAAATAATTTTTGTTAAGACAACTGAAGTACGAGACGATGTGTCGAGCGAGACCGAGCGGACATCCGCAAGGTCCGCTCCGCGAGTGACGAGTACAACGCTGCGAACGCTGTCTCTGGTTCCGACGCAAACGTCCGGAATGAGCCGAACGCCGTCGATGAACTGAGAAGCGATCACTGGGACGAGCGCCGCATCTACGCGATCCTGCATCAGCAGTTCGGCGGAGCGGGCGGGCGCGTTGTCGAGTATCAGCTCGACCTTGCCCTGATTCGAGCCGTATAGAAAGCTCCAGGTGAGCGGAGCAGTGTTGGAATAGCTGGATGCAGAAAGTCGCGGAACCGCCCAAACCATGACTTCGAATTGTATAGCATCCAGTGCGAACCGTGCTAAACAGACCGGCGATGTCTGCTCAGCCCGGCTACTAGATCACGCTAATCCAAACTAAGGAAGCGAGACGAAGTCGACTCCGTTCAGTTCGTCCACCAGAGAGATCACTCGGCTTGACGGCTCGAAACGGTGGCGCCGAGACGAAATGCTGATGACGTATGAAGCCCCGACCGCAACGTCCGTGAAATTGTAGTAGCCGAATGTATTGGGCCGCACGACGCGTCTGGTTGACTGATCGGCACTCTCAAGAGTTATGAGAGCATCGCTGATCGACCTTCCGGCTGCCGATGTTATCCTGCCCGAGATGGTGGCCGAGGCCGCCGTCGGCGAGATCGGGATGGTTGGCCCGATAAAAGCAACTCGCTGTCCACCAACTCCCGCTGCCGTACTCTGGGAACCGATGATCACGACCATCTGCCGTACGCGGGCCGGAGTCGCCGTGTCGCGAAAGCCTATCCACCGTGTCGTCTGATTGCCGCAACCAGCTATTCCGGCGCCGCAAGCGGTCTGAACCCCGACAAGGGGTTGGATCAAGACGTCGCTGCCGATGCGGTTGCCGGCTGCGTCGAGCATTCTTACGACCATCGGATCTCCGCCGCCGTCTGTTCTCGATTCGGTATCGCCAAACCAAACGCCGAACGCTCGGATGGCTGTCGAGAATGTGAATTGGGCGGCGTTAATAGTGGTATTTCTATTTGGTTGAGACGCAAAGGCGATCTCATCATAGATCAGCGGCTGGTTCGCGGTGTTATAAAGGCTCGCCGGCCGCGGAGCGTTTTCCGTACCTTGTATCGGATTGGTCTTTGCCAGGAAAGCCAGCCGCTCGCCGACTGTCGCGATTTGAGAGCCAATGCAAGGTGCCGCGACAGTTCGAAAGTCCGTTGGAAAGTCGCGGTAATCGTAGCTTACATTGACACCTGAGATCAGGAACGCGTTGCTCACTGGAACCGCGACGTTGCCTTGGGCGGTCGTTGTGTCGACCCAGGTGTTAAAGATTGAAGTCGGAAAAGAAGCAAGGACGGCCGTTCTCCAGGCATCGTCTTGAAGGTCCACCGCTGTCCGAGCGAGGGCGCTGTCCGGTCCCGCCTCAGTGCTGTTATAGAAATTCAAATTGGTGGTTACGGTCACCGAGCCGCCGGCAGGAGCCGTAACTTCAGAGCCGGTCGCACATGTCTGTCCGTAAGTGAATGCAGATACGAAAACTATCGCAGAGCAAATATAAATGAATCGAACGAACTTACCGCAGTAGGACATTTTCCCTCCATAGTTCGAAACCTTGGGAGTCTCGATGTAAAGGGGCCTTTCGAGGTGGGTGAATATATTATTTCCGGGAACGATGGACAGGTCAATACAAACGATGGACAGGTCAATACATAAGTAGCCTAATCGTTCATTTAGCCAGAAAATACGTCGGAATACTCCCCTCGCCGACGTGCTGGCCGCGAAGGCTGTCGTCCACTCCGGTGTGGTCGATTATGATGGCTGTCGTGCCGGCGACGGTGTAGGTCATCTCGGCCAACCGCTTTCCGGCTTCATCGCGAATGACGAAGCCGCCGCGACCGGCCTTCTCAACGTGCTTGATCTCCATACACCGATCTTACTATGAAATCTCGAGGAGCCGCGCAGACCTACTTCGGCAGCGAACTGCGTCGCCTAATAATGCCGGCCTTTCCCGCTTCGATCTCTTCGCGAAAATGAGGAGCGATGGACAGGACCTTTGCAAAGTCGCGCTCCGCTTCGGCATCCCTGCCCGCGGCAAAATATGCGTATCCACGAAGGCGGAAAGCTTGAAGCGATCTCGGATCAAGCTTGATCGCCAGCGAGAATTGCTCGATTGCCTCTTCGTATCGGCCCTGATCAAACCTGATAGCCCCGCGGCCACTGTATGGGCTAGGTAACTCGGGGTCGAGTTTAGTAGCCGCGTCGTAATCGGCAATTGCCTGATCGGCGTAGCCTGAAAGCCGATTGAGATCTCCGCGACGGAAGTGCACCTCCGCATTGTTGGGCTCGATCTGAACGGCTTTGTTCAAAGCCTCCCATGCGTCTTTAATTCGGTTTGATTCGAGGAAAGCCATTGCAAGCGAAAGGTGTCCGCGGATGTAAGTGGGCTCGATCTTGATGGCCTTTCGAGCGTCGTCGATTGCTTTTGAAAGCTGACGCGAAACCAGATACGCCGTACTTCGATGGCTCAACGCGTTGGCGTTTGATGGCTTCAGCTTGATAGACATCGAGTAGTCTGCGATCGCCAGGTCCATGTTTGCTCGGGCAAAGTGTACGTGGCCGCGATTCAGATAAGCGAGGGCCGTGATCGGGTCGTGGAACGTGATACGCTCGCGAAGCTGCTCTTCGTCTGACGCTGCTGCGAACAGCGCGGTTCGTTTAGCAGCCTTCGATATCTTCGGTTTCGAACTCAGCTCGATAGCTTTTGTAAGCGAATCAAGGGCAAGCTGAAGATTTCCGGACTCATAATACCTGACGCCTTCATCAGCTATTTCAGCGGCCCCGCGACGGGCCTGCGGGAAGATCGTGGATGTAAGAACAACGATTGCGATAATAATTGCCGACCTTTTCATAGCTATTACTCCCGGTGTATAAATTTCCGGCCAAACGGCCGCGGCAGATCTGATTTGCCATGAAGATAAACACCGCGTAGGGACGAAATGTTTCAGGAAAGAGAGGTCTAACTATCTTATTTACAGATATTTAGCGGGATTTTCGAACATCGTTCGGGAGCTCGAATTTTATGACCCCTCCTTATGCAAAAAAAAGAAGCGGGCCACTCTTCGCGGCCCGCTTAAGGAGGACATGATCACATGTCGAGACATTGTTAAGAATTAGGGTTTCGTGGCTTTCACGTTTAGCGTCTGGGCGGGTTTCGCAACGGTAACGGCAGCCGGCTTAGTGCTGAGCTTGTAAACGCTCGCGGGTTCAACCAATACCTTATAGCCTTGAGGAACGGTGAAGAGCGACGGGTCCGGTTCCGCACGCACGATGTTGGTCACGCGATAGGTCTGTTCGCCAAACCGCGGATCGCTGTGTTTTGAATAAACGACCAGGCCGAGATCCTTCGAATACCAGCGTTCGTAGACGATCTCGATCGGGCGTTCATTGCCTATCGCTCCTTCCGGGATCGTCGTAACTCGGCGCGTGCCTTCCGCCGAGACACCTTCAAAGTCTCGCGTGCCAAGTTCTTCCGTTTTCGTATCGTAATTTGCGGCAGAGCCGGTCGAGAAAGCAAATCCGCCCTCGCCGCCGAAAGTTGCGATAGATTGTCCGGAACCTGCAACCGCAACTGCCGGACTAACGGCACGAAGCTCTTGAGCACGCTCCATGTATTCTTTCGCTTTCGCCGCATACTCGGCCCGCTGGGCATCGGTAAGTGTTTTAGCTGTAGAAAGTTTGCGCTCCATCTCAACTCGTTGCGCTTCGCTGAGCGGGGCTCCGACACCGCCACGAACGATGGTTATATTCTGTCCGCCGCCAAGTGTTGCGACGCGCGCTGTTCCGTTTAGGGTGTCGAGCAAAACGCGATGCCCAATAACAGGATCGAGGATTGTGGTGCCATGGCCCAGACTGAACGTTGTCCCGAGTACGCCGCCAGCCCCGCCAGACATTTCGCGGCGAAACCGGCCTTCGCTGTTGCGATAAAGCTTGGTGGTCGAATTGCGGACGATCCTGTTGCCATCGGCGAGAACCTGTATGCTCTCACTGACGGCTTCAGCCGAGAAGGGAGCATTCTTGATAGTCCGCTCGTTGCTAGCGGCAATCTCGGCGATAACCCTCGCATCCTGCTGTGCATAGATGCTGACACCGGCGAGAATGAATAACACTAAACCTGATACGACTTTCATTTATTACACCTCAAAAATTATTCCACCAGCCTTACCGCCCTCGTCACGCCGTCCGGCCCGATAAGAAGATCGGCCTTTACGGTCGGTGACTCGTTCTCCAACGAAACGTCGAAGCCCATCGCGAACAGTGTCGAACGCGGAACATCAACGCGAACCACGCGTCCGCCGCGGGCCGATTCGCCGCCGTCGCCCATGTAGGTGACTGCCACGAATTGATTTTCGTTGTTTTTGGAATAGCCAGCCTGCTCAAACCGCGGCTCGGGCCGTCTAGCTTCACGCTGAACGGCGTTTACCACCGCCGGAGATTCGGGCATGTCCATGGAGAGATCGGCACGGCCCGACGTAAACCCCTTTACGAAATTCACCTGAGGAGTGAAACTGGGCCGTGCCTCGTCCGGCTTTTTAACCGGAGTATGAATGTTATTAGAAACGAGGCTGGCCCGATCTAGTTGCAAAATAATTGCGAAGGCCGAAATGCATACAATCGCGGCAAACGACGTAACGACGGCCGGCCGATGTGCGAGAAAGAATCCGTCGATTCCCCGTCGTTGCTCGACGGTCGATTCCGATTTGCGTATGCGGCTTAACACTCCTTCAAAAGAACCATCACGGGCAGCGATCTGGTCGATCTCGCTTTCCGTCAAACGCGAGGCGCCGAACAACCGTTTACCGATCGCGTCAAGTTCCTGATCATTGAGTTTGTGTTTCCGCACAGCCATTAAAAAGGACGCACCTTCGTGCGTTTTGGTTACATATACTTTTTCAACACCTTTCGAAGGCTGTGTCGAGCACGCCAGGCACGGATCTTTACCTTTGACGATGACCAGCCAAGCAGCTCGCCGATCTGCGCGACGCTCATTTCATCAACGTAGAGCATATGCAGCAAAGCCCGGTCGTCTTCGGGCAGGTGTGCGAGCAGCTTTTGTGAAAGGTCGCGGCTTATAAGGGTTTCTTCGGACGTGGCACCGGAAGCGGCGACGAGATCGAGGATCGACTCCGATTCATCCGACGTTAGTTCGCACTGCAGATCTTCAGGCTTTCTTTTTTGCGATCTGAGGGAGTCGAGACACGCGTTCGCAGCGATCCTGCCGAGCCAGCTTGGCAGTGACAACTTGTGTTCGCCTCGGAACTTCGGCAGTTCGACAAAGGCCTTTGAGAAGGCGATCTGAATGATCTCTTCTATTTGCTCGGGGCGTTGAAAGTATCGAGCGGCGGTGCGGGCAACTAGACGCTTGTGGCGATCAAATAACTGCTCGAAGGCCGTCTCATCGCCCGCGATCACGAGTTCGATCAATTGAGAATCTGTCCTTACGGCGCATACGGAACCGCTGACAACCTTATCGTCGGCGTAGCTCAAAATGCCGTCACGCTGAAAGGCTTTTCCTATGCTGCTCATTCCTCGCTTCGAAGTGATCTCGGGGCGTCCGAATAAACAGACGGCGGATGCCGGATCACGGTTACACAAAGATTTCGCGAATCGCGATAAGTATGGGGCTTTACGCGGAAGCGGAGTGAAATGTTTTCGCAGTTAGCGTTCTTTGGGAACGACGAGCTTGCGGCGAGCCTGGACGATGAGTCCCGGCCGTTTTGAGGTAACGTCGATGTTGCGATCCTTTGGACTGTCTTCAAACGAGACTTTCGGGATGTAGGTTACGACGTAAGAGGCGTCGATCAGCCTTGCAACGACGGCCGTACGTTCGATCATCTCTTCGAGCGAGGTCGGCAGCATGATCTCGCCGTTAGTATTTTCGGCAAGCTTGCCGAGCTGTATTTCGGCATTCTCAAGGTCCGCCTTGCGGTCGCGCATGTTCTTGAGGTGTTTACGGTCGGTGATGATCGTCGGGCCGATCTTGGGAGCTTGAGCCCGGTCGCGGACGCCATTTGGAAGTTGAGCGACGACCTCGGGCGGCATTGCGGCAGGCGGAGGAGTATTCGTGATGCTCTTTGTCCGCGGTTCGATATCGACGGATTCGAGTTTTGTATAACTGATCACGTGGACGCTGACGTCAGTTCCGAGCAGCTTTTGAAAGGCGTCGAAACGCGCTGACGTTCTGCCCCAACTATCCGTACCGTCGGTGATCAGAACCATATGCTTGTTATCGACGCCGCTCTTCTGCATGAAGTCGGTAGCTTGTGTTATCGCCTCGACGAAGGCAGATCGGCGGCCGAACTTTGCGCGCTTAATGGCGGCCAGAGCCTGAGCCTTATCGTCCGTCCACTCGGTAAGAAAATCGACCTTATCCGAATACTGCAGAACGGCAAATGAATCTCCATCGCGGAGCGACTCGACAATGCCGCTCGCAGTTTTTCGTGTTTGGTCGAGGCTTTTTACAGCACGCATCTCGCCGCCGGTGTCGAGCACGATCAGGACGTTTGCCGGAATGCGACGGACGCTCGTCGGCTGGTGAAGGATGTTGTCTTCGGCGATGACGAGATCGTTTGCTGTCACGTCTTTGAAAAATTTACCGTCCTCGTCGAACGCGAGCACGTTCAGCTTTATCTCTTCCGTGGCGATCTTTACTTCGTCCGGCGTGGGCGTGGGCGTCGGTTTCTGACGGCCGCTCTGCGCCTGCGCAACGCTAAAAGCGGAGAAGATGAGAGCCAAGATAAAAGCGTACTTCGACATCATACTGTTGAGGTATGATGCTTGGGAACGTCCGTGATTTGCTTCGCTATTCATAGTTTTGGATGACGTTTGAGGAAGTCCAAAAGATTTGGAAGATAATCTTCAAAGCGCGGACACTCGATGTTGTACTTCGCAAGAAGCTCGCTTGCTACCTTCGTGTCGTAAGTTTGCGGCACGAAAAAGTAAGGCACCGCCGAATGGGGCAACCCAGTCAAAGGAGGCGAAACAGGGAGCATGAGCATCGCGTAGGTCAGCCGCGTCGGCAATGAAACTACGCTGTTCTTGCCGCTAAGTTTACGCGAGATAGCGTCGAAGAGATCGGCACTAGCAAGCGGATGCGGGTCAGCAAGGGCGATGGTTTTTCCAGCCGCGGCCTCTTCGTTCGACAGCGCCGCGATTCCCGCGACTACGAAATCGACCGGCACCAGGTTAAGCCTTACCTGTTTGTTGCCGACGTTGAGAAACCGCAGGAGATTCGGCGCCATTCGCAGGTATTGGATCAAGTAATAGATGCCATCGTACTTCGCGGTTTCGCCCGTCAGAGAATCGCCGACGACGACCGACGGGCGGAAGATCGTTACCGGAAGCTCGCTTTTCAGGTTTTCGACCGAACGTTCAGCGAGATATTTCGTTTCCTCATAGTAGTTTCGAAAACCCGCATCGTGTTCGAGCTCGGACTCGAGGATGTGGCCCGTACGCTTTCCCGCTACATAACACGTCGAGATGTAGTTATAGCGGCGAAGATTTGGCAACGAGCGAACGAATTCATTCACGTTCTTCGTGCCGTCCATATTAACCGCGTATGCTACGTCTTTTGCGACCGCAAGGTCGTAGGCTGCGGCTAGATGAAAGACGTCCGTCGTGTCTTCACTAATTATCGCGAGGTCGTCGAGCTCGATCCCCAAGTCAGGCTTAGTGATATCGCCCGCAACGATGGTGAAATTACCCAAGTCAGAACCCGAGGTTTGCGCGATCTTCTCAATCGAGCGCTTGGCCGTCTCGACGAAGGCAGGCTGCACGAGTAGATAAAACTCGGTGCGAGCCGTCGCAAGACGCTCCACGAGCCGCCCCGCGATGAACCCCGGAAATCCGGTGATAAAGATTACGCGATCACTCATTCTTACCTAAGTTCAACATACCGTAGCCTGCCGATAATGCTCAACATTCCCAATAAGCCGATTCGTAGTTTGAAGGTTATTGGGTTCTACTTCCAACGGCTGAAGCCGTCACTCTTACCGTTTTGGACAATCGCCATCGCAGTTTTTAGACTTTAGACAAGTGGAAGATCAGAACGGGCAAAAAAGTTCGCTCACGGGGATAGCCGCGGGGTTGAGCCGGCTGCCAGCAGAGAAACGCCGGGCGGCGCTCGAGGTGAGCGCGGCTCTGGCGGGCGTGAGCCTGAAGGCGAGTCGCGAATTCGTTGCGGCGGTTCCGGCGGCGGGCGATGTTTTGTCGGCCGAAGATATTCGTTTGTGGGGCGAGTTTGGGCGTCGGCTGGCGATGGGCAGTGCGGACGCCGGCTCGAAATTCTTTGCCGACGGAGTCGACGCCCTTGCCGGTGTTCCGGAAGCCGCGCACCCGCTAGTTTTTCAGATCTGCACCCGGCAATTAGTTTTGTCGAGCTCGATCGCGCTTGAAACATATAACGCGATCTCCGGCCTTGCGGATGATATCGGCGATAACGAGTTGTTGACCGATGTGCTGAAACTCGCGCTTGACATCGCAAACCGTTCGGCAAAACACAGCGCGGAGTTCATACAGAAAACGCCGCCAGTCGCGAAGGCTCTTGATGGTTTTGGAGATGACAAGCGGGAGGTTGCCGCTGCGGCGATCAAGCTTGCCGCCGTTTTCGCTACACGTACGGGCGGAATGACGGCGGACTTGTGGGCGAATTTACCGCGGGCGTTGAAGGGACTCGATGCAGCATCGGCCAAGCGGTTGATGGACGCGGGCGTCGAGTTTCTGGATCACGGCGGAAGCGTGACGCTGCATTTTGTTTCGTCAGGGGCTGAAGTATTTCGCACGGCGGAGCCGATCTTCGACGAATGGTGCGCGGTGCTGCAAAAGATAGGCAGGCACGGAAACGCCGTGCTGATCGCGTTCCTGCGAGCGACGCCGAAATTCTTTTCGCAGATAGCGACGTTCAAACACAAGCAGTCTTCATCGCTCGATAAGATCCGCCGGGTGTTGGAGCTGACGGGAACTATCGCGGATACGGACGCCGAGAGCGCCTTGGCGGCATTCAGATCGAGCACGGCGGCGTTGCGTTCAGTCACATTGGAGCAGTTTCAAGAATGGATCGAGACGGGTTTGCGCGAGATGGCAGACGAATCGACAAAGGCGCGTCGATCGTATTTCGCGCTTGAGACGCGACAATCGCACGAACATCTTAGCGAGACTCGCACCGGCCTGCCGCTCGATAAGATCCAGACCGTTATTCGCATTTACATTGAAGGCTTGATCGGCAAAGAAGTCGAGATCGCACCGCTCACGGCGATTCCGCAAGAATCGCGGATCGGTGATGGGAAGACTATCTATCTGCCAGCGACGATCGCTGAGTTCGATGACGACGAACGCGACTTTCGATTGTACAAAGTGCTCGCTGCTCACGGCGCCGGGCAGATCGAATTCGGGACGTTTGAGAAGGATTCGAAGGAGTTGAAGGCGGCGTTCACTTCGCTCGTAGAGTTGTATGAAGCGAGCGAGGACGATCGCGATATGTTTGCGCTCGGAGGGTATCTGCGGGATGTGCAGAGAGCTGAGAGCGCCGAGGTTGCGGACAAGAATGTCCGCGTTCCAAAGCTGCCGAAGGGTTCGGATTATCGTGAGGTGTTGAAAGTGTTCCCGGAGCCGCGACTCGCGAAGAAGATCTTCGGGACGATGGAGAACGCGCGGATCGATAATCGGCTGCGGCAGTCCTATAAGGGCTTACGCAAAGACCTTGACCTGATGCGGCGATATCTCGCCGAGAAGCGGCCATACATCTTCGACGTGCCGATCCATCAGGTACCGTTTGAGCTGCTTTTTCAGATCACGATGTGCGGCGGTGCGACGGACGATTCGCGGCAGTTCTATGGCCAGATCGTTTCGGAGATCGAAAGTATAGTAGAGGTTTATCTCAAAGACGATGTACAGGACAAAAAGGATGGTAAATCCTCTACCGTAGCCGATTCGTTGATGGCGACGAGCCGGGTTTATTCGCTGTTCATGAACATCACGCCGGAGCAGATGCAGGAGTCGGCGGAGCCGGAGCAGAAGGACGAGCAGAACGAATATGTTTACGAGGATACAAACGCTGCCGAGGGCGTGACCGAGGACAAGATCCAGCGGGAGCAGCAGCCGAAGCAGCCCGAGGACGTAAAGGATCTTTTCAATGCGTGGAACAGCCTTGACGAAGATGGCGAACCGGACGATCTGCAGGGTTCGGAAGCGTGGACGCAGAACGAGATGCCCGAACAGGCACTCGAACCGGGTGATGAGGCGTTCGCGTATGACGAATGGGATCGCGAGTTGAACGATTACCGCGTCGGATGGAGCCGCGTGATCGAGAAACGCGTAAAGCAGGGCGACCGGTCGTTCGTCGAACTTGCACGCTCGCGATACAAGGGCGTGATCTCATCGATCCGACATCAGTTTCAGTTGATGAAGCCGGAGAATCTGACGCGTGTGAACCGCGAGATAGACGGTGAAGACTACGACCTGAATGCATTGGTCGAATTCGTGGTCGACCGGCGTGCGGCGAGTGAGCCGTCGGAGAATATCTATACGAAGCGGCTGCGAAAACAGCGTGACGTAGCAGTCTCGCTGCTACTCGATCAATCGTCATCGACGGCGCGGACGATCATGCGAAATCCGCTGCAGCCGTACACGTATCCGGGCCGGCGAATCATCGAGATCGAGAAAGAAGGCTTAGTCCTAATGAGCGAAGCGCTCGAGGCGGTTGGCGATGTTTATGCGATCAACGGCTTTACGAGCGAAGGCCGCCGCAACGTGAAGTTTTACGTCGTGAAAGATTTTCACGAGAAGTATTCGGATGAAACTGAGAAACGGATCGGCGGCATCACTTTTCAAAACAACACGCGATTGGGAGCCGCGATCCGTCATGCAGCGAACAAACTTCTCAAGCAGGAATCGCGAACCAAACTGCTCATCATCCTCACTGACGGCCGACCGTACGATCATGATTACGGCGACGCCCGCTACGCACGCGAGGACGTCCGCGAGGCTCTCATCGAAGCGAAAACTCGCGGTGTCACGCCATTCTGCATCACCATCGACCGCGAGTCCGAGGCGGAACTGCGCGATCTGTACGGCGATGTCGGCTATACGATCATTGACGATGTCTTATCACTGCCGGAGCGGATGCCGAGCATTTATCGAAGACTGACTAGTTAAGATTATGAATGCAGCCGAAACCGTTTTTCTCTTTGACGTCGATAACACGCTGCTTGACAACGACCGCGTTACTGCCGATCTGCGCAGATTTCTAGACGGCGAGGTCGGGATCGAGCGGAGTGCGAACTATTGGGAGATCTTCGAGGAGCTGAGAGCCGAACTGGGTTACGCCGACTACCTCGGAGCCTTGCAGAGATATCGACTCCGCTGTCCATATGATTCGCATTTGCTTGCGGCTTCAACTTATCTGATCAACTATCCATTCGCGAATCGGTTGTTTCCTAATTCGCTCGACGTGATCGAAAAGTGTTCGCAACTTGGAACGGTCGTGATCTTGACTGACGGCGACGTAGTGTTCCAGCCTCGCAAGATAGAGCGTTCAGGGCTGTTTGACGCGGCTGGCGGAAATATTCTGATCTACATACATAAGGAAGAAGAGCTGATCGACGTTGAGCGGCGATATCCGGCCGAGAGGTACGTTCTTGTAGACGACAAGATAAGGATCCTCACTGCTATCAAGCAAATCTGGGGCGACCGCGTCACTACGGTCTTCCCGCGACAGGGCCACTATGCTCTCGATCAAAAATTAGTATCAAAATTTCCAGCGGCGGACATCACCGTCGAACGGATCGGAGACATCCTCGATATCGAGAGCCTCTAAATCTGTGTATCCGCTGACCAGCGAGTCCCGAGAGTCACCCATTTACGGCAATTCTTCTATGGTGCACTCCTTCGTTGAACGCTTTCCTGTGAGCTTGTCTTCCTTAAAGCATTGCTTTCTTTCGTACGAACTACCGTCGAATTGGAACAGTTCGAGTGAGTCCGGATAGCTGCTTCCGTTAAGACGAACGATCAGGTCATGAAAGCCGTTCAACCTACCCTCATCTCGCTCAAGTGATATCGCTCCTAAAGTGAAGAACAGTCGGCGAATACGAAAATCATAAGGTCCTGCCGACGTGTTGAATATTCGGTCATCAAAAAAACCATAAATTGCCATCGGACAATTACCAGTCGGACTGCAAACTAATCCGGATTCTACGCGAACAACGGTTTCCATCGCGCCATCGTTATTCAGATCGACCTGGCGCGTTTTCAGAAGTTGGGTGCAGTCGTAAATCGGCTGAAGTCGACTTTGGAATAGAACGCCCGTCAACTTGGGTTCTTTCAGCAGATCAATCCAGATCGGGCGAAGAGAGTTGTCCGCGCAGATAAGCCGGATCTCGCTGAGCTCCAACTCATCCGTATTCGCGAACAGGGTCGCAGTCGGTTGCGGATTGACGTTCGGTACGTCAGATGCTTCCTGCTTGTGGCGGGCACACGAACTCAATAGGAGGATTAGTGAGGTGAGAAACGTAAGAGCTTGAGGACCCAACATGGGGAAGGTCATATATTTATTCTGGCTAGCCAGCAGCCATCGATTTCTTTGCAACCGGAATAGACTCGCGAGACTTTTGCCAGCCGCCTCGGGTGAAGTCAGGAAATCTAACCGGAGCCGAGCCTTTCGCGACGGAGATCTCGCTGATCGGGCCGGGAGCGCTCCAGGCCGCGGCGTCGTAGACGTCCATGTCGGGTACGAGTCCTTCGCGGATGCACTGGATCAGCCGATAGCACATTATGTAATCCATGCCGCCGTGGCCGCCGAGCCGTCGCGCGGTGTCGCCCATTTCCTTCCAAAGATAGTGTTCGTACTTAGCCTTGTACTGGTCGATGTCCTGCCACTGATGGTTTGCTTTTGTGGCTTCTAAATATACGCGTGCCGGATAGTCGCGATAGATTCCTTTTGTTCCCTGGACGAGATTTATTCGATCGTAGGGGCGCGGGTTAGTGACGTTGTGCTGAACCATGATCGAGCGGCCTTTCGCGGTCTTGATCAGGTTCGTGTTGTAATCGCCGGTGACGTACTTTTCGCTGTTTCGCGGGTCGTCCTTCGCGAGTTTTTCATCTCGATACTCATTCAGTCCCGGCGACCCCGAACTCATCGCCACCATGTAGTCGAACTTGTCTCCGCGATTGATGTCCATATAGTTGGCGACCGGCCCGAGGCCGTGGGTCGGATAGAGATTGCTGTTGCGCTGCGTGTGATGCTTTCGGCGCCACAGGCCTTCGTCCTTTGTCTCGAAAAGGATCGAGCGGAGGTCGTGGTTGTAGGCTCCTTCACCGTGGACGATCGTCCCGAGCACACCCGCCTTCACAAGGTTGAGAGCGAACAACTCGCCCCAGCCGTAGCAGCAGTTCTCGATCATCATACAATGCTTCCGCGTCGCTTCCGATGTATCGACGAGTTTCCAGAGATGGGGCAGCGTGTAACCGGCCGGCACTTCGGTAGCTGCGTGCTTACCGGCTTTCATCGCGGCCAGCGCTTGCGGAACGTGCCACTCCCACGGAGTTGCGATCACTACAAGATCGATGTCGTCGCGTTCTAGCAGAGCATGATATCCCTCATTGCCATCGACGTGGATCGCGGGTGCCGGTTGTCCGGCCTTTTCGACGATCGCTTTGGCAAGCTCGGCCTTTTCGCTAACGACGTCGCAAAGCGCGGCTACCTTCACGCCCGGCACATTCACGAACTCGCCGAGCAAACTGCGCCCTCGCAATCCGGTGCCGATGAACCCGAGCCGAACCGTCTCACGCCTCTCGAAAGGCACGCCGATCATCGACTTTGCCTTCTGCGGCGGGCCGACGATCAACTGCTCAAGCGTCGCCTCGCTTTCTTTCAGAGTTAGAGCATTTGCCGATCCGGCGAGGCCAAGGCCGATGCTGCCGAGCGCCGCCGTTCGCAGCAACTCGCGTCGCGATATTTGATCTGTCATTTGAGCTCTCGTTTTAAAGAAGTTTCGCCAAACGGCAGGATAACGCGGAAAACACTAAACAGAAAAAGGGCTGGCCGAATCAGCCTGCCCTTTATCAAGTCAGTGGTGGCGGGGGGGAGGATCGAACTCCCGACCTTGGGGTTATGAATCCCACGCTCTAACCATCTGAGCTACCCAGCCACGAACGCTTAATTATAGGTTGCGGGAAGCAAAAATCAAGTCTTTTGCCTTGTCATACGCTTTGGCAGGCGTTAGATCGATTGGTAAACTCGACATTCAAAGCCTCGGAATCAAGTTTTATATATGCCAGTGATGTTAGCTGCGGCGGTCGATTATTCGACGATACTGCTGTCACTTTTTATCATTCTTGCGGCCGCCAAGATCATGGCGGAGATCTTTGAGCGGCTTAAGCAGCCGGCGGTTGTCGGTGAGATCCTGGCGGGCGTGATCATCGGGCCGAGCCTGCTCGGCTGGGTCGAGCCAACCGAGCTTATCGGGATAATCGCCGAGGTCGGCGTTATTTTCTTACTGTTCATGGTCGGGCTTGAGACTAAGCCGCAGGATATTCTTCGCGTCGGAAAGCGGGCTTTTCTTGTCGGGACGCTTGGAGTGATCTTTCCATTTATTGCGGGCTACGGAATCGCGATGTGGTGGGATGGGTCCTTCGTCGAGGCGATGTTTATCGGTGCCGCACTGGTCGCGACGTCGGTCGGAATCACTGCCCGAGTACTTGGCTCGCTCGGGCTGCTGGATCGAGAAACTTCGCGGATCATTCTGGGTGCGGCGGTCATTGACGACGTCCTCGGCCTAATCATTCTTTCGGTAGTTTCGGGTATTGGCCGCGGCGGTGTCGACCTGACGGCGGTCGCCAAAACGGCGGGGCTTGCGATAACGTTCACGGTTGTGGTCGGTCTTCTCGGATCTCGACTGTTCAATCGACTTGGGCCGAGAATCGAGAACTTAAAGTCCGGAAATTCGCTCTTCACGTTCGGCTTGATCTTATGTCTCGGCCTTTCGGTGTTGTCGATGTATTTCGGCGTTGCGGCGATCATCGGAGCCTTTCTCGCGGGGATGGCTCTGGCCGAAACGACCGAAGGAAATCATAAGGTTCACCAACTAACGAGCGGCGTGACCGAATTTCTCGTGCCGTTTTTCCTGGTCAACATCGGAATGCAGTTGAATCTTTCAGTTTTTAAAGATGCGGATGTCGTGGTCCTGGCGATTATTATTACGGTCGCGGCAGTAACTACTAAGTTCATCGGCGGTGGGCTCGGCGTTCTTGGTATGTCGAAACGTGAGATCGCACAGGTCGGCGTCGGAATGATACCGCGTGGCGAGGTCGGCATAGTCGTCGCTCAGATCGGGCTTGGCATGGCTGTGATCAGCCAACAGTTTTTCGCGTCCGTGCTTTTCATGGCCGTGGCGACCACGCTAATCGCTCCGCCGCTTATCAAGATATTTTTTGCCGAGGACAAGGACAATGACGGTATCATGGATGAATTTGAAGAGCGCGATGTATCGGAAGAGTATTCGAGGATAGGTTGACGAAGTTGTATCACGGTTTTTTAGCGTTTGTGTGGCTGATCTTTCTGTCGGCGGTGACCCTTGCGCAAGCACCTCGCAGTATTACCATCGTTACAGAGCCGAACGCCCGCGTCTGGATCAGCGGAGTGCTTTACGGAACGACCGACGAAAGCGGCAGGCTCGTGATAAGAAGTGTGTATCCGGGCCGTCGGGTGATACGCATAGTTGCACCGAGTTTTGCGGAAGTGAACAAGCCGCTTTTGCCGACGCAAAAGGGCGAGATAAAGATCCCGCTTAGCACGACGAATAACGAAGCCGAATTGGCGTTTCAGGAGGGCGAACGTGAATCGACGCTTGACCGTGCAAAGGCTGAGGCCGCCTATCGAAAAGCCATCACCGCAAATCCAAAACTCGTTTCTGCTCACCTCGGTTTGCTCAGAAATCTAGCTGAAGGCCGGTCTTATGACAAGGCTCTCGTTGCGTTGAAAGAACTTCGAAAGTTGAGCCCACGAAACTCCGAAGCGACCGCCATCGAGGGCCGCATCTACAAAGAGCAAGGCGAAGAGGCAAAGGCGATCGCTGCTTTCAAGCGTGCCGTAACCGAGGGCGGCGGATATCAACCCGAAGCTTACGCCGGGCTCGGCCTGCTTCTTAAAGACAAGGCCGAAGCCCTCGCAGAAAATGAAGGGCTCCAGACCGCTACGTACAATGATGCCGCAAAGAATCTCATGGTGGCGGTTAAGCAGCTCTCCGGAGCGCCTGATGCTGCGGTTATCTACCAACTCGTTGGAATGATCTATGAGCAGCAGAAACGCTATAAAGAAGCGATAGCTCTGTACGAAGATTTTCTGAAAACCTTCCCAGACAGCGTCGAGGCAGAAGCTGTTCAGTCATTCATTGTTCAAATTAAAAAAGATATGGCCCGCGATCAGTGATAAGTTCGCTCGGTGATAGAATGTCCGCGAGTTTTTCTGTCCACAAGATTACCTGCAAACTTTGGGGCTTCTGCCGCATCTTCTTGCGGTGAACACGCTTTCCCAAGTTATTTGATCAAAACGACTTACGTGAATTCGGGAGGAACATTTTATGAGTCTCAGAGTTTTTGCGTCATTGATTTTTAGCGTCATATTTGCGTCGGCTGCTTTCGGCCAGACTTCGTGGCTTGATAGGCCTTTAAACAATTGGAATCGTGCGGGAGCGACGATACCCGCACCGCCGCGGAACGCGGCCCCGCTCGAAGCGATGTGCCGGCAGATGGCACGCAACCCGGTGTCGGTTTCCGACAGGGCAATGACGCGGGCAGGTTGGACGCTTTTCGGCGCGACACAAACGTACGGAGCTACGACAGTCATCATGGCGATGGCAAGTGCCGACGGTATGTGCCGGCCAAATGAATATAACGCTTTCGTATTCGTGAGCGACCGCTTCATCGGGACGCTGGCACCTTCTCCAATGGGAGCACGATCCGACGGTTCACTCGGGGAGTATGACCTTACCAGTTCGACTGAGCTTTCGGCAGAATTTTCGCGATACTCGGATAGCGACGCCCTGTGCTGCCCGTCGCAGAGAAGCCTAGTGACCTATTCGCTTTCGCCTGTCGTAAGAGCATCCGACGTTGACACGGTTCGACAGTGTCCCGAGGGCGACGGCGAGGTGGGCACGATGGACAACGTAGTTTCGGGAACGGTCAATTACCGCCAGCGAAGCGCCTTGCCGCCGAATGCGACGCTGACCGTTCGCATACTTGATGTGTCGCGAGCCGACTCTGCGGCATCGGTAATCGCCGAACAGCGAATTCCAACCGCTGGCAAACAGGTGCCGATCTCATTTGACCTTGCATACGACAGAAGCAGGATAGTCGAACGAAATCGATATGCGGTTCGTGCCGAGATACAGGACGGCGACAGGTTGCTTTTCACGACGGATACGAGCTATCCGGTGATCACTCAGGGTAATCCGCGAAACGTCGAGATCAATCTCGTCCCGGTCGGCGGAGGAGGCGGCGGACAGCGAGACAATGTTGTTCGCGGAACCGTGACATATCGGCAACGTGCGGCCATGGTGGCGAATTCGGAAGTGCGAATAAGGCTGGTCGATACCGCAACGCCGGACGGCACGCCAGTCGCCGAGACCACCGTCAATACCGGAAACCGACAGGTGCCGATCTCATTCGAATTGCCTTACGAGATGCGAAACATAAATCGGCAGCGGACCTATGAGGTGCGGGCCGAGATCCGTTGGGGCGGCGAGCTGCGCTTCAGATCGGAATCGGGTGTACCGGTAACCCTTCGCGGTAATCAAGATCAGAACGTCGAGATCGTAGTTGTGCCTGCATCCGAGACTCCTGAGCCGGTGACAGGCAAAACGTTAAACTTGGCGGCGTTTGGGCCGGGGTCACTTCAGATAGAAGGACGAAACTCGAGCATCTTGATCGGCGTGAATGTCAGAGTCGCCACGACGGGTGAGGCAACGGTTTCGTTCAATCGATTCGGCGGTTCCACTCCGTTCAGCGGCAAGCTGATCTTTGCAGACGATACTACATTAAGGATCGCAGTCGACGCTTCGGGTAATGCCGACGCAAGCGGCGAGATCCAGATCACGTATAGCGGACGAAATCTGCGCTCGGTCTCGGCAACGAACTTGGTGCTTGATGGCCAGAACGTGAGCGTTAGGTTTTAGACTCACACTTTACTCCTTCCTGTTCATCTTATTCAGTGGTTAAATCCTGCGAAAACCCAGAAAAGATGAACAGGAAGGAACGCATGAGGAAGTTAACTTTCGATCATACGACGATCTTTATAAAACCGTCGTCGATCTTCACCTCATAACTCTCGATCGAACACTTCTTCGCGGTAAAGCATTCGCCCGAGCGGACGTCGAAGCGCCAGCCGTGCAGGTCGCATTCGACGATGCTTCCGTACAGGCGCGAATCGGCGAGCGGATAGCCCTTGTGCGGGCAGAAGTTTTCGATGGCGTGGAATGAGCCGCCGATGTTGAAGAGTGCGAGTTCAGTTCCGTCCTTCAGTTTTACCGTCGCTCCGCGACCCGGCGGAACCGACTCAGCCTTTCCCACGGTGATCGTCTCACCGGTGCGTACCGGCTTTCGCTTATTCTCTCTATGTTTTCCCATTCAATACTGGTTCCACCTCTAGTGTGCCATTCCGTTAGGCGATGGCAAATCTGAATTGCTTGCTTTCCGAGGCTAACTCGCCGAAAATAAAAACATGGCCGAATCGCAGGGAGAAGCACGGGCGCGGCTGCGTTGCAGCGAGATAATGACGCGTGACGTGAGAACGGCGTCACCGGAAATGTCGCTCCGCGATGTTGGTGCGATGATGCGTGAGGGGGATATGGGCGCCGTTCCAGTCGTAGATGATGGAAAGCTTGTCGGCATCGTCACCGACCGCGACATCGTCGTGCGTGCGGTTGCTGAAGGTAAGGACGCATTTACTCCTATCTCGGAAGCGATGACCTCCGAAGTATTCTCCGTTCGAGCCGACGATTTCGTCTTTGAGGCCATCCGCTTAATGGGCGATAAACAGATCCGCCGCATTCCGGTCGTTACAGAGTCAGGCGAACTTGCTGGCATAATCTCGATGGCCGACATCGCTCTCGAGATAGAAGACCAACGCGAGATTGCCGAAGCCCTCGAAGAGATCTCAAGCGGCGCCGGATTTTGGGCAAAAAAGTAAATGGCTAAATCTATAAACCGCCACTTTCAGTTTCTCGGCTCGTCAAAGAACGTGCAGTCTGGCCGGTTGTGGTATCCGGCGGCGGATGTTTATTCGACCGAGGGCGGCTGGCTTGTGAAGGTGGAGCTCGCGGGCGTCTCCGCCGAAGATATCGAGATCGATATACAAGGGAATGTTCTCTACATCGCCGGTGCCCGTAAGGACAAGTCGTGTGCGGTCGGAGTGTCATATCACCAGATGGAGATAACGTACAGCCGGTTTGAAAAAACGCTGAATTTCCCCGCGTCGATAGAGGGCGCGATGATTGAGCACAATTTTGAAAACGGGCTGCTGATCATCCATTTGAAGAAGGCGGGTTAGGGGATCATGAAAATCTTCTTCATCTTAGCGGCAGTGACAATGTTGTTCTCCACGATCATCGGCCAGAACACGGTCGACAAATCTTCTACCTGCTCCGAGCAGGACGTGAAGCGGATCTCGTCGCGCGGCATTCGTTTCGGAATGGATCAGGAGGAGGTGATCCGTCAATTTTCCGAGAACGGCGGTTTGACGGGGGTTCGTGGCGAGTATCTCCAAGAACAGGGGCGTACACGGTATACATACTTCGAAGATCAGGCACAGGCGGTCCTTGCCGGCTTGCAGTCAATGGCCGCCCGCAATTTCGGGTACTCAGTGGTGTCTCTTGCGCCTAAGGACAAGACCAGATTTGAAGGTATCGCACACTACGACTTGGGGTTTCTGGATAAGAAACTATCGTTCTTGCGCGTGAATTATCTCAAGCCGAAGTGGAAGGATCAGGAACAATTTATACAACGCGTTTCGGAGGTTCTCAACTTGCGCGTTCCGAAGAGCAGTTTTGACGGCCGTTCCCTCGATAGATTTCAGTGTGGGACTTATTCGGTCGGGTTTACACAAAGCTTTAACGATGAAATCCGTTCCTCATTCCAGATTTCGGCGCCGGTGAACGAGATCACTCAAGAGCGACGAAGAAAAGCGGAAGACGAAGAGCGGGAAAAAGACATCAAAGGTTTCAAACCCTAAAGGCATATGGCTGACGAACAACTAAAAGATCAAACGAGGGACATGGCTCCCGTGCTTACAGAGCCGTTTGAGATAGCGATACTTCCGCTACAGAATACGACGCTGTTTCCAGAGACGATCGTTCCTCTGGCTGTCGGTAAAGAGCGTTCGGTGCGGGCGGTCGAATCGGCTTTGAGCACCGAAGAAAAGCTGATCGGGTGTATCACGACCAAGACCGAGAACGTGACCGGCGACGAGGCGAAGTTCGAAGATCTTTACAAGATCGGCACGATCGTAAACATCAAGCGCATGATGCGTAACGACGGAGTCATGCAGCTAATCGTTCAGGGAATGGACCGCTTCGAGATCGTCGAATGGATCGAGGAGCAGCCCTTCATCAAGGCAAAGGTCCAAGTGCTGCCTGCCCTTCGCCGCGTCGATGAAGAAGAGATCGAGGCACTCAAGCGCAACATTCAGAATCTGATCCAGCAAGCACTCGCATTGCTGCCGAACGTGCCGCCGGAGATCCGAATGGCGGTAATGACGCAGACAGATCCGGTACAGATCTCATACTTTCTCGCGAGTGTGCTCGACCTCGGCGTCGATACCGAGCAGAAGATGCTGGAATCGAGCACGGTAGACGGCCTGCTGTCCCTCACACACGCAGCCCTTTCCCGCGAGCTGGAGATCATGCAGATCCGCTCGAAGATCGCGACCGAAGCCCAGACCGAAATGGACAAGTCGCAACGCGATTACGTCCTTCGCCAGCAGATGAAGGCGATCCAGAAAGAGCTCGGAGAAGATGAATCGGGCGAGCGTGCTGAGGCGTCGCAGTTGCGTGAACGGCTGGAGACTGCGGATCTTCCTGAAGACGTTAAGAAAGAAGCGGAGCGTGAACTAAAGCGAATGGAAGCGTTGCCGCAATCGGCACCGGATTTCCATGTGATCCGAACCTATCTCGAATACGTACTCGATCTTCCGTGGAAGAAGGCGAGCGAAGAAAAGCTCGATTTGAACGAAGCCCGAAAGATCCTTGACGAGGATCATTACGGACTCGAAGACATCAAGGAACGCATTCTCGAGTCGCTTGCCGTCGTGAAGCTGCGGCCGGATTCAAAGAGCCCGATCATTCTTTTCGTCGGCCCGCCAGGAGTTGGTAAAACTTCGCTTGGACGGTCGATCGCTCGGGCGCTTGGGCGTGAGTTCGAACGGCTTTCTCTAGGCGGAATGCGTGACGAAGCCGAACTCCGCGGACATCGCCGCACGTACATCGGTGCGATGCCTGGCCGAATCATCCAGGCACTGCGTCGAGTCGGCGTTAACAATCCGGTGATGATGCTCGACGAGATCGACAAGCTCGGAAACGACTTTCGGGGCGATCCGGCGTCGGCATTGCTCGAGATTCTCGATCCGGCTCAGAACAACACGTTTCGCGACAACTATCTCGATCTGCCGTTCGACCTGTCGAAGGTTTTCTTTATAGCGACCGCAAACTCGCTCGGCCCGATCCCGATGCCGCTTCGCGACCGCATGGAGATAATCCAGCTCGCGGGTTACAGTGACCGTGAAAAACTCAACATCGCGAAGCAGTATCTTGTAGCGCGGCAGATCAAAGAGAACGGCCTCAACGAAGATCAACTTTCGATCACCGACGCCGCGATCAATCTGCTCACATCGAGATATACACGCGAGGCGGGCGTCCGCCAGCTCGAAAGAACGATCGGAAACCTGGCTCGAAAAGTCGCGCTAAAGGTCGCCCAAGGCTCGACCGACAAGGTTGTGATCGATGCAGGTGATGTTAAAGAGTATCTCGGCTCGCCGCGGTTTCATCCGGAAGAGGCACGCAAGGAATTGCCCGCTGGCGTGGCGACTGGAATGGCGTGGACGGAGATGGGCGGCGAGGTTCTGTTCATTGAAGCGACGCTTTTGCCGGGAAGCAGCGGCCTTACGCTTACCGGTCAGCTTGGCGAAGTGATGAAGGAATCGGCTCAGGCAGCACGAAGTTACCTGTGGTCGCACGCGGTGGATTTCGGCATCGATCCTGACCTGATCAAGCAGAACGGCGTTCACCTTCACGTGCCAGCAGGTGCGATACCCAAAGACGGCCCGAGCGCGGGCGTGACGATGGCGTCTGCATTGGCCTCACTCTACACGGGACGAAAAGTTAGAAGCGATACGTCGATGACGGGTGAGATCACGCTATCGGGCCAGGTGTTTCCGGTCGGCGGCATCAAAGAAAAGGTGCTGGCCGCTCATCGGGCAGGGATCAGGCGCATCATTCTTCCCGCGCAGAACGAGCCTGATACGGAAGATATTCCGGCCGACGTGCGAGCTGAACTGGAGATCATTCCGGCAAAGCTTGTCAGCGAGGTGTTGAACGCGGCCCTCGAAAAAGAAATTACGCAGCCACTTTCGAACGGATATCTCCCTGTGGCTGAGCCATCGACCGACGGTACCGCAGATAGGCTGATCGCCAAAGAGGCCGACTAGCTGTATTACATTCAAACAACTTTGGACCCGTCATCATCGGCGGGTTCTTTTGTTTTGAGGCAGGGGTGATAACATATCCGGGTTCACTCTCAGAACGTCTCACAAACAAATGAAATTTCCCCGAACTAACCTCAGGGCAGTTATCCTGTTCGCGTCGATCCTCACATTCGTCACGATAGCCGGTCTGCTATGGAAGAGCCCGAACGCTTTGGCCAGCGAAAAACAATCTTCGGCGTCTTACGCACAGTTCGCGACGCCGGATAACATCACAACGTTTATACGCGATCCGCAAAGGTCGCCGTTGTGGGTGCGCACTGAAAGCACGGCGGACCGCAAAATTGCGTCTGAATTAGGTTCGATCGTCGCCGATCATGAGAGCTTCGTGTTGGTTGCAATGGATCATTTGCCTCCGACCCTACCGGACGATGCGGGTCTTATCGAAACATCCATCAATCTTCCAGGGCGGTCGTTTGATCCGCTGAAGGGCATGACAGTCAGGGCGGAAGACGGCTTCAAATATGAGAGCGGATACTACATTGTGCAGTTCGGCACCGCCGCGACCGATGAACTGCTCGATAGCCTTCGTGATGCGGGGACAGAGATAATTCAATACGTGCCGCATCAGGCGTTCATCGTCTACGGCAGCGGCGATGCGATCCAAAAAGCCGCCGCTCATTCACGGGTGAGATGGACTGGACGCTATCTTCCTGAATACAAGACGTCGAAGGTGCTGGCCGATCAGATCGCAATGTCGGGGAGGATCAGACAGACGAAGGATAGCGGGTTCTCACCGTTAGAACTAACCGCGAAGAACGAGGCGGTATTTGATATCGCGGTCTTTGCTAATTCAGACCTCGGGCTTGCCGCTCAAGAGATAGCATCGCTAACAGGCGGGAAGATCATTGATACGATTAAACTACCGAACAACTTCTTCAATTTAGTTCGCGTAGAAGCAGATTTAGGCCGTGTTCAGGAAGCCTCGAAGGTCGAGGCCGTTTTCTCGATCGAGTCGTGGGGTCGGCCGAGAAAGGAAGACGAGATAGCTGCGCACATCGTAGCCGGCAACTATATCGGTAACGTTGTGAACACACCTGGCTACAATCCGCTCACGCAGTTCGGCGTTGACGGGCAAGGCGTTACCGTCGCCGTCGTCGACGACGGAGTCGGGATTCCCGGTGACGGCGGTTTTTATGTCACCGGCGGGAATACCACCAATGCTCTTTTGCGTGGTGCCACTGCGGGTGCCGACGGACACGGACATCTTCAGGCGTCCATTATCGCAGGCGACGCGCCGTACTCCATTCTTGACCCGAACGGTTACAACTACGGCCTCGGCATTGCTCCCAAAGCGCATATTGTCAACATCCCGTTGCTGCGAACCGGATACACTGGCAACGAAGCTGCTACCGTCGACGATGCGGTGACGACCGCCGGGCCGAACGGCGTAATTGCGAACATTAGCAACAACAGTTGGGGACTTACGACGAACGGAAATGTTTACGATTCTTCCGCGGCCCAATTCGACGGGTTCGTCCGCGATGCATCTGCCGCGACTTCGATCGATCCTCTACTGCTTGTTTTCTCCGCCGGCAATCAGGGTTCCGCAGGTCTGACTCGGCCAAAGGTCGCAAAGAACGTGATCTCGGTCGGTGCGACAGAGAACATCCGTCCGACGTTGAACAGTTCGGGTGGGTCGACGGGAGTCGCCGACAATATTGAGCAACTGCCGGATTTTTCGAGTCGCGGTCCTGCAGCGGACAGCAGGATCAAGCCGGATATTTCGGCTCCTGGCGATGCGATCACAGGCGGCCGCTCCGGGCCTGATGTTCTGTTCGGTAATGTTGACACGTTTCACCGAGTAAGCAGCGGAACGTCGCACGCGGCTCCTCAAGTAGCCGGGGCGGCCGCATTGTTCACGCAAGCGTGGAAAGCCGAGAATGGCGGAGCGAACCCGAGCCCGGCGATGGTGAAAGCTGCGCTGATCAACGGTGCGGTCGAGGTGACCGGAACAGGTGCGTCATTGTCGCGTCCGAACGGTGCGGAAGGTTGGGGTCGCATAAATCTTAAGAACGTGTTGAGCACCGGCGCTGCAATGACGCACATCGACCAAACGCAACCGCTCAGTACGGTCGGAGAGGTGAGAAACTTCGTCGGTACGATACCCGACGGCGCGCGTCCGGTTCGCGTTTCGCTTGTTTGGACTGATCCGCCCGCCGCGGCTGACCCGGCGCTTGTTAACGATCTCGACCTTGAGGTGTCGATCGGCGGAAACAAGTATCGCGGAAACGTCTTCTCTTCCGGTTCCTCCGTGTCAGGTGGTTCAGCGGATGTTCGCAACAACGTCGAGAACGTGTTTCTTCCCGCGGGCGTCACTGGAGCTGTTACGATCCGCGTGATCTCCAAAACGCTCAATGGCGATGGTATTCTCGGCAACGCTGACACTACCGATCAACATTTCGCTCTCGTGGTATACAACGGCAGTGTCGCGGTTTCTGGCGCCGCGAGCCCTGAGGGTGGCCAGCCTATCGTTCCTACGGGAAACAACGTTATCGAACCGAGTGAATGCAACTTCGTTAACGTTCCCATTACAAATCTCGGCGGCTCAGCGATGACGGGAGTTTCCGCCATGCTGTCAACGTCCACTCCCGGAGTTGCCGTTACAGTAGCGAACGCCAACTACCCGGACATCGCCCCCGGTAGCACGGCAAACAATTCGACCGCGTTTCAGCTGTCAACGTCAAACAGCGTTTCGTGCGCCAGCAACGTTCAGGTAACGTTGACGGTCAGCTACGCGGGCATGCCCGCACCAGCGGTTTTCAACTATACGCTCCCGGTCGGAACGCCGGCGGGAGTGAATTACGCATTCGCATCTTCAACCGGAGCGACGATCTCGGCGGGCGGAACGCTGGTTCCCGGCAGCTCGGCCGATGACGCCGTGTTGAACTTTGCGTCGCCTTTTGCCTTCTCGGTCTATAACACAGCGGTCGCTTCAGGCTCGACTATCCGGCTGAGCACGAACGGGCAGATCCGTATTGAATCGGCCGGTGCCGCTGGGTCGGCCGTCACCAACGCCGCGTTGCCCTCCGCGGGTGGAACTGGAAATCCGTTTCCGGCATCGTTGCCCGTGTTGCTTCCTTATTGGGACGATCTCGATCTAAGGACGACCACGACGACCGGTGGCGGTATATTCACCGAAGTAACTGGAAGTCCGGGCTCGCAAACCCTCAAGATCGAGTGGCGTGCGCGTAACTACGTAGCGGGACAAACTCTGGCGGGGCCGAACGTACAGTTTGCCGTCTATTTTCACGAAAATTCGAGCAGCTTTGAGTACGTTTACGCGCTGACGGGCGGAGCCGGAGCCTTCGTCTCAGGTTCTTCGGCGACGGTCGGGATACAGTCGGCGACCACGGGCACGGCATTCACTTCTTATTCTTTCAACACGCCGTCGCTTTCGTCCGGCCAGATGCTTAGTGCGACGAAGCCGGCGGCCGTTTGTTCGCCGGGATCGGGAGCCTGCGTACTGACTGCGGCCGATGCGACCATATCGGGCCGCGTGATGACGCGAGAAGGCCGGGCGATCCGCGGAGCGATCTTGACGGCCTCGGATTCTACTGGCCGCATCTTTCGTGCAACGTCTAATTCTTTCGGATATTTCCGCATCGAGAACGTTCCGGTCGGTCAAACGATCGTGCTGAACACGTTGGTCAGGGGACACTCGTTCGAGGATAGGCTGATCAGCGTTTCGGACGATGTCAGCGACCTCGTCATCACCCCTCGACGCTAGCTTCTGCAGGGTTGAAGCCGTTCACAAGCGGACGGCTTCAAAAAACTTTCTCAAATGCGCGAAAGCACGCATTTCCAGTAGAAAAACAAAAGCCAATAGTTGTAACATAGCAGGTTAGACGTTTTGGCCGACGGCTGCCCTGTCTCGACCTTGATATAAGCTCGCTTCCAGGTTCAGGCTTACTGCTGTTCGACTCGATCTCTAAGTAAAAATAGGGTAGATAGAACTCTTAGAAAATGGCATTAAAATCTTTGTTTAGTTTATTTTCCAGCGATCTTGCGATCGATCTGGGCACGGCCAACACGCTTGTTTACGCGAAGGGCCGGGGAATCGTCGTCAGTGAGCCGTCGATCGTCGCGATCAACAAGGTTACGAATCAGGTCGAGGCGGTCGGCCGAGATGCGAAAGAGATGCTCGGTCGCACGCCCGGCAACATCGTTGCGATCCGCCCGATGAAGGACGGCGTTATCGCCAACTTTGAGGTGACGGAGAAGATGCTGCAACACTTCATCCGCAAGGCTCACAATGGCAAGACGTGGGTTCGCCCTCGAGTTGTCATCGGCATTCCGTCCGAAATCACTCAGGTGGAACGTCGGGCTGTCGAAGACAGTGCGTATCGTGCGAAGGCGTCGGAAGTTTACCTCGTCGAGGAAGCGATGGCGGCCGCGATCGGCGCCGGACTTCCGATCACCGAACCGCATGGCAACATGGTTGTCGATATCGGCGGCGGCACCACGGATATCGCCGTCATCTCGCTTTCCGGCATCGTTTATTCGCGTGCCGTCCGCGTTGCGGGTAACGAGATGGACGACGCTATCACGCAGTACATCAAGCGAAAGTACAACCTTCTGATCGGTGAGCGAACTGCCGAAGCGATCAAGATCGCTCTCGGAAGCGCGTTTCCGCTTGACGAGCCGCTCTCGATGGAAGTTCGCGGCCGCAACCTGATCGAGGGAATTCCGAAGACGATCACGATGACGGACGAAGAGATCCGCGAAGCTCTCTCCGATGCGATCTCGACCATCATCAACGCCGTCCGCGTCGCCCTTGAACGTACGCCTCCCGAGCTTTCCGCCGACATCGTCGAACGCGGCATCGTCCTCACCGGCGGTGGCGCTCTGCTAAAAAATCTCGACAAGCGGCTCACGATCGAAACCGGACTCCCGGTCGTGATCGCGGACGATCCGCTATCTTCGGTCGTGCTCGGCACCGGGAAGATGCTTTCCGACATCGAGCTCCTCAAGCGCGTAAAGTGGGACAACTCATTAATGACTGGAAGTTAGTTTCGGGTACCGTCAGGTTTTAGGTCTGCAACCTGAAAACTGAAACACGAAACCAAGAACCTAAATGGTTGAGCGAAGTCAACAGGATGTTTGGAGATTGACGCCGTGGCTGGCCATCGTTCTATGCGTCGCAAATTTCGTCTTGATGGCGTTTGACGCGCGATCTGACGGCGGCCAGCGCGTCATTCGCGTTTGGGCTCAAACGGCGGCCGACTTCGTTCAGTCTCCCGTCACAACGGTCACTTCGTCCGTTTCCGGCTACTTCGGCTCGATCGCGAACCTTCGCACTGCTCAAAGCGAGAACGACGCGCTAAAGCAGCGCGTTCAGGAACTCGAGATCGAGCTAAAGGCGAAAGAAGACTTAGCGACTGAGAATCAGCGCCTCAATCAGCTTCTCAATCTGCAGCAGAAATCGCAGTACAAGGTCGTGAATGCTCGCATCATCGGCCGCGATCCATCCGTGTGGTTCGATTCTTCGATAGTCAACCGCGGCAGTTTAGACGGCGTGAAACTGAACATGCCTGTGGTTACTAACGGAGGATTGCTTGGCCGCGTTACCGCCGTCGGCCCGCTTACATCGCAGGTCGATCTGATTACGCGAGACAAATCCGGAGTAGGTGCGGTCGTCGGCGAGATCGCGGGGTCAAATGCCCTCGGCGTCGTGATGGGGTCGAGTAAGCGCGATTTGATCGAAATGCGTTACGTGCCCGGGTCGATAGAGGTTCAGCTTGGCCAGTCGGTCTACACAACCGGTCAAGATGGTATTTATCCTGCCGGTTTAAAGGTAGGCGAGATAGTGGAGCTTGAGTCCGGCTCGGCAACCACGCCGCATCGTATCGTCATTCGTCCCAGTGCGGGCATCGGGTCGATGCAAGAGGTTGGCATTCTATTGTACGAACCTCCGGCCAAGGAAGAGTTTGAGAAACAGGTAGCCAAGCCGGCAAAGGCCAAATAATAAAGGCCAAGTAAGAATGGATCAGCTAAAGGTCACCATAGCACTCATTATCGCGGTTCTGTTGCAGTGGACGCTGCGCAACGTCGCGGAGCCGTTTGCTTACATCGACTTTCCTCTGATCATCGTCGTTTACGCGGCGCTCCAACGCGACGCGGTCAAGGCAATTCTGTTTGGAGCATTTTCCGGCCTGGCGATCGACGCGCTCAGCGGGGGTCTTCTCGGTGCTAACGGATTCTCAAAAACACTCATCGCGTACGCCGTCTCCGAACTCGCTCGCCGGGTCTATTTAGACAACTTATTGCTCCGCATTCCCGTCATAGCTGGAGCTTGCCTCGTGGACGATCTTATCTATTTTGGGCTTCACAGACTCTTGGGACAGGAGCCGTCCGGCCAGGCTGTGCTGACGATCTCATACTCTTTGATCGGCACGACGATCGCCGGAACCGCTATCTATCTGATGCTCGATCAGTTTTTGACGGAACGCACCGGCGGGGGCGGCAATCGTCGTCGCGAGAATCTATCGTCTCGCCGCCAATCACGACGGCGAAATCCGATCAGGCTAGGTAAGTAGCAATGAAGCTGAACGATTACACACAGAACGTTGGAATGCGAATGATCGTGATCCAGGTCGTCGCCTTTGTTCTTCTTACGCTTCTCGGCGTCCGTCTCTATTACCTGCAGATCGTTCACGGCGATTACTGGTCTGGCCGGGCGGAAAATCAGCGCGTCCGGCTGATACCGATCCCTGCACCCCGCGGAGCGATCCTTGATCGTAACGGCAAGATCCTAGTAGATTCACGGCCGACCTACAACGTCGTTCTTTCTAACGAACCGCTGAAAACCATAGATGTTTCCGAACGCGTTCCCGAGTATGCCCGCGGCCTGAACCTCGAACCGGATTTTGTTACTGAGCGGCTCAACCTCATCAAAAAGCAGAATGAATTCGAGGCGATGGTGCTTAAAGAGAGCGCTACGATGCAGGACATAGCGTGGGTCGAATCTCACGGACTCGAGTTTCCCGAACTTCGCATTGAGCTTCAGCCACAGCGGTTCTATCCGCACGGTACGATGCTGGCACATGTGCTGGGCTACGTCGGCGAGATCAGCCCAAAACAGCTTGAACAGGACGAATACAAGTCGCGTGGCCTTCGCCCGGGTGACATTATTGGCAAAGGCGGACTCGAACAATCTTACGACCAATTTCTTCGCGGGCGTCCCGGCTATCGGAAAGTGCTGGTCGACAGCCGCGGACGTGTGCAAAGCGAGATCGAAGTAGTTCAGCCGCAGGCCGGGCAAGATCTGCTATCGACTATCGACCTTGACCTGCAGACAACTGCAGAGCAGCAGCTTGCCGCGTCAGTTACAAAGCGTGGCGTGCTGATAGCCATGGATCCGAACAACGGCGAGATCCTCGCTTTAGCTTCGGCGCCGTCGTTTGACCCGAACGTTTTCACGCAGGGAAGCAAAACTCCCGAGGGCCGCCGGCAGATCGCCGCATACTGGCAGGACAAAGACCGCCCACTCTACAACCGAGCTATTCAGGGAAAATATCCGCCGGGGTCGACATGGAAAATACCCGAATCAATGGGAGCTCTACAGCAGGGTGCTATTACCGTCCAGAACTCGAATATGACCTGCGGCGGCGGCATCACGATCGGCAATAAATTTACCCGATGCATGGGAAGCCATGGATCTCCGCCGCTTTCTTACGCGATTACTCATTCCTGCGACGGTTATTATTACCGACTCGCATTGAAAATGAAGATCGAAGGATTGATCCAGATGATCGAGACCTTTGATTTTGACAAGCGTTCGGGAATCGATATTCCGAATGAAAAAGTTAGCGAGACGCCAAAATCGTGGAAGCCGCTCGTCGAAAAACGGGAAGGGCGCTGGAGTGACATCCGTACGGTTTACGCCTCGATCGGGCAGGATACGGTTGTTGTTACGCCGATATCTCTTCTCCGTGCGGTCGCGAGCATCGGTATGCACGGCAAAATGTACGTGCCACACCTGATGAAAGAGTTTAAGCCGATAGGGGCGATGGGAGAGGAGGGCTCGTCGGATTACTTTGCCGCCCGTCCCGGATTCGGTTTTGATCGTCCGGAGCCTAAATTGATTCCCATGACGGACGAGCAGTACGACGTAGTGGTGAAGGGCATGTGGGGTGTAGTGCAGGGAGGCGGAACCGGCGCAGGTATTCGCATCCCCGGATTCGATATCGCTGGTAAAACCGGGACTGCTCAGAACTCGTCTCTAGGCTCGAATGGCGCGAAGGATCACGCGTGGTTCGTTTCTTTTGCCCCCGCTTTCAAACCTGAGATCGCGGTCATCGGTTTGATAGAGAATGTCGGATTTGGCGGTACGCATGCTGCCCCTGCGGTTAAAGGTGTTTACGAGACCTTTATCGCGACGCGGCATGGCGGTGTTCCGCCAGCGGATGCTTCGGTCGAACCCAGGCTGGTCGCGAAAAGATAATGGTTGCGATAATCGAAAAACGTGATCTACGGGATTTTGACTGGCTGACAACATTGCTGGCGATAGCTATTGCAGCATTTGGTGTTTGGCAGATCCACAATGCGCTGCCGAATGAGAGTTACTGGTCAAAACAGATCGTTGGGATCGGAATCGCCCTATTTGCGTTTTTTGTAATCGTCTTCAGCGACTATCGCCGGATCATCGACCTCGCTCCATTCTTCTACGGTTTCGGATTGCTGTTGCTCGCACTTGTGCTCACGCCGCTTGGCGTCGAGGTAAACGGCCAGCAAGCTTGGGTCAAACTGCCAGTTATCGGCCAATTTCAGCCGTCGGAGTTTGCAAAGATCCCGACCGTTTTGATGCTCGCCAGATATTTCGGCCAAAAAAAGGGCGGAGCGCTCACGATCCGGGAAACACTGGTGGGTGTGGCGATCCTTGCCGGGCCGGTCGGCCTGATCATGCTTGAGCCGGATGCGGGCCAGGCGATCACATATTTCCCGCTTCTCGCGGCCGTACTTTTTCTTTCCGGCATCAAGGTACGATACGTCATCGGCGGACTCGTCTTGGCCGCGATCATGATCCCGACTGCCTATTACGTCGGTGTTCAAACGGGCGTGATCAAGCGTTACCAGCAGGAACGCATCAACGCCATTCTCGATCCTGAGAGCGTTGATCCGCGTGGATATGGTTACCACACGGTTCAGTCCGTTATCACTGTCGGAAAGGGCGGTATCGCCGGAATCCAGGGTGACTCGCAAACTTCTCAAAGCGTGTTGAAATTCCTGCCCGAGCCGCAAACCGACTTTATTTTTGCCGTAACTGCGGAGAACACGGGGTTTGTTGGCTGCATCTCGCTGCTGCTTGCTTACGCCTTGCTGCTTTCAAGAATGATTGCCGGTGCACGCGAAGCGAACGAAAGGCCCGCGATGCTCGTTATAATGTCTATCGCGACTGCGCTCGCTTTCCAGATCTTTATGAATATGGGAATGGCTCTCGGTGTGCTGCCGGTTATCGGCGTCCCGCTTCCTCTCATGAGCGCCGGATTGTCGGCTTTGCTTACAACGTTTTGTGCAATCGGATTCGTTATAAGCATCCGGATGCGACGCTTTGTTAACTAGTGCAGAGTTCAAAGCTTTTAGCTTGTCCTTCGATGGAGAACTTGTTGTATGGCTAGGGAAAGAAGAATAGTCGAGAAAGAGGTTCGATCGGTAGGTGCCGACAAAGGCCGGTTCGGATCGAGCTTGGTTTGGATGCTCAGCGCAGTGCTGCTTGCCGTAGCGGCCGGCGCGTTGACGGGTGTACTCGCGTCTTACTATCTGAACAATTCCCGTTACTCCGTCGAGGTCTCGGCCCTTGCAACGTATCGTCCCCCGCAGGTCACGACTATATACGCTGATGACGGCGAGACGGTGCTGGCTGAGTTCGCTATCGAGAAGCGCATCCCCATCAAGGAGCAGGACATTCCAAAGACGGTTGAGAATGCCCTTCTCGCCATCGAGGACTATCGATACTACAGCCATCCCGGAATCGACCCATATCGCATAGCTGGAGCCGTCTTCAAGAATGTTACGACCGGCACGTCCGAAGGTGCTTCGACGATCACGCAACAGCTTGCGAAAAATCTGTTTTTGTACAAAGACCAAACCTACACTCGAAAGGTCAACGAGTGGATGGTCGCTCTCCAGATCGAACGCTTTTACACGAAGCGGCAGATACTTGAGATGTATATGAACTACGTCTTCCTCGGCGCAGGAGCCTATGGCTTCGAGGCGGGAGCAAGGACGTATTTCGGCAAGTCGCTCAAAGACCTGAGTCTTGAAGAAGCTGCCTTGCTTGCCGCGATTCCTAAATCGCCAGAGTATTCCCCGACGCGAAATCTGCAGAAAGCCGAAGCTCGCCGCAATGTCGTTCTCGATCAGATGGCCAAGTACGGATATATTACGACCGCCGAGGCCACAGCGGCCAAGGCCAAGCCGGTCAAGCTAGCAGATACAGCCTACTATCAGTCGTTGCCGAAATCGACCGCTTGGGATTACCCGGTTGAAGAGATCCGCAAGCATCTTGAAGAGAAGTACACGACGCGCGTTGCTCAAGGCGGACTCAAAGTCTATTCGACGATCAACGTCGAGGGGCAGAAGCTTGCGACGAAGGCGATCAGAGAACGACTCCGTTCATACGACCGCGGCCGCAAATGGCGATCGGATTACCAGAACATCTTGGTAGATAACGACGGCCAGCCGTTGACCGAAGAAAAAGACATAACGAAAGCGCTGAACGCCTTCAAACACGCGGATTGGTACGGCGATGAATATGAAGAGGGTGAGTACATCAAGGGCCTTGTCGTTACGCAGAATCCCTCTGCAGATGAAGTCGGCGTGAGATTCGGCCGATACAAGGCGGTTGTACGTGCCGGCAATATGGGCCGAAGCGGCAAGCGTCCGAAGGACGAGCTGAAGCCCGGATTTCTGGCTGAATTCGTGGTCAAAAAAGTCGACAACGAAAAGCAGACGTTAGAAGTTGAGTTGTCCCAAGTACCTGAAGTTCAGGCGTCTATCGTGTGTGTCAATGCCAAGAATGGCGAGATCGTGACGATGGTCGGCGGATACGATTTTCAGACAAGTAAGTTTAACAACGCAACGCAGGGCCTCAGGCAGACAGGGTCGGCCTACAAACCTTTTATTTACACGGCAGCAGTTGAAGACGGCATGACGCCTGACATGCTCGTAAGCGGTGCCCCGATCAAGCGGGGCGGCTGGCAGCCTACCAATTATGGCGGAGCGCCAAGCCATCCCAACGTGCCGATGAGGATCGCGTTGGCAAAGTCTTACAATTTGGCGGCCGTGCATTTACTTGAACAGGTCGGCATTCAGGCTGGTGCTCAAATGGTGCGCCGGTTTGGCATCTCGAATCCGATGGCGCCGAGCCTTCCGTCGGCTTTAGGCGCAAGCGAGGCTTCACTGCTTGAGATGACTGCGGCTTATAGTGCATTTCCGAATAAGGGGGTTCGCGTTCAGCCGCATTTGATCCGCGAGGTTTACAGTCGCGACGGCAGCCTGCTCGAAAAGTTTGAAGGCACGAGCTCGCGGGTGACGAGCGAGTACGTTGCCCTGACGATGGTCGACATGATGCGCGGAGTCGTTCAGGGCGGCGGTACCGCTACGGGTGCGAGTGCGGGCGGGCAACCGCTGGCCGGCAAGACGGGCACAGTGAACAACGAGACGGATGTATGGTTCATCGGCTATACTCCAAGCTACGTAACCGGCGTCTGGATGGGCAATCCGCTCCGCAAGGAATCACTTGGGGCCGGGATGACAGGCGGCCACGGAGCGGTGCCATACTTTAACGCGTTCATGGTACCCTTCATGAAGGATAAGCCGCGTGAATCGTTCCCAGGAATTCCGCCGATCCCGGCAGAGATGCGCACGTTGATGGAACGCAACAAACGCGAAGAGCTTGAGAAGCTTGAGAAGGCCGACCAGGCAGCGGTCCGGTCCGGTGCCTCGACAACGCCGGCAAATACCGACAATGCAGCTGCAGCGCCAACAACTACAGAAACGGGCGCAAGTCCGACGGCAACTGAAACCAAGCCTGTCACAACTGAGGTACCTCCCGTCGTAAGTCGGCCGGTTACGAGACCCCCGGTTCGCGACCCCGATCCGCCCAAGCAAGAACAGCCCGAAGGCTCGAGACGGAAAGGTAAAAAGGGAGACAATTAAGAAGAAAGGAAAGGACAGGTCGATCGCCTGTCCTTTTCTTTACGAAGTAAACTTACCCAAATAATGCGGCAGCATCTTTCGCCACCAAGGCCAATCGTGGCCGACGTCGTATCCCCAGAGATCGAGAAGGTGCGGGATGCCTTTGGAATGGAGGATGTTTGACAGGTCGCGGCTGCGGTCGGGGGCTTCGTAGTTGCCCTGTCCCGAGACGATCACGATCGAATCCGCATTTTGCAGACGCGGCAAGTGATAGTCGTCGTCTAAGCGACGAAGATACATGTCGGGATTGTTGAAGTAGACGTTGTCGTCGTAATAACCCTTGTCGAGGTAATTGTAAATGTCGTAGCTTCCGCTCATCGCGATCGTCCCGCGGAAGTTATCGGAATGCTTGAAGTAAGTATTCGCAGCTAGAAATGCACCCAAGCTTGCGCCGGTCGTCAGAGGCCTTGCATCCTGTCCGCATTCGTTGCGGATCAGCGGCAGAACCTCCTCCATGATGTAGCGGTCATACCGTGTCAGCATCTCGACCTTCCAGCCCGGATGAGATTCACGGTTGAGCAGGCTGTACTTGTTTACCGAGTTGATCGAGTATGCCCGGATAAGCCCATTCTCAATAAAATATTTTATCGAATCGATAAGGTGAAACCGCTCATATTCGAGATAGTCCGCCGCCGCCGTCGGGAACATCAGCAGCGGATATCCTGCGTGGCCGTATGCCACCAGCGGCATTTCCATGTTGAGGTTCGAGCTGTACCAGGAAGTTATGTCACGTCGCATAGATTTGATATGTCCGCATCGTCTGCTGCGGCCCCTGAATCTCCAGAATACTTGGAAACATTGAGATTATTTGAATTGCGGCAGCATCGCAAGTCCCACAAACTAGGTGGCTGATGTGATCTTAAGTCCGGCGATGCCGGCTATTATCAGCAGAATACACAGAACCCTGACGATGTCGCGGGGCTCGTCGAACAGGAACATCCCGAGTATCGCCGCTCCCACCGTACCGATGCCGGTCCAGACCGCGTAGGCCGTACCGATCGGAAGCGTCTTTACGGCGAGCGACAGAAAGTAGAAACTCGCGACCATTAACACGCCGGTTACGAGGCTCGGCACAAGTTTCGACCAACCTTCCGTATATTTCAGCCCGATCGCCCAAGCAATCTCCAGCAGGCCAGCGATAGCAAGATAGATCCAATTCATAAGGAACGCGAACTTTAGTTCGCCTACGTGCGGACTAAAGTCCGCGTTCCGGTTACTTCACGACCGTGATCTCTCGCGTCGTCGAGTTATAGCCTCCGTTGTCGACGACGTTGCCGTCCTTGTCGATGAGTTCGAGCTTGATCATGTGCTTACCAGCCGTCCAGCCTTGCAGCCATAGCGGAGCCCACTTCTCGACGAACTTCGGTTCGCCGCCATTTACCGAATAGCGGACTCGATATTCCCCGCCATCGCCAACTAGCTTTGCGTTAGCCAGCCAAAAATCGATCATGATCGGATCTGCGTCCGCTTCCTTGTATTCACCCTTCGGACGGCTGTAGGTTAGCAATGGCCTTGTCCCGTCGACAGCGCCGCCAGTCGAAGCCTGCATTGCTTTGCCTTCGGGTGTCGGGGGTGGCGGAGGAGGTGCAGGTGTTGAGTTCGCAGACGAATTGGGTGGAGGAGCGTTGAACGATTTCGGCGCGTTGGACATCTGCTGTCCGCTATTAGTCGTAGCCGGTTGGTTCACGTTGGCGTTACCGTTCTTCACCGTAAACTTCGCCATCTGGAACGAGCCATTATTCTTGTAAGATTCATGCCACGGCCGCGACGCAAACACGCGAAGTGTATGCTCGCCGTCGCTGACGTTACGAAGCTCGAAGGCCGAACCGTCAATGTTGTAATAGGCCTCGTAGGGCTGATTATCAAGGATGACGTGGATATGATTCCCCATCTTTGTCGCGGGATCCATTCCCGGCTTATAGCCTTTCAACTCGCCTGAAAGATCGAGCTTCACGGAAACGGTGGAACTGTTGATCGTTGCTCCCGAGGCCGGGGAAACGATCTTTAGAGTCGGCGAAGCAGCATCCTGCTCGCCGCGAGCCGCCATCATATCCTTGATACGCTGCGGCGTGTCGACCGTCGTCAGATTCAGCGGGCCGCTAGGAGCGACGTTCGTATTAGAATTCGCGGCGTTGTGATTCGCATGGTTCGCATTCGGCAGATTCTCGACCGCCGGACCGCACGCAGCTCCGACCGCAACCGCGATCCCGGTAAATATAAGTGCAAATTTCTTCATGTTTCCCCCCAAGAATAGATAGTCGCGACCTCAGCTAACTTACGGGTCGTCGCGAATACGGTTTCAAAGTTCTTGACGATCCGATCTTCGACATCAGATAAAGCAATTTCCCGGCCCAAAAGTTTTTCCATCGAAGTAACCGGCTCACCTTCACAAGCGATTATCCAGTTGTAGTAGCTCAGATCGGTGTTTACGTTCAAGGCAAAACCATGCGTCGTAACCCAACGCTTGATATGGACGCCGATCGCGGCAACCTTTCCTTCGGTAGTGTGTACACCGGTCAGTCCTTCAATCCGGAAGGCGTCGATCCCGAAATCTGCGAGCGTTAAAATCAAGACTTCCTCGAGATCGCGTACGTATTTGTGAACGTCTTCCCGGTCGGGCGAAAGCGAGTAGATCGGGTATCCAACTAGTTGTCCGAGACCGTGATAGGTCACCTTGCCGCCGCGGTTCGTCTCGAAAACTTCGATGCCGAGGTTCTTTAGAACTTCGGCAGTAGCGAGAACTCCCGTTTCTTTCGAGCGTCGCCCGATAGTGAACGTGTGCGGATGTTCGAGCAGCAAAAGATAGTCTTCCGTCCGATTTTCGATCACCTCGGCCTCAAGCTCTTTCTGCAGGAAGAGAGCGTCGGCGTAAGCTACCCGTCCGAGGCGTCGAACTTCTAACTCCCTTTTTTGCATCTATAGATATGATAGAATTTCCGAACAGCTTATAAAAATCAGGCCAAGATCTATGAGAATCATTCGAATAACAGCACTTTCTGTTCTTGCTCTCTCGATGTTTGCAGTTACGACCGAAGCGCAGAGAACGCGAAGGCCCACGCCAAAGGCTACCCCCAAGCCGACTCCGGTAAGAAATACTCCTACCAATGCCGTTGTTTCAGCCGCAAAGCAGCAGGTTTCGAATCAGCTTCACAACGTGAATGTATTCGTAGACAAGATCGGACCGATCGCCGTTACGCTAGAGGCGATGGATCGCGACGCGGCGTCTCGGCGTTTGACGGGCCAGAAACTCGCCGAACACGAAAAAAACAGAAAAAATGTCATTTCTGCTTTCGCTGCGTTAAGGACCGCCCTCGTCACTCTCGAATCCGATTTCCGGACGAAACCGCAATTGGCTCAGTATTTGTCAAAGATCCAGGGTATCAGCACGCTGGCGGCCGAAGCTGAAGACAGCGCGATCGCGGGAAAGTTCGTCGCCGCGAAAGATCCGCTGCGTGAGGTTGCGTTGAAATTGAACGACACGCTGGCGGTTTTGCCGGGGCCGATGATCGGCGGACGCCCCGCTCCGGTCCGGGCCGCTTCCACGACGACAGCGGCCACGACAGTTCCTACACGGACGATATCTAATACGTCGACGACCACTACCCCCAATCGCCCGGCCTCGACGTCGGCCGGCAATCGCGATCCGGCAGTGGGGATGACGCCGGCGGAGGTTGCGCAGAGTTCGTGGGGAGCTCCTTCAAATAAGAGATCCTCGACATCTGTAAACGGAACGACCGAAGTTTGGACCTACACGGGTAAGGGCACGATCTATTTTTACAACGGAAAGGTTACGCAGATCCTGCGTTAGGGCTTAGTCAGGTTCGCAACCTTTTTGGTAGGATCGCATTCTCGATCGGTTTTGACGAAGTTCCGATCGCGGCAGCACTCGCGGCTAATCCCAGCTTTTCGCGGATGTACTTTTCCGCGTCAGGCCTGATCAACTCGCCATTCACCAACGTAGTTTTCTCGGTCAGCACGTCTCCGGAACGTGTCAGCGTCGAAGGGTCGAGCAGCACATACCACGGCGTTCCCCACTTTCGCTTGTCCCCGGCCTCGGTGCGTAGCATGTAGTGATTCGACGTCAATCGAGCCGACTGGTTATCAGATTCGTAAACCATTGGAAACGTCAGCTTGTACTGCTCGATGTGCGCCTTCATCTTATCGACCGGATCGTATTCGCCGACGCCGATCACCGCCAATCCCGATGCTGCATATTTGTCGTGAAGGCTTTGAACAAAGGCAAGGTCGTGACGCCAGTTCGGGCACCACGGGGCCCAATAGACCACCATCACAAGCTTTTTGCCCTTCGCGAACGAGCGAAGATTCGTCTCGCCGCCGCCCTTGACGTTCTTGAGCGTCCAGTCTTTGTAAACAAGCGCCTTTTCGGTGATCGGAGCCTGCTCGGTCTGGGCAAGAACGACGCACGTGAGAGAGAGCGTGAGAATGAATGCGAAAATATATCTCATCGATTTAAAGGTTAAGTGTTGAGATGGGCAATGACAAGGAAAAAGTTCGTTGCTCATTCAGACCGCTTTCGCAGAATCCGTCCCCAATGAACGATGTTGAGATAGATTCCGGTAAGTGCCGACAAGGTCGCGAGGGCCGAGAAGATCAGCAGCAGCGTTACTTGCCAGCCGCCCGCAAAAAAGTAAAAGTGAGCTTCGCGAAAGAATTGTGTTTTCAAAGTGGGCGGTTTTGAGAATGCCGCCTCGCCTGTTTCGGCATCGATAAAGATCGAATCCGCCCCGAGCCCGCCGATCGACTGATATTGCGGCCGTCCGTCTTTCATCAACAGCGTCAGCGCGGTTGTCGGCAGCGTTTTTCCGGTGAGCTCATTAGCCCTCGCCATCGCCTCCGCCGGAGTCACCTTAACTCGCATCGCATCGATCTTCTCGACCGTTCCGCCCTCGACCGTATTCGGCAGAGCGTAAAGAAATCCGCTTAATGCCCATGCCAGCAGCGGTATAGAAACGACCGCACCAAGTATCAAGTGTGTTTGATAAAGAAATCGGTTCATAACGAAACTATCTACTATCAACTTGTCACTATCCACTGTAGAAAAGTGAAAATTATGCTAACCTTTCGTCTAACGTCATCATGAGCAGCCCGACAGTTACCGATATCTTCAAGCGCGCAATGGAATTGCGTTCAACGAGTCCGAGCGGACCGGTCGATTCGATCAAGCCGCAACTATTGAGTGAGTTTAGCGGCAGGCCGTTTCCCGAGACCGCGTATCTGACGATTCCAGAATACGACAACGTCGTTCCCGAAGAGGATTGGACGGCCGGCCTGCCGGTCACGCTCCGCGGCATTCAGAATGAAGATTGGAACGACGTGATCCACGGCATTATCATCAGCCTCGAACAGGTCGAGAACTATCCGAAAGAATCCGGCCGCGAAGATGACCCTACCAAAGAATGGCGAAACCGCGGCAAATCCATCGCCGAAGCCGAAGAAAAGAATCTCTCTAAATGGATGCCTGAGGAACTCATGGCGATGGCGAAGCGAAACGTGACCTCCTAACCTATTGAGCGTAAGTCCGGCCATCTCCACTTGTCGGGCGTATAGTCTGAAAGTCAGGCCCTGTTTCATTTGCATAAGACACAGGATCTGATTCATTTGAATCACGATCTACAACTTATGGACGGTGCTTACGAGACAGCTTAAGCGACTTGTTCCGTTCCATTTTACCCCTGTACTTTTGTTCCATTTGGAACACGATCTAAGATTTAAGGGTTTCAGTCTCATGTCCCACATTAAGTAATCGTTCACTACGTGATCTAAGACGCCGGACTTTACCGGTTAATAAGATCCTTCAATTGTCAAAGACCAGCGAGGGAAACTCGCCGTAACCTAGAATCCCACAAATACAACAAACGTGTCAAGAATTTTCTATCGGGCCCAAGCGGTTTGACCGGTTGCGTTAGCCCGCGTGTGTGCCAGCGGGCCGAGACGGTAACGCCGCGGCAGCAAAGGCAATGTACTCACAACTAAGTTGAAAGTACCATACCGTCGAAGGCCAGAGCCGCCTCAATCCCGCCCATCTCGGTAGGCGGTCGACGGGCATCCCATTCGGGGTAAAGGTGTGTTAGGACGATCTTCTTTGGCTTCGCAAAGCGGGCGATCTGCTCTATGTCGGCAAGGTTCAAATGGATCTCGACCGGCTTATCTGCGAAAAACGAACACTCGATCAGCAGCAGGTCGACACCGCGGGCGAAGGCGCCGAGGTTAGTTGAATAGCCCGTATCGGCGGAGAACACGATCGAGCCTGATACGTCATCGATGCGGATCGCACAGCTTTCGTCGGTGTGTGGAGTCGAAAATGTTTTTGCCGTTACGCCTTCGGATAGATTGAATTCTTTCCCCGGCTCGACCTCGATAACCTCACATGGAAAAGGCTGTTCGAGCAGGCCGTAATCGTAGGCCGAATCGAACGCAGCGATCAAGTTCTTCAAGCCCGACGGGCCGAAGATCCGCATCGGCTTTGTTCTAGATCGAGTAGTCGGAGCGTACTTCGTTCCGAACAGAAACGGCGCGAGGCCACCGCAATGATCGAGGTGAAAATGCGAGATCCAGATCGCGTCCAGATTCGCCCAGTCGCATTCTTCCTGAGCTATCCGATGGATCGCCGAAGCCGAGCAATCTAGCAGAATGCTTCCGCCTGCGGTGTCCAGCCAGTAGCCCGAACTCGACCGCGTCGGATGCGGGACTGATGATCCCGAGCCGAGAACGATGAGTTTCATATCATGATTCTAACAGGATGAACAGGATATGCAGGATGCCAGAAACCGAACAATCATCCTGTTTATCCTGTACATCCTGTTAGAATTCCCCGAAAATCCAAATCAATGGAAGTGGATATACTCGCCGTTTTCGCGCACCCAGACGACCTCGAACTTACGGTCGGCGGAACCATGCTGCGGATGAAGAGCCTTGGTTACAAGACCGGCGGGCTAGATGTGACCCGCGGTGAGATGGGCACGCGTGGAACGGTCGAAGGCCGAGCGAAAGAGGCGGAGGCTGCGGCGAAAATACTCAAACTTGATATCCGCGAAAACCTGGGCCTTGCCGACGGACATGTGTTTGTCGATGACGCATCTCGGACGGCGATGGTTCAGGCGTTTCGCCGATTTAAACCGAAAGTCATACTCACACATCAGATCGACGATCCGCATCCAGATCACGACCATATTGCGCGGCTCGTTCGCGAGGCCGCGCGGCTGTCGAGTATGCGAAATTACGATCCCAACTCTGGGGACGATGTGATTCCCGTTCCGAAGGTCGCGCACAACATCTTCTCACGTCGCGTTGAGCCTTCGTTCGTCGTTGATATTTCTGAGTTCTTGGAAGAAAAGATGGCCGCGATTCGTGCTCATGCTTCACAGTTTCACAATCCCGAATCGACCGAGCCGGAAACGCGCCTTACGGACAAACGCTTTCTAGAAGAACTCGAAAACCGTTCGCGATATTTCGGATCGCTTATAGGCGTCGAGGCCGGCGAACCCTTTTTCGTCCGCGAAGCTTTGAATGTTTACGACCCTATCGAACTGCTTACACTGCCGATGAACCTCTATTCATGATCGACCTCGCCCCCGAAGAAATTGAACTGAACAAGAAGCGCCGCATTCTCGAACGGCTGAAGGATAAGCTTGCCGATCGGGAAGAGGAGATGGCCGACCTCCGCGCCGAGTTGGAGCAGTTTGAGGCGCGATATTCAATGGACGTTGCGAGACTCTATGCGGATTTCGACGAGATCGAAGCCGAGATCGCCGAGGAGGAACTCAAGCTCGTACCTGACGATGAAGAGATCAAGAAGCGGGTCGAGGAACTGAGAAGACGTGCCGAGGAATCAGCCGCCCGGGCCGATGCGGCTCATGACGCGGAGGAGTACGTCCCGACGGTTGAGGCGAAGAAGGCTTACCATAATCTCGCCAGGGCGATTCACCCCGACCTCGCGCTCGACGAAAACGAAAAAGAACGGCGTCACGGACTTATGGCCGAGCTTAACGTCGCCTATTCATCGGGTGATCAGAAGAAGCTCGACAAGATGATCGAGGATCTGAAGAATAGTCCCGATTCAGTCAAAGGCGAATCGATCGGTGACGATTGGGTCCGAGCGGTGAGACAGATCTATCAGATCAGGAAGCGGTTTGCAGAGATCGACATAGAAAAAGCCGAGGCCGAGGCGTCGGAACTTCACGAACTGCGAATGAAGGTGAAAGCCGAGATGGCCGAGGGTAGAGACTTGCTGAAGCAAATGGCCGAACGCACAAAGACGCACATCATCAAAGCTCGCCGGCGGCTGGAGAATCTAAAGAGCGTGAACGCCGCTCAGGAAGAATATGTAAAAGACGAGTTCGGAATGGATATCAAGGACTTTAGAAAGTAGACCGGGCAGGTATAGGCGTTACGTTTCGAAGGCCGTTCTGATCTGGCTCACTGACAATCCCGACGATTTTTCCTACTATCGTCACATCGCTGGGGTCGAATAGTCGAGGGTCCGAATTGCAGGTTTCGACACAGAGCACACCGAAATCCAAATCGTAAAATCCGCAACTGATCTCTCCCGAAGCATTTTCGGAAACCGCTAGAAGATCTCCACGACCGATCTCCGCCGATTCGACTGAGATAACGAGTGAACCGTTCTCAATGCCAACACAACGCAAGTGATCGTTATTGATCCGGATCGCCTGATACCGGCTGTGAGAGGCAAGGCTCGGCGGCAAGATCAACTCTAGAGCATTTTCCTCCAAGCCGTTCGATCGCCGCTCGGCAGTTTTCTGGCCGGCATTCTTTTTGTCCAATTCCGCTTCGAACTGAGAGATCAGCTTTTTAGCAAATTCGCGTCCGGCATACGTTTCCGCGATCTTTGATGCCTCAAAAAGCGATAAGACTCCGCTTGCGAAATCATCTTGCCAAACAAAGATCTTCGCCTCGGTCGTGTAAGCTTCAGCAAGATATGCATTGTTCTCGCCGTCCTTTAATGTGTCGATCGCTTTCTTAATCGTTTTAGCGGCGGCGTCGAGATCGCCTTGCGCCAGCGAGATCGAGGCTTTTGTATCCCACAACATACCCTCGCGGGTTTGGTCCCCGATACGACGAAATATCTCGATGCCCCGATCGACGTAGAACTGGGCTTTTTCATATCGGCCTTCCGACCTGTAAACAAGAGCAAGCTCGTTTTGTACGAAAGCGTGCTGAAGATGCATGGAAGATCTTTCCGCACGGAAATCCGCGACTTCGAGACAAGCGATCGCGTCCCGAGTGCGGTCGCTTTCCATAAAACCGACAGCGGCATTGATGTAGAAGCTGGCCGCGATCCAGTCGTCAGCCCATTTCCTGAAGGCCGTTTCATGAGCGTCGTAAAGGCCAATGTTCTCGCCGTATTTTTGTTCGCTTACGTTGACCAACATCTCGTAAGCGATCGACGCAAGCCGGTGTAAGTTTCTTGTGTCAAGTTCGCGGCCTTGAGCCGCCTCCAGCCACGTTCTGGCCTCGGCAAGCTCGCCGGTACGCCAATAGGTCAGCG
>CADEGD010000004.1:84542-159476 GCA_902826795.1 uncultured Acidobacteriota bacterium | reverse complement strand
TTGATCGGCTGGTTGCCTCCGCGGTGGCCGAACTTCATCTTGAACGTCTCGCCACCAAAGACCTGGCCGAGGATCTGATGGCCGAGACATATGCCGAACATCGGCACTTTCGATTCGGTCAGCTTCTTGATCTCATCGACAACCGCTTTCATCGACGCCGGGTCGCCCGGGCCGTTGGATAAGAAAATGCCGTCGGGCCTGAGAGCGAGAACGTCAGCGGCGGAAGTTCCGGTGGGAACGACCGTGATCTTGCAGCCATACTTGGCGAACTCTCGCAGCGAATTTGTCTTAACTCCGAAGTCGTAAGCAACCACATGAAACTTGGTCTCGTCCATCGCCGGATAGTCGAAAGTCTCCTCGACGGTAACCGCGGTCGCGAGCTCGCGGTTCTTCATGTCGGGTGATGCTAACACGCGTTCGAGCAGAGCCTTCGGATCGGATTCGACAGAAGATATCGCGGCACGCATCGCGCCTTTGTCGCGGATGTGTCGGACGAGTGCTCGAGTGTCGATCTGCTCGATCCCGACGATATCGTGCTCTTTCAGATAGTCGTCCAGCGACTGAGTCGACCGCCAGTTCGAAACGATGCGGCTGGCTTCCTTGACCACGAACCCTTCCGCCCACGGCCGACGCGATTCGACATCTTCATCGTTCACGCCGTAGTTGCCGATCAGCGGATACGTCATGCATACGATCTGCCCGGCGTAGCTCGGGTCGGTCAAGATCTCCTGATATCCGGTCATCGACGTATTAAATACCATTTCGCCGAACGTCTCGCCGACCGCGCCGAATGCCAAGCCCGTAAATGTGCGCCCGTCCTCAAGAACAAGGATCGCTTTAACTCGCTCTGTCATTATTTCAGTATTCTAGCGGAAACCAGGGCGAGATGCAGTTCAGCGTTCCAGATCTTCGGCACGCATATCGTCGATCGGCGGAGGCATGTCGGGATAATCGGCGTGTCTTACAAAGCCCACATCCTGCGGCCGCCAGTATCGAAAGAAGGCTCGGCCATAGACGTATTTCTCGGGCACGAAGCCCCACGTCCGCGAATCGGCGGAGTTGTCGCGATTATCGCCCATCACGAAATAGGTATGGGCCTTTACCGAAGTACGCGGAAACGGCCTGAATCTTGAACTGTTGTGATTCTCGGAGATGTAAGGTTCGATCAGCTCGACATCGTTTATCAAGACCTTGCCGTCCTTGATCTCGACCGTCTCGCCGGGAAACGCGATCAGCCGTTTAACATAGCTCTTCGACGGATCTTCCGGATACCAAAAAACGATCACGTCTCCGCGTTCAAGGTGGCCAAAGCTAACGCTTTTGATGTCGTAATAGATGAATTTGTTTACGAGCAGCCTTTCGCCATCGCGAAGCTGCGGCAGCATCGAACTGCCATCAACCACGACCGGCTGAACGAAAAACACGCCGAAAAGTATGAACGTAACGATGATCAGGAATACGTCTCTAACGAGCCTGAGTGTTTCCCAGAAGAAGTTTTGCGAAGCCTCTTTCCGCAGATCGCGCGATTCGATGCCGATGTCGTCGGCTGAAGACACCGGTCCGAAGTCGTATTGGTCTTTGTTAAAGAAAAGGGCCATAACTGCGGGCAGATTAGATGGGGCAATGCAAAGCATTGCTACGCTAGAAGTTAACTCTCGCGTCCGCTTTTGTCAAAATTTCTTGCTAAGCGCGAACCGTTCGATTAATATCTGAAGTGTGAGGAGCATTAGCCCCTCACACGGAGGTCTCAAGGTTTTTTACCAAGAGACTTATCCTCAGATTGACGGCTTCGACCTTTCGTTTGGTGACAGGGGTCGAAGTCGTTTCTCTTTCCAGTCAAGCAACAGGCGAACCAGTTGCCATCCTGTTAAGAGCCATCTGAGGAGCTCCAAAACGTCATCTTTCGACATACGTTTCGTACCTCCTTCTTCAGATTGTCAAGGAATCAGGAAGCCTGGCTCCCTGACGGTGTAGATTATACACACAGGCGTCGCCCGTATTGACGGACGCGGCCCGCGCGTTCCATCATTCTTGTAATGAACGAACGCATCAGATCGCTTTTTCCCGCCGCAACCAACTATACATATCTCAACAGTGCCGCCGTTTCGCCCGTGTCGACGACCGCTATCGATGCCGTAAACTCTCAGCTAATCGACGTCGCAAACCACGGCTCCGAACACTACACCGACTGGATAGCGACAAAGAATCGCGCCCGCGATCTTCTGGGATTGATGTTGAACGTGAAGCCCGAGCAGATCGCGTTCATGCGAAACACCTCTGACGGATTCGCGTCCGTCGCCGCCGGTATCGACTGGGCCGAGGGCGACAACATCGTCAGCTTTGCCGGCGAATTCCCGTCAAACTTCTACCCCTGGCGACGCGTACGAGACGAGTTTGGCGTCGAACTCCGGCTCGCCGCTGAACACGACGGCCGCATCGACCTCGACGAATTCTGCTCGCTCATCGACGGCAATACCAGGCTCGTCGCAATCAGCGCGATCCAGTTTGCGAGCGGCTTTCAGGCCGACCTCGCCCGGATTGCCGAAGCCGCACACGCCGTCGACGCACTCTTTGCGGCAGATATCATTCAGGCGCTCGGTGCACGCGGGTTCGATCTTCCCGCGCTCGGCGTCGACATCGCATCGAGCGCCAGTCACAAGTGGCTGTGTGCTCCAGAGGGCTGCGGATTTCTGTATCTTTCGGATGATGCACGCAATCGCGTCAAGCCGACTCTCACTGGCTGGATTTCGGTCGAAACGCCTTGGGATTTCGAACACCGCGAACAGCCGTGGAAAGCAGACGCGCTCGCTTGGGAAAGCGGCACCGGATGCTCTTCGCTTTTTTACGGACTTGAGCAGAGCCTGAAACTTCTGACCGAAGCCGGACTATCAAACATCGAATCGTATCTCGACGGCCTCAGCAATCATCTGTGCGAATTACTTGCGGGCAAGGATTACGAGATCGTTAGCTCACGCACTCCCGGCGAAAAGTCCGCGATCGTTTGCATAAAACATCGCGGCGGGATGCATTGCAGTGACATCGCAAAAGCTCTGCGAGAAGCAAACATCATCGTGAGCCCGCGAAACGACCGCCTTCGCATCGCGCCGCATTTTTACAACAACGTTGAAGATATCGAGCGGTTAGTAGAGCACCTGCCGTAGATAACAAAAACAGCTACTCAGACAACTCGTCAAGATTGAGCCGTGTGAGGCCGCCTGCATCCGAGAAGGCTGTGCGATGGGCACGCTCATTTTCGCGGAACCGAAAGTAGACATAGCCGACACCGACGCCGATCAGGATCGCGGTGCCAAATATTCCGAGGATGAAGAAGATCGTCGAAAAAGCGACGTCGCGCCCCGTGAGGGCGATGTATCGCTCGAACTTCTCGAGATAGAAAGGATCGTCACCCAGCCACTGCACGGACTTCCCATACTCGATCTTGCCGAGCAGAGCGTCCGCCGCAACCGGATCTGCCATACCGAAAACAAAGGCGTTGTAGTTGCCGATGCGCTTATAGACCACGCCCGCCGAACCACCCATCGCAGACTGGATCGCCGCATCTGCCGACGAAGAACCTTGCGGCGTCGGATATTCGATCAGCAGCAGCCGCGAATCTCCGTAGCTCGCATACGCGGCCTCCGCGCCGCCGTCGAGATCGATCTCGCTCAGCACTGCCGGATTTCCAAATTCGCTCCGAACCTCTTCGATACTGTTCGTAATCTTCGCCTGACCCTTCACCGACTCCCAATCCGGCAAGTGCTTCAGCAGCACCGGAACGCCGTCAACGTCCGATACTTCCTGGCTTTGATATTGACCAAAAGCGGGAAAAACTACTACGAATAGGAGAAGAATTTGAAGGGGAAGCTTCTTCATATAATGGTGCAATTAGCACCGGAATATACCGTTCTCAAATGGGAATGATAATCGTAACACCATGCACAATACTCAACAATCCGTATCAATTCGATACGTATACCATTTCGTGCAGCATATGGAGCAACGCATACACGCAACAGACATTGAATCCTCGTTTTGATGTTGGGCGAATTGAAAGGTATGCCCATAAATAAGGAACAAATTGGACATTTCAGCGTCTAATAAATATCCCGGACAACCCAACGCCGCTTTGGCACGGCGCTTGAAGTTTGGTAGCAAGGGGGAACAAGGAAAATGACAGCAGATACATTAAACTTCCCGGTAATCAGCAGCGAAGGCGGCATTTTCGGCGTTACGGCAGCCGCGGTCGTTTCTTACGCAAAAGCGAAAGATTTCGACTTAACGCAGGCCGCGGCCGGCGGTGACATGGGAGCCTTTGAAGAAGTTTATCAGCGGCATCACAGACGGGTTTATTCGATCTGTCTTCGAATGCTGCAGAACGCCCACGAGGCGGAAGATCTGACGCAGGACGTCTTCATCCAGCTTTACCGGAAGATCGGCAGTTTCCGTGGAGATTCGGCCTTCACGACGTGGCTCCACCGCATGACGGTGAATCAGGTGCTCATGCACTTCCGCAAACGTAACGTGAAGTTCGAAAAAACGACCGAAGAAGGCGAAACCCCTGATCAGGTTGTCGCGGGCACGGCGAACCCTGAAAAGATGCCCATCGTCGACAAGATCGCACTCGAAAACGCGATCGACCAACTGCCGGACGGCTACAAGAACGTCTTCGTCCTGCACGATGTCGAAGGCTTCGAACACGAAGAAGTCGCCCGCATCCTCGGTTGCTCCGTCGGCACATCAAAATCGCAGCTTCACAAAGCCCGGCTCAAGTTGCGAAAGCTTCTCAAAAAGAAGGCCAACCCACGTCTTCTCCCAGCCGGTTACTAAGTACCACACTCGTTCAACTCAAGCATCAAGCCCAAGGCTGCCCTAACCGGCAGCCTTTTGTTGCGTCGCCTTTCAATCAGAAAGTCTTGGCTCGTTCATTCCACAACCTATTCAAGTCAAGTTGAATGCAAGGACAACAGAGAAGCGATTATTGAGCCACAAACTCACATCTCGTAACAGTTGACTATGAAATTATAGTTTGCTATTATTTCACGTGCCGATGTGAAATCATAGATGCTCCTAACGAACTGTTACGATGACACAGCTAGTCTTTAAGAATCCGTATCGTCCCGGTGCAGGACACATGCCACTTCACCTCGCGGGGCGTGAGGACGATATTGCCAAGTTCAAGGCTCTTTTGAATCAGGAGACGATACTTAGTAATCCTCTGATTACGGGATTGCGGGGAGTCGGCAAGACGGTTCTGTTGGAAACGCTGAAACCCATAGCAATTCGGGAGGGTTGGTTATGGGTCGGCGGGACCGAGCTTTCCGAATCTGTCAGCGTGAGTGAGGACAACTTGGTGATCCGGCTCCTGGCAGATCTATCTATTGTCACCTCTGGGATCACCCAAACGGTGGTGGAAGAATCGGCTGGCTTTTCCGGGAGTCAACCTAAGAACGTGGTGTGGAGTTATAACAGGCTAATGCACCTCTATCAGGAGACTCCAGGTCTCCATTCGGACAAGCTTAAAGCGGTACTTGAGGCGGTTGCAGTTGCCGTTCGACATTTGAACAAAAAAGGGATCGTCTTTGCCTATGATGAAGCGCAGAACTTGGCCGATAACGCTTCAAAGGATCGATATCCGATGTCACTTTTGCTCGATGTGTTCCAGTCGATTCAGAGAAAAGGAGTGCCATTCATGCTTGCTTTGACCGGATTGCCGACGATACAGACTAGGTTAACGGAGGCTCGAACTTACACGGAGCGGATGTTTCATGTCATCTTCCTCGATCGCCTATCTGCCAAAGAGACTCGCGAGGCAATCGAGGTACCTCTTCAACTTACCCAATGTCCGTTTCCGTTCTCCGAGAAATCAATTAATACCGTTTGCGAGATATCGGGTGGATATCCATTCTTCATCCAGTTTATTTGTAAAGAAGCATACGACACTTGGGTACAGCAGCATGAAAATGAAGGCGAGCTCAGTGCGATTCCGGTCGAGGAGATACTGCGAAAACTCGACTCGGACTTTTTTCAGGGGCGTTGGGGACTGGTAACGGATCGTCAACGCGACGTCCTAAAGGTAATAGCTCAGATGGGTATTAACGATGGTGAGTTCACGGTTAGCGAGATCGTTGCCGCGTCAGAAACGTACTTGATCAAGCCGTTCGCAAGCAGTCGCGTTTCGGCTATTTTAACCTCTCTCACCAGACTTGGACTGATTTTCCGGACTCGACACGGAAAGTATTGTTTCGCCGTACCGATGTTTGGCAAGTTCGTTCTTCGGCATTTGGAGGATGCTCCTGACCTCATTTGGTAATAGACCGAGTCGCCCTCATAACGGATGCTTATGGACTCAGGTATTCACTTTTCTTTGACTTGTCTGTATACTTTTGATGGAGGGGTTGACTATGACCGTGTCAAAGAAATTGCAGACTGGATCCTATCTGGCGCGTGCCGAATCGTCCGGCTTAATGACTTTGAAGAACGAGGGCGCCTTCTTGGCGGTTGTCGAAATGTCGAAGCGTCCCTTATCGCTGGAGCAGAAGAGATCTCAAGTCCAGAAGGGGAATCCCGACGGAGTACGGTACAGCGATCCGAAGAAGCGTTAGAAGCATATGCCAAACATGAAGGGATTTGGTTCGAAGATCTAGATACGGAATATCCGCAAATAGCTGAGGGGTTTGAGGCCATCGTTTACGAAGACTCGAACCCCGATTTTGTTCTTAAATCAGCGCGTTTTGCCGACTCTTCACCACTTCAAACCCTCGACGACCGAGTTTCGCTCTTCAACGCTCTATTTCCCGAGACAGCGTACGAGTTGGTGGGGTTCACCCGAGATTCTATCGGGAGTTTCCGTTTTGTGCTGAGACAGCCGTTTATAATTGGAGAGCTAGGACATGACGATCCAAAGGCTTTGACTGCAAGAATGAAAGAAGGTGGTCTTTTCGCTACCCCCGATCCAGAAAAATTCACCAGTTCGAACCACCTAATTAGAGATGTCCACAGCAGAAACTACATCAAAACCGTCGACCGAGTTTTCATTATTGACGCCATGACAAGTCTCAATTGTGCTCCTGACACTGGCGGCAGACGATCATACGAGAAGTTTAGAGTTGAAATGGTAGAGACAGAAGCGGCAACCCCTAACATTTAAACCTCATAACTCAACTAAACCTCTTAACTCAACCATAGTCATTGCAGGAATGGTTTCGAGCGTTCGTAAACACGCTGATTCCGTGCAAACGTCCGCGTCCCATGCACCAAACGCTTTACAATCCTTACAACATATGACATCATAGTCGTCCGATCGTTTTAGATCGTGTGACGAATGATATGGACGATTTTGATTCGCTAGATACCGAGGAAGAGTTACGAGAGTCGTACCCGCATCTGTACGGCGGGAATGAAAAGCCGTATGAGCCGCCGCCGATAAAGCTGAACGCGGAGCAGCAGGCGATGCTTGATAAGACGCGGGTTGAAAGCTCGCCTAACGCCCAGCGCTTGATGAAAACACTTGTTCAATTAAAGAAAGAACTGAAAATCTCGATCCTTGTGCTGGCCCACACGAAAAAGCGTCCGCCATATCAGCCGATCGAACTGGCGCATATCAACGGCTCGAAAATGCTGTCGGTTTTCGTCGAGAGCATGTTCGCGATCGGAGCTTCACGCCGCGGCAAGAACATACGGTACATAAAACCGCTCAAGCACCGTTACACGCCCGACCGTGACGCCGAGACTGAGGTCGCTTCGGTCCGAATCGGCAAGGAAAAGAATTTTCTAGGGTTTGGGTTCGAAACCCTGACCGACGAACGCTCTCACATCGGCTGGAGCTACGGCCACGCGCTCCAAGCGGAGTTTGCCGAACGAGTCGAGCAGCTTGCGAAAGAAAAGATGACGCAGCGTGCTATCGCCAAAGAACTTGGCGTCGGGCCGACGACGGTCAATCGCTGCCTGAAAGCGTTGAGGCAAAAGGAGGTCGCAAAGAGCCTGTGATCTGTTCCGAATGGAACAAATTGGCACACCACGAAATGGAGCGGAACAATAACATCCCGTATTTATCAGTAGATCTTGATGTCGATGTTCCTTTCCCCAAGTTCGGCGACGAACTTGTCGGGGTCTATGGCGATCTCTTGCGGGGTCGCTCCTTTTTCAAGAACGTCGCCGCGGGCCATCATCTGGGCGATGATCGAGGCCGGGAAAGCCGTGGTCCGCATCATGGCGGAAAGGCCGGTGGATTCGTCGAGGCGGTCGACGATGTCGTAAACGAGTCTGGAGTCGGGAGTCTGAAGTGCGGAGTCCTCGGACTTTCGCTTCCCTACAAACTCCAATCGGACGAGGACGTAGTCGGGGCCGTCGGCTGGGAGATGTTTTTGGAGCAGGTCGCCGAAGAGTTTGCGAGGCTTTACATTTTGATAATCGACCACCATTTGCTCGCTCGAACAAAGGCCGAGGTCGATCATCGTCTTGAACTTGTCGCAATGGCCGGCGTATCGGATGGTCTTGTAGTCGAGATTCTTGATCTTCCCCTTGAAGCTGTCCGGCAAGGTCGACGTCCCGCCCGAGGTCTGGAAAGCTTCGAGCGGCGGGAAGCCTTCGAAAGCGAGGCTTTCGAGCTCGGTCATCGAAGGAACTTCGACGATCTGTCCGTCGCGGATGACGCGGGCGACTTCGATGTATTCATTAATAAGGCCTTCGACCGAGAAGACGAGTTGGTAATCGAGCGGCGGCTGAGGCTGCTGCGGGAGTCCGCCGACACGAATGTGGATCTCGTCAAGCGTTTCGAATTGCTTCGCACCGTGCATCGCAAGCACCGAAACCATTCCCGGAGCAAGCCCGCAGTCGGGAATGATGCTGATTCCCGCTGCCTTCGCCTCGGCATCAAGCGCAAGTTGCGAATCGACAACATAGTTATTCCCGCCGAGATCGCAGAAGTTGGCCTTGGTCTCGATAGCGGCCTTCGAAAGCGATTCGTTATACCAATAGTTAACGCACGAAATCACCGAATCGTGCCCGCGAAAAAGCTCGACCACAGCCGCATAGTTTCCCGCGTCGATCTGCTTTGCGGTAATGCGGTCCGTACCTATCTTCGCCGCCGCGTTCGAAGCAAGCTCGCCGTGAAAGTCGGCGATCGTTACCGACGTGACGTCCGGCGAATTGTGAATAAGGTCGAAAGCCGCACCGTATCCCATACGGCCGGCACCGAGTACAAGTACTTTCATGCTGTTTTGGTCCAAAGTCTAAAGTCCAATGTCCAGGGTCTGCCGCCATCAAGGCCTTGGACTTTGAACATTGGACTTTGGACGCTTTGTTTACCAGTCGTCGTCGCCGTCTGGTTCTTGATTCGAGACGATCGATTCGGCGAGGTCGTAAACTTTCTTCTTCCAGGTTCGCATTCCCTCGACAAGGTTGAGGGCGACCTGCGGATGGGCGGCGTTGCGTTCGAGCCGGATGACCTCGGCAGACACCGTCACTTCGTCGTCCGGATTTTCGATCACGGTAAGCTCGACCTTCGTGCCGACGTTAGGCAGCTTTCGCGGAAAATACGCAAGCGTTCCCATAAGGCCGACGTTTTCGGTCAGCCCCTCTTCGCGCACCTCGGCCCCGTTCTCGTCTTTCCATCTGGCCCTAATCGGGAACGAAACTACGTATCTGCTGCCACCTCGGCGTTCCTGCATAGTGTTGACCTCGGAAGTATCGAGAACTTTGGATTTCGGCGAAAATCGGCTGATATGCGGCCTGACTTGGGAGTAAAGTGTATCAAAATCTAAAAAAAATGCTATCGGTAAGCGCCTTAGGACACAACATTTGTCTCCAGAGGGGCACTTTTCGACCCGTTTCGAGGGTGGACACCGCCTTAAAAACGATGATAGCCTTTCAAATTGTCTCGAACACTGTCGTTCGCGACTGGCGGAATTCGCCGCCACCACTGTTAACCGAACATTTCTTCCACGCTGTCGGGCAAATTCGAACGGAACGGTTTCTCGTTCGAAACTTGACGGTATGTGCGGGTAACGTTTTTGACAGGAGATCAATAATGAATAAATTCGTCAGAGGAGGAATGATCCTGACGGTTTTGAGCATGTGTGTCGTGTTTATTTACGCAAGCTCAAACAACACGGAAGTCCTCGGCTCAGCGAACATTTCGCAAGAGTTATTTGAAAACGTAGATTCTGAAACAGTTATCGCACCGGAAGTTACGACCGAATTTCAGCAGACGCAGCAGCAGGACGATGGCTCGAAAGCCAAAGGAAAAGTTGCAAAAACCGGATCAGTCCGGCCGACGTCTGCGGGAAGTTTTACTGCTACCGCTTACTGCCTTCGCGGCAGAACGGCAATGGGACACAGCGTTCGTAAAGGCTTGATCGCAGCCGACCCGAGAGTACTTAGGCTCGGGAGCCGCGTGAACATCGGTGCCGGGGCACACAGCGGACAATATTTGGTTTCCGATACCGGAGGCAGGATCAAAGGCCGCAAGATAGATATCTGGATGGCAAGCTGTGCCGAAGCTCGTAGATTCGGCCGCCGCACCATCTCGGTAACTCCACTTTAATACAATTGAATATTACGCACATTTAATAAAGAAAACCTCGGAACTTCCGAGGTTTTCTGATCTTTGACAACTCTATCAGGTGAAATTAAACGTCGAGATTTTTCACATCGAGCGCGTTGCTTTCGATGAACTTTCGCCGCGGCTCGACCTGGTCGCCCATGAGGATGGTGAAAAGATCTTCCGTCTCGACCGCATCTTCAATTCGGACCTGCAGCAGCGTACGCTTCTCCGGATCCATTGTCGTTTCCCAAAGCTGTTCCGGGTTCATCTCTCCAAGGCCCTTGTATCGTTGCATTGAGAGATCCTTCTTCGCCATCGTCGTAACACGTTCAAGTAAAGCGTTGCGATTTTCGATGGACTCGCTAGTGCCGTTTTCGCCCAGTACGAAAGGCCCTGAGAATTCCTCTTCCAAGTCGCTCATCAGCTCTACGGATTTTTGAAATTCTACATAGCTTGCGAGGTTCCAGTCGAAGACAACCTTTTGCGCGTTCGTCAGCGTGATCTCGATCTCGGAAAGCCCGTGTTCGAGATCCGGAATTAGCTCGGTCTTGTATCCCGCAGCGGCGATCTTACCCTCGACCTCGGCCATCAGTTCTTCCTGAGCAAAGACTCGTTTGATCTTGACCTTGTGCTTATCGAGTACGCCTTCCCTGCCCGCAAATGCATCCAGGATCACCTGCATCAGGCGTTTGTCGTTACCAAGTCGGCGAGCGAACCGGCCGGAATAGTTTTCAAGCTCGGTCGTCTGTTCAAGAGCCTTCGAAAGCGAGCGGCCCTCAACGGTACGGCCATCTACTTGAACCTGAACGTCGTCGGTGCCCTGCCGCATCAGGTAACGGAACATCGCCTTCTCGTCCTTGATGTACTCTTCCTTGCGGCCTTTCTTGACCTTGTAGAGCGGCGGCTGAGCGATGTAAACGTAGCCGCCCTCAATCAGCTCGGGCATCTGGCGGTAGAAGAACGTCAGCAGCAGCGTGCGGATGTGCGATCCGTCAACGTCGGCGTCCGTCATCAGGCATACCTTGTGATAACGAAGCTTGCTAATGTCGAAATCTTCTTTGCCGATGCCGGTTCCAAGCGCCGTGATCAGGGCCTTGATCTCGCCGTGGCCAAGCATCTTGTCGAACCGGGCCTTTTCGACGTTGAGGATCTTACCCTTGAGCGGAAGCACCGCCTGATTCTTGCGGTCACGGCCCTGCTTTGCCGATCCACCTGCGGAATCTCCTTCAACGATGTAAAGCTCCGAATTCGCCGGATCTTTCTCCTGACAGTCAGCCAGCTTGCCCGGCAGGCCCGAACCGGCCATCGCACTCTTCCGGACGATCTCACGAGCCTTTCTGGCCGCGTCACGGGCACGGGCGGCATCTACCGCTTTGCCGACGATCTTTTTCGCGACCGCCGGATGCTGTTCAAAGAACTCGCCGAGCTTTTCGTTCAGGAACGATTCGACCGGGCCTTTGACCGGGGAGTTGAGTTTGCCCTTGGTCTGCCCCTCAAACTGCGGCTGCGGAATCTTGACGCTGACTACCGCTACCAATCCTTCGCGAACGTCGTCGCCGGTCAAGGCAACTTTGGCATTCTTGACCATGCCCGACGATTCGGCGTAGGCGTTGATGGTTCGGGTGATCGCACCGCGAAAGCCGGAAAGGTGCGTGCCACCATCGACAGTGTTGATATTGTTTGCGAACGAAAAGATCTTCTCGTCGTAGCTGTCGTTATACTGCATCGACACCTCGATCGAAAGCTCGTCCGAAACCATCTCGAAATAAACCGGTTCGTCGTGAAGCGGGCTTTTGTTCCGGTTAAGGTGCTTTACAAACTCCGCGATGCCGCCTTTGTAGTAAAACTCATGCGACTTTTCTTCTTCCTCACGCTCATCCTTGATAAAGATGCGGATGCCCTTATTAAGAAATGCCTTCTCACGGAGCCGCTCGGAAAGCTTTTCGAAACTGTATACAGTCGTGTCGAAGATGTCGCCATCCGGTTTGAACGTGATCTTCGTTCCTCGCTTTTGCGTGGTTCCGGTTTCTTTCAGCGGTGCGGTCGGGATGCCTACCGCAAACTCCATCTCGTGAGTCTTGCCCTCGCGCCAGATCTCCAGCTTCAGCCATTCGGAAAGGAAGTTAACGCAGCTTACACCAACGCCGTGCAGCCCGCCGGAAACCTTGTAGGAATTCGAGTCGAACTTGCCCCCAGCGTGAAGGACCGTCATCACAACCTCGGCAGCGGACCGACCTTCCTGCTTATGCATGTCCGTAGGTATTCCGCGGCCATTATCGACGACCGTGATCGAGTTATCGACGTGGATCGTCACTTCGATAGTGTCGCAATAGCCCGCAAGGGCCTCGTCTACCGAGTTATCTACTACTTCGTAAACCAAGTGGTGCAGGCCAAGATCGCCGGTCGAGCCGATGTACATCGCGGGACGTTTCCGCACCGCGTCACGGCCCTCAAGAACGGTTATCGAATCTGCACTGTAATCTGTCTTTGCTTTAGCCAATTTCGTTAAACCTCAAGAACTCTAAACAGTTGAAATGTCTGATATTTAGGAGACCTTCATAGGGCAGGGATTTGCCTGTTCGATCAAAAGATGATTATAGCATTTTGGCCGCTATTCTCCGAATGCGCAGCGAGTCATTTTTCGAGCGAAATTTACTTATGAAAGGGCCAGAAAATGGGGACTAGGAGCATGGCGACGACGAAGACGATTATGGTTAGGATCGAGCCGATCTTGACGAAATCCATAAATCGGTAGCGGCCGGGCGTGTAGACTAGTACGCAGGCGGGTTCAAGCGGAGTGATAAACGAGAATGAAGCAGCGTAAGTGATTGCAACGATGAAGGTTCTGGGATTTAGGTCGAGCGCGACCGCGGCTTTGACGGCGACCGGCAGAACTACTAAAGCGGCCGCCTGATTCGACATAGGTTGGGTAAGTAAGACAGTCAAGGCGAAGAATCCGGCGAGAATAGCAAGATCACCGTAATTGCTGAAGTAATTGAGGATAAGCCCGGCGAGATATTGATCGGCCCCAGTCTTCTCCATCGCCACGCCGAAGCTCATCATACAGGCGATCAGCACAAGTAGGCGGAAATCGATCAGCGGGTACATCTCTGCATAACGGATCGTCTTGGTGGCGAGCAGAACCATAACGCCTATCAGCACACAGATCGCCAGCGGGATATCAACGCCGACCGTGATTTTCGCAAGCGAAAGGCCGAGAAAAGTAAGGAACGCGGTGATCGCCCACTTGCGTTTCTCGATGCGGAAGCTTGACTGCGAAAGATCTTCAAGAAGTATCACTTCGCGTTCGGCAACGAGCATTTCGACGTCGTTTCGCTTTCCCTGAACCAGAAGCACGTCACCAAAGCGAAGCATCACGTTGCTAAGTTTGTTTATGAACGTATCGCCGTGGCGGTTGATGGCGAGCACGGTAAGGTCGTAGTTCTGGCGAAAGCGCAACGTCTTCAGGGTTTGCCCGACAAGGTTGGAATCGCGTTGAACCATCACCTCGAACAGCTCTACCTCGCCACCTTCCAAAACGACGTCGTTTAGGGTGAAGTCCGGCTTGATCTCCAAGCCGCTTTCCTCCTTTACGCGAAGCAGGTCTGTGATCGTTCCTTCGACTATTAAGCGGTCGCGGCGTTGAATGCGTTCGCCAGCCGACGGGTTAGCGATCCGCAAGTCGTCCCGGATGATGCCAAGCACACTGAGTTCGAGTTCAGTGCCGATGTTTGCTTCGCCAAGTGTCCTACCGACAAGCGGCGATTCAGGCAGCACGAGCAACTCAGACACATATTCGCGCATGTGATACTGCTCGGTAAGCGATTCTTCGCCGCCGCGATTCGGTAGAAGGAGCCGGCCGAAGAAGAGCATGTAGATCATGCCCGCTGCGAACGTGATCACCCCGACAGTCGTGAGTTCGAACATCGAGAATGGCTCTTGTCCATAACGAACGATCTGACCGCTGACAGCGAGATTGGTCGAGGTGCCGATCAGCGTGCAGCTTCCGCCGAGTATCGCGCCGAAGGCAAGCGGCATCAGAAGTTTCGACGGGGCGATCTTCGCTTTCGCGGCGAGCCCGAGAATGACGGGCAGGAACATCGCGGTTGTCGTCGTATTCTTTAGAACTGAAGCAGACACGGCCGCCGTCGTCATTATCAGAGCTGTCAGCACGAAGACATTGTCGCCAGCTAGGCGGTGCATACGCCGCCCGATCAGGTCGACGATACCGGTGCGAACGAGTCCGCCGACCAGCAGGAACAATCCGCCTATAGTGATGACCACATCGTTGCCGAATCCCGCGACTGCTTCTTGAACTGTTAGTACGTTGGTGAGTACTAGGGCAATGACGAGGATGATCCCGATGACGTCGACCGGCAGTTTCTCGGTCGCGAATAGAGCGATCGCGAGAACGAGCAGCAGGAGAGTCGTGGTGACGGGGTCCATCGGTTTGCAAAGAATAATAGAATCAACCGCATTTGGAAAGAAGGAAGGTTGTATTTAAGAGCCCAGCTACTCGGATGAACCAGTCGAATGCAGGGACGTGGAAGCCGGCGGCAGGCTTTTGCTGAGCAGCGTAGATTGGGTGTCGGAACGGTCGAGGAGAGATTCGGAGCAGACGAGGATCGCATCACCCTCGACATGCTGCATGTGAACGTTTCGCTCCCGCAATTGCAGAACTGCGTCGGCGACGGACACGTCGAAAACCCGTGCGAGGTCGGCAATGTTTACCAGATCGACCTGACGGCGGCAACCCGGGCAGTCGCCACGGAGCGTCGGCACGCGTCGCCGGATCGTCTGCACTCTTTCGATTTCAAGGATTAGGTCTCTCATCGTCCGCGACCACGCCGAATCGCGAGTTCGAAATGCGAATCGAGAAGCCGTGTTCGACGACGCTCGAAGCAATTTTCGAGAGATGTACGGCAGATCGAGACAACCGCCTGATCTTCCCTCACGGCATGGATCATATTGTTTTTCAGTAGAAACTGAACGTCTTGCAAGTCTGTCTTGAAGAGTCTGGCAGCTTCCGCCGGGCTGATCGCCAAGACGATCTCCTGGCAGACCGGACAGAAAACCTCAGTTCGGTGTGTCGCAAACGACACTATGGCGGGCCGCTTGATAGGCCTCGTGTCGCCTTCATGATCCGAATCATTTTCCCGGGCGACTGCTGATAAGATAAAATCGTGCATACTCCATTAATTGGTTTATCAATCGGCGAAGGACGTTTCTTTAGGCTTGATTGAGAAAACTCTGAGTAATTTCTGAGAGCGGTGAAATTCAGGTTTGCACAATTCGTCCTCGATTCTCAGGAACGTTCGCTGCGCGACGCAGACGGCGGCGTATTGCCGCTTGCTCCAAAGGCGTTCGACACACTCGTATTGCTCGTGCAAAACGGCGGCAAGATCCTCAGCAAAGAGCGTCTTATGGCCGAGGTTTGGCAAGATGCCTTCGTTGAGGAAAACAACCTCGCCCAAAATATCTCGATCTTGCGACGGACGCTTGGCGAAACTCGTGACCTTAAGTTCATAGAAACAGTTCCGAAGTTCGGCTACCGCTTTGTGACCGAAGTCGCCGGCGAGATCGATACTGCCGACGACGTGGTCGAGACGGTTCGCGGAAGAATTTATATTTCAGACGGCGATCCGGTAGAAACTCGGACAGCGGGAGTTCCACTACACGTCTCGCCGCTGCGGCCCGCAACCAGCTATGTACAGAATGGCGATGTGAACATTGCTTATCAGGTCTTGGGCGACGGCCCGATCGACATCGTGTTTGTGATGGGCTGGGTTTCGCATCTTGAGTATTTCTGGAAGCACCATCTTTTTGCGTCATTTCTTGAGCGGCTGGCATCTTTCTCGCGGCTGATACTTTTCGACAAACGAGGTACTGGCTTGTCGGACCGCGTTCCTAACGATCGCCTGCCGACGCTTGAACAACGGATGGAGGACGTTCACGCGGTGATGGACGCCGTCGGCGCGGAACGTGCGGTGCTCGTCGGCGTGTCGGAAGGCGGACCTATGTGTGCATTGTTTGCGGCGACGTATCCGGAACGCACAAGCGGCGTAGTGATGTTCGGGACGTACGCCAAACGAATCCGCGATGACGACTATCCATGGGCGCCGACCGTCGAGCAGAGAAACGCCTTTTTCGACGTGGTGAAGCGCGATTGGGGCAAGCCGGTCGGTATCGAGGAACGCGCACCTTCGATGGCTGGCGATCCGGAATTTCGCGAGTGGTGGGCGGAGTATTTGAGAATGGGAGCCAGCCCGGGAGCGGCGGTCGCATTGACAAGAATGAACGCCGAGATAGACGTTCGTGACGTTTTGCCGCTCGTCCGGGTGCCGACGCTCGTGATGCATCGCCGCGACGATATGTGCCTAAGGGTAGAGGAAGGGCGTTACGTTGCCGACCGGATACCGGAATCAAAATACGTAGAGCTTGAGGGGCCCGACCACCTGCCTTTCGTTGGCGATCAGGAAAGAGTACTTGCCGAGATCGAAGAGTTTGTGAAGGGTCTGCAGTTCGGCGGCGAAACCGATCGTGTGCTTGCTACCGTGTTGAGTATTCGGCTTGTCGATATCGATTCTTTTCGGCAGAACCCCGAACTTAAACAGCAGACACGCGAATTCATACGCCGCAAACTGGAACTTTTCCGCGGTCGCGAGGTTGACTACGCGAACGGTCAGGTTCTGGCGACCTTTGACGGCCCTGCGAGGGCAATACGTTGTGCGGCCGAGATCGTGGAATCGGCAGCGGCCAATAGCATCGGTGTAAAGACCGGTTTGCATACAGGGGAATGTGACGTCGCCAGTGATCGGTACAGCGGTTTTGCCGTGGAGCTCGCAAAGCTGATCGCGGAAGAATCTGAGGTCGGGAAGATACTTGTGTCTCGAACTGTAAAAGACCTCGTTGCCGGCTCGGGTTTGGAGTTTGTTGAACTCGGCACGCGCCAGTTCGACCTCGCCGACGGGCGATGGCGATTATTCGAAGTCAAATAGTTATGAAAAGGAATTTATACCTTGTCGGGCTTATTCTTGCTCTGGCAGTTTCTGCAACTGCTCAAACTATCGACGCAAAGATTGCGGAGATCGATGAATACGCGAAGGCGGTACTCGCGACACACGGCGGGCCGGGAATGGCGATCGCGGTTGTGAAAGACGACAAGGTCGTGTTTGCGAAGGGCTACGGAACGCGAGAGCTGGGCAAGACCTTGCCAGTAGATGAGAACACCGTTTTCGCGATCGCGTCGAACACGAAAGCGTTCACGACAGCCTCACTTGCGATCCTCGTCGATGAAAAAAAGATCGCGTGGGACGACAAGGTGTCAAAATATCTTCCGGCGTTTCAGATGTACGACCTATGGGTTACCAGCGAACTCACGATTCGTGACCTCGTGACGCATCGCGTTGGGCTCGATACTTTCAGCGGCGATCTTCTTTGGTACGAAACGACCTATTCGGCGAACGAAATGCTTGACCGGGTTAAATTCCTCAAACCGGTGTCGAGCTTTCGAACGCGATACGGCTACCAGAATCTGATGTTTGTCGCCGCCGGACGCGTGATCGAGAAGGTTTCGGGTCAGTCATGGTGCTCGTTCGTAAAGCAGCGGATCCTCGATCCGCTTGGAATGGGACGGACGACTTGCAGCGTCAAGGACGTATCGACCAATGCAGCATTTCCTCACAATGAATCCGGCGGCAAACTTCGTGTTTTGCCGAAAGGTAACGTCGACGGAGCGGATTCGGCAGCGGCGTTGAATTCGTCGGTTGCGGACTTGTCCAGATGGGTGAGAACTCAGCTCGGAAGGGGTAAATTCGAGGGCAAGCAGATATTCAGCGAGGCGCAGGCATGGCAGATGCATCAGCCATATCTGTCTCAACAGATCTCGGAGCCAGGCTGGAAAGCCAGCCCGACGCGTCACTTTTCGGGCGTAGCAATGGGCTGGTTCGTTTACGATTACCAAGGTCACAAGATCGTCAACCATAGCGGCGGGCTCGACGGAATGCTGTCTTACACGGTGTTGATCCCGGAAGAGAACGCAGGCTTTGTTGTGCTCACTAACAGCGAATCCCCGGCCTTTGTCGTGATGATGAACAAGATCCGTGACGTACTCGTGAATGCTCCTAAACGTGACTGGAACGCGGAGGCCGCCGAGAATATCAAGCGAAGTAAGGCGACCGCCGAAGAAGAGATCAAGAAGATCGATGCGACACGGATCGCAAACGCGAAACCGACGCTCACAATCTCGTCGTACGCCGGAACTTACGCCGATAAGATGTACGGCGATATCAGCGTCTCGGAAGAGAACGGGAAACTTGTTATGCGCTTCCTGCCATCGCCGAATTTCGTAGCCGATCTCGAACACTGGCACTACGATACGTGGGTGATCAAATGGCGTCCGTCCGTGTCATATAACTTTCCGCGAGGCTTCGTGACCTTCACGATCGACAAGAACGGCAAGACCGATGAACTAAAGATCGACCAGCCGAACAACGACTTCTGGTTTTATGAGTTATCTCCCAAGCGGAGAAATTGAACTTAAGGCTCGACAATTTTCCGTGAGGTGTGCAAGAATTCTTGTTTCTTTAACACTTTACTATCAAAATAGAGCCACAGGAGAATTAACAACCAGTTAGATGTCAGAAGAAGCAGTGAAAGCGGCTGAAGCTCCGGAAGAGTCAGGCCACGACGAGATACATTATCAGGCAGTAGAGAAAGACGGCAGCGTCACGGCGATCTGGGAAATGCAGGGTCAAAAGCACCTGCGTACTATCGATCCCCGCTCTAACGAAGGTAAACAGATACTCGCCCTTTTCGAAACCGCAGCCTAGTGGATCGCGGACATTCCTGTCCGCAGTTCAGGTTTAATGGCACGAATGCCGCTGGGCGTTCGTGTTTTTTGCGCCCTTTTTACTACCCAACGAAATGGATCAGGTGGTTATCTTCGGTGAGTAGCGGGTAGCGACAAGTGGATAGTCAGAACGGCAGCGGTCTTGACAGCGGATGGCTCGCGGTGGCGAGCGGTCGGCCGTTGAATTCAGCGACGGACACGATGCCGATACCGGCTGATGTGAGAAATATCCAGTCAGCATTCTCGAGACTTTTCAGACCCGATTCGACTTCATCGCAAACAATATTTTCAAGAATGTGTTCCCGAGTCGTTCCCGGCATGCAGCCGGTTCTGACGCTAGGAGTATAGAGGTTGCCACCCTTCTCCCAGAATAAATTGGCCATACATGCTGAAACTATCATACCGTCTTCGTTAAGCCTGACAGCCTCGTGAAAACCGCGTTTCATTGCCTCTTCGTGTGCCAGCAGATGTTCGAGATAGTTGCAAGACTTTATCCCGACTAGCGGCGAGGTTGTATTTACGCGGTGCGGCGATATCGTAAGTTTGAAGTTTTCGGGAACCGATCGGCTCGGCGCGGCGACGATCGAGATACTCGTTTTTGTCCTCCCAGTTTCGTTCGACCAGATGCGGCTCGAAGATTCATCAGAGAACGTAACGCGGGCCCTGCCGTCAACTATTCCGACGGCGTCAATTTCGCCTTCGAGAACTTGGAACGTTGAACCGTCGGTATGGCCGGTAAGGTCTATGCCTAATGCATCGGCGTTCCCTTCAAGCCTTCTCCAATGTTTATCCCAAAAAACCGGCTGGCCTTCACGAACTGTGATCGTCGTGAATACCCCCTTGCCGTACAGCGTCGAAGAACTAATGTCACGACTTGGCATTAATTCTCTATGCGAGCTTCGCCACCGTGGGAATCGCCGATCCGCCCTTTCCGATCGCGACAAAATTCGGTGACCAATTCGGTAAACAGCTCGCTCTTTTCTTCCATCGGTACGTGGCCGCAATGTTTGAGGATCACGAGTCGTGAATGGAGGATGCGGTCGTGCAGCGTGTATCCATCGGTCAGTGGAATAACCTTATCGTCTTCGCCCCAGATGATCAGAGTCGGCTGGTTGATCAGGTTCGCATCATACGTGATCCGGTTCGCGTGCCAGTTGCGTGATGTCGCCAGCAACGCCCGATGTGCATCAGCTGCCGCAAGCGGACGCACGATCGCATCGACACGATCTCGCGAGATCAGGCCGTAGTTCGCGGGCGACAGAGTCTTATGCATTCTATGTCGATGAAACGCTTTCGTGTCGGCAAGGAAAGGCGCGACAGCTTCACCGACAACGGGCACAGAGCAAATGCGAAGGATCGGATGATTTTTTACGTTATCGTTTGCGACGGCGTTTACGAGAATGAGCTTCTCAACGCGTTCGCTGTAATCCAACGCGAGCGTTGCGGCCACGGCACCACCGTACGAACTGCCGATCACGACCGCCCATCCTATTCCGATTCGATCAAGAAATCGCGAAACCATTCGTGCCTGCGAATCGATCGAATAATCGAACCAACGCGGTTTTTCGGAAAAGCCGAAACCGAGCAGATCGAGTGCGACTACGTGAAAACCCGCGTCTGCGAGCATCGGTGCTACCGACCGCCAGGCGTATGTCGAAGCCGTGTAACCGTGGATAAGCACAAGCGGCGGATCGCCTACGCTTCCGAATTCCTGAAAATGTATTCGGGCTCCGTCAACGCTGACAAAATGTGAGTTGGCGGCGTGATGAACCGAGTCCGACACGGCATCCCAATCGACGCTCGCCGCCCGGGTGAGCATCCTAACGGCGACGGCTGCGCCGACAGCTCCGGTTAAACCTAATGCAAGATTTCTAAGCTTCATCGTTTCCCGCCTATTCTAGCCCAAAACAACTTTTGGCTGCACCACTTTCTCGGTGTCGTCAAAAACGCCGATCGCGATCAGGTCACCGTCCGGCGAATTCATTCTGATCTGCTGGCCGTCGGTGAAAGCTCCCGATAGGTCTCGCGTAGACATTCCGTTAAGCGTCTTCGCCACACGATCTTCGCGAAGGACGAAATGCGGCAAGTGATCTACGGCTAGCTCCATCGGCCTCAGGTCGTTATCGGTAATTGCGTCTAAGCTGACAGCTTCGTCGATACCAAAACGACCCGATCGAATGCGTCGAAGTTCGGTAAGATGGGCGCCAACACCGATCTCGCGGCCGATGTCCTCGGCAAGCGTGCGAATGTATGTACCCGCCGAACACACAACTCTAATTCGGCGATTAGACGTGGGTACACATCCGGACGCAATGATCTCCAGCTCTCGAACGTTTATGGTTACGACTTTCCTCTCGATTTCGATTCCTTGACGCGCGAGCTCGTAGAGCTTCTTACCTTCCACCTTCTTTGCCGAATACATCGGCGGCGTTTGCTGAATCTCACCGCGAAACCCTTGAAGTATTGCTTCCCAATCAGTGTTTTCAAGCGTTTCGGCGATCTTTTCGTTCCCCATTCCCCCTTCTGCCTTCTGCTTACCGGACTTGTCACCTGTGTCGGTTTCAAACCCGAACTGACAAAGGGCCTCATACTCCTTTTCATCTTTATCCAGAAACTGCGCCAGCCGCGTTGCCTTGCCCACAAGCACAACCATCACGCCGGTTGCGAACGGATCGAGCGTTCCGGTGTGCCCGACGCGTTTAGTCTTTAATGCGCGGCGAACCCAAGCGACAACGTCGTGAGAAGTGATGCCGGCGGGCTTATCGATGATTAAAAGTCCGTCCATTGGATCGTAATTCTACATTCTACATTCTCAATTCTTAATTGAATCGGGAGAAGCAGGCATTGACCAATGTAGAATTGAAAGTAATGTGGCGGAAACGGTTGGTATCGAAGCCAGAAGAAGAACGGGTCATAGTTGACGTCGAAAGAGCACGCGAGCGGACCATGAACCGCGCCGTCAAACTGCTCGCCGCAAAGCCGCGGTCGGTCGGCGAACTTCGAGAGCGGCTGCTTGAAAAGAACTGGACCAACGCGGAGATCGTCGATCGAGTGATCGGAAAACTGGAAGAGTATAAGTATCTGGACGATCAACAGTTCGCCGCCGATCTTGCGGTTTCGAAGTTGCGTCAAAAACCTCAAGGCAAGCGCCGCCTTTTGCAGTCGTTGTCGCAAAAGAAGCTGAGCAAGGAAAATGTAGACACTGCGATCAAATCGGCGTTTGAGAAGTTACCCGAGTCCGAGCTTATCGACCGGGCGATCGAGAAGCGGTTACGATCGAAAGGTAAACCGGAAACACTCGCGGATAAGAAAAAGTTCTTCGATCATTTACTCCGGCAGGGCTTCGATTACGAGTTGATCGGACAGCGAATGAGGTCACTCTCGGTGAGAATGGAGCATGAGAGTTAGCTAGACTTTTCGAGTTGGATCGCAAAGAAACGCCTCCGTTTCGTCATAATTTTATTCGGTCGTCCTCGGTCTGCTCCCCCCAAGCACAGCTTAATTGCGGCGAATGCCATTTCGCACAACACCCATCGGGTAAACAGGAGCTTGGACATGAAAGACTTGTTATTCTTTACCGTCATTTTATCCTTCTCGATCTTATTGTTGAGCTCTTGCTCGACGGATCGAGCATCAGTAAATGAGATCGCCCCGAACAGCAGTGGCTCACATACATCATCGGAAACCCCTTCAAACCCCAGCGGGGAGGTTTTCGAGGTTAACGACGCATCGAAGTATTTTGACGTTCGAATAACTGTCGCGGCGTGCGATGGGTCAAAATGCTCAGGCAAGGCATAGTTCGATTTTTTAGGAAAGGAGAGACGGCCCCTTACCAGACGATTGAGCACGAAGACTCATACTTCGATCTCACAAGCGACGGCAGTCCGTACATTCATGAGGATACCTCACGAGATCGGTATCGAATTGTCGTTATCGACGACTTGAATTTTGACGGTATGGAGGATGTTTCCGTTTCGGACGGGCAAAACGGCTCATACGGCACTCCTTCATATCGAATGTATTTATCGTCGCGAGCCGAAAAAAATTCGTATTCAGCGAGGCGTTTACGGAGCTGGGCAGGCACCTCGGATTTGAGGTAGATCGGGCCGCAAAGCGATTGCGTGTTTTTGACAAAAGCGGATGCTGTTTCCACGTCACGGATGAATACGAGGTGGTTGACGGAAAGCCTGTAAAGATCATTTCCGAAGAAGTCGATTCAACCGGCGAAAGCAAAGTTAAAGTGACGACCAAGAGGCTGGTTAAACGCCGGTGGCAGAACTCGGTCAATTACGTTGATCGGCAGGATCAAAACCGCAGTCTTCTGATGGATGCTTATATGACCGTGCCCGCAAAATATCTGCGCTTCGAAGGATGTGAACCCGGCAGCCAAGACGACGCCGAATGCCTTAAGTATCGTGCTCAATATCTGAAAGAGTATGCCGTCGTCGATGAGCCGACTCACTTCAGCGTTGGTGATGGTGGACGCGATCCTATTATTCGACTCAACCTTTACCGCCGCTACGGCGGCACGCATGTGGTCTCGGTTTCTTCGCTAAAGGAGGCTGACGAAGCGATCAGATTTCTGGAAAAGAGGGACGGAAAATGGGTAGATATTTCTGGTACGGTCGTGCCGAAGTTTGACCCTGAGAACAACTACGAGCCTGGCAGGTATGACACCACGATTGAGGTTCGAGGAAAGAAAACCAACGCTGAGCAAGAAAGCGAGTACGGTCCGCGGCTTTACGCCCTTGTTTGGAAAGACGGCAAATTTGAGGTAGAAAAGTGACGGCTGCACAAGCCGCATTTCTCCAAAAAATTTGAGGCGATGAGCGTTTCATACGACGGTAGAAATTTTCGTTCCATATCAAATTCCGATAACGGCGAGGTCGGCGGTGACACGGTCTTTCACTATCATCAAGACGACAACGTCGTGTGGGCCGAGTATTCGGGCGGCGAGATCGTCCGCGGAACGCTGATCGCCAACGTGCTGCCTGACGATTCTCTTGACATGCGTTACCAGCACATCAATCGCGGAGGCCAACTGATGACCGGCATTTGCAGGTCTTTTCCCGAACGGCTTCCCGATGGCCGCCTAAGACTGAACGAGGAGTGGCAGTGGACGTGCGGGGACAATTCCTCCGGTTATTCAGTTATCGAAGAGTTAGTGGACCAATAATTTCTGAATCCGAACCAAAACCCTCCGCGAAACCTAAAACATAGGGCAAAACGTCCTTCGTTAAGAAAATTTTGAACGATCTACGGGAGATGTTATGAAAAAAGTACTCTTTAGTTTCTTTGCGTTCGCGTTACTTGCGACCGCTTCTTCAACGGTTTCAGCTCAAATGAGCGGTGGTGACAACCCTATGGTTGGCGGCGCTGCGATGTATAAGAACAAGAACATTGTCGAGAATGCCGTCAACTCGGCAGACCATACGACGTTGGTAGCAGCCGTAAAAGCCGCTGGTTTGGTCGAAACGCTTTCGGGCAAGGGTCCGTTTACGGTATTTGCCCCGGTAAACAGTGCATTCGATAAACTGCCCGCGGGCACGGTCGAAACGCTTCTCAAGCCGGAAAACAAAGCAACGCTCACCAAGATCCTTACGTATCACGTCGTAGCCGGCAACAACGGGGCGAAGGATATCGTAAAGGCCATCAAGAAGGGTAACGGGAAGGCCGAATTCACGACAGTAGCGGGCGGAAAGCTCACCGCGATGCTCGAAGGCGACAAGGTAGTAGTGATGGATGAGAAGGGCGGCAAGTCGATGGTTACGATCGCCGACGTAAAACAGTCGAACGGCGTTATTCACGTAGTTGACTCAGTCCTGCTTCCCAACTAAGTTAACTGGTCATAAAGAGGGCTTGGAGAGATCGAACTGCATTGGCGTAAGCCCGTTCGATCGCCAGCCCTTCTTCTTTGGAATAATTTTAGATAAATGCGGCATATCGCCGTCGGAGATTGTCATGAAATTGAACCTTGCATTAGCTCTTTTAGGGATCATTAGTTTGTCGATCATTGCTGGCAGTAGCGGTCGGGTTTTAGCGGAGAGAGCGGACTCAGTAGCCGCTTTGCCCACGCCGAAAGCTGCTTCGGCAAAGAGGAACTTGAGTTTTATCGATACATGGGACGGCGCGAAAATAAATAAGACGGACGCGATCTGGAAAACGGAGCTAACCGAGCTTGAGTTCTACGTTCTCCGCAAACAAGGCACGCAGCAGGCTTACACAGGAGAGTTAACTGATAACAAGGCTGAGGGTACTTACTACTGCAACGCTTGCGGGCTCGCCGTATTCAGCTCAAAGCACAAGTACGATTCGGAAACAGGCTGGCCTTCGTTTTATCAGCCGATTGATAAGAAGCACGTTGGCGAGATGGAGGACAAAAGCATCCCGTCCGATGTGCGGACCGAAGTTCACTGCAACCGATGCGGCGGGCATCTTGGACATGTGTTTGACGACGGCCCTGAACCAACGGGACTTCGATACTGCATCAACTCGGTTTCACTAAAGTTTCGTCCATCGAAGTAGTTTTACGTGTTTCTCCTTTGAGGACGGTCGTGATCGGCCGTCCTTTTTTTGTGTCTCGCTGTGATAAAATCGCACTTTATGACCGGTAACGAGATCAGGGAAACCTTCTTAAAGTATTTTGAACGTAACGGACACAAGATCGTTCATTCTTCGCCGCTATTGCCCGCAAACGACCCTACTTTGCTATTCACGAACGCGGGAATGAACCAGTTCAAAGACGTGTTTTTGGGCATCGAGAAACGTGATTATAGGCGCGCGGCTACGTCGCAAAAATGCATCAGGGCGGGTGGCAAGCACAACGATCTCGACGAGGTAGGAAAGACGGCTCGGCACCACACGTTCTTTGAAATGTTAGGTAATTTTTCGTTCGGCGATTACTTTAAGGAAGACGCGATCAAGTATGCCTGGGATCTGCTCGTAAACGAATTTAAGCTCGACACGGAGCGGTTGTGGTTTTCGGTATTCGAAGGTGACGGCGAAGTCGGGCCTGACGATGAGGCGCGGGAACTTTGGGTAAAGGTCGGAGCCAATCCTGAGCGCGTTCTCGGCTTTGGCCGGAAGGATAATTTCTGGCAGATGGGCGACACCGGACCTTGCGGGCCGTGTTCCGAGATCCATTACTACATGGGTGAGAACCCTGAAGATCCCGGGAAGAATTCGCCGCATTGGGTGAACGGACCGGGTGATACCACGATGGAGATTTGGAACCTCGTTTTCATGCAATACAACCGTACACTTGAGGCCGATGGCACCTTTAAGCTGACGCCGCTGCCGGCTCCGTCGGTAGACACCGGCATGGGCCTGGAAAGAATGGCAGCCGTAATGCAGCACGTAAAAACGAATTACGAAACCGACTTGATCAAGCCGTTGGTCGAGTTCGCCGCGGGTTTGTCGGGAAAGTAAAATGATTTTTTTAAGGATTTTTTTAGGCGGAATCGCGGGATACGCTATATTTGCCATCGGCTCGATCTTACTGTTTCATTTTAGCGGTATTGACCCGCACGCCGACGCGGGTCCGGAAACTATCGCTCTGGTCATCGTTTGCGGAGCGATCTTCGCTTTCATAGGTGGCTATGTTGCAAAGTTGATCGCGCCGAAGGGTAACCTGACCGCCAACTACGCCGTGTTGTTTATAACCATGTCATTTGCTGCATTTTCGCTGCTCAAATCGCCTGGGAATCATTACACCCAGCTTGCTGCCACGTTCCTTTTTGGACCGCTGTCGTTCGTTGGCGGGCTTTTGCGATGGCGTATGGAACGCAGGTAAAAGATGCCCGATTTCGCCAAAGTCCTGCTCATCGAAAACCAGCCGCTCACACGAATTGGCGTGCGAACCGTGATCGCCGGCGAGAGCGACATCGAGCTTGTCGGCGAGGCCGACAATGCCTCCGAAGGTTTCTCCCGATTTCTTGAACTTCGCCCCGACGTAACGATCCTCGGATTGCGATTTCCCGATTCCTGTTCGATCGACGACCTAGAGAACTATTTCAAAGCCGATCCGAAGGCAAAGATCATCGTCCTCGCCGAACATGCAGGTGACGCGGAGATCTCACGGGCGTTGAAGAAAGGTGCGGCGGGATACATTTGCAAGGATGTAGAACGGGATGAATTGCTTAAAGCGATAAGAACAGTTGCCACCGGAAAGAAATACATTCCTGCCGACATTGCTCAGATCTTGAGCGAGAACATCGGCAAAGAAGAATTAACACAAACCGAAGAGACTGTTCTCCGCATGATAGTCGGCGGAATGTCGAACAAGGAGATCGCGTTTGCTCTCGACGTCTCAGAGAATACCGTTAAAACTCACAATCAAAACATTTTCGGCAAGATCGGCGTTTCCGATCGAACATCGGCCGCAACGACCGCGATCAAACGCGGCCTAGTTCGAGTCGACCTCTGATCTGCCTGCGTGAGCGGCGGCCGGTTCGCACACACAAATCCAATGGAATTTACTCAAAATATCATAAACTACGCGGAATCATTTACTTCTGATGAAAGCGACGTGCTACGAGAGCTTCGTGAGGAGTGCGAAAGTAATTACGAAGATAGGTCGATGTTATCGGGACTTGTGCAAGGCAGGATTCTCTCAATGTTTTCGAAAATGATACGGCCAAAGGTCGTACTCGAGATCGGCACATATCTAGGATATTCCGCACTTTGCTTTGCCGAAGGATTGGCTGAAGGCGGCAAAGTAATTACGCTGGATATACAAGAAGACACAAACAGAGTCGCCACGGCGTTCGTAGAGCGAACGAAGTACAAGGACCGTATCGAGTTTCATCTCGGTTACGCGACAGAGATCATTCCGACATTGCCGGAAACGTTTGATCTCGTATTCATCGGCGCCGATAAACCCAACTATTCCAACTATTACGATCTGGTCTTCGACAAAGTGCGGCCAGGCGGCTTTATCATCGCCGACAACGTCCTGTGGAGCGGCCGCGTGCTCGACGACGACAAAGACGAGAACACAAAAGCGCTACACGAGTTTAATCAGAAGGTGCAAGCGGACTCTCGCGTGTGTAATGTGCTCCTGCCTGTACGAGATGGGCTGATGGCCGTCTCCAAAATCTAGCCGCCGAAATCAAGAGGACGCTGGAAACAGTGATCGAACATTTCACAAAGTCTTTTCGATTCCAACGGCATGAGAAAGCCTGAAGCGGAAGCGTGCCATACATACAACTCTTGACAATCGACGGCACAGATGCTAACTTGAGGTCCGCTTGGTTTCAGGCCGAGCAGATCTTTGACATATGACGTCTTGTTCTACGCCGTCACCGGCAACACGAAAAGTCGCGACTACGGAACGGCAGACGTTCGTAAGTTGTTGAAAATTCGTGTAAATAGTTGATCGTGTTTCAAAAGAAACAAAAACTGTGTGCCGCAGAATGAAACGAAACAAACAGTTCGTTGACGGCGCTACGCGTCAAAAGGTTGTATAAAGCCACAGTCCGCGATTCAAGGGAACCAAAAAGGCTCTCACCTGAAAGTACTAGACGTTATCCACCACATTTGACGGTTCGCTCTCCGGGTAAAACGTCTAGACTAATTCCATGAAGACAGAAACTAAGCGAGAGAATTCCTTACGGTCGATCGAGAAGATCGTGCCGCCGCCGCCGGTGCATTGGGTAGGAGACGGATTTCGTGTTCACGGATTTTTGCCTCACGGGCCGCTTCATGCAGAGCGGATGAGCCCGTTTTTTCTGCTCGACTACAACGCGAAGTACAACTTTCCGCCGAGCACGAATCTTTTGGGCGTTGGGCCGCATCCGCACCGCGGGTTCGAAACGGTAACGATCGCTTATCACGGAAGGGTCGCGCATCACGATAGCCGCGGAGGCGGTGGAGTTATCGGCGAGGGCGACGTGCAGTGGATGACGGCGGGAAGTGGTTTACTGCACAAGGAGTATCACGAAGAGAAGTTCAACCGCGAAGGCGGTGAATTTCAGATGGTGCAGCTCTGGGTGAATCTTCCGGCGAAAGACAAGATGACCGAGCCAAAATATCAGGCGATAACGAACGGCGAGATGGGCCGATACGAATTACCTGAAGGCGGTTATGTAGAGGTGATCGCTGGTGAGTACGAAGGTGTGAATGGACCGGCGGCGACGTTCTCTCCGGTAAATCTTTTCAACCTGAAACCGAAGGCTGGCTCGGAGATCAAGCTGAATTTTCCATCTCACTACACGGTTGCCGTCGTCGCGATCGAAGGTTCGGCGACTCTCAACGGTGAGAAGAAATTGCCGACCGATAACCTCGCACTATTCGAAACGGACGGCGAGGAGATCGTGGTGCGAGCCGAGGAAGATTCGGTCTTTCTCGTGATGGCCGGCGAACCGCTCAACGAACCGATCGCCCAATACGGTCCGTTCTTGATGAACACGAACGCCGAGATCGCACAAGCGATCGACGATTATCAGCAAGGTAAGTTCGGATATCTGGCTGATTAAATTCGAACTACATGAATAACCCCGGCCGTGACAGTAAGTCTCGGCCGGGATTCTATCGGACTAACGGTTACCTACCTGAACCGTACTTTCTTAAAAGAAAGGTCGTTTCCGGTATAAGTCGTGAATGAGCCAAGGAACTGCTCGTAGGTCGTTCCCGTTTTCGACAGGTGTGATGAACGAGACAGATCTACCGGGCCGGGATCAGCCGCCCCGTTGCCCTGGGTTATACCGACCAACGCGTTGCTGCGATTGGTGGCTCCGTAATCGAACTCGACGCCGCCATGGCGATCGAGTGTGACGCTTAAGTAGTTGGTGCCCGTCTGAATGAATTCCGGAATACTGACGTAGTGGATCGTCAACGTCCGATTCTTCTCCTCCGCGATCACCAATCCTTGCGGCAAACCAGTGAACAGGTTCGCTGGGCTCAGATCATCCCACAGCGGCGAGATACGCGGCGGTCCGGCGAGGAATTCGGCCGGAGTCTCGCTGAAGTCCTCATCACCGGCACCGAACGTGAGGTTGCCGTTGCCGTTCACATAAACACTAGTCCAATTAGTTCCCTGGTAGGGGAAAGAGAACGTGCCGAGCGGCACCTGAACCGAGCTGTCGTCTCCGACAGGCAGGACCGTTCCACGGTAGGAATTCAACGTCAGCACGTATCGGCCGAAGTCGGTTCCCGCGCCGGTGAAGCTGTCATCGCCAAATGTCGAAACCGCGACGTAGTAATCTCCATTCGCCGGCAACGTGAAGACAACCCGCGATAGAACACCCGCACCGCCGTCGTCATCCGCCGCGATGAGTGTTCCAGTGCGGTCGAACAGCCCGATGATCGTATCCATCGTCGTCAAGCCAGGAACCGTCTCCGCGACGAATATTTCACCCGTCCGGCCGCGGAACTTATAGTAATCCACGTCGTTTCCGGTTGGCTCGATCTCGGTGTGAAGCAAACGGCTGCTGCTGTCGAACGGAAGCGAAACGTTCCTTGCGCGCGAGATAGTGTTGTTTCGTTCGAGTGGATCTTCCGGTTCGATCGTACCCACGAATTGCACCGAGCTGTTGTCGAGATCGTTATCCTCGGCGGTGAATTGTTCGAACACTGCCGTCTCGAAAAGACTCGAAAAATTCGTGTTCCGGAACGACGAGAAATTTCGCTCCGTCTCGAAGCCCGACGTAACGCGGCCACCGCAACTGTAACCGGTCAGTCCGTCCGTCGCTCCAAGGTCGCCATAGGAGAGCTTGAAGGCGTTGCCGACGAATCCCAAAACTTTGCGATTGATCTTGATCTCGAATGTGTTCGAATCCGTCTCGAAGAACTGCGGTACATTCTCGAATCTCACGGTGAATGTGTTAGACGATTCAGAAAAACTCACAACGCCTCCCGATGAGGGATCGAGATCGTCCCAAACTCCGGCGATACGCGGCGGACCTGTGAGCATTACTCCCTGACTCTCGGCGAACGAGGCGCTCGGAGCTCCGAAAGTGATGTTCCCGTTGCCGTTGACGAACAGCGATTCATATCGCTGCCCGCATAGTTCGATTGGGAACTGCGGGAAAAGCTCGACACTTCCGTCGTCGCTTACCGGAATCGGACCCGGAGCGAAGCGGTTGAAAACTATGTCAATGCCGGTCTGAGTGGCTCCGGCCGCAGCCGCGACGGGCGTGAAAATGCTCGGGTCATCGGTTGCCGGACTGCTTGATTCGGAAGCACCGTTGTAAAACTCTTCCGGTCCCGGCAAAAGGGCTCGGGGCGGCGTACTAAATCCGCCGGCGAGAATGCCATCGACATAGATCGCATAATTTGCTCCCGGCGTCAGGCCGCGAAGTGTGTAAACCCCGACAAATGGCTGTCCCTGAGTGAAGTTATCGGTGAAATCGCTCGAAATTGCCGACACCGCGTCATCGAAAGGATCGGCCGTATTGCGAGCGATCACGTTCACGCCCGTTTCGAGTGTCGTGTTGTTTGGCGAAATTATCTGGCCGGTTATTGTTCCGGTATTCGCCGCGAACGTGGGTTCCGGATAGATCGTTGAAATGCTCGATACATCGTCTTTATGCGGCGTCGCCTGCCCGCCGCCGATGAACAAGAACGGATACATCGTCTCGATCCTATCTACCAGAGAAGGAATCGGGAAAGTGTCATTTGGTGCGGGACCTGAGAAATCGCCCAACACTATCTGGCCGTTAATTACCGTATGGGCAAGGTTGTGATAATGGCCAAACTCGTGAAATAGCAGCGATCCCAATTCGGAGATCGGGAACGGATCTACGCCGATGAAAGCTCCGCCGTTCATAAATCCGGAGCCTTCGAGGATCTCGCCGGTCGTGGGGTTGACCCACTCCGGTCCGGCAAAGCCAAGCACTCCAGAATTTGGTCCGAATAGCAGATCGAAGATCGCTCCATCTTCGTCGTAGACGATTGCGCTGAGGCCATCGGGAGCGGCCGGATCAAAAAACGGGACAAAGTTCGTCTCGTCCACATCAATGGCTAGCGCTCCCGCGTTCACATGCGTTACGGTCGACGTCGGTATAGCCGCCCATCTTCCAAATGCGTCGGTAGTTTCGCTTACGGCTTGCGCGTTTGTCAGCGGTCCGAGGCCGCCTTGATCGGGATTGAAAGGAATGTTCTGACCTCCATTCGGCCAGCGAAAAGGCTCGCCCGGAGCCCGTAAGATCAACGGACCAGCAGCGAATGCGTTCACGAACAAGACGCCGAGAAGGGTTAGGACACTGAAACTAATTCTCATTTCTGTGACCTCCCTAGTTTTTGAACCTCAGCGCGGATGCGACTGGCAAGATCAGTGTAAGAGGTAACTACATCGTCCGCGGCGGCCGCAGGAGCTGCCGACCGATTCTGCACAGCACCCGACCCGCTCTCGAATAGTCCGCGATTACCGAATCTATTTATCGCTGTCTCGTCCTTGCCGATCATGCCTACGCGGAAGCTGCCTTGTCCCAGGCCTACAGTCGTAGAAAGCCCAGCGGAGCTCGGCCGCGTGGCGAAGATCAGGTATGTCTCGCCGATTGTGAAATCCGGCATGTCAGGTAGTAGCTTTGCCTGCTCGGCCCCGCCAACTGACTTTGCCTTGGCTTTGCCAAGCATCGTCATCTCGGCGATCTGCATTCCCTTAACGGTGCTGAAGCTTCCCTGAAAACTTTCCTCGACCTTAAATTGATAGGTAACGACCGACAGTCTTCCTCCGCCAACCTCTACCGAGCTAGGCGTAGACGAAATGACGGTTCCACGATAGATCTTGTCCGCCGAACCGACCAGTTCGGGCAGATCGAAAGGTTTTAGATCGGTTTGCAGCATGCCCCGACGTACGGTGTCCGCAGGGCGAACAGCAGCGGCCGGATTCTGGGCTCTGTTCCCGACCAGCAGCAAGCCGGTCAGAGACATAAAGACGAAAGCCAGAACTCCGAATGTTTTATATCGAGATCTAAACATTGAACTTCTCCTACTTTTTTATTCGCGGTCAGGCTTGAAAAGCGAGAGCCGGTACGGATCTTTGACACGCGATCACGAAAGATGACCGCACGAAGAGGTGGACATGAGAGCGACCGTCGCGGAGCTTGATCGACACGACCGGACCTCCATCAAAAGCCGCACCTGAGGAAGGGGGAACAACAGGCGTTATTCTGAAGAATTTGCTGAACTAGTAGGCGGAAATTATCACGAAGGCTTCTTGTTTGTCAATTTTTTTATCGATGGCTTGAATATCTTAGTAACCCCGATTCTGAAGGTTCGCGTGAGCGACCGTCGGAACCGGGTGAGTAATCCATTAGTGGTCGATCTTGGAATACCGGAAAGGCAAACGTGGGAGTCGCTCACCTTCAACGGTTACCACTCATCCCTGTAGTGTCCCGCACGGACTGGGCGAAAATAGTTTCGGTGGCCGAAAGCAGCTACGTTTCGACCAAGGTCTCGGGCAGCCGTATCGGCAAACCTAAAGTGTATTCCTAACAAAATACGGGCTTCGACAACCTCATCTGCAACCTCCGAAAATCTCGTGTATTCTCTCGTGTCTTGATTCGTCGGACCGGTATTTGTGGTTGTCACGCTGAACGCCATCTTATCTTTGCCAAAAAAATGCGCAAGCGAATAAACGGTAGCCGCGGTGATCGAGTTAGCTCCGGAAATGTAGTCCGGATAGGGCGGGCTTGCGATCAGAGAATTCCACGCCGGATCACCGACGGTACGCGGATTTCCGTCCGCATCGCCGTTTTGGATCGCGGTGATCGGCCGCCACATGTTGTAGTGGAGCTTGTCGTTCCATGCCGTGTAAATGGCGTCTGCCTGAGCCATGTTGGCTAGGGCGAAAAGCCGTGAACTATCTGCAATGTTGTCGACCTCTGCAAGCGAAATATCCCGCAAAAGCTTATTCATCATCACGCCAAAGTTGCCCGCCCAAAACTGCGCCATGTCGGTTTGCTCGGGAGTTCTGTCCGAGTTGTTCAGGCTTCCGAGACGTTTGACCTCATTGTAATCGCGCGAGTATCGGCGGCTATCCAAAGATGGCGGTTCGTCTGCTCGAAACTGAGTAGGACGCAGCAGAAGGAAGGGAGATGCGCTTGCCATCCACACACCGAGCATCGGCGCATTGGCCGGCGGAGTCGGCCGCCATTTGCCGATGTCGGTGCTTCCGACGAACGGCGGCGGTGGCGGATCGGGAAATCGTCCGTCGCAGGCACGCAGTCTGATAATTCCCGCCGCCGCTCTGGCACCGACCTCGATGCCGGGATCGGTGATAAGAATTCCATTGCTTATCAGGTAATTCTGATATGTCACGCCAAGAGCCGCGGCTTGGGCCGGATAGTGATGAGCCAAAACATCATGCGCGGCTCGAGCCGTAGCGCCGACTGGCGATCCTGTAGCTCCCGGAATGTCGACATAATAGGGCTGATACTCGCCCTCGATAGCCTGAACCGCGTCGTAAACCGCGGCAGACACCATTGCAATATCGCCGACCGAAGTTGGGCCAACTCTTGCCGCCGGCCCCGGAGGGCCACCTGCCGTTAGACTCGCCTGAACCGCGATCGCGTTCCAATCAGTAACCGCGTCAGCTCGCACCGTCGTGACGAGTGCGGCCGACATCGCTATCACAATAAACATGAATGTTCGGGTGAATTTCATTTGTTAACCTCCAAGGGGTTGTGTTTGCTGTCAGTAAAATGCCGCGCCCAACCGCACACCTCGACTAATCAACAAAGCTGTTGTCTTTACAAAAGTTCAGCGCTACACTCGTCAGCGATCCGACAAGGTTACGACCGAAAAGTCTGGATTCTAAGACGCTCGAATAGTAGCCAACCCGGACAGATTTGGTCTTTCTGATTACCTGAAAGTTTTCTTCCTTTTTCCTTCCGAGCCCAAGGCGGTCTCATATGTCGCAGGAAGCAAAGGAGATATTTGAATTCGAAGGCTTCCGGCTAGATGTAAGGGAGCATCGTTTAGAGCGCTGTGACGGTCGGAAAATCGGCTCCCTGCCTGAGAAAGCCTTCCAAACCTTGGTTCATCTGGTTCGCAACGCTGGAAGTTTAGTAAGCAAACGGGCACTTCTAAGCGCGATCTGGCCCGACACGAACGTCGAGGAAAATAATTTAGACAAGGCAGTTCACACCATACGCAGCGCTCTGGGCGAAAGGCCCGGCGAACAAAGATACATCGAGACGGTGCGCAAGCACGGCTATCGCTTTGTAGCCGAGTTAACAACGCTCAGTAACTCCGAAGGCCACAACAACGGCGAGCCAACTGACTCAAGGCAATCCACGTCTGACGTGCTCACTCGAGTAAAATCACGGACGGCGTTTGAGGCCTACCAGCTTGCCCGGGTCAGCTATTACCAGATGGCCGCCTTGGAAGCTTGGGAACTGATCGAAGAGACCTTGCGGCTTGATCCAAGCTTCGCTCCCGCATATTCGCTTACGGCAGAACTCCTAACGCTTGAAGTAGTGATGGGACTAAAACCGCCGGCCGAGGGATTTGCCAAGGCACGATCCGCTATAACACGCGCGTACGAACTCGGAGCCGACACCGCCGACTACTACGCCGCCAGGGGTTACGTTGAATTCATCGGTAACAGAAACTTTGTCGCTGCAGAGGAAAATCTTAAAAAGGCTTTAGCGATCAACCCTCATCACAGCTCAGCCAATCGAATGCTAGGCGAAACATATATGTTTCGATGCCTTCACGAAGAAGCCTCGACGTATCTGCGACGAGCGAATACCGACGAACTGACCGCAATGGTGAACGCAGGCTGTCTTGCGATCAGCCGATTTTTAGCACGCGATTTTGCGGGAACGATTGATCACTGCGATCAGATGTTTGCCCTCTATCCGCGATTCGTGATTCCGGTTTGGACGAGATGCTGGGCCTTGGAACAAACGGGGAGGTTACGCGAGGCTATCGCGGCATACGACAAGATACTGCGAGTTCCGCAGGGTGCTCCGGCAATGCGGTGGATCGGGTACGCTTACGCGGTTGCAGGCGAACACCAAAAGGCACTTGAAACGATCGCGTTTCTCGATGCTGCAGGACCGCAGATGAGCATTTCGCCCACGCACAACGCGGCTACTTGTGCGGCGCTCGGCGAACTCGGCAAGGCTGTGGCCTATATTAAAATGTCTTTCGAATCGGAAGACCCGTGGATCATGTGGATTGCGGGAGATCCTCGTTTCGACGCACTTCGCGGCGATCCGGACTTCGACAAGATCGTAAGCAGTCTCTTTTCGCAATGACAGATTTGCAGTTTTGGCCGACTCCGGTGAGTTCTACGTCCGATTTGTTCCGTCGATCTCAAGAATCAGATCTGCACCGTAGGCTTTCGCGGGGGTTTGGAAACCGGTGGTGAAGTTGCCGGCTAAGATCTTTTCAGTAATGTTTAGAGCAGTGAGCGCGGTCGTTGTGTAGCCCTCGGGGCACTGCAATCGCGCTTCAATCTGATTGCCGTCGTCATCTGACGCTTCACCCCACAGGAGCGTTTTTCCTTTCGCCCGTTCTTCGTCCGACGGGCCGCCGGGCTTGATCTTAGATTGGAGATATCTTTGCACCGGTCCGGTTGCCATAAGCCAGCCGACGTAACGTGAAAGTTTCATCGCTTTTAGCGCGGATGGTGGCGCGACCGTAAAAACCTCGATGTTTGGAATACCAGTTGAGTGATAAGCTGTCGAGACATCGCCCCATGGGATCGTAACTCCGGTCTTTACGACGCCATTGCCGAAGTCTATCTCGCGCGTCCGCCAAGCGGCGGGCACAGGCATTATCTTGCCGTCTCGCCTAACCGCCCCGCCGTTTCCCACATTCATCGTCATCGTGGCTTGCGTTCCGTGTGAGATCCGGCCCATTCCATAAAAAGCAAGCGTCAAATTTGTAGCTGACGGCAGGCGGTCTTTCAGATGCATCGCGAGGCAGTCGCTCGGTACGACATCGAACCCGACGCCCGGCATCACCATTATGCCGGCTTCTTTAGCTTTTTTATCGGCCAACGCACAGGCTTCGAAGACGGCGATCTCACCCGTGATATCCGTATAGTGAGTCTTGGTTCGAAGGCAAGCTTCGCCCATCTTACGCGAGGTTAGCGAGAACGGTCCGGCGCAGTGAATAACGGTTGCAACCTCGTTTAGGGCCGCGTCCAGTTTTTCGGTTTCATCAAGTGAGAATACTCGATATTCAAGCCCGTGCTTTTCTGCAAGAGCCTTGATCGACGCTTCATTGCGGCCGGCGATGATCGGCCTGAATCCGCGCTCAACGGCTACGCGAGTGATCAGTTCACCCGTGTAGCCGTTGGCTCCATAAATTAGGAAGTTAGACATTACTGGTCGTTCAAACGAACCGAACCTATCATCGACCGGAAGGCCGAATTATAACGGGAAGCTTCATCCGACGGTGCGACAGCCGCGATGTAAAGAAGGTCGCCGCTACTCATCGGGACGGTGTAGAGGGTAACGGTCTCGTTTCGATTTGTTACCGGCGAACGGCCCGCAAGCGTAGTCGCGTAAGACTGTCGCCCCGCAACTGTTGCTCGTGAAAAACCGCCCTGCTGCCTTAGATAGGGATTCGCCTGCACTAATCCATCTACATAATCCTGCGTAGCTTGGTCGAGCGATCCGCCCCGGGCGCGATAGATACCGACCATTGCTCCGTGAGTGATGCCCTGATTGCCGTAGGCGCCTTGCGGAGCGAATGTGACATCGCTTTGTCCTGAAAACTCTTCCCAGTTGCTCGGAACATTCATTCTTATCCAGTTTCCGCTCTGATAGCTGCGATATCTCGTCGAAGGATAGGGAACGTTGTTCGTATAGCGTCCGTTAGCGGTGGGATTGCTAGTAGTGCTGCCTGACTTAACGTCCTTCTCGATCTCGGCCATCGATCTTGCCCGCGGCAATGCACGAAGCCGCTCTTGGGTTCGCGAGAATTCCTGCGTGACCTTGATCGGGTTCGGCGAAACATTGAGATACTGAGCTTCTTGGTTGATCTTTTGGAAACGGTTACCCGGGTCAGGGTGACTGCTAAGCCATTCGGGGCCGCGTCCACCGCCTTCGCCGGCGATCGTGCGAAACATGTTTGCAAGGTCTCGAGGATCGTATCCCGCATCGGCCATTATCCGTGCTCCGAGAATATCCGCCTGGGTCTCATAGTCTCGGCTGTAACGCAAAAAGCTACCCGCCGCGATCATCTGGCCGATCTGGGCTCCCGTGCCGCCGCCGAGGATCGCTCCGCCCAGCACCGCTCCGATACCGAGGATCTGGTTCAACGGACTGTTAAGTTTTGTTTGCTGAGCGGTCGCGTGGCGAAGGGCAACGTGACTGATCTCATGGGCCATCACGCCCGCCATCTCACCTTCGTTCTTTGCCGCCTCTATCATGCCGCGGTTGACATACATTGGCCCGCCGGGCAATGCGAACGCGTTAATATCCCGAGCATTCACTACCTGAAATCGATAGTCGAAAGCGGGCTGGCGAAACTCGGCCGGAATCGCGTCAACGAGACGTTCGCCGACCCTCTCTACGTAAGCTTGAGTCTGTCTGTCGTTCAAGATCGGAAACTGCTGTTCAACTTGGCGCGAAGCGTCTGCCCCGATTTTTACGTCGTCCTGGATCTTATACTTGTTCTTTGGCATCTTGACGTTCGTTTGAGCGATCGCCGAGAGCGGAAGCAGAAGAATCGCCCACAGGGTAAAAGCAACTGTGAGCCGTCTGCGGATAGCGTATTGATTCATTACAACCCTCCTAGATGTCGAGGCGAATTTCACCTCGCTTTGCAAGATGTACAGCAAAACTGAGACCAGTTATGGGAGCCTTAGAATAACACCATTTGCTGATTTGCGGAACGGTCAGATATGGCAGGAATAACTCTAGGCCAGTCAGTGCGATACAGCTGCGGGCAGCGTCGAGGGTTCCGGTTGAGTGTTTTCACCGGAGATACGTGTCAACTCCGCTTCGAGGAGAGCAATAAACGATTTCGCATCTCGTGCTTCCAGCTTTTGACGAAGTCGGCCCTCGACAAAAACTGCCATCGCAACGTCGCTGCTTAGATCATTTACAAGGTCCATATGAGGATAATTGGCAGTTGAACCGAAAATCCTATTACTCGCGTGTTACTTCGGTGTTAACGGGATGTTAAATCTTGGCCGAGCCGATTTCAGGTGAGCGCTAATTTAATTGTAATTTAACTTTTTCAAGGCTGGGATTCCCTATAATCAGGCTTCGAAAGCCTTTATCGGAGATAACTTAATGAATGGGACAATGTTTAGAAGTCAGAATTTAATAGCTTTGTTTTTGATCGCTTCGGTGATCCTTTCTTTCGGCTGCAGCGGGCAGAAGCTGGGCGAAGGCCCGGGAACTACTGCTCCCGGCGGATCGCTGCAACTGCAGGGTTCGGGAGCAAGCTTTCCTAAGCCTATTTATGAGAAATGGGTCAGCGAATTCGGTAAGGCAAATCCGAACATTCGTATTGACTATCAGGCGACGGGATCCGGAGCCGGGCAGAAGGCCTTGCTAGCCAAAACCGCCGACTTTGGCGCGTCTGACGATCCGATGAGCGACGAAGATTTGAAGTCGGCGGGCGGCGAGGTACTGCATATTCCAACCGTCCTCGGCGCCGTCGTGCTTACCTACAATTTAGAAGGTGTGAAAGAACCGCTCAAGCTCACCGGTCAAACGATCTCGGACATCTATCTCGGCAATATCAAAAAGTGGAACGACGAAAGATTGAAGAAAGATAACCCGAACCTAACACTACCTGATGCTGATATTCTTCCGGTTTATCGGGCTGATTCCAGCGGCACTTCGGCGGTGTTCACTGACTTTCTGTCTAAGACATCGCCGGACTGGAAAACAAAGGTCGGAATGAACAAGCAGCCGAGTTGGATAACCGGCGTCGGAGTTGGCGCAAAAGGTAACGATGGCGTGATGGGCCAGGTGAAGCAGACCCCGAATGCTATCGGCTACGTCGAGCTTACATTCGCGAAGGCAAACTCGCTTCCGACAGCTTTGGTAAAAAACAAAGCAGGGCAGTTTGTTGAAGCATCCCTTGAAAGCGTCGCTGCCGCAGCCGCGGGCTCAGTTGCGTCCATGCCCGACGACCTTCGTACGCAGATAACCGACGCTGACGGAGCCGCGGCGTATCCGATCGCAAGCTATACGTACATTCTTGTCTACAAAGAGCAGGCTGATGCTGCCAAAGGTAAAGCGATCGTCGATTTCTTGTGGTGGGCAACTCACGAAGGCGAAAAGTTTGCCAAAGACCTGCATTACGCACCTCTTCCGGCCGAGGTAGTAAAGAAGGTTGAGTCGAAGATCAACTCGATGACCGCCGGCGGCAAAGCACTGAGGCAATAAGTTGGCACAGACCGGCGCCCTGGGCGACAAAATATTTCGAGCCGTTCTGCTACTCGCGGCGACCAGCATACTGCTGATCGTCGCGGGCATCTTCGTGATGATGGTGCAGAACGCGATGCCGACGATCGGACGCTTCGGAATCGGCTTTCTCTTCGGCAGCGAGTGGAAACCTGCTCAGGAGGAGTTTGGTGCATTACCGTTCATTTACGGCACGCTAGTATCGTCTGTTCTGGCACTGATAATCTCCGTCCCGATCTCGCTTGGCATTGCCATTTTTCTGGTTGAGCAGGCGCCGAAAGGCATAGCCAAGCCGATCGCGTTCATGGTCGAACTGCTCGCGGCGATCCCATCAGTGGTTTATGGCCTATGGGGAATCTTTGTACTGGCGCCGTTTATTCGCGAGTATCTTGGGCCGGTGCTTCAAGGTTATCTCGGATTCATTCCCTTATTTCAGGGACGCGTCACGGGTATCGGTATGCTTACGGGCGGGATCATCCTCGCCCTGATGATCACTCCGATCATCACGGCTGTCGTTCGCGACGTTCTTGAAGCCGTGCCGACGACGCAGCGTGAAGCGGCTCTTGCACTCGGTGCGACCAAGTGGGAAACGACAACGATCGTGCTCGGCAACGCGGCATCTGGAATCGCGGGTGCTGTCGTGCTCGGCCTCGGTCGGGCGATCGGAGAAACGATGGCAGTCACGATGGTGATCGGCAACTCACCGCAGATCTCGGCTTCACTATTCGAACCGGCCAATACCATCGCATCTCTGCTTGCGGCAAACTTTGCCGAGGCTACCGACAGAACTTATCTGAGCGCACTTATCGAGATCGGTCTGGTGCTTTTCCTCGTAACATTCGTTGTTAATGCGTTCGCAAAAATTCTTGTGATGGGAGTGGCAAGCCGAAACGGGAAAGCGGCTTAGGCAATGGCAATAACCGCAACTCCAAAAGATCGAACACGGCGGCTCGTCAATACTTTAATGACGAGCCTTACGGCGATCTGTGCTGCGTTCGTCACCGGGCTTCTGCTTCTCATTATCGGCTACATTGCGATACGCGGCTTTTCGTCGATCAATTTCCAGTTTTTGACCGATACGCCGAAACCAGTGGGAGAGGGCGGTGGGATCGGCAACTCAATACTAGGTTCGGCGATGATGACGCTGCTTGCCGCCGTGATCGGACTTCCTGTCGGTATCGCTGCGGGCGTTTACCTGGCCGAATACGGAAGGAACTGGTACGGAAACACGATCCGGTTCGTCGCGGATACGCTTATCGGGATCCCTTCGATCATCATCGGCATCTTTATCTACACGCTGGTGGTATTGCCGATGGGCAGACAGTCTGGACTAGCGGGCGGATTAGCACTGGCGGTCATAATGATACCGATCGTCGCACGTACCACCGAGGAAATGATCAAGCTCGTGCCGAGTTCGATGCGCGAAGGGGCTTTGGCTCTCGGAGCTCCGCAATGGCGCGTTTCGTGGAATATTGTGCTGCCGGCCGCTGCGTCGGGGATAGCAACTGGGGCAATGCTTGCCATCGCCCGCGTTACCGGCGAAACGGCTCCGCTGCTGTTCACGGCGCTGAACAGTAGATTTTACAATTACTATCTCGACCAGCCGATGTCGTCGCTGACCGTGCAGATATTCAATTACGCGACCGGGCCTTTCGAGGTTGAGCACGCAATGGCTTGGGCCGCGACGCTTATTCTGGTCGGCACTATCTTAATTATTAATGTTTTGGTGAGAACCGTGACGAAGCGGAGATACTAGCCGCTCGTTAAATGGATCGATGGAAAATAAGATCAGAGTTTCAAATCTGAATTTCTTCTACGGAAAAGCGCAGGCTTTGTACGACATCTCGCTTGAGGTGCCCGAGCGTGAGGTGATCGCGTTCATCGGACCGTCAGGCTGCGGTAAATCAACCTTTCTTCGTACGCTTAATCGAATGAACGACACGATCCCGATCGCACGCGTTGCGGGAGACGTGATCATCGACGGCGAGAACATCTACGCGCCGGGCACGGACGTTGTAGCGCTTCGACGAAAGGTCGGAATGGTTTTCCAGAAATCGAATCCTTTCCCGAAGTCAATATTCGAAAATGTCGCCTACGGCATTCGCATCAACGGTATTCATACCAGCAAGACGGATCTGAACGAGCGAGTGGAAAAGGCCCTTCACGACGCCGCATTGTGGAACGAGGTTAAAGACCGTTTGAATACTTCGGCGTTCGGGCTGTCTGGCGGACAGCAGCAGCGATTGTGTATAGCTCGGGCATTAGCGGTTCAGCCTGAGGTGATCTTGATGGACGAACCCGCGTCGGCGCTCGACCCGATCGCCACGCAGAAGATCGAGGAACTTGTCGTCGAGCTCAAGCGCGACTACACGATAGTAATCGTTACCCACAATATGCATCAGGCGTCACGCGTTTCTGACCGAACAGCGTTCTTTATGCTCGGCAAGCTCATCGAATACAACAAGACCGAGAAAATGTTTCAGAATCCGGACGATAGAATGACGGAAGATTATATAACCGGTAGATTCGGTTAAAGTTTGCTGTTATCGTAGGGAGCTTTGCGTTTATAGTCTTTATTGGATAGGTAAAAATGGATCATCGGATCATAGATCAACAATTAGATGTACTGCGGGATAAGATCTTGCTGCTCGGCGGCGCGACCGAATCGGCGGTTCAGCGTGCGATGCAGTCGCTGGTCGAGCGCGACAGCGTTCTCGCGAAACAGGTTTTAGAAGAAGACAAGATTATCGACCAGATGGAGCTTGAGATCGATCGGCTGTCAATCGAGATTCTGGCTCTTCAGCATCCGGCCGCACACGACCTGCGATTCGTGATCTCTGTAGCGAAGATCACCCCGATCTTGGAACGCATCGCCGATCACGCCGGAAGCATCGCCGAGGCCGCCTTGATCATCAACATCGAGCCGCTCGTTAAAAATTACGTCGACTTCCCGATCATGGCTCAGACGGCGACAGAGATGCTACGATCAGCGCTCGATGCGTTTACCAACGAAGATTCTCAACTATCGCGGGACATCATCGAACGTGATAAAGAGATAGACAAAAGCTACAAGCGTGTTTTTAACGAACTGTTGGAGATGATGGTCGACAATCCATCGGCAACGACCGGAGCCGCGCATCTGTTGTTCGTCGCAAAACATCTTGAACGCATCGGCGACTATGTTAAAGATATCTGCGAACTGAATGTCTATCTTCGCGAGGCCGCGTTTATTAAGCACAGCCGCTTGATTTAATGCTCTGCTAACTTTTCCGTAACACAATTCGTGTAAAATGCCGGGCCGCTCGTGTTGGACATCGGGCGGCTTTCCGCATTATGCTATTGCAGTTTCGTTCCAATTCTTTCTGAGATACCGCACATAACACATGGCTTTCAGCTTATTGCCGCGTGAAGACGCATATTTCACTCTTTTTACCGAGATCGCCGGAAAGATCGAAGAGGCATCGACTATCCTGATGGAGATGCTGGCCGCTGATGGCTCCGATCTAACGTCATTTACGAAGCGTATAAAGGACGTTGAACACGCGTGCGACTCGCTTACGCATGAGATCACCACCAAACTGAACAAGTCGTTCATCACGCCATTCGATCGCGAAGACATATATACGCTCGCCGTCGCGCTCGATGATATTTGCGATTATATCGACGCAGGGGCTCGGGCGATCGTAATGTACGACATTCGCGAATACAGCGACGAAGCCAAGCAGCTTGCGAGAATAATTCGCGATCTGGGCGTCCAGATAAAGAGCGCCGTGGCCATCCTCAATAAGCCGACGGGTATTAGTCAACACTTCGTCGAGATCCATCGGCTCGAGAACGAAGCGGACGACGTGTATTTTCAGGCCATCGGCAAACTCTTTAAGGATGCAAGCGATCCGATCAGGGTGATCAAACTGAAAGAGCTTTACGAGATCCTTGAAAACGCTACTGACCGTGCGGAAAGCGTCGCAAACATCATCGAGAGCATTGTACTTAAGCACAACTAACGACCGATATGGATGGACAATCTGCAGCCTTCAGCTTGGTCGTTCTGATCATCGTAGTCGCGCTTATTTTCGACTACGTCAACGGCTTTCACGACGCCGCTAACTCGATCGCCACCGTTGTAGCGACTCGTGTTTTGTCGCCCGGCGTCGCCGTGGCTTGGGCCGCATTCTTCAACTTCATCGCATTTCTCGTCTTTGGCACTGCCGTAGCAAAAACGATCGGCGGTGACATGGTCGACATAACAAAGATCCAGGGTGGCGATCAACTCTTCGTTCTCTTGGCCGGCGTTCTCGGCGCTACGATCTGGAACCTGATCACCTGGTATCTCGGCTTACCTACCTCAAGCTCACACGCGCTTGTCGGCGCTTATGCCGGAGCGGCGATGACTGCATTCATATATCAATCGGGTTTCGACAACCCGCTGTTAGTTCTGAAGGCCGCGGGCTGGATCAAAACGCTAACATTTATCGTTCTATCGCCTTTGATCGGTATGACTCTGGGTTTTACTTTGATGGTCGCCGTTTATTGGATCTTCCATAAGGTGTCGGTCAACAAGGTCGATAGAGCATTCCGCATCGGCCAGCTCTTTTCAGCCGGAGCTTATTCGCTTGGCCACGGTGGAAACGACGCTCAAAAGACCATGGGAGTGATCACGATCGCCTTAGTCGCAGGCGGATATCTGCAGATGGAAGCGGGCGGTAAACTCCCGGATGTCCCTTTGTGGGTAGTTCTTTCGGCCCATGCGGCCATTGGATTAGGAACGCTTTCCGGCGGTTGGCGGATCGTAAAAACGATGGGTACGAAGATCGTCAAGCTTCAGCCGGTCGGCGGATTTTGTGCTGAAACGGCTGGGGCGATCACCCTTTTTGGTGCGACCGCAGCGGGTATTCCCGTCTCGACAACTCACACGATCACCGGGTCGATCGTCGGTGTCGGATCGGCGAAGCGGTTCTCGGCTGTCAAGTGGGGCGTTGCCGGTCGAATCGTTTGGGCTTGGGTCCTGACTATCCCGATGGCCGCTTTGATCGCTGCACTAACGTACGGTGTAATTTTGGTGATCGAAAAACTAACCGGTCGAATATAAAAGGGCCGCGAGGAATTCATCTTCGCAGCCCTAAGTCGATCTAAACCTAAGACCTAACCGCCGATCCCGTAAATATAAGGAGCGATGACCAAGCTTACGATAGACATTAGCTTGATAAGTATGTTCATCGACGGTCCCGAAGTATCTTTGAAGGGATCACCGACGGTATCGCCCGTAACCGAAGCCTTGTGCGGTTCGGACTTCTTATAGTACATCTCGCCGTTGATATCGACGCCTTTCTCGAACGACTTCTTAGCGTTGTCCCAAGCACCGCCGGCATTGTTTTGGAAGATTCCCATCAGTACGCCCGACACCGTAACACCCGCAAGCAAGCCGCCCAGAACTTCAGGCCCAAAAGCAAAACCAACGATGACCGGCGTGATCAAAGCGATCGCCCCCGGCAGCATCATTTCCCGGATCGACGCTTGGGTCGAAATGGCGACGCATTTATCGTATTCCGGCTTTGCCTGATATTCCATAATTCCAGGAATGTCGCGAAACTGACGGCGCACTTCCTGCACCATATCCATCGCAGCTTTACCTACCGCCTGGATACACAGGGCCGAAAAGATAAACGGGATCATCCCGCCCACAAACAAGCCCGCAAGCACGTTCGCCTTGTAGATATCGATCCGATCGATTCCTGCCATTCCTACAAAGGCTGCGAACAGCGCTAGGGATGTTAGGGCTGCCGACGCGATGGCGAAACCTTTTCCGGTTGCGGCGGTGGTGTTGCCGACGGCGTCGAGGTTGTCGGTGCGTTCGCGGACTTCCGGGGGCAGTTGGGACATCTCGGCGATGCCACCGGCATTGTCGGCGATGGGGCCAAAGGCATCAATTGCTAACTGCATTGCCGTCGTTGCCATCATTCCCGCTGCCGCCACTGCCACCCCGTATAGCCCCGCAAAGTAGTATGAGGCAACGATACCTGCAGCCAGCGTTAGGATCGGGATGACCGTTGATTTCATGCCGACTGAGAGGCCGCCGATGATGTTGGTGGCGTGGCCGGTGATGGATTGCTGGATGATCGAATTGACGGGTTTCTTGCCCATGGCGGTGTAGTATTCGGTGGCCGCGGACATAATTGCCCCGACTATCGTTCCCACTACGATCGCCATAAACACGCCATTTTTCGTGAACGGAACTCCACGGAGCGTCAGCGTCCCTTCGGGCAGCAGCCACTGGACAACAAAGTACGACGCGACGACCGTCAGGATCATCGAAGACCAGTTGCCGAGATTGAGAGCCGTTTGGACGTTGGATTTCTCGTCGCTGATGCGTACGAAGAACGTGCCGATGATCGAGAAAACAATGCCCAGGCCGCAGATGACCATCGGCAGAAGGATAGGCGAAAGCCCGCCGAAGCTGTCTGTAACCCTGATCTCCTGGCCGAGAACCATCGTCGCGAGGATGGTCGCAACATACGATCCGAACAGGTCCGCGCCCATGCCGGCAACGTCTCCGACGTTATCGCCCACGTTGTCCGCGATGGTCGCCGGATTCCGGACGTCGTCCTCGGGAATGCCCGCTTCTACTTTACCTACAAGATCCGCTCCTACGTCAGCGGCTTTCGTGTAGATGCCGCCGCCTACTCGTGAGAACAGGGCGATAGATTCGGCTCCGAGCGAGAATCCGGTCAGCACCTCGATCGCGGTTCGAACCTGATTCGCTCCCAGGCCCGCAAACATCGTGAGGAACAAAATGAACAGCCCGCCGAGGCCCAGCACCGCCAACCCCGCGACGCCCAATCCCATCACCGTACCGCCCGTGAACGAAACTTTTAACGCCTGCTTCAAGCTCGTCCGAGCCGCCTGCGTCGTACGGACGTTGGCCTTCGTCGCGACCTTCATCCCGATGTATCCAGCTGTCGCTGAAAAGACTGCTCCTACGATGAACGCAACTGCGATTATCCAGTGCGAATGGATCTGGCGTCCGCCGATCTCATGGACCGTGCCCGAATATGCGAGCAGAGCCGCAGTTATCAGCACAAAGATGCTCAGCACCTTCCACTCGGCCTTTAAGAACGCCATCGCTCCGTCGGCGATATAGCCTGAGAGCTCCCGCATCTTGTCGTCGCCGGCGTCCTGCTTGCCCACCCAAGCCGATTTCCAAGCCATTACCGCCAGCCCGACCAAGCCCAACGCGGGCACAAGATAGATCACGTAACTGTTCATATTGTTGTCTTAAATTAGCCTCGACGATGCCTTTATCCGTGCGATCTATCATCGTGTTTCGCGTATTTCGTGGATAAACATCTTCGGCTTATCCACCAATAAACACCAGCGATCACGAATTTACACGAACGATAACAAGGCCTTGTCGGGGCGGGATATCAAAACTCTCGATTATCCGGCAATAGGAATGATTTATCAACCGGGCGCGTACCGGATAATTGCGCGTAAAGCGACTCCGGAAAATGGCCGAACTATCTCCAGCGCACAAGTTTTGATTGTTTGGCGCAGCTTTTTTACGTTTGGCGCAGCATTTTTTTCGACCGTTTTCGACCCGTTTTTCACGATAGTGCCGAAAGTGCCCATGGATGTGATGGATAATCCGATGGCGGCGAAAGTGATCGGTGATATTCGCTTTGGTTTTTGATCTTTGATCTTTGGTCTTTGGTTTCCGATCTTTGGTCTTTTGTCTTTGGTTCCGGATCAGATCTGTTCTTCTTCGTCTTCTTGATCTGTGGTTCGTTCGTCAGGATCTTTTCACTACAGAACAGGAATGAGTCCAGATGAAAAAGCTTGACTTCATAAAACAAGGCGTGCTATTTATGCAACATACGTGCTGCTACGGCACTCGACCAAAAAATATGCATACGATAGACAGACAATGTGAAAAATTCATGGGCGGGCCGACGCTGTCTTACAAAGAACGAGTCCACGTTACGATCGACCGCAAGGGACGGATCTTCCTGAATGCGAAAGCACATAAGATGATGGGCCGGCCGTTCGGGGTTTATCTCTACTACAACCGGGCAAAGGACATGATCATCCTTGAAAAGACCGACGCCATAACTTCCACCAACGCGTTCGTATTCAAAGACACTCAACACTCGTCCCGCACCCTCTGGGCCGGACCATTCTGCAAACACTTCAACATCCGCGTCCCCGGCACCGTAAAATTCCTCACCCCCAGCACCGACGCAATCGGCAACCTCTACCTAAAACTCTCCGAAACCATCAACGTCTCCGGCCCCAAACGCCTTCGAAAAAGGAAGGACGATTGATCTTCGGCTTCAAGCTTTGTGAGCCACCGCTATCGGTAAAACTCGTGGGCTATGGCTAGCATTTTAAGTTCGGGCGCCGTCTGAAATTAGCCTTAAGAAAAATTTGTCTATTCGATTGAAAATAGTTATTGACTTTACAAAAGTTGGGCGTACAATCTCATCACGATTTATCAAGGTATCGGGTCGTAGTCATTGAAAACAAGTATCCTCGCTCTCGCTGCCGGGCTGTTCGTGGCGGCACTCTTCTACTTTGGGCAACTTGATCGTCCGGCGGCGTGGAAGCCGGAAGAAATCCCTATTTCCTTTTGGGCTTGGCGAAATCAAAACCCCTCCAGCGATGCGGTACGAGCCGCGAAAGACTCACTACAAGCGAACACTATCTACTTGCGGGCCGGACAATTGGACCTTGCTCAAGGCTCAACCGTCAGGATAAGGGCTCCGCTCGGCGATACCCCGACGGGAATCGAAACACACCTGGCATACAACGCGACGCGCGGTTTGCTCGAGAACTGGAAGGATCTGGATCCCGGAGCAACAGCCGCCTTTATTGCTGAAGTTTACCGACGGGACAAAATCGAAGCTGAGAGCCGAGGCTCAAAAGTCGGTGGAATTCAACTCGATCTTGATGTACCGACGGGCAGGCTGTTGAGCTACGCGGAGTTGCTTTCGACACTCCGAACGAAACTTCCTGAAGGAACAATTCTTTCTATCACGGGGCTTCCCACGTGGATCGGGTCTGCGTCGCTGCCGTCCGTACTTGAGCAGGTGGATCTTTGGATACCGCAATGCTATGGACTCACACGGCCGAAACAGTTAGGAGAACGTTCGGCTGTCTCGACGTCTAAGGAGGTCGCGGCAATTGTTTCAGGAGCCGCCCGGCTTGGTCGTCCGTTTAATGCCGGGTTATCGGCTTATGGCTACGCGGCACTGTTCGATACCGATGGCGAACTTGTCGAGATCCGTGGCGACTTCGATCCCTCTTTGGCGGCGTCGTCCGATCAGCTTGAGCTCGTGACGACCAATGCCGGTTCATCACGCGAAACCTTCTACCTCTACCGATCCAAACAAGATGCTGTCATCGATGGCACGATCATAAGGAGCGGCGAGACACTCATGCTCGAAATACCGAGTCATGCGTCGCTTCGCGCAAGTGCGGCAGCGGTTCGAGATAACGGGGGGAAATATCTAAAAGGAATCACGATCTTTCGCCTACCCACTGACGGGGATCGAACCGCCCTCAAAATTCGTGAGATCGCGAGTGCTTTGAAAGACGAGCCGGCTATCCCGTCAACGGAAGTGGCCGTTCGGATGGAAGAAGGCGGGAGTTTCCGGCTTATCGCCGAGAACACCGGAACAACCCGTTCTGAACTCAACGATGAAGCATTCATGCTTGATCTCGCGGTGCAACCCGAAAGCATAAAAGGTGTTGGGCTCGGCCAAGGATTCACGAGTTTTGAATGGCTCTGCACTCATGGAGAGGACGTCACGCCGTGCTCAAGAAAGCGGGCAAACACCCTTCGCTTTCGCAGTCGTTCTTGGATAGCAGGCGACATAGCGACCACAAGCATTACGGCTCGCCTCGCGCCGTTACAAGCGACGGTTTCTATGCGCTTGGACAGCGGACAGCTCGTTCGAAAGAGTATCGATATCACTAAATTCACGGGAGAGTAGAATCATGACTCGCGTTGCCAAAAGCTGGGTAAAAATTCGACTGCGTAATTTGCTTCTGGCGGCCGGAGTTTTGACCGCCTTTACCGCCGCCGCAATGGCGTGTGGATGGTACTTTTCGTCGGACGAATCGGTCCGATTTAACAGTGAGCGTTACGGACGCGGATTCTATCGACTTCCACCGCTGCCTATCAGCTACGACGCAGAGAAAGACAGAGAGATCGCCAACGGCGAGTCAACTTGGAACGAATGGTCGACCGAACCCTCGGGTTCAAGCAGTGATCAGCCTTCAAAGTCTTCGCTTGTATGGGAACAGGCAACCGAGCTTATCGGCAAAGGTGAGATGCGCGCCGCGAGAGTCGGGCTTGAAGAATATCTATCGCTCACGGCTAGCCGTTCGATCGACGAAGATGGTGACCGGCAGGAGCGTCGAAACTCCGCGTACGACCTCGTCGATGCAATGAAAGAACTCGACCGCGGAGCCAAGCTTGAATCCGTGAAGGACTATGTTGCCAGCCGAATCGCCCATGATGAAAGCCGACCCGAGCAAACTGCAGAATCGGCGCGATCCGACCCCCGACTTGCCGACAACTGGGCTTATTTGCATGCTGCCGGACTGTATAAGGATAAGAAGACCGAAGAAGCGCTGGCCGCTTTCGTCGATCATGTTAGGAGCTTTCCAAAAAGCGAGAAGAATGAGGCGGCAAAATTCATGGCCGCGCGAATATTGATGGGGCAAAGCTACGCATTCGAGCATGCGGGTTGCGGGGATTATCCGGTCGATAATTTCGGCGAGGCTTTCGATCTGCAACAACCCGAGTCCGCGGAACGATGCCGAGATGAAATGTGGACGCGTTCAGTAAAGGCCCTTCGCGACCTGCAGCGAGACTTTCCAAACGGCCGCTACAGAACTGATGTGCGCGGCTGGCTGGCATTCATGCTTGCACAAGGCGGCGAGCGAGCCGAAGCTCTCTCGGAATATTACAGAATGCTTGGCGATCCCGCTGACCGAAATGCGCGGCTGGAAGCAAAGAAGTCGCTTCAGTTGATCGGCCACAGCTATTCTGACGATGTTCTAGACCGAACCGAGGCGCTAATCGAATCGGACGCGAATGCTGCGCTGGCTTACGCGTACCACCGCATTTACAACTACGCGATCGACCTTACGTATCGAGAGGTAGAGTCATGGTACGGGTCTGATTCAGAGTCGAAGCGATCTCGAGAAACGGAAGTAGCAAATGCGACAAGCCGCGGGAAACATGAGCTTGAACGAACGGTCCGGTTTGCTTCGGCAATGATGAAGCGTTATCCAGCAACCCGAATAAGCGGCGGGTTCGTTTTGAGAATAGCTCAGGCAAACCTGGAACTGCAGAACTGGAAACAGGCTGAATTTAATGGCAAAAAGGCTTTGGCGTTGGGCATTGACGGCGAAGTGCGAGCACAGGCAACGTGGATCGTGGGTTCCGCTCAGCATGCTTCCGGCAATCTGAAGGGCGCCAGGCTTACTTTCACTAAACTTGTCATTGAGTTCCCAAAATCTAAGCTAACCCGTGGCGCCCGGCGATTGCTCGCTATCACGGCGGAAGACGAAGGTGATCTTGAAGGAGCATTGGAACAGTATCTGTTGCTGGAATACAGGGAAGACATTGCTTACTTCCTAGATGTGTTGATGCCAACCGACCGCCTTGCAAAGTTCATTGATGATCATCAAGTTTTGCCTCAACGGGAAATGCTGTTGTATTCGCTTGGGCTAAGATACATGCGTGAAAAACGCTGGAGCGAGGCACGGCAAACGCTTAATCGCGTCCGTACCGAATACAGGCCCGTCGAAAGCAACGACATTTACGGACGAAGCCGAAGGTACTCTAAGGAACCCTCGTACGACGACGATTCGGCGATCAGATCGGGCTGGGTGATGCAGGACCTGCAGACCATAGATATCCTTGAGCAACTTGAAAAAAAGGTAGCCGCTGCCCAAGGGGATGAAGCGAAGGCTGAGGCGATGTATCAATATGCGAGCTATTTTTACGACGCGGACACGCTTCTTTTCTACAACCCGAGCCTTTGGGGCGGTGTGCGCATATATCATCTTTACGACCTGTCAGTCGGGAAAAATGGACGACAGCCGAACGAGTCGCAGATAATGTTCGACTATTCGAAACATCACGATACGCTCGCACTGGCGATTCTGGTCTATCAAGAAATAGTAGAAAAATATCCGCATACAAAAGCCGGCAGCGACGCCTTGTATTCACTGTTGGTCGCACAAGAAAAACTTGGCGACATGAATTACTATTGGCGCGAGATATACGGCAACGGCTTTTTCGTCGGAACGCGCGAATACGCATGGGCCGACATTCGCCGAATGTACCCGAAGTTTCGGTGGCCGAAGTCGAAAGAAGGATGGGAAGCATCGACCCGGACAGTTAGCGGCGGTCCGGCGTACGAGCCGCTGCCGAAGAAAAAGCCTCCGCTATCGTTCGGCGAGCGCGTATCTCGCAAGCTGTCTCGGTGGTACGGCGAATATTCGCCCCGGCCGGTCGCCGCGATGTGGTGGTTGATCGGAGAACTAGGCTTTTATCTGAAGGCTCATCTTGCAATGTGGTTCGCGGCATTTTCGGGATTGATCGTGTGGGGAAATCGCTCCGCGATTCATGCTGCGGCTACGAGCTCTCCGGTCCTTTCCTTCATGGATTACCTGCAAGCCGCGTATCGATGGATATTATTCAAGATCAAGAACGCGCTGCCACGGCTTTCGATCATGTATCTGGTAAAACGGACATATGAAAGAATTAAGAACGCGCTCTGCTAAGTGGGAACAGATGATCGCGATAAGAGTGGAAAGGTAAGGAGATGAACGAAACCGGGAAGCAAGATTTCGACCTCATTCTATATAACTCACCGGACGGGCAAACGAAGGTGTCGCTTCGCTACGAGGAAGAAACGTTTTGGCTTCAACAAAAGCTGATCTCCGAGCTTTTCGGCGTCGAAGTTAACACCGTCAATTATCATCTGAAAGAAATCTTTGCCTCTGAAGAATTACGGTCCGATTCAACTATTCGAAAAATTCGAATAGTTCAACGCGAGGGAAATCGGGACGTTGAACGAGAAATTGATTTCTATAACCTCGATGCAATCATTGCGGTCGGATATCGCGTGAACTCCTATCAGGCAACACTCGCGAAAGGCAAGACCCAGCTTGCAACCTCATCAATAACCGAACTCGGCTTTGTTCGAGTTTTGAGCCAACCGACGCCTTATGGCTTGGTTGAACGTTAAGCCCTTACTAACGTGCGGGCTTCTGCATTTTACGACCTATGAAAACAGCAGGATATTCGGGGACGCCGTTGGCGAAGAAGCTGGGGATAAAGCCTGGTATGAAGGTCGTGGTGATGGGTTATCCGGGTGATTATGCCGGGCTGGTCGAGCCGCTGCCGGACGGTCTCAGTATGGCGGCGTTGGACACGCTCACAGACGGTCGTGTTTCTGCCTCGGCCGCTTTGGACACACTCCCTGACGATCGTGTTTCTGCCTCGGCGGTTGATCTGCTTCATATTTTCACCAATTCGCGGGATGAGTTGTTTCGGGTTTTGGACGAGGCTCGAACCGTGATCAAGCCGGACGGGATGATCTGGGTTTCGTGGTATAAGAAGGCGGCCAAGCTGCCGACCGAGATCACCGAAGATACGATCCGCGAGGGTGCGTTGCCGCTCGGGCTGGTGGATGTGAAGGTTTGCGCGGTTGATGAGCAGTGGTCGGGGTTGAAGCTGGTGATCAGGAAGGAACTTCGGAAGTAATCGTCGGCTGACGATCGCACAACACGGAACCGGAGACACGAACCACAAAGCACAGAAACAGGATCCACGAAAAACACGAAACGCACGAAAAAATTCACGAACAGAAGAGGAAGCTCTGGTCAAAATCGGATATAATCTGCGCCGATCTAAATAGTCCGCCCTTTGACGACGCGAGCCGGAGATCATGCCTGAGTTCGACAAGAGAATCGACGCTTACATTGAGAAGTCGCGAGATTTTGCACGCCCGATACTTGAACACCTGCGGAAGCTGGTTCACAAGACGTGTCCAGACGTGAAGGAGTCGCTGAAGTGGAGCATGCCTGCTTTCGAACACAAGGGCATTTTGTGCGGATTCGCGGCGTTCAAGGAGCATGTGAAATTCATGTTCTGGAAAGAGGCTCTTTTGAAAACCGGCGAACTATCCGGTAACAAAGCGATGCTTGAGGGGCTAGCGCGGATCGCATCGGTCAAGGACCTTCCGAAAGATAAAGAGCTCGTTCCACTGATCCAACAGGCGATGGAGCTGAACGAGAAAGGCGTCAACGTTCCGAGAACGATGTCCCCGAAAGGCGAGATCGTCGTTCCGAAAGAACTAACATCCGCATTATCTAAGAACAAAATAGCTAAGGCCGCGTTCGATAAATTTAGCCCGTCTCACAGGCGGGAATATTCGGAATGGATCGCCGAGGCGAAGACCGATGCGACGCGGGATAAGCGGATCGCAACGGCGATCGAATGGCTGAGCGAGGGGAAGTCACGAAATTGGAAATACGAAAGGCCTAAGGCCGAAAAGGAGAAATGATATGAGTATAGGTGTGAGTCCATACGTGGCGTTTAGGGGCAATTGTCGTGAGGCTCTGGATTTTTATAAACAGGCCCTGGGCGCGACCGAGGTTTACGCGCAGACATACGGCGATTCGCCGATGGAGAACATGGGCAGCCCGGACGCGATAATGCATGCGACCATGAATATCGGCGGGTCGAACATAATGTTTTGCGACGATTTTCATTCGCCGAATTTTTCGACCGGCGGGAACATCTCGCTGGCGATCGGGCTGGACGACGTAGACAAGGCGAAAGAATATTTCGCCAACTTGTCGGACGGCGGAACCGTTACGATGCCGCTGGATAAGACGTTCTGGGCCGAGGCGTTCGGCATGTTGACCGATAAATTCGGCATCAACTGGATGATCAACTGCGACGCTCCGCACGAGGCGGATAAATCGGCGGCGGCTTAGAGAGTTTGCCCGCGAATAACGCGAATGTTCGCGAATAAGACAGGTCTTGATTTCTATTCGCGGTGATTCGCGTTATTCGCGGGCAAAGGTATTATTTTGCATATGGCAGATCCAATTCTCGTAGCAAAAAAGGATGCGGCGGAGTTTTACCTGCTGCCGCAGATGGCGAACAGACACGGCGTAATAACGGGCGCGACCGGTACCGGCAAGACCGTGACGCTGCAGAAGCTGGCAGAGGGTTTTTCGCGGATCGGCGTGCCAGTGTTTATGGCCGACATCAAGGGCGACCTGACCGGCATCAGCCAAGCCGGCGGCGGGAACGCGAAGGTCGACGACCGGAACAAAGCGCTCGGCATCGAGAATCCGGTATTCGAGGGTTTGCCAGTGACGCTGTGGGACGTGTTCCAAAAGCAGGGCCATCCGCTGCGGTCGACGATATCGGAGATGGGCCCGCTGATGATCTCGCGGCTGCTACAGCTCAACGAAACGCAGGAAGGCGTGCTCACGATCGCCTTTAAGGCGGCAGACGAGAACGGCTGGCTGCTGCTCGACTTGAAAGATCTGAACGCCTTGCTGTCGTGGGTGGACGAAAATAAGGACGAACTCTCGAAGACCTACGGCAACGTCTCGGGCGCTTCAGTCGGAGCGATCCGCCGCGGGTTGCTGCAGCTTGAGACGCAGGGCGGCGACAATTTCTTTGGCGAGCCGGCCGTGAAGCTGGACGATTTCATGCAGTCGCTTTCGGGCAAAGGTGTGGTCAACCTGCTTGCGGCAGACGATCTGATAAACGCGCCGAAGATCTATTCAACTTTCCTGCTCTGGATATTGTCGGAACTCTTCGAGAACCTGCCTGAGGTTGGCGATGTCGAGAAGCCGAAGTTCGTATTCTTTTTCGACGAAGCACATCTTCTATTTAACGATACGCCAACGGCTTTGATCGACAAGATCGAACAGGTCGTCAGGCTGATACGCTCAAAGGGCGTCGGCGTTTATTTCATCACACAAAGCCCGGCCGACATTCCGGACAAGGTGCTCGCACAGCTCGGCAATCGCGTTCAGCACGCGCTTCGCGCGTACACGCCGAAAGAGCAGGAGGCGGTAAAGATCGCGGCGAAAAGTTTTCGTGCAAATCCCGATCTCGACACCGTTCAGGTAATAACGGAACTCGGCGTAGGCGAAGCGCTCATATCGATGCTCGACGAAAAGGGCACGCCGACGGTCGTGAATCGCGGATTCATCGTTCCGCCGCTGAGCCACCTCGGCCCGATCACGCCGGAGCAGCGTGCGGGATTGCTTACCGGATCGCTCGTAGCGGGGCAATACGAGACGGCCGTAGATCGCGAGTCGGCATTCGAGATATTGTCGGCCAAGGCCGAAGCATCAGCGGCCGAAGCTGCCGCGGCAGAACAAGCCAAGGCCGAAGCGAAGGCCCAGAAGGAAGCCGAAAAGGCGGAACGTGCGGCTGCCCGAGCACCGGACACGATGGTTGAATCGATCACGAAAAGCGTAGCTCGGTCGGCGTCTTCATCGATAGGCCGACAGATCGGGAATACGATCGTTCGCGGCGTGCTGGGCAGCATCTTCGGCGGCAAGTCGAAGTCGAAAAGTAGTTGGTTTTAGAAAACCGCGATGTTATATTTGTTGGCGGCACATCCTATTGTCCCGCCAACGTCTTCAAATCAGGGCTTCGTTCATAACTTCGGGATTCATCAAGTTTTACCTATGTTTCAAAGATCTCTTCTCGCGGCGTTTTTTACCGCTTTTGCACTTCTGTCGGTCGTAGCTCAGTCTAAGCCCGGCGCTGCCGAAACACATTACGACAGAGGCAACGATCATTTGACGGCGGCCCGGTATGACGATGCGGTCGTCGAGTATACAAGGGCGATCGAGCTAAACCCGCGTTACGTTGACGCCTACAATAATCGGGGCATCGTCTACAAAAGAACGTCTCGATACGAACTTGCCATCGCTGACTTTACCAAGGGCATTTCGCTGGCCCCTAAAGACGCCGATCTTTACGCGAACCGGGCGAGCATTTACTGGCTTCAGAAAGATTATTTGACGGCCGACGTCGACTATACGCGGGCGATCGAGCTTACACCCAAAGACCCGAAGTATTACGTCCGCCGCGGCGACATGAGGGGCGAGGCCGGTCAGGCCGTGTTGGCGGTGGCAGATTATACGGCGGCTATCTCGCTCGACCCGCGGCAATCGGGTGTGTATCTAAATCGCGGCGTCGCGCAGTATAAGGCAGGCCGCACGTTGGATGCTTTTGCTGACTATCGACGAGCGATCGCGGCCTACACGCTGGACGTTAACCAGTCGCCGAAGAATCTCGACGCCTACTTCAATCGCGGTATCGCGTACGCAAATCTCGAAGAGTATTCGATGGCGATCAACGATTTTACGTCTGCGATCAACGGTGATCCGAAGACCATGGTGAACGTTTATTTCGAGCGAGCGAACGCTTACGAGGCGGTCATGGATTTTGAGAAGGCGAAGACCGATCGCAGAACGTATACGCAGCTCGGCGGAACGAAGCCGACACCGCAGCCGCGTCGTGGGTTCTATTCGACTGCCTCATTTAACCCTGATACTGCTCGGGCGGCTTTCGCTCGTGGAAACTCGGCCATCGAGGGCATCGTCTGCACGAAGTATAAGGGTGGAATCTTCAGAGCGAGCGGAGCGCGAGTAAGTTTGTTTCCCGTCACGCCTTATCTCGAAACCTGGTATCAGTTGCGGGAAAAGAAGGAAGGCAAAAACACTGGGATATTTATGTCGAACGAAGCGGTAAGCTATCGGATCGACCTTATCGCGAACGGCGAGGGACGGTTCTATTTTCAGGACCTGAAGCCGGGCCGATATTTCGTTCAGGTCTTTCACAATTTCACCTCGCGGCACAGCGGCCGAGCCGACCGCGGCTCGACAACAGAGATGGTCAACGGCGTGCTGACTACGACGAACTATTACGAAGATTACGATTACAACGTGGGGCACGCTAACCGGATCGAAAAGTTTGTCGATATCAAGGCGGACGGTGATTCGGAAAAGATCACGCTGATGAAAGGCGGCGGGTTGCTGAAGATAGGCGGCTGCGGTTGATAGGAGCCTGGCTGATACCCGAACGACCCTAGCTTGACGAACTATTCTCTGGAGGTAGTTTTCATATGAGAAGGTACGTTTTCCTGGTTGTAATCGCCTTCACCGTGACAGCCTGTTCTCAAGCTCAAGTTTTACGCGATCCAACACCGGCAGTCAGTGGAGGTATGGTCTGGACGAAGCTTCTGGACGAGGGGCCGTGGGCTAAGAGCTATAACTTCCAGATATTCTCGATAGACGGACGACTTCTCATGTTCCATCCGGACGGTACATGGCAGAGTTCCACCGGAAAAGCATGGGTCAAAATGCCGCTCTCGAATGCGATCAACAATCACGCCTTTCTCGACTACGTTCAGTTTAAAGGTGCTGTCTACGGGCTAGGATACTTTGACGGCAATATCGAGCAGTTCACCTTTCGGCCTGACATCTTTCGGACGAGCGACTTTCAGAAGTGGGAAACGATCTCAACGAGCAGCAATCTGCCGAAACGATTCTTCTATCGGCCGTTCGTTTTCAAGGACAAGATCTGGATCATCGGCGGCGAGGATAAGGCGACAAAATTCGGCGACATATGGAATTCTGCCGACGGTATTACCTGGACCAAGCGGCGAGAGGCGGCCGGTTTCGGGAAGCGGAGCGGCAGTCAGATCGTTGAGTTGAACGGCACTCTTTATCTGTTGAACAATGACGTGTGGTCGTCGACCGATGGTCTCGATTGGAAGCTCGTGACGAATGAGATCGTCAAGGGTGAAGAAATCTTCGGCTACACGGCCATTGTTTTCGACGGCAAGATCTGGCTGCTCGGCTGCAATCGCAATGGACGATTCGCAAGTGAGGTACTTGCCAGCGGCGACGGCAAAACCTGGACGGCTGAGCGGGCTCCGTGGTCGCCGCGAGGTGGAATTGCCGCTGTCGTGTTCGACAACAAGATCTACATGACCGGCGGCAAGTACGGCGGCACGCCGGATCAGGTCGAATTCATCTACTCGAACGACCTCTGGACGCTCGGCAAAGAGTAATGTTAATTAAAGACGAGGTCATAGAACGGATTAGGACGGGAGAGATCACCGTCCTTTTTCGGCGCTGGTCGCGGCCGGGTGCGAAAGCCGGCGGAACGCAGATGACGCAGGGTGGCGTGGTCGGTGTCGATTCGGTCGCGGTCGTTTTGGAGGACGAGATCACTTCAGAAGATGCGGCTGCCGCGGGCTATGAGTCTCGTGACGTGTTGATCGAAAACCTCAATTACCGCGAAGATCCGATATACCGCATCGGCGTTAGATGGATCGGCGAAGATCCGCGGATCGCACTGCGGTTGAGCGACGATCTGAGTGAGGAAGAACTTGCGGAGATCATCGCCAAGCTCCACAAGATGGACCGCACCAGCAAACGCGGTGCGTGGACGCGTTCGTATCTCGAAGTGATCGACTCAATGCCCGCGACCTACTCCGGCCTGCTCGCCAACTACCTCGGCATCTCGCAGGCCGATTTCAAGCCGTGGGTCCGTAAACTAAAAGCCCTCGGATTGACCGAGAGTCTCGAAGTCGGTTATCGCCTGTCGCCCAGAGGCGAGCGGGTACTGAAGGCGTTGGACCAGCGAAAGTAAAGATATACTTATTACCTGCTAGGTATACTTTAGGCAGTTAAAGTATACTTCGACCAAATTAAGTATACTTTATGAATCAAGAAGGATTACAACTGGAAGACTTTGTTTCGGGGCATCTGGAGAAGGGCTATGACTACCAATATTTCGTTCCTACCAGGATCAACCTTCAGTGGCAATGGAACGACGGCACACTGAATGAACTTCTCGAACGCGCTTCGATTAAGCTCGGCGAACTCAACTCGTTTGCGAAACTAGTTCCTAACATCGATCTTTTCATCCACCTACACGTCACAAAAGAAGCAGTCGTTTCCAGTCGGATCGAGGGAACCCAAACGACTATGAATGAAGCATTGCTTCCCGAATCCGAAATCAAGCCGGAAAATAGGGACGATTGGCGCGAGGTACAAAATTATACAAGTGCGCTCAATAATGCCACCGCAAAGTTAGACAAACTCCCGCTATCGTCGAGACTGTTACGCGAGGCACACGCGGATCTATTGGACGGTGTTAGGGGGAGCAAAAACTGCCTGGTGAGTTTCGCTCAAGTCAGAACTGGATCGGGGGAGCGTCATTAGCTGACGCGGCATTTATACCGCCCGCTCATCAGTATGTAGGCGACCTGATGAGCGACCTTGAAAAGTTTCTCCACAATCGGGGTGTTCACGTGCCCGCATTGGTGCGTATCGCGATAGCCCACTATCAGTTCGAAACCATACATCCGTTCCTTGATGGAAATGGACGAATCGGCCGTTTACTTATTACCCTCTACTTGGTGAGTGAAAATATCCTTGAAAGTCCCCTGCTGTATCTATCGACTTTCTTTGAAAAGAACAAGACTCTTTACTACGACAATTTGACGAAGGTTCGAGATAAAAATGACATGACCGGCTGGATCAAGTATTTCCTAGTCGGAGTCGAACAAACTGCAAATCAGGCTGTGGAGACGCTTCGCAAAGTCCTAGAGCTGAAAACTACACTCGAAACCGAACTAGGTGACAGGCTCGGGCGACGAAGCACATCTGCGATTGCTCTTTTCAGGCATCTTTTCAAAGACCCTGTTGTAACGAGGGCCGAGGTTGCGGAACTGTGCGGGTTAGGCAAAATGGCTGCCGGCAATTTGGTGAATATTCTGAGTGAGCATGGTTATTTGAAGGAAATCACCGGTAACGAAAGGCGTCAAGTCTTTGTTTTCGATCCATACGTCCGGCTATTTGATTAGTTTTTGAAAAGAGCTGGCATTTTCCCTGATGAAACTTCGCTCGAACGAACCTTTCTGGCTGGTAAAGAACGGCCTGATCAATTCATATCCATCGCTGCGCGACGATGTTCGTGCCGACGTGCTGATTGTTGGCGGCGGTATAACGGGCAGCCTGATCGCGCATCAATGTGTGGAAGATGGGTTTGACACGATGTTGGTCGATCGTCGTGAGATCGCTCACGGGAGCTCTTCGGCGACGACCTCTATGCTGCAATACGAGATAGATAAGCCGCTATATGAACTGATCGAGATGATCGGTGAAGAAGGCGCGGTGGCCAGCTATCGTGCTTGTTTCGATTCTATCGATACGCTCGGCCGTTTGATAAAGCGCATCAGGTCGAAGTGCGGGTTCAAGAAAAAGAGATCGCTTTACTTTGCCGCGCTGAAAAAAGATGTCGCTGATCTAAAACATGAGTTTGCCGCGCGTGAGAAACATGGGTTTCCGGTCAAGTGGATCGAGGCGGACGAGATCGAAGCTGAATACGGCCTTCGCGGTGCCCACGGCGGGATCTTGTCGGAGCAGGGCGGAAGCATGGACGCGTTTCAATTTACGCACGACCTGCTCGCCTACAACGCGAAACGCGGCCTTAAGATCTATGACAAAACGGAGGTCGAAGAGGTCGATCATCGACCGTCCGGCGTTACCGCGTTGACCGAACACGGCAACAAGATTTACGCCCGACGGATCATTTATTGCAACGGTTTCGAGAGTGTAGAGGTAGTTAAGGATAAATTTGTCGACCTGCTTTCGACGTATGCGATAGTCGGCGAGGTGTCGCGCGATCGGCCTTCCAAACTCGACGACATGCTGTTCTGGAATACCGCTGACCCTTACATTTATCTGCGCACAACGGACGACGGCCGAATGCTGATCGGCGGTGAAGATGAAGAATTTATCGACGCGGAAAAGCGCGACGCCATGCTGTCGGAAAAAGCCGCGAAGCTCGAAAAGCAGATCGTGAAACTCTTCCCCGAAACACCCTTCCGAACCGATTTCGCATGGGCCGGAACCTTCGGCGAAACAAAAGACGGTCTGCCCTACATTGGCAAACATCCAAACTTCCCCAGCGCCTATTTCGTCCTCGGCTTCGGCGGCAACGGCATCACGTTCTCAGTAATTGGAATGGAAATGGTGTCCCGAATGCTAAAAGGAAAGAAGCATTCGTTGGATGAGTTTTTTAGGTTTCGAAGGTGAGTCTATGGTGCGATCAGTTCCACAGTTGGAAAGTATCGGCGGAAGCGACGTGGATCGCGGGTAAGTATTCTACAGCCTGCAACCAACGCGTGAGCTCCGATAAAAAAGTCGGGCAGCGTCGCCGCTCGAACGCCGCCGCGACGCCGATATTCCATGTGTGCCTTTCCCGCGATGAAAGCGGCCGCAAATGGGAGAGCCCGCCGAAGAAAATCGTCAGGTGGGAATGCAGCATCGAACTCAGCGGGCGTCTTAAATTTAATGGAAACCTCAGCGTATATGATCGGGTTGATCACAAGTGTCGTCTCGTTAGCCACAGACGCCAGGGCCGAGGTTGACCATTCGTGCCATTCTGATCTCTCGTCGTAAAGATCGAGCAGCACGTTGCTATCGATCAAAATCATCTTCGCCCCATCCGCGCGTCCAGGCCATTATCTGATCGGTTGTTAGGTCCCAGTTGGCCGTTCCCGGATTGGCCATAGCACGAGCGACTATCCGCTCGCCGCGACTCATGGCGCCTTTTTTTTTCTTCGACTTAACGAGCTTTGCGGACTTTCCATCAACCACGAATTCAACCTCGGAGCCTGGGAAGAGCCCGAGCTTCTCGCGAACTGCAAGCGGTACAGTAACCTGACATTTGGAGGTTAGCTTCATAGTAATACCTCAATAAGTAATACTATTACGTCAAGATCAATAGAGCAAATAATTTCGCCTTAGGTTCTCAAAGTTTGCGAGGTCAGTTTTGGCAAGCGATTCCAGCTCCGAGAATATCGAGCCGGCCTCGATCGCTTTCCTGATCTTATCCGTACCACACACGACATCGAACGGGTTTTTGCCGAACTCGTATTCGTATTCGTTCTGGCGCCACTGGAAGTTGTTGGGGTAGAGGTCGTAGGCGGTTTTGACCATCGCGATACCGACAACGACGGGTGTGAAGGCGGTTCGGTCGGTGACGTGGAGAGCGACGCCGCCGCAGGTCTCGCCCTTGAACTCAGAGAACGTGGGTTGAAAATAACATTCGCGAAAAGCGACGCCGGGAAAGTCGAACTTGCGAAGCTCGGCCGCCCACACGTACGGGTCGATATACGGCGCGCCGTTTAGCTCGAACGGCATCGTGGTGCCGCGGCCTTCGCTCAATTCGGTTCCTTCGAGATGTACGGTTGCGGGGAAGACGGCGCAGGTGTCGATCGTCGGGATGTTCGGCGACGGGAGGATCCACGGAAGGCCCGTGTCTTCATGCCACATCTCGCGGCGCCATCCCGTCATCTCAACGATCTCGAGATCGCAGCCGATGTTCCAATGCTCGTTGAACATCTTCGCCATCTCTCCGATCGTCATACCGGGGCGGGTCGGCAATTCGAACTGGCCGACGAACGACGTGAACTCTTTCTCGGTTACGTTGCCCTCGACCGTAACGCCGTTGATCGGATTCGGTCGGTCGCATACGACGACGCGCTTGCCGTACTTTGCCGCGGCCTGCATGCAATACGCCATCGTGTAAGTGTAAGTATAGATGCGGCAGCCGACGTCTTGCAGATCGACGACGAACGTGTCGATCTCATCGCACATTTCTTCGGTCGGCACGCGCGTCTCGCTGTAGAGCGAATAGACCATAAGGCCGGTACGCGAATCGCGCACGTGCGGCGTCTCGATCATGTTGTACTGCACGTCGCCGCGGATGCCATGCTGAGGGCCGAATAGCGCCGTGAGGTTGATGTCGGGATGCTCGAAGAAGACGTCTGCGGCGTGACGAAAGTCCGGAATGACGGACGCGGGATTGCATACCAAGCCGATCCGCTGGCCAGCGAGAATGTTTGTCTTTTCTTCCTTAAGTACCTCAATGCCGAGGCGTGTGCGTTTGGTGGTCATTTAATGTCTTGCGGAGAAACAGCTTGAATAATTTCTGAGTATCGGGCGAAATCCGAGGTGTTGAAAGTTAGGATATTGATGATGCCATTAGTCTGCACTGCGGCTACGATACGCGCATCGTGAACCGTCTTTCCATGCACGCCGTAATTATCTACGATTCGTTCCCAATTCTCGAAAACGGTTTCGTCGTCACTCTTTAAAACGAAAAAGATCTTTATCTGATCAAGCCTGGACCGGGCCTCTTTAACTGAAAGTCCCAGGCCATTGCTTTCTTTCGGGCGGGTCGCTACTGCCCAAAACTCGATCAAGTTTTGGGCGAATACGCAAAGTGTTTCGTCCTGAGAACGGAGCCGGGCGAGGGCGTCAATGGCAGTTGATTGCTGAGAACTATTTGCGTCTAGCGTTCTTACAAGAACGCTCGTGTCTATGAGCCAACTCATTAAGTGCGGTCTTCGTAAAGGTTTTCACGCCTAAGGTCTTCATTCGAAATTCGTGATTCAAGGCGCATGCCGGTCGCCCAAGACTTCAACGAACCGATCCATTCGTCAGATGTCATACGACGCTGAGGATGATCACTGGCGTCGACCTTTTCCAGAGCCTCGTGGAGAACTTCATCAAGGGAAAGCCCCTTATTCTTGATCTTCTCAAGAAGGGAATATGTTCCAGGTTCAATGTCGATCGTCACCTGCATTATGTCTTGAGTATAACAACAATTGGGCGCCTCTTTCCTCTAATTCTCTTCCAAAAAATGAGGCGGGCAGGCCCGCCTATGTCGCATAGCGAATTCTACTTTGCAGAGAACGCGCCCTTACTTGGCGTCTTTCACGTCCGCGTATTCCGCGTTGTTGCGGACGGACTTGATGCCGCTTTCCATCGACGCCTTTGTTTTATACATCTCGCTCTTGCCGACGGTTTCGCCGTTCGAAGCTTTAAGGACAAAATACGCAGAGCCGTCTTTCGCCGTTTTGCGTTCGAAGCGGGCGTCGTTGCCGGCATTCTTTCGGACCGAGGCAATACCGCCCTCGGCTCCTTTGCGCGAATCGTAACTCTCGCTCGATAAGATCACCTGTCCGTTCGAAGCCTTTAAATTGAAGCTGAATTTACCGCTCTTTCCTGTTTTTATCTCAAATTTCCCGGCCATATTTTCTCCTTGAGTAGTAAAGGAATTGGGATGCGGGAGATTTTAGCACACGCTATTCGATAGTGTCGCTTGCGCTCAACACATGCGGTTCAAGTTTGTTGCGGTTGATGATGCGGGCGCAGCCGTTGTATCGAAGCTTTGCTTCCTCGTTGCCGTCACCGGCCATCGACTCCGCCTTTTCGAACCATTCCATCGCCTGAACAAAAAGCTCGTAAGCCTGCAAACCGCCCTTCGCGAGCGTGGCTTTCGCACGCCGTTCGTAGACGATGCCGGTGTAATAGGCCCGCTGATATTCATCTCTCAGTTTGGCAACATAGTCGTTGATGTGCGTATCGCCAACGGCGTAATCCTTGCCGAACCGGTCGCTCATAGAGAGGATAAGATTTTTGATCGCGTCCTGGTTTTCGCCGTCAACGGCGAGGATGTCGAGATAAATACTCTCGGCTGCGCTCGGCTCGTTAAGCAGGCGATACCGATTCGCCTTTTCGAGGGCCGCGGGGATTGCTTCGGGTGATAGAGGTTTGAGATTGAACATAAGAAGAAAAAGTAAGAGTGACGCCTTTAGCGTTTCCGCGTGAGAGTGACGCCTTAGGCGTTCAAAAGTTCAAGCAGGGTCCCAATCCTTTCCGTAATCAAGCACAGGATACTGCCTCCATATATCACTCGCACGCTCTGAGCCTACGCTATCGAGATAGTGCTTCGCGCTTGAATAAGGCCAATCCTGCCACTTCTCCGCATATCCATGCTTGACGGCATTATTGTTTACGTAGTTTAAACTAGCGAAAAAATGTCTCTCGGAACGCATCGAGCGTTCGACGGCTCGGTACCACACCTTTCGTCCGCGAGTTCCATCTTTTCCATTCCAACTAAATGAGCTCGAACCGTGAAGCTTGCCCAATCTTTTCAACAGTTCGGCGATGCGGGCGGTTCGTAGGAGAAGATGATAATGATTTGGTAGCACGCACCAAGCGAACACGCATGTCGAGAAACGCTGAGATACTTTTAGAAGGTCCGCTTCGAATGCGGCCATTCTTTCTGAAGAAGCTCCGATGATCGGTTTGTGTTCGAAACACGCTGCGGTGATGATAAAGCTTTTCTCGCCTTCGTATTTAAAGTGTGGGGGAGCGTGCCAAGGAAATTGGCGAGCTTTTCGCTCGTTGAGAACGTATTCGCGGTCATCTTCTGAGAGTTTTCGCCAGTTGTACATGGTTATCGAAGAAACGCCTAAAGGCATCACTCTTACTTTCTTCTAAACAACTTCACCAACTTCTTGAGCGGATCATAATGTTCATCGACGACTCTTTCTTTGAGCGGGATGATGGCGTTGTCGGTGATGGTGATGTGTTCGGGGCAGACTTTGGTGCAGCATTTGGTGATGTTGCAATAGCCGATGCCGAACTCGTCTTTCAATTCGTCGACTCGATCTTCGGTATCGAGCGGGTGCATCTCGAGCGCCGCCGAATAGACGAGAAATCGCGGCCCGATGAACTCTTCGTGCTTCACGTGGTCGCGAAGGACGTGGCAAACATCTTGGCAGAGATAACACTCGATGCACTTGCGAAATTCCTGAACGCGGTCGATGTCGGACTGCTGCATCCGCCACGTGCCGTCTGCGGCATCAGGCGGCCGCGGCTTGAACTTCTTGATGCGCTTCTTGACCTCGTAGTTCCACGAGATGTCGCTGATCAGATCCTTGATCGGCGGGAAGGCGCGCATCGGTTCGATGGTGACCGGTTTGGTAACGTCGATCGTGTCAAGCCGCGTCATGCACATCAGCTTTGGCTTGCCGTTGATCTCGGCCGAACACGATCCGCACTTGCCGGCCTTACAGTTCCAACGGCAGGCGAGATCCGGAGCCGATTCGGCCTGGATCTGGTGCACCGCATCAAGCACGACCATGCCCTCGGATACCTCGGTCCGATAGTCGACCATCTCCCCGCCCTCGCGTCCGCCTCGGCGAATTGTGAATGTTGCTGACGCCATAAGTAATTAACCGCAAATAAACGCAAATGGACGCAGATATGAATTCCTATATGATCTGTGTTTATCTGCGTTCATCGGCGGTTACCTATTCCTCACCCCATCTCCTCGATTACGGCCTTCAACTCAGCCGGCATTTCCGGGATCGGCTCGTGGGAGATCTGCATCAGGCCGTCGACCTCGCGGACGGCCACGTTGAACTTGGCGAACGCCGGATCTTTGTCCGGATAGTCTTCGCGAAACTGCCCGCCGCGGCTTTCTTTGCGTTCGATCGCGGAGCGCGTGATCGCTTCTGAAACTGTTAGCAGATTTCGCAGATCGAGAGCGGTGTGCCAGCCGGGGTTGAAATCGATGTTGCCGGTCACTGAAGATCGCGATACACGTTCGTTCAGTTTTGCGAGCCCGTCGAGAGCCTCTTTCATCTCGTCCTCGAGCCGGACAATGCCTACAAGTTTCTGCATCACGTCCTGCAGATTGTTCTGGATGACGAACGGATTCTCACCGCCCTCGCGGTCGAAGGGTTCGAGAGCTCGTTTAGCTTCGCTTTCGATTTGAGCCGCGTCGATCGAACCGTGTCCGTTCTCTTTTGCAAACTGAGCGGCGTATTCACCCGCACGCTTACCGAACACGATCAGATCGGAAAGCGAATTGCCGCCAAGCCGATTCGCGCCGTTGATGCCGGACGCACATTCGCCAGCTGCGTAAAGGCCGGGAAGCGTCGAGGCCTGCGTGTCCGCGTCCACACGAATGCCGCCCATGATGTAATGCGTCGTCGGCCCAACTTCCATCGGCGTGGTCGTGATGTCCAGATTCGCTAGCTGCATGAACTGGTGATACATCGACGGCAGCTTCTTTTTGATGTGCTCCGACGCGTTCGGCAGCTTCTCTTTGATCCACGCGATGTCGAGATATACGCCACCGTGCGGCGAGCCGCGGCCCGCCTTTACTTCACGATTGATGCACCGGGCAACGTGGTCACGTGTCAACAATTCCGGTGGACGGTTCGCGGACTTATCGCCCTGCGTATATCGCCAGCCTTCTTCCGGATCGCTCGCCGTCTGGGCTTTGTAATTGTCCGGAATGTCGTCGAACATGAACCGTTTGCCTTCGCTGTTTTTTAGGATGCCGCCCTCACCGCGGACGCCCTCAGTGACGAGAATCCCGCGAACGCTCGGCGGCCAGACCATCCCGGTCGGGTGAAACTGGATGAACTCCATGTCGATCAGCTCGGCACCAGCGTGATATGCAAGCGCGTGGCCGTCGCCGGTTCCTTCCCATGAGTTCGACGTTATCTTGTATGCACGTCCGACGCCGCCAGTCGCAAGGATCACGGCCTTCGCTTTGAATACGCGAAATCGTCCGTGCTCACGTTCATATGCGAATACGCCGACTACGCGGTCGCCGTCTTTGAGCAGCGAGATCACGGTCACTTCCATGTGGACGTCGATCCCTTGATGAATGCCGTGATCTTGAAGGGTTCGAATCAGTTCAAGTCCGGTTCGGTCCCCGACGTGTGCGAGCCGAGGATATCGATGGCCGCCGAAGTTTCGCTGGAGTATCTTGCCGTCTTTCGTTCGGTCGAAAACTGCTCCCCAGGCTTCGAGTTCGCGGACGCGTTCGGGAGCTTCCTTCGCATGCAATTCCGCCATTCGCCAGTTATTCACATACTGGCCGCCGCGCATCGTATCGGAGAAATGAACTTTCCAGTTATCGCGGTCGTCGACGTTGCCCATCGCCGCCGCCATTCCGCCCTCGGCCATCACCGTGTGCGCCTTGCCAAGCAGCGACTTGCAGATCAGCCCGACGCTGACGCCCGCCGCACTCGCTTCGATCGCGGCACGCAATCCCGCTCCGCCAGCACCGATGACGAGAACGTCATGTTCGTATGTTGTGTATTCGATCATCAAAGAAGACTAGCCACAGAGTGCACAGAGATTTTAACCGCAGATGAACGCGAATAGACGCAGATCAGCTAATGACTCTGGTACGGTATCTGTGTTTATCTGCGTGCATCTGCGGTTATTCGCTTTCTCTGTGTGCTCTGTGGCATTTCTAAAAAATTCTGTAATCCGTAAAGATCCCCATCGAGCACATTCGCACGTAGAAGTCGGAGAAGCCGACCCAGAAGAGCGACATCCACGCGAACAGCATATGCCGTTTGTTTAGCTTCGAAACCCAATTCCACAATCCGCGGCGAACGGGCTTGTCGGACAGCACATCGCATCCGCCGCCGACGAGATGACGCAGCGAATGGCAGCCGAAAGTATACGAGCCGAGCAGGATCACATTGATCGTGAGAACGATGGTTCCGACGCCGATGCCGAAGCCGTCTTTGAACTGCGTAGCGGCGATCGCGTCGTAGGCGAGTATGCCAATGAAGGCGATCGCGACGTAAAGAAAATATCGATGAATGTTCTGCAGGATCAGCGGAAATTTTTTCTCGCCGCGGTATTCGTGACGCGGCTCGCCGACGGCACATGCCGGTGGATCGGCCCAGAAGGCTTTGTAATATGCACCGCGATAGTAGTAACAGGTGAAACGAAATCCGCCGGGCGCCCAAAGGATGAGAAACGCAGGTGTGATCGGCAGCGGCAGATTCGGCATCCACGACGGCCAGGCGCCGAGCCACGAATGGGTCGATAGCGGCTGGCCGGCTGCTTCCCATATCAGCGGCGAATACATCGGCGAAAGGTACGGGCCGAAGGTGTAATGAGCCCCTTGAAACGCGGCCCATGTCGAATATACGATAAACGCCGAAAAGCCGAGGAACACCGCCAGCGATTGCCACCACCAGCCGTCTTTCCGCATCGTTTCGCCAAAACCGCGACGCGTAATTTGAACCAAGTTCGATGCCATCCGGCCTCGCGTGCCTCCGTTCGATTCTAGTTTGTGATTCTCGTGCCCGGGCCATGAAGAATGCGGGCCGGGTAAATAACGTGTATATGGAAATTACGCGATATTGCGAGACAGGTCAAGGAATTACAGGCAGTGGAGCTCGTAAACGGCGAGCCTTTGTTGGGTGAGGTCTTCGTCGTATCCCGCGTCTGCGGCGAGTTCCGCAAATCGTCCGGATTCGACCCAAGCGAGCGGCATCAATGCGCAGAGTGCAAACGAATCCGCCTCGATCTCGATGCGAGTCCGCTTGCCGATGCCGTGATAATTCGCCGTCGCCGCACCGGAAGGAGCGTGAAGCAGGAAGTGGGCAAATTCATGAAACATCACAAACAGCTTCTTTTGCGGCGAAAGACGGCTGTCGATAGCGATGAAGTGTCGGCCCATCGCGCAGTAGTAAAACCCGCTCACCTTAAGCGGCATCTCGGTCACCGTAACTTTATGCTTGCGGCAAAGTTTGAAAAAGTCGGCCTCGGTTAGCGGACGCTTGTTCCAATGTATTCGCAGGCGGGAGATTGTATCGGCGAGCAGGAGCATGATGTCTTAGGTATAAGACAATGTATCACATAATAAGCTCGGTTGGCAATGAGCGTCCGCGTCCTCCGCGATCGCTGCGTTTAAGCGTTGTTCTAACGCAGGGTCGCTGGGGACGCTGAGGTTACTAGCCGCGTTTCTTGTCGGGGCGTGGTTTGTTGGCGGCTTTATTGACGTGAGTGGTCGCCGTGGACGGTTTAAATTCAGACCCGCTTTGATGAGTCGTGTCATTTTTATTGCTCAGCAACTTCGACTCTTCGAGGATCTGCTTCGCCGCTTTTGCCGCTTTTCCTGGTCGTTTTTTTTGTGATGGCATCGCTTCAGGTGTAGTAAGAGCAAACTACGTGCGAGACTTCCAGACGCGTGGGTGGCGCCTTTGATGAATACAGGCGGTCACCTTTATAGCATCGCCAATAACGGTATAAAAGATCGAGTACGGAAACCGCTGCAGCAGCATCCGTCTGGTCTTGCCGGTCGCGACAGGATATGAAAGTGGTCGATCCGAAACTTTCTTGATCGAACTTCCAACTTCGAAAAGGAAGTCGCGGCCGAGCCCATCGGATTGTTTCTCATACCATTCGAAAGCGTTGTCAATGTCCGCTTCGGCTTCCGGACTTACCACGAGCAAATAGTTCATCGATTAAGAAGACGTTCCTGAAGTTCTTCCCAAACGACCCCTTCGTTCGGATTCGCCAACGCCCTCGCCTCTCTCCGTTCGAGTTCATCGCGGAGTTCAGGTGACAAATAAGTTGGATCGGCCGCCCAGTGCATCTCCTGTTCGATTTCGTCGAGATGTTCGGTAATGTATCGCGCAAGATCTTCTCTTATCGATTCGGGTTTTCTTAGCAGTTGTTCGTTTAGTTCTGCTACGTTGGTCGAATTCATAGCCCCTTTATGTTCGCACGATCCATCCGCCGCCGACAACTTCTTCGGCTGTCTCAACGTCGTAGAAGATCGTAGCCTGGCCGGGTGTTATCGCACGCTGCGGTTCGTCGAACACGATGCGGGCACGCGGGACGCGGACATTCTTGTCCGCAATTTCGTCAGCCTCTAAAGGATGTATTGTCGCAAGAGCCGGATCATGACGATAGCGGACCTTCACCAGAGCACGCACCGGCTGGGAGGGCTCATCGAACGCGACCCAGTTGACGCCTTTCGCCGTGAACTCGATCTGCTCAAGCTCGTCCATCTCGCCGACGATAATCTGGTTCTTCGCCCGCTCGATCTGGACGACATACAACGGCTTCTCGTGCGCGATGCCCAGGCCGCGACGCTGGCCGATGGTGTAGCGATGGATGCCGGTGTGCGAGCCGATCACGTCGCCCGCGGTACTTACGATCTCGCCCGCCTCGGGAATCTCACCTTCGCGCCCTTCGTGGTCGAGATAGCGGTCAATGAATTCCGAATATTTACCGTCCGGAACAAAACATATCTCCTGCGATTCCTGCTTGTCGGCGGTGTAAAGATTTGCGTCGCGGGCGATATCGCGGACCTCGCTTTTCAGCATATCCCCGAGCGGAAAGTAAGACCGCGAAAGTTGTTCCTGGTTAAGCTCCCAGAGGAAATAGCTTTGATCCTTCCAATGGTTCTTCCCGCGAAACAGGCGATAGCGGTTCGCGGCCTCGTCGTATTCGACGCGGGCGTAATGGCCGGTCGCGACCTTTTCGCAGCCGAGCGAGACGGCCATTCTATCTAGCGAAGCAAACTTCAAACGCGAATTACAGGCAACGCAGGGGATCGGGGTTTCACCCGATAGATAGCTTTGAACAAAGGGCTCGACGACATCGCGTTCAAAATCTTTTTCGAGATTGAGCACGTAAAATGGAATGCCGAGTGAATCAGCAACGCGTCGGGCGTCGTAAACATCGTCGAGCGAACAGCATCGCGAAGGCAGCGGATCGCCGTTCTCGTCGACGCTGATGCCGCGGCGCTGGTTCCACAGCTGCATCGTGAAGCCGACGAGTTCGTGCCCCTGTTCTTTTAATAACGCCGCGGCCGCCGAACTATCGACGCCGCCGCTCATGGCTACTGCTATTTTCATTAGCGTTCTGGTTTATAGAATATAATCTTCTATCACCGTAATGAAACTTTGATGCGAACCGCTTTGCTTACAGCATTCGTCTTTTTGATCGCCGCAGCGGTAAATGCGACCGCTCAGCAGGAAATGTGCCTGCAGCCCGGCCGCATTGAGATTTTGCGAAAGCAGATCGCGGATGGAACCGGCCCGAAAGAGGCGAACGTTCCGCTGCATGAAGAATTTTTAAAGTCGGAAAAGTCGATCATCGACCTTCTTCAAAGATCGCGTTTGGCAGGAAAAGATCGCGAAAAGATCGAGAAGGAATTTAACGATACTCAGGTTGCGGTTTCAACTCGAATCTGTTCGCTGATGAACACTTCGGCGTGGCCGACGCGGGCCTCGATAGGTGAAGAGGGAATGAACGCCCTGCTTTACCTGATCGGGCGAACAATGACGCTTCGGATGCAGCTTGAGCTTTATCCGCTCGTCGCCGCGTCGTTCGACAAAGGAGATCTCGGCGGCAGCGAAACGCTGGCGGCTTACGTAGACCGGCTGCGTGTCGCGCTCGGGCGAAAGCAGCTTTACGGAACGCAGGTCACTATCAAGGACGGCTTTCTTGTTCAGGCTCCGATCGAGAGTGCGTCGGAAGTTGACGCGCGCCGCGAGACGATGAAGCTCGTTCCGCTGCGGCAATATGAGCGTGCCCTTGAGATCGGCAACCGGCTGCCTTTGATCCGCGCCGTTACCGAGCCTGTCGGATCTTTCGCCGGAAGACGCCTTTCATCGGGCACCTCTGCGAGCAACGATGATGACTCGCTTGGGCTTGAAGGCGACGTGCCGGTGATCAAGCTTGAGACGTCTTTTGTATCGATCGACGTCAACATTCCGGATGCGGCCGACGGTGCGTCGGTGAATCTTGAGAAAGCCGATTTCAAACTGTTCGATAACGGGAAACCGGTGGAGATTCAGACATTCTCAAAAGCGGAAACGCCGTTCGACATCGTTCTGCTCCTCGACCTTTCGGGCTCGACATCCGACAAGGTGGGGCTGATCAAGAAAACAACACGACGTTTTATCGAGATGAAACGGCCGGGCGACCGCGTTTCCGTGATCACCTTTAGCGACAACCAAACCGTCGTCTCGGAACTCGAAGGCGATCAAGCGGTATTGCTCGAGCGGATCAAAAAGATCGACGGTAACGGAGCCTCGGACATCTGGGAATCGCTCGGGTTCGCCATGGACAAGCTCGATCAAACGTCGGAAAAAGGGCGACGGCGTACGATCGTTATGATGTCAGACGGGGCGGACAACCTTCTGGCGTTTTACCCGCGGCTTACGAGCAACACTTCGTTCGCCGACCTGATAGAAGCGGTTCAAAATTCGAACACGACCATTTTCCCCGTATTTCTCGACACCTTCGAACGCGAGAGTGCTTTTCGCGACAGCGCTCAACGCACGCTCGATTACATCGCCGGACAGAGCGGCGGCACGATGTATACGGCAAAGAAACTAGACGACGTGGCGGACATCTACGACCGCGTTCTGAAAGGTGTCGGGACGGTTTACACGCTCGGCTTTTCGCCCGAGGCCGAATCGGCCGGCCGCGAC
>CADEGD010000004.1:43926-84532 GCA_902826795.1 uncultured Acidobacteriota bacterium | reverse complement strand
CTCTTTCGCTTCGATCTTGTCGACGGACGACCAGCCGTATGCGGGTTTCGGTGCGTTTACCGCGTCGCTCCTCCACAGCGTGTCTCGGATCGAATTCTCAAGCCAGGCTTCGACGTGCCAATCTTCCAGCGGTTCGTTTTCGAGAATGTCGCCGCGGGACCGGTGGCGGATCTTTGTCGGGTCGTAGTCGAGCTGGGAGTCCGACATTGTGATCAATCCCCGCAAGACCGCATCGGCAGAGGCTGCATCTTTCGCGACCGTGATCTTATATTTGCCGATCCAGCGTTCGAGCGCGTCTAGGAACTTCACGCGTTTCTTTTTGTCGGAATTGCAGGGCTGCCAAATGCCCGCGACCTGCTTGCCGCCGCAAGGCGAATCAGCGATGTCGAACGAATCGCGATCGACATAAATCGATTTAACATCGCCGAGGCGGCGTATCGGGCGTGTTTGAGCGTCCAGAATGGACGGCAGAAAGGCGAGGAGAGCGAAAAAAGACAGCATCAAAGAGAAAACTGGTTTTCGCATATCACCTGGAGACGTAAATTAAAGTTAGTTTCGGACAAACCTCAGACGATAGACGTGTCGGTTTTCGTTGCCGCCTAATTTACGCGCCCACGAGGTTTCGATCTTAGACCATTCGCTTGACTGCAGCTTGCGGAGATCTTCGCAGCTAAATCCGGCGGAGGCATAACGCGGCAGAAGGGTAGTGAGAAGGTATTGCTCGTCGAACCTTGGTAGCCCGAGCCGCTGGAATTCGGATCTGTCCCGTTCGGGATCCATGCCGATCGTGACCTGCAAATTCCCTTCCGGCGTCATCATTCGACGAAACGATTTCAGTATCGATTCTTCACCCACTGCGACGGCTTGTAAAAGGCTTCCCCACGGAAAGTTGACATAAATCTCGGATGCAATTCCGTCAAACTCCCGAGGCGGATGTTCTGCTGCTGCCCGGACGAACATTGCGTTCGCTAGGCCGCCCTTCGCCGGCTTTCGTGTGATCTTGGTCGAGAGTTTTTCGAGCGGTTTCGCGTTTGCGTCGATGCCGATGTAAAAGTTCGACGGGTTCGCTGCCGCGATCGCGGACACGAATCGACCGTCGCCCGTACCGATGTCGAGGACGATCCGTTGGTAGGGTGCGGTGATTGTGTCTAACTCTTCACGAGTTAGTTATCAAGTAGTGCTGCCGCGAATCTTTTTGATCATAAAGTTCTAACGTTGTCCTATCACCGCAGTCCATCGCGTTTGAAGAATTTACAGAAACTTTCTTCTCAGTTGGGTCGTAAAGCTTCACTTCCGATCGACGTTTGTGCTAAGGTCTGTGAAACCATGCGTAGAGAACTTGTCTAACTCAGCCGCTCTGTCTTTTTCCTGATACCGAGATATCGGGCATCGGGAATGTCTTTAGGTGCAGTACCCGCACCGTTGTTTCTCGTTTTTATTTGAGGTTTTTATATGTCGTTTGACGGGCAATCCGCTGCGCCGCAGGCAGCGGTTGATAATTCGTTTTTTTCTATTTTGCGTGAGGCATTCGTCGGCACGAATCGTGATTTTACGGCCGGCCCGATCTTGCCGGCGCTCGTCATCCTCGCGATCCCGATGATCCTTGAGATGTCGATGGAGGCGCTCTTTGCGATTGTGGACACGTTTTTTGTCGCGAAGCTCGGTGCGGCTCCGGTCGCGGTTGTCGGATTGACGGAATCGGTGCTTGCGCTGATCTATGCCGTTGGAGTCGGTCTGAGCATCGGTGCGACGGCAACGGTGGCTCGGCGCGTCGGCGAAAAAGACATGGAGGGTGCGGCAAAAACGGCGACGCACGCTGTTTATCTGGGGGTAATCGTTTCGATCGTGATGGGCATTATCGGCGTCGTATTCGCACCGGATATCTTCCGTCTGCTCGGTGCCGAGCAAGAGGTGATCGATATCGGGCTGCCGTTCATGCGGACCATGTACGGAACGTGCGGCGTTATCGTTTTCCTGTTTCTGCTTAACGGCATCTTTCGCGGTGCAGGCGACGCGGCGATGGCGTTGCGCGTACTCGTCGTGGCCAACGGTCTGAACATCATTCTCGATCCGCTGTTGATATTCGGCGTCGGGTTCTTTCCAGAACTAGGCGTGACCGGTGCGGCGGTCGCAACGGTAATCGGCCGCGCGGTCGGCGTTGCTTACGCTGCGTGGGTTTTGTTCGGCAGTTCGAACCGGCGGCTTGAGATCCGCCGAGAGCATTGGAAGTTCGATCCGAAGCTGCTGTCTTCGCTGGTCGGAATATCGGGCCCGGCGATCATTCAGTTTCTGGTTACGACCGCAACGTGGAGCGTGCTCGTTACGATCGTCGCGGCGTTCGGCAGCATCGCGATCGCCGGTTACCAGATCGGGCTGCGGGTGTTCATCTTCCTGCTGCTCCCCGTCGTCGGTTTGGCGAACGCGGCCGCGACGCTGGTCGGGCAGAATCTTGGTGCCGGCAACCCCGAACGCGCCGAGCGCTCCGTCTGGATCGCCGGCGGTTGGGCGGCCGGATTGTTGGGCGTACTCGGGCTCGGGTTCATCCTGTTTTCCGAGGCTGTTGTCAGCGTTTTTACAACCGATCCGCAGATCGCGGCATACGGCAGCAATTGCTTGAGGATAGTCGGCTACGGGTATGCATTCTACGGACTTGCGATCGTGACCGAGGCTGCGTTCAACGGCGCCGGCGACACGTGGACGCCGACCTTCATCAACCTTCTGGTTCTTTGGGCGTTCGAGATCCCGCTCGCGTGGATGCTTTCGAAATACTACGGCTGGGGACCGCTTGGCGTGTTTTGGGCGATCACCATTTCATTCTCGATCTGGACGGTCGTCGCGGCATTGTGGTTTAAGCGAGGTAAATGGAAATTGAAGACGGTCTGACCTTGGCGTAAGATTCGAACAGGACCACAGGATAGACAGGATGTTTTTCTATCATTGAAGCATCCTGCTCATCCTGTATATCCTGTTCGAATTGCCTGCTAGAATAGAACCCGTGTCCTTCCCCGATCCCGCAAAGCACGAATATCCCGAGTGGGTCTTGATCGACGATTACTTTTACTACGCCCGAGACGTGGTTTCATTCGGCAATGAGCTGACGGTCGAGAATCTGCGTCGGGCATATGCACGCGGTATTTTCCCGTGGCATATGGAGGGAGTTCCGCTGCCGTGGTATTGCCCCGACCCGCGAGCGATATTGCGTTTTGCCGACCTGCACATTCCAAAAAGCCTCGAGAAAGAACAGAAAAAAGGCCGCTACACTTTCACGATCGATCGTGACTTTCCCGCAGTGATCAAAGAATGTTCGCTCGCCCCACGAATCGGGCAAAAAGGAACATGGATAACTGAAGATTTTGTGACTGCGTATTGCAAACTGCACGAAGCCGGATCGGCACACAGCGTGGAAGTTTGGAATGCCGAGAACGAGCTGGTCGGCGGGCTTTACGGCGTCGACGCGGGCGGTGCGTTCTGCGGCGAGTCGATGTTTCACAAAGCTCCCAACACCTCAAAACTCGCCCTTCTTCACCTGATCGCTCATCTCAAATCCCGCGGCGCAACCTGGCTCGACGCTCAGGTCATGACACCCCACATGCGTGCCCTCGGCGCAAAAGAGATCAGCCGTCGAGAGTTCCTTCGAAGGTTGAAGGAAACGCAAGGGTTTGAGTTGAAGTTATTCGCCTCTCAGGCTGTGACCGCCGGAGTAAATCCTTGATTTTGCGCGTAAACCACATTTATTCTATTGGCATGAGTACCATATTGGAACAGAGCCTCGAACTCCCAATTCCTGAGCGTATAAAACTGGTCGAAGATATTTGGGACAGCATCGCTGAAAAGCGGGCATCCTCCGAAGTTAGCTTGACGGCTGAGCAAACCGCCGAACTCGAACGCCGGGTTGAGTATCATGATCGTCATCCCGAAGATACGATCTCTTGGGAGAAAGTTCGAGATGATGCCCTAGCTCGTCGCTGATGTTGAAAATTGAACTCAGTCCCGCGGCCCAGATCGAATTTGACGACGCAGCCGACTGTTACGGCGACCAAGACCCAATCCTTAAAGTCCGATTCATCACAAAGATCAATTCGACGCTAGAATTTGTACGACGCTCCCTCTATCGTTTCCGGTCACACACGGAACCCGCGTCCGCCGGGCCGTCGTAAGAAAGTTTCCTTACCTAATTCTGTTTGCTGTCGAAACAGAACGAATCCTAATTTACTCAATATTTCACACAAGCAGAAATCCAATTGTTTGGAAGGGAAGAGTTGGATGATCTCAGAATCATTGCCGACGGGCGCTAACCGATATCATCAAAACCGCAGCGACAAGGGAGATGCAAGCGCTCACGATAAATGCCGTCGGAGCTCCGAACTGACTCCAGAGAAAGCCGAAGAGGAGTGAGGCGGGGAAGACGGTGATGCCGTAGAAAAGGTTATAGAAGCCGAAGGCGGTGCCTCGTTTCTCGTCATCGACCAAATCTGCCACGAAAGCTTTTTCGACGCCCTCGGTGAGGCCGAAATAGGCTCCGTAGATGATAAAGAGAGCCCACGCCTGCCACGCCGAATCGACAAACGCAAACGCCACGTAAACTCCGGCATAGATCAGCCAGCCGGTAACGATCATCGAACGACGCCCGAGCCGGTCTGAAAGATCGCCGCCGATCAGCGAAAAGAAGACCTTGCTGAAGTGCAGCACCATCCACAGCAGCGGCAGCATTGCCGGCGGAATTCCGGACTGCTCGGCACGCAGCAAGAGGAATGCGTCGGTCGAATTTGAAAGCGTGAATAGGGCGACGACAAAAAGCAGCCGCTTGAAGTTTCCGTCGAACTGCGACAGCGAAAACTTGATCGGCATGCGGTCGATCTCGGGTGCGATCCGTTTCTCTTCGCGTACGAAAAACACGATCACGAACAGGCCGATGGCGACGGGGATCGAGGCGAAAAGAAAGACCTGCTGATATTCACGTGCCGTCGGGCTTTGTGGATCGGCCGCGAGATACGAAAGCAGTATAAACGCGAGCACCGGACCGACGACCGCTCCGAGATGATCGGCGGCCCGGTTGAAGCCAAACGCGAGGCCGCGATTTTCGGCCGGAACGCTTCCCGCAAGCAACGCGTCTCTTGGCGCTCCGCGAATGCCCTTTCCGGCCCGGTCCGTCATTCGAACGACCAGCACCTGCGGCCAGCTTGTGACAAACGCAAGCAGCGGCCGCACGACCGCAGCCAGCGAATAGCCGAGAAAAACCGGCAGCTTGCGCGTGTTGAATTTGTCGCTCAAATAGCCAGAGAAAAGCTTGAGGATGCTGGCGATCGATTCGGCAAAACCTTCGATCAGGCCGATCGCAAACGGCGTCGCACCGAGCGAGAGGGCGAGGAACGCGGGCAAGAGCGGATAGATGATGTCGCTCGACGCGTCGTTGAGAAATGCGACAAAGCTGAGCGCGAAAACGGTCGACGGCAAAGTCCGATATCGAGCCGCGATGCCGGGCCTTTTGTTTTCGTCGGTTGTGGGCATTATGGAAGATCTATCGCTGCTGCGGCCGTGAACGCTCTTGCCGCGACGGCCGCGAGGAAGTCCCGCTGCCGAACCAATAGAGGGCGATCCCGCCGGCAACGAACGTGAATAGAACGGTCACGACCATTGCCATTCGAAACGCCATTTTGACCGTTTTGCGAAGAACGCGAAACATCACGTAAGCCGCGGCGATTATGATAAATAGCAGGCCTGCGCCAGCGATCAGCGTTGTCGTTCCGCTTGGAATTCCGACATCGAAAAGTAAGAAGTTCATTCTCTACCCGTTTGATGCGCCCGTTCGAGAGCGGCGATATCTTCCTCGGTCATCGAAGTTTCTTCGACCGGCAAGGCATACTCTTCGTCGACCCACGCTCCGAAATCGAGAAGCTTGCATCGTTCCGAGCAAAACGGCCGGTGTTCGTTATCCTCATAGCGTGCGGACGTATTGCAGATCGGGCACTTTACCTCAAGCATATGTAAAGGATATCCGATGCGGTAAGGCCGCGTAAAACTGCCCGCAGGCAAAGAATTTGTTGAATTTAGCACAGTCAGGTGCAATTATTACGATAGTTTCGAGTGCTTTTTCGGCATCGAACAAAGATGCGGAGAAATTCGTAATGTAGTGTGGCCCGGGGACAGGAATTATGACGGATTACAAAGATCGTTTCGACAAATGGCAGCGTGACGCGAAAGAGAAGTTTGAAGAGATCGACAAGCAGCTCGGCTTGAAAGATAAGATCGGGGAAGGTGCCCGAGTTGTGGCCGAGACGGCCCAGAAAGGCGCGGAGCGGATCAAGGCCGAGGCCGAGAAAACGGAGGTCGGCAAGCAGGCCGTAAGGGTCGCCGAAGGCACGGTAAAGACCGCGAGCGAAACCGCGAAGAAGGCGTGGGATGCCAGCGAGCCGGTTCGCGAGGCGGCCGAAGATGCGGCCGAGAAAACGACCGATGCCGCGGGAGACGCTATCGGTAGTGCCGCAAAAAAGGCGGGCGAGTTTTTTGACGGAGCGAAGGAGACCGTTAGCTCAGGCGCCCGGACCTTTTCTGACCTGTTCAACTTTGGCGCTAGTTGGTCTCGCACATTCGACTCGACGGTCAAGTCGATCTCGAAGGCGTCAGGATGGATCCAGGAGAATCCGCTGCAGGCGGCGGCGACCGGTGCGTCGATGGCGGTCGGTGCCGGGCTCGGCGTCGTTTTCACGGGAATAAGTTCACACTGGCTGTTCAACTCGGCGTTGCCAGCGTGGTCGGTCAAGAAACTCGGCGAATCATTCAATGACTATCTGAGATCGCAAGAGCGCAAGATCGCCGATGGAAGATTCGACGACGCAAAGACTGAACGCATCAAGTTCGAAGCGGACATCGCTCGCCGCATCGGGGCGCCGATGCTTGGCGCATTTTCGTTCGCTTCGGGCGCAGTGATGATGACGAACATCCTGAACCCGAAAGAGGTCACCGGTGCTCCGATAAGCTGGCTGCTCGGCGGCAACCCGCTGCTCGAAGGCGTGTGGTTCTTTGGCAACGGCCTCGTATGCTTTAAGACCAGCTACGATTTTTTCATGATCGCCCTCGATGGCGACAAAGACGTCGAAACGATCGTCCGCGAGGTTAAGGGAATGCTTCCGCAGTAGAACAGGCTTTCCACCTATTCCGGTGACCATTGATAGAGCTGCGTTTTGCAGACACTCGAACAATTGAGTCTTCGAGGCTTAACCGCGACAGACTGGAAAGTCTTGTCGTACTATTCGCAGTAGAACAGGCTTTCCAGCCTGTTCCAGTGACCCTTAATAGAGCTGATTTCTGCGGAATCCTTAATAACTGAGTCGTCGAAACTTAACCGCGACAGACTGGAAAGTCTGTCGTACTATGTTCTTGTATGGTCGCGATCACCAAACAAAAGAACGTCTATTCTCTTGAAGAGTATTTGGACCTTGAACGGTCTTCCGACGAGAAGTTCGAATTTTGGGACGGAAATGTCTGGTCGATGAGCGGAGCGACATATCCGCACAACATCATCATCAGAAATTTGAACACGGAAATAGACCTTCAGCTTCGCGAGAAGGGCTGCAATGTTTTCCCATCAGATCTTCGTATAAAGGTTCCGGAGTATCCGCCGTATCGCTATCCGGATCTTACAGCGAACTGCGGCGAGCCGGTCATAGAAAAGATCGGCGGGATAGATATGTTGGTCAATCCGGCGCTGATCGTTGAGGTTCTTTCGGATTCGACCGAAGCTTTCGACCGCGGAGACAAGTTTGGCTATTACAAATCGATCGAGACGTTTGTCGAATATTTGTTGGTTGCTCAACACCGGCCGCATATTACGCAGTTTATAAAGCACGGCGACGGATTTTGGCTCAGCACAGAGTTTAATTCGCTCGCAGACAGCGTTGAGCTTCGATCCGTTCCGTGCGTACTTTCGCTTGCGGCGATCTACCGCGGCGTCGAGTTTACCGAGACTAGTAGTCCAGCCCGATCGGGAATGGAACGAAGCTCAGAATAAAAATCACTAGGACTATGACCGCTATCAGACGCCGCTTGTTATCGAGCGGCGTTTCATCGTATGGACGTGGATGTTTGATACGCATCATCACGCCTAGCAGGATGGCGATCAGAAAGCCGCTTGGGCTGCCGAAAAAGTAGAAACCGGCGATCGAGAGCGTCGCCATAACCGCAAAAGCGATGCGGCCGGTCCAGCGATGAACCGCTTCGCCAAAGACGGCGTAGATCGCGTGGCCGCCATCAAGCTGGCCCGACGGGATGAGGTTTAGGGCAGTTACCAAAAGCCCGACCCAAGCGGCGAAGTAGAACGGATTGCCGATTCCCGGCCGCATATGAATTCCTACGGCGGCCTCGAAAATATGGACCAGAAGCGGTTTGGAAAACTCGATCCCAAAATAAGAATTTTGCAGGATCGGGCTTGTGATCAACCCGACGATCAAGATCGGAATCAGCGCGACAAAACCTGCGATAGGACCGGCTACACCGATATCGAAGACCGCCCTTCGCGAAGGCATAGGGGCCGTTATCTTGATGAACGCGCCGAAAGTTCCTGCCGGCCCGATCATCGGCGGCGTCGGGATGAAATACGGCAACGTCGCGTCAACGCGATATATCCGACAGGCGACGTAATGGCCTAGCTCGTGCGAGATGAGTATGAAGAGGAGCGATGTCGAAAAACAAAGGCCGTAAAAGAGCAGGCCGGGATCTGCCGCGATCTTTTCAAACACCGAGCCGATGAGGACGAAATATTTGGCCGGAAGTGAAAAGACGAAATCGACAAGTTCGCCCCAACTCTGCGGATCGGCCTCGGGCAGCGTGTTGACACGGCCGAACGGAAAAAGCATTCCGGCGAATGTCGAGGTGCAGAAAGTGATGACGAGAAAGATGCCGTGGCGAATGTAGGCCCGCCACGTTGGAACGACCGAACGATCTTCGTGCGGCCAATTTACGCCTTCATCCATAAAAAACGCGGGCCTTAGATCAGCCCACGCTTTCGAGAATACTAGTTTGTTTCGGCAATTTCCTAATACGACGGATATGGTGAAGGATCGGTCGGGAAAGTCTCGCCGTCACCGTTATCGTCGACCGACTTGGCAGTCAATTCCTTGCCTGGCTTGAAGCGGATCGTTTTGCCCGCCGGTATCGGCACTTCTTCACCAGTTCGCGGATTGCGGCCGACGCCTCGCTTTCTCGGCTTAACGACGAACACGCCAAATCCGCGCAACTCGATGCGTTTGCCGCGAGCGAGCGCCTCTTTCATCGCATTGAATAACGAATCGACAACCTGTTCGGCTTTCTGCTTGGGAACTCCCGTTTTGTCGGCAACCTGGTTGACGATATCGAGCTTGATCATCACTTCCTCCTGCAAAAGGCTGTGCAACCGTGGAAGGCAAATCCGCCGTAAGAGTTCCTATCTTAAGCCCGTAAGTTCACATCTGTCAAGATTTAGCCAACTCGTCATACAACTTTTATCGCACGATCGATCCGGCCGCGAAACTCTACATAGGCTTTCAGGACTGCGTCGGGACTTTCGAGATGCGGGAAATGTCCGATACCGTTGAGTTCGACAATATCCGTTTGCTCCGGAATTATTTCGCGAAAACGGCGGACCAAATGCTCGCCGGAAACGGCATCGGCAAGGCCGTTGATAAACCTGAATGGCTGCGTCATTTGCTGCAGCGGCAGCACCCAACGCTCGCGATATTTCTCTCGCTCGGTCATGTAACGGATCAGCCGATGTGCGATACGTTTTCCGTCGTTGTTTTTGAAAAGCGTCAGATAGTCGTCGAGTTCGTCGTCGCTCGGCTTCGTGTCGGGACCGAATACCTTTGCCAGATTCTTCTTGAATACCACGTCCGGGATCAGCCTTCCGAAAATTGATCCTAGCGGAGAGATCAAAAGCCTCTGTGCGAAGATCGGCCGGTGCGTTTCGGGGAACAGCGCACCGTTCAGAAAGCATATCGAGGCGATCTCAAAGTTCGATCGCCCTTCGATCTCTCTCGCGAGAAGCTCTTGCGTAATCGTATTGCCGTAATCGTGAGCGAGAATATGGACGCGCGAAATGCTGAGATGCTCGATCAATTCCTGCAGTACATCGACCTGATCAAAGGTCTTATACGCCCAATTCGGCGGCTTTGATGAAAAGCCATAGCCGATCATATCGAAGGCGAGCAGATCGAAGCGTTCGGACAGCGGCCGCCAGATCTTTCGATAGTCGAACGACGCGGCAGGAAAGCCGTGAAGGCAAAGAACCGGCTCCGCTCCATCGCCCGATCGTCGATAAAATATCTTGAGATCTCGGTGCTCAAAATACTCGCCGCCGGTTCGCCATTCATTCAGAGTCATTTCTTTTATCCGCTGAAAGTAAAAGTGTTAGGATACTATCACGCAGTAACAAAACTGATCATTTCGGAGACACGACATGCGTTGGAGAGACCAAAGGCAGAGTTCAAACGTTGAAGACCGACGCGGTATGGGCCGCGGTATTGCTCTGGGCGGAGGCGGGATCGGCGTATTGATTCTTGCAGCGATAGTTTGCCTGCTGGGCGGCGATCCGCGACAGATGCTTGAGGGCGGCATTCCGCAGGATGTTCAGCCGCCGACCGCAAGCAACAGCTCGACGCAGCCGCCTGACGAGAATCGTCAATTTGCAAGCGCCGTGCTCGCAAGCACCGAAGACGCGTGGCGGCAGATCTTGCCTGCACAGGCCAGACGTAACTATCGTGAACCTACGCTGGTCTTATTCGACGGACAAGTTTCTTCAGCATGCGGATATGCCAGTGCGGCGATGGGACCGTTTTATTGCCCGGGCGATTACAAGCTATATCTTGACTTCGCATTCTTCCGCGAGCTTGAAAACGAGTTTAAGGCGAAAGGTGATTTTGCTCGGGCTTATGTGATCGCTCACGAAGTGGGTCATCACGTTCAGAACCTTTTGGGTACGATGGCAAAGGTTCAGAGCCAGGGCCAGAACAATCAACTCTCCGTCGCACTCGAATTACAGGCCGATTGTTATGCCGGCATCTGGGCCAACCACGCACAGAAGCGTGGTCAGGTGGAGGTGGGCGATATCGAAGAAGCTTTGAAAGCCGCGGCCGCCGTCGGCGACGACATGATCCAACGCCGAACCCAAGGCTACATAGTTCCCGAATCGTTCACTCACGGCTCGGCCGACCAACGTCAGCGAGCCTTTGCAGTTGGGATGAAGTTCGGAACCATGCAGCAGTGCGAGGTGTTCAAGTAGAACAGGCTTTCCAGCCTGTTCCGGTTACGACGGGAAGCCCCGTTGTCTACGTATCCGGATTACTCACCGAGATCAATTGGACGCCGCTTTAACGGACCGTAAGATCTGTCATTCCTGTCATAGCCGGAAAGCTCTGACCAGAAACATCCGATGTTCGAATATAAACAGTTTTATCGCCGCAAATTACCACATCGGCACTCACCAGGTGCTACATTGTTCGTCACATTCAGACTTAACGGATCAATACCCAGATCGGCGTTAAAAATGTGGAGAGCCGAACGCAAAGCTATCGAATATTCCTTCCGCCGGTTGTCAAAGAATGCAGATGCTCAGGACCAGCAAAAACTCCTGCAGTTTCGTCGCAAATGGTTCGCGAGGTTCGAAGAAATTTCTTCACAAGGCGGCGACTGGTCCAGTTTGGCTCAAGGAGGCGACAATATCCGCCCTTGTCTCGGCAGCCCTACACCATCTTGATGGGCAAGCGTACCAACTTCACGCGTTTTGCATAATGTCGAACCACGTGCACGTTCTGTTTACTCCGTTGCTGAAAGAGGCTTCGCTAAAGGAAACTACTAAAGATGGTCGTTTGGCGTTTGAATCGATCGATCCGACGCTGGACGTGATAATGAAATCGATCAAAGGATATTCTGCTCGCGAGGCTAACAAGGTTTTAGGCCGCAAGGGGCGCTTCTGGGAGCCTGAGAGCTACGACCACGAAGTCCGCGATAAGGAAGAGCTTTGGCGAATTGTTAGATACATAGTCGACAATCCTGTTAAGGCTGGGATCGTGGAATGTTGGCAGGACTACACGAATACTTGGGTGGCGAACGGATTGAAGGCTTCGTTGGACGGTTGAAATGTTGTCCTTCTGGTCTTGCCGTCGACAGACTTTTAGACCTTGGCGGGATCGCGATAACGATTCTTCTGTGGGCGACCGCGACAGACTGGAAAGTCTGTCGTACTATTGCGGCGTGAACGGTTTGCCGTACATTTCTTGATAGATCCAGCCGAGGACGCGGGCTTCAGCGGTGCAGAGGGCTTCGAGCCACGAGCTTGTGAGATACAGGCGGCGTTCGCTGTTCGTTGTGAGCAGTGACGCCTTTTCGATTGAAGATTTTTCGATATCTTTATCGAGGTCGTTGGCTTCGGTGATCTCGCGCTTGGTTTCGCGTGATTCGTGGAGGGCGGCGAGCACGTCGTTTAGCCAGAGGCCGAGCAGCGGTTCGGAATTATTCTCTTGCAACGCCTGAAAAACGCCGATCGCAAATCTGGCCTCGGCATTCTCGAAAGGATAGATCCCGACGCCGTTCGCCTCGTCATCTTTCTGCTTCCATTGAAACAACTCTTCCGTATTCGCGTGACGCATTCGGGCGATCCGCTCGTCATAGTTCAGGAACCATTCGACGAGGTCGGCAATCGAATTTGGATCGATACCGCCGGTATCGTTGGGCCGCAGTTTGGGCGGTGAGTTTTCGGCTGACGCGTTCTGTGACATCGTTGAAATCTAGATGTTACAACAGGTGTCGATTTTTTGACATGACGGGCAAATTCGTCGATACTTAGGGCACTTTCGATTCTTCCGCAAGACAAAAACAATGGCCACACAATACGTAACTTGTCCACGATGCTCGGCTCAAAACTCGAGCCTCAACACTACCTGCATGACGTGCGGGTCTGCGTTGCCGATCGCACCGATGCCGATGCAGCATATGCCGCAGCAACCTGGTGCTCCGATTCCCGGAGCCGACAAGAAGATCCTTGCGGGAATTCTCGGAATCGTTCTCGGCGGCTTGGGCATCCACAAATTTGTGCTCGGTTATAACCAGGAAGGCGTCATTCTGATAGGCGTGTATCTCGTAGCGATAGTGATCGCGGTCGTCACGTGTGGAATCGGAACTCCGCTGATCTTTATCCCGACGATCATCGGCATTATCGAAGGCATTATGTATCTCACGAAATCGGACGAGGAGTTCGTTCAGACCTATATCGTCAACAAGAAGCCCTGGTTTTAAAGTAGAACAGGCTTTCTAGCCTGTTCTGGTTGGATTGGAAGTGCATCGGCTGGCTCCGGACCTCTAACGTTTCTCTACGTCACCGCGACAGACTGGAAAGTCTGTCTTACGTAGAACAGGCTTTCCAGCCTGTTCTGGTTAGAGTCAGAAGCTTGGATCGAAAGAGAACTACGTGAGCTATGAGTTTCTCTACGTCACCACGACAGACTGGAAAGTCTGTCGTACTTTTTTATGTTCACCGGATTGATCGAAGAAAAAGGCAATGTTCGAGAGATCGCGTTCCACGGCGAGAATGCGCGCATTGTTATCGGCGCGAATATCGTGACTCGCGATGCGAAATCGGGCGATTCGATATCGGTGAACGGCGTGTGTTTGACGGCGCTCGATATCAGGCCGGATTCGTTCGCGGCAGATGTGTCGCGTGAAACGCTGGATCGGTCAACGCTCGGATCGCTAAGTAAAGGATCGCCAGTAAACCTCGAACGCGCCGTCACGCCATCCACGCGGCTCGGCGGACACATCGTTCAAGGCCATGTTGACGGACGCGGTACGTTCGTAGCGGCGACGCAGGAAGGAGATTTCTGGACCGTTCGTATTGGCTTTCCGTCCGAGTTTGCGAGATATCTCGTCTACAAAGGCTCAGTCGCGGTCGAGGGAATATCGCTCACCGTGGCCGCGCTTGCCGAAGATCATTTCGACATCGCCGTTATCCCGAAGACGTGGGAACTCACCAATCTCTCTTCGCTAAAGCCTGGCGATCCCGTAAATCTTGAGGCGGATGTTATTGCAAAGTACGTCGAGCGGATGCTTGGTATCCAAAGTTCAGAGTTCAAGCTTTAGCTTGTCAGGTTACTACCAGTCCCCTCGTTACCACGATTGCAAGATAAAGCTTGAACTCTAAACGAAAAAAGCGGCCTCCGAAGAAGCCGCTTTTGCCTTGGGGAAGGGGAGAACTACTTTACGATTTCGCACCGCCGGCGAGTTTGCCGATAAGCGAGAAGAGCGGAAGGTACATCGAGATAACGATGCCGCCGATGGTAACGCCGAGAAAGGCGATCAGGACCGGTTCGATAAGGGCGAGCAGATCCGCGATTGCGGTATCTACTTCTTCCTCATAGAAATCGGCGATCTTGCCGAGCATCGCATCGAGGGCACCAGTCTGTTCACCGACGCCGATCATCTGGCCGACCATGTGCGGAAACACCTTGGTCGCCTTCAAAGGCTCAACGAAGTTTTCACCGCGTTCGACGCCCGCACGCACCTTCAGGATCGCGTCTTCGATCACGACGTTACCGGCCGTCTTGGCGGTAATGTCCAGCGACTGCAGGATCGGCACACCTGACGATAAAAGCGTTGAAAGGATGCGTGAGAAGCGAGCGACCGCGATCTTGCGAAGAATAGCGCCGAAGATCGGGGTGACAAGCAGCATGCTGTCGATTCGCCAGCGGCCCTTTTCCGTCTTGTACGTCATCTTGATGCCGATGGCACTCGCGATGATGATGGCGAGCAGAGCGAGACCGCCCCAGCCGGCGACGAATCCGCTGATGCCCATTACGATTCGAGTAGGCAGCGGAAGTGCTTCACCCGGGCCGAGCAATCCGACGAAGATCTGCTCGAACTGCGGAATAACGACCACCATGATCACGGCGATCGCACCGATCGCGACCAGGATAACCGCCGCCGGATAGATCGACGCCGAGATAATGCTTCGCTTCAACTTAACGATCTTTTCGATGAGGGTGGCGAGACGCTGAAGGATCAGGTCGAGAACACCGCCCGTTTCACCGGCCTCGACCATGTGTGTATACAGCGGGTCGAAAACTTTCGGATGCTTTTCAAGAGCTGCGTAAAGGGTCGCGCCTTCTTCCACATTCTGTCGAACCTGACGAAGCACGTCTTTAAAGAACGTGTTCTGCTGTTGTTCGGCAAGAATATCGAGACACTGAACGAGCGGAAGACCGGCGTCGATCATCACCGAGAACTGACGCGTGAAAACCGCGAGTTCTTTGGCACCGACCTTCTTACGACGGCCGAGTTTCGGAATAGAAACGACGTTCTTTTCCGACGCCTGAGTCATCGTGATCTGGTCGCGGCGAAGAAGTGAGCGAAGTTCGTCCTGGCTGGCGGCTTCGCGTTCGCCGGATACCAGTTCGTTCAGGCGATTTCTTCCTTTAAAGGCGTATGTTGGCATTGCTTGTACTAGCTCCTATCTGATTGCCTTTCGGCAAGTTTCAGGTTCCCAGTTGCAGGTTTCAGGTTCGCGTGTTGGAACTTGAAACATGAAACTTCAAACTTGTTCCTATCTGGCTGGTGGACGCTGGCCGATCGGGCGGCCTTGTGCGTAAGGGCTTCCGCCGCCCGCAGCGGTTGGCGGTGCACCGGGTCGCGGCGTACCACCGGAATAGGCGTTGTTGAGGCCCGATCCGCGTTCGATCAATTCTTTGAGTTCGTCCGCGTTCGACGTTCGCTGCATTGCGGCTTCGAGCGTGATCGTTTTCTTGTGATACAAGGTGGCGAGCGCCTGATTGAACGTCTGCATTCCGAACTTGTCCTGGCCGGTCTGCATCATCGAGTAGATCTGGTGGATCTTGTCTTCACGAATAAGGTTGCGGATAGCGGCGTTCGGCACGAGGATCTCAAGCGCCATGGCACGGCCGTCTCCGCTCGATTTCGGCAGAAGGGTTTGACACATGATGCCTTCGAGAACGAGTGACAACTGCGTGCGGACCTGGGCCTGTTGGGCGGACGGGAAAACGTCGATGATACGGTTGATGGTCGAATAGGCCGAGTTCGTGTGAAGGGTCGCAAACGTCAAGTGGCCGGTTTCAGCTATACGCAATGCCATCTCGATCGTTTCGAGATCTCGCATTTCGCCGACGAGCACAACGTCAGGGTCTTGACGAAGTGCTGTACGAAGGGCCGAGCCGAACGTGTGCGTATCGGCAGCGACCTCGCGTTGATTTACAACGCAGTTCTTGTGGTTGTGAAGGAATTCGATCGGGTCTTCGATCGTAAGAATGTGATCGTGGCGGTCGATATTGATCTTATCGATCATTGCCGCAAGCGTGGTCGATTTGCCCGAACCGGTCGGCCCCGTCACGAGCACGAGTCCGCGCGGCTTTTTGCACATATCCTGCACCACGGCGGGCAGGCCGAGAGCTTCGAATGATTTGATCTCGTAGGGAATGGCTCGGAACACGGCTCCAACCGCTCCTTTCTGATTGAAAAGATTGGCACGAAAACGGGACATTCCTTTCAAGCCGAACGAGAAGTCGAGCTCCAGATTCTCTTCAAAGCGATGCTTTTGCGCGTCGGTAAGCACCGAATAGGCAAGCCGTTTCGTGTCCGCCGGCGTCATTGGAGGAAATTCGGCCAAAGGGCTGAGATGGCCGTGAACCCGGATCTGCGGGGCCGAGTTGGTAGTGAGGTGGAGGTCGGAACCGCCGGCATCCGTCATCTTCTTGAGCAGCTCGGGAAGCGTGACTTGCGATTCAACTGAGGTTTGATTTTCGAAGCTCATTGCAATTTAGGTAGGGTTGGGTCACGCGGCCGGGCTGGTGACCGCGTGACGAATGATTGTGACCAAACGGGAACTAGTCTTCTCGCGTAGCTGCTCGCTGCACTCCGCCGCGGGGCTGAAGCGAATTGAGCACCTTCTCCGATTCCTCGGCGATGCGATCGGCTGAGTCTACATTAGTGTTGGTGGCGAGGCTGTAGATGCGTCCGTCAACTTCGGTGAAGTAGAACATACGCGAGTTCAGGCGACCGCCGGCACCCTGCGATTGGGCAACGACGACGTAGACCTTCTTGTTGCCGACCTCTTTCTGATAATCGTTCACGACCCAGCCGTTTTCGCGGATCATGCGATTGATCACTTCACGCCGGAGCGATGTGGTCGGAACGCCGCCGACTGCACGGTTGCGGCCCGTATCGACCGTCTCACCGTTTGCCGGCCCGACGACCGAGATCGCGGCTGTTCCGCGTCCGCCATCGACTGAGAAGAGAACTTCGCTGTTCGTCTGCGAACCGGGCTGCCAACCGGCCGGAGCCGTCTGGCCCGACGGAAGCATAGCAACGCTCGACTTTTCGGGCGTGACCGGCTTGGTCGCGGCGGCTACGCGCGGCTGCGGCTTCTGTGCCCGTCGAACGCGTGCCAAACGCATCTGGCGAAGGCGAAGAGCGCGGCGGCGAGCCTGCATCGCTTTCTTGCGTCGCTGCTGAGCGCGATATTGACGCCACCACTGCTTGGAGTATTTCTTATATTTCTTTTTGGCGTACCGTTTCTTTTTCTTCTTTCCCGCTTCGACCGATTCGGTTGCTACCGGAACGATCACCGTGGCTCCGAATACTAACGCCAATGAGAGTGCGATTGCCCTAATTAACATATTTCCTCCAATTTCCTTTACAGAACCGTTTCCTTCACGACCTCTTCCACGGTCGTAATTCCTTCCCTAAGCTTGTATAAACCTGATTCGCGGAGCGTGATCATTCCGCATTCGATAGCCTTGCGGCGAAGCTCGATCGCGCTTGCGCCGATTATGATAAGTTCACGGAGCTCGTCGGTAACTTCCATTACTTCGTAGAGACCGACGCGGCCTTTGTATCCCGTGCCGAGACACGTATCGCATCCGCGGCCTTTGTAGAGCTTGATCGTGGAAGCTTCTTCGGGCTTGAACCCGACCTCGACCAGCGCTTCCGGAGCCATATGCATCTCTTCTTTACACTCTTTGCAGATGCGGCGGATGAGTCGCTGTGCCTGGATAATGTTGACTGACGTAGCGACGAGGAACGGCTCGATACCCATGTTCACGAGTCGCGAAATGGTCGACGGTGCATCGTTCGTGTGAAGCGTCGAAAGAACAAGGTGACCAGTCAACGCGGCCTTGATCGCGATCTCGGCCGTTTCGAAGTCTCGGATCTCACCGACGAGAACGATGTTCGGATCCTGTCGCAGGAACGAGCGAAGGGCGGCCGCGAAGTTAAGGCCGATCTGTTCCTTCATCTGCACCTGATTGATGCCCTGAAGGTTGAATTCGACCGGATCTTCGGCCGTCATGATATTCGTTTCCGGCGTGTTCAACGATTGGAGAGCCGAATAGAGCGTGTTCGTTTTACCGGAACCCGTCGGGCCGGTAACGAGCACCATTCCGTAAGGATTCGCGATCGCCCGTTTGAACTTCTCGAGGCTTTCCGCTTCGAAGCCGAGCTTCGCCATATCGAGCATCAGCTTGTCTTTATCAAGCAAGCGAAGCACGACCTTTTCACCGAACAGCGTCGGCAGCGTGGAAACACGAAAGTCGAGTTCGCGTGAGCGGTCGTCGACACGGACTTTGATCTTGATGCGTCCGTCTTGCGGCAGACGCTTTTCCGAAATATCGAGCTTCGCCATGATCTTCAAACGCGAGATCAGCGGGTCGCGAAGCTTCATCGGCGGATGCATCACGTCGTAAAGAACACCGTCGATACGGAAGCGGATGCGGAAATCTTTTTCGTATGGCTCAACGTGAATGTCGGACGCTCCGCGGCGAAGCGAATCGACCATCAGAACGTTGACCAGACGAACAACGGGAGCATCTTCGCTGGCCCGGGCGAGCGTAGCAAGGTCGATCTCTTCGTTGTCTTCAACGACCTCGAAATCTTCGCCATCGTGAGCGGCAAACTCGAAGTCGCCTAAGCTGACGTCGAGATCGCCGTCTTCGAGGCCTGAGCCGTTTCCGTTGCCGACGCCGATCTTACTGGCGCCTTTTCCGTTCTTGCCGTTCTTCCCGTTTTTGCCCGTCTTGAGCTTCTCGACGTCGAATGCGACCGCCTGATCGAATATATCGATCTGGGTCGAGCCGCTGTAATACTTGCCGATCGCCATCTGTATCGACGCTTCCGATGCGATAACCGGCTCGACGTTCAGTCCCGTCATGAACTTGATATCGTCCATGGCGAAGACGTTGGTCGGGTCGGCCATCGCAAGCGTCAGAGTGGCTCCGACCTTTGAGATCGGAAGGATCGTGTATTTGAGAGCTACTTCCTGCGAGATGAGTTTTATGACCTCGTCCTCGATCTGGAAGAGATCAAGGTTGATGGACGGAACTCCGTATTGGCGGGACAAAACAGCGGTAATAACATCGTCCGATATCATCCCGAGCTTGACCAGATTGGAGCCAAGACGACCACCGCTGGCGCGTTGGTAATCTAAAGCCTCCCGGATCTGCTGCGGGGTGACTAGATTTTCACGGACAAGAATTTCCCCAAGTTTTGCTGACATTTGGTTCGGTTGTGAGGTTCCTATGCGGCCGTAAGTGTTGGAAACAAAGGAAGGTGAGTATTGATTTTCGAACTGTGATCGGGTGTAGAGACCTGAATGACAACAATGCTAAACACTGTTGCACAACAGATAATAGATGTTCGGAGGCGGTGCTGTCAAGATTTCTTTTGCGCAGATTGATTGGAATTCGGTCAGATTGCACGGGTCGCCGTTTACCGTGTCGGGAGGATAGGTATTTAATGTTCTGATCTCACGAGGTGCATACATCACGCGCTCTCGTGCATCATCTAAAAAATGAACAGCTTTATCAGAAGTGTAGTTTTTGCGGGAACTGCGGTTGGCGTATTGGACGGCATTGCGGCGGTCGTCTCCGCCGGCATTCGCGGCGTATCGCCGGACCGCGTTTTTCAATACATCTCCAGCGGCATACTCGGCCGAAGTTCGTACGAGGGCGGGGCCGCGACGATCGCTCTCGGCGTGCTGCTTCATTTTGTCGTCGCGTTCGGAGCGGCTGCGGTTTTTGTAGCCGCCGCCAGAAAATTTGCGTTTCTTCGAACCAATCCCCTTATCGTAGGCCCGCTTTATGGCGTCGCTGTGTATTTTTTTATGAGCGAGGTCATCTCGGCCCTATCGAACGTATCTCGACAGCCGCGGACATTGTCCGGCACGATGATCGGCATCCTGATCCACATCTTTTTCGTCGGACTTCCGATAGCGATAATTGCCTCCAAAACATCCCCGAAAGACGTGTTTCATACTTGAAATTATTGGCCTATACGGTAGAATACGTTGTAACCACGTTAACGACCGTTTTATGTCACACGACAAAGCATTTCAAGAGCGCCTGGGAAGGATCTTCGACAACCGATCAATGGCGGACATAGCCCGCCGCATCGGGCTGCCACACGCAACCGTTCGCAATTATTTCGGCGGACGCCTTCCGGCCCCCGAAGTTCTGATCAAGATCGCCGACGTTACCAACGTATCGCTCAATTGGCTATTGACCGGCAAGGGCGAGATGTATGCCGGCGACCCGAAAGGCCTCGACATCGGCGTAGCGATCGACGCGCGAATAGCCGAGATCGTCGAACGCAAGCTGGCCGAGCGATTCGAGCCGGACGTTCAACAGCTCGGCACGATCGACGAACCGCAGCCATTCGACATCGGAATGGCGATCGGGAAATTTGGCGATCCGCAGCGGGTGATGGCGGAATGGTTCAAGTCGGAAGGACGCAAGGCTCCGAAAGACTTCGGCGTCGTCTTCTTTCAAGGCTGGGAATCGTTCTCCGACGAAGAACGGATCGACGCGATCAATGATGCGAAAAAAGTGCTCGACCGAACACTGCGCAATAAAAGCTGAACGCCCTCAACGGTGACTAAATCAGAGCTACGAAAGGCCTATCTCGAACGGCGAACCTCGCTCTCGCCGGAGACTCATTCAACACTGAGTACCGAGATCGTGGAACGGGTTTTCGCAGCGGTGGACTTTAGCTCGATCAGCACCCTTCACTGCTACATTTCACTCGCACACTTCGGAGAAGTAGAAACGAAAACCTTTTTCGAGCGCGTTTGGGACCGATTTCCGCAGATCATCACAACCGCACCAAAGATAGATGACGCGACGGGCGAGATCGATTCGCTTATCTATCAGCACGACACGCCGTTAATCGAGAATCGCTGGAAGATCCCGGAGCCTGCCGGATCTGAAACGATCGCCCCGGAGGCTCTCGACCTAGTTATCGTTCCGCTAATATGCTTTGACCGCGGCGGACACCGCGTCGGTTACGGCAGAGGGTTCTACGATCGATTCTTACAAAAGTGCCGGCCCGATTGTATCAAGGCCGGCTTTAGCTTTTTTCCGCCTGTTGACGAGATCGGCGACGTTCACGAAGGCGACGTTCGCCTCGATCTTTGCGTCACGCCGGACGGAACTTCCCAATTTACTTAGCTTTCAGAATATCTCGGATCTCGGTCAACAACTTCTCTTCCGCAGTCGGTTCCGGCTCAGCTTCAAGGCCCTTAAAAAGGCTGATCGCATACTTCGCCAGGAGGAACATAACGAAGGCGACGATCAGGAAACTGATGATGTCGTTGATCAGTTGTCCGTAAAGTATTAAAGGCTGTTTCGCGGCTTGGGCGGCAGCGATCTCGGCGGGAGTGCTGACGGGCATACTGCCGAGATTTATCACCTTTTCCTTAAAATCTATGCCGCCGGTCAAGAGGCCAACGAACGGCATAATTATTCCGTCGGTAAACGTCTTGACGATAGCGCCGAATGCCGCGCCCATAATTACGGCGATCGCCAGATCGAGCACGTTTCCGCGTGCGATGAACTTCTTAAAGTCATTCAACATTTCACTGTTTCCCCCATTGTTTTGGTTGTAGAACGCCTTGAGTATAGGTCGGTCTGCGAGCTTGGGCAATCAACGAAAAAGGCAGAGCCGTGGAAGCTCTGCCCGCAAACTGGATCCGCTGCTTTGCTAGACTTTCGCGGTTTCGGTTTTCTTGGTATCGGCCGACGACAAAGCATCGTCATCGTCGTCCTTCGCGGATGAAGACGCCGTTGAGCTGGAAGAATAGCTGCTGTTGGAGGAAGACGATGTGCTGCTTCCATAGCTCGGCGTCGAGCTTGACGAAGATCCGTAGGAAGAAGAAGACGAAGCGGACGAAGCCTGCTTATCGGCAGCTTCACGCGCTTTGAGCATCGTACAGCCGCCTTCGAATATCGCGCCGTCTTCGATGATCAGCTTTGGCGTAGACACGTTTCCGACCACGCGAGCGGTGCGTCCGAGCTGGATCTTTTCGGTTGCCGAGACGTCTCCGTTTACCGTGCCGTTGATCTGAGCGACGCCGACGGCGATGTTCGCGTCAAGCTGGCCATTGTTGCCGACGATGAGCGTTCCGCCGTCCGAGCTGACGGTTCCCGTTAGATGTCCATCGACGCGGAGCATCATCTGGAAGGTCGTGTCGCCGGTAAGGGACGTTCCGTGACCGACGAACCCGCTCAGCTTGCCGTCCTTTATGTCGCGGGCGATATTCTCGCTGTCCGTCGACGGTTTCGACACGGTGTTCGTCGATTCGCCGCCGTAAAGGCCTGTCGAACTGCTCGGCTGCGTGGTTTGGGGGTAGCTCGATTGGATATCAGGGGCATCGGACGTTTCGGATTTCTTGTTTCCCATTCTGATCATAGAACTAATCTCCTTAGTGCGATTTCTGATTGAAGTTGGTTTTGCGGCAGCAATGGTCAGCAAAAAATGACTAACAAATATTATCAGGGAGGGTCCTGAGAACTTTAGGCCATATCACTTATATTGTCGAAGCGGTAAAACTGTCGAAAATTGCCTGCAAACGAATGATAAACGAGCGCCGCTTGCGGTGTAAAGCGAAATGTCCCAGGGTTGTAAAATTCGGCCTTTGATGGGAGAATCAGAAGTTTCGCACTAAAGAGCGAAGGTCGACTGTTGTGGAATCGAAGACAAAGACAAAATTATTGAAGAAGATCGGGCGGGCGATCCACGACTTCTCGATGATCGAGGACGGCGACAAGGTGATGGTCTGCCTTTCCGGCGGAAAGGACAGCTACACGATGCTCGACCTGCTGCTCGACGTTCAAAAGCGTGCACCAATAAAGTTTGAGATATTTGCCGTCAATCTCGACCAGAAACAGCCTGACTTTCCCGAACACGTCCTGCCCGAATATCTCGAGAGCGTCGGGGTGAAGTATCGGATCGTCGAAGAAGACACTTATTCGATCGTCACGAAGCACATTCCTGAAGGGCAGACTTATTGTTCGCTATGCTCACGCCTACGCCGCGGCATCTTGTATAACGTTGCTGTCGAAGAAGGCTGTACGAAGATCGCCCTCGGCCATCACGCGGACGACATCGTTCATACTTTTCTACTGAACCTGTTCTATGTAGGGCAGTTAAAGGCGATGCCGCCGATCTTGCGAAGCGACGACAAGCGTAATACGGTGATCAGGCCGCTGGCCTATTGTCAGGAAAGCGAGATCTCAAAGTACGCTGCCGAACGCGAGTTTCCGATAATTCCCTGCAATCTCTGCGGTTCGCAGCCGAACCTAAAGCGTGCCCGCGTCAAACGCCTGCTCAACGAACTCGAAAAAGAAACGCCGTTCATCCGAAGTTCGATAATGACTGCGTTGACCAACGTGACCGGTTCGCATCTGCTGGATAATGAGCTTTACGACTTCCGCAATTTCGAGCCGATGATCAAGGCGATCCCGACAGGCCACGGCAGCGTCGAGAAAGAGCTCGATGCCGTTTTCGACCATAGCGAGCCATCATTCGTTCCCAATCTGATGGCCGCGGCAGGCTTGGAACGGACGATGTGATTTCTCTGCGAGAGTCATCACTTTCCCTTGCGCACTTTGTGATCTAGGTTCAGATCTTTTTTCAACACAAAGGCACAAAGTTAAGACACAAAGCTCACAGAGAAGCGACTTGTTGCCAGTGCCGCAATTTGCTTGACATCGTAACCACCGGACTTTATATTTTGAAGTTCGGCTTTTCTTCCGCATCAAGATAAGCCGCCCTAGCTCAGTTGGTAGAGCATTCGATTCGTAATCGAAAGGTCGTCGGTTCGACTCCGATGGGCGGCTCCATAACTTTCGGGCGTTTCAGTGAGATAGCTGGGACGCCCGAACTGCATTTTGGGTTTGTTAGTTTTGATCTTTGTCGATCCGGGATTTCGATTCGTCGATCATTTGGTTATTAAGATCATACGAAACGGTCCCGGAGGCGGGGCGGGGGCCGGCGGGCGGATAGATGGACTCGCGATAGACGGGATAAGCTTCGGTGCGGAGGTGGGCGAGCATGTGGTGGCCGCGGCGGGTCAAGCGTTCGTGGCGGAGGGCGGAGATGTCGACCGGAGCGACGACGATGCGTTCGCCGGGGCCGGGCGAGGCGTCGGCTAGGAGGCGGCCTTCGAAATCGACGATCTGACTGCCACCGGACCAAGAATACGGCGGATATTGGTGAAGGCTCGCGGCCTGGTTTGCGGCGACGACGTAGGCCATATTCTCGATGGCCCGGGCGCGGTTAATCACCGTCCACCAATCCATCGGCGGCGTCGCGTTCCACGGGTCCATGTAGGCCGAGACGCGGATCAGCACCTCGGCACCGTTCGCCGCCAACTGCCTTAACGCTTCGGGAAAGAGCCAATCGTAACAGATCGCGCAACCGAGCCGGCCGATCTCGGTATCGGCGACGGGAAACAGCGGCTCATCGTAGCCTTCGATGTCGTGCGGGCTGGTGTGGACCTCGTACGGGATCCATGTGTTGACCTTTCGATACTTGTACAAGATCCCGCCCGGGCCGATGAGGCAGGTGGTATTAAATACCGCTCCTTGCCAACGCGGATCTATTTCAAGCATCGAGCCGGATTGGATATAGATGCCGTGTTCCTTCGCCTTTGCCGCGAGCCGGTCGGTGTGTTCGTTGGGAATCTCGACGGCGAGTTTATCGATCAACTCGGCGGCGGTTGCGAAGACGGGAGCGGCGTGTGCGAACTCGGGAAAGACGACCAGCCTCACAGGTAAAAACGGCACACTGCCCGCAACCGCCGAATCGATCATTGATAAGATGCGATCCGTATTCGCGCGCATCTGACGGCGTTCCGCAGGGTTCGAGAGTGCCGTTTGACATGCGGCGGCCGAGTAACGAATGTACTCCATTTTTAGTTTCGGCGAAGCAATCCGGCTTCGATAGGCGGCATCAATCGCCGGCCGGTGCGGGTCGTGTATTCGTCGTAGATGCGTTGTTTTTCTTCGGTCATCGGAAACCGCTCTGGCGAGGCGTATGGATACTTCGACATTCCCTTGAACGGCAGCGGATAGACCGCGTCCGGGCTGCCGGAGTTGATGTCCATCTCCTTGCTGTATCCATCGGCGTAGAGAAGGAACGTCAGCTTGCGGCCGGGAGCGGGCTCGGGCGGTGCCGCAAAACTCAGAGCGATCTCGTCGCCGGTCTTTGAGATAACGAACACGTCGTCGGCCCTATCGAGCAGCGGAGCGACGTTGCCGGTCCGCGTGAATCGGCCCGTGAAATATTTCCAACGTCCGTCGTCGACGATTTTTTCATACGCGGGAACGAGCATCCCGGCGAATGAAGTTTCGACGGAGAATCCGCGTTCGGTGAGATCGGAGCGGAGCGAACTGAGTTCGGTCGAGGTGGTTTGCTGCTGTTGCGACGTATCGACCGTGATCTTGTCCCAGAATGTTTTTACGTTCGTAACGATGCGCACGTCGCGCGAGTCGGTCAGAAACTTCCCGGTCAGGTCGACGACGACCGTCTGCGGACGCCCGACCGAAATGCCGATGCTATTGACGACCGTTTCCCATTCGCCCTTTGCATTCTTCACCTGAAGCTTCGGGAAGAATAGGGCCTTTCCGCTCTGCGAAGCGGCGAGATTGTCGGACGAGAAAGCGTAATCGGTCCAGCCGGTGAGCAAGAGCAGCGTACGGCCCGCAAAACCTTGCTTGTCATCCAGCGTCATCGTCAGGCTGTGGGCATCGGCGTATCCGCGGATCGACGTGGCGTTGAAAGAATCGTAAAAGTTTCGATCGAGTGCTTTCACTTTCGGACGCACGTCTTTGCCGTTCGAATCTATCGCCGACACCGGAGCCCGTTCACCTCGCGTTGTATAGACGATCTTTTCCTTTGCGTTCGGAATTCCGTAGCCTTCGTTCGGGTAGATCTCCGAATCGGCCGCGTGTTCGACGGCGATTAGCTTCAGGTGATCGAGATACAGTACTTCTTCGAGTTCGTTGGTGACTCGCAGTTCGTACCGGCCGTTTCGCGGCTTTAGCATCTCCGACGGTATGCGGACGAATTCATCGGAATCGGGGAAGTGATAGGCACCTTGCTGCTTCCAATTTCCCATCTCGCCGCCGCCAAGAAAGTCGGTGATGAAGGCGAACTTTTCGCCGTCCCACGTGTAGAGATATGGGCAGGAAGAAGGCTTGCGGTCGAGTTCTTCGACTGACAGATAGCGTCGATCCGCCGATGCAAGCTTTGCCATATCGAGTTCGGCTTGAACGACTCCGGATGGCCAAAGAACTCGAACTGCGTCGGTTTGCTCGCGTTTGCCGAGGCCGAAATGAACGTCCCAGGCCGCGGGCGACGGACTCGCCGCATAGGTCTCGAGTTTTTGCGATAAGCTGCCGGAACGCACATCGATCTTTGCTCCGACCGCCGTGCGGTTGCTTACGCGGCCCTGAAGCGAGACAGAGATCGAACGATTAACGCCGGTGCCGGAATTCTTAAAGAACTGCATCGGGCGGCCCTTCGACATCGCCATCACATCGAGAGCACCGTCGCGATCCACATCGGCGGAAATAAGTTGTTCGGCGACCGGGAGGCCGGTCGACTGATTGCCGAGAGCCGTCCAACGCTGACCGAGATTTCGAAGGACAGCAGTGCCTTTCTTCGTTGCCGCAACTAGATCGAGCAGTCCGTCGTTGTCCAGATCAGCAAACTGCGCCGATGTCGCAGCGGCGGTTTCCGTCGGAGCATCGGCAAGCGTGAACTTACCCTTGCCGTCAGAGATCGCGAAAAGGCCAGGAGCATCTTCACGGCCAAGGAAGAAATCGATGTAGGTATCCTTATTGAAGTCGCCAGCGGCGGCGGCGGTCCATTTGCCCGAGCGGCCCAAGCCAACCGCGTCTGCTACATCCCTGAATGATGTATCGCGAACGTTTTGATAAAGTCGCGGCTTCTCGTCGTAGCTAAGGATGAGCAGATCGACATCGCGGCGGTTGTCGAAGTCGGTCGGGATAACAGCGACGGAACGCGTTCCGGCTCCGAGCTTTGCATCGACGGTCTTGTCGACGAACGTTCCGTCACCGTTGTTGCGAAAAAGCACGGTCTTTGTTCCAGCAAGCAGAATGTCGAGATCGCCGTCATGATCGACATCGACAAGCGCTCCAGTCGAGAAGCGGCCGGTGATAGCCGGGAGAGTCGAGCTTAGATCTGTGTAGCGGCCCTTGCCGTCGCCTTTCAGATACGCCGGCCGCCCATCGCCGAACATCAAAAGGTCGTCGAAAAGATCGTTGTTGATGTCGCCCGAGATAACACCGCCGGCCTTGAGTATAGAACGCCGAGCGAGATCGCCCGCGGCGGCTGAGACATCGGTGAATCGTCCGGCATCGTTACGCAGCAAGCGTCGTCGAGACGCTGCATCGACGTGAACAATGTCAGGATCGCCGTCGTTGTCAAAATCGGTGAAAGACGCGCCCCCAGTGATTGATTGAGCGGCCATCGGCGCGGCGGTAAAGCGGATCGGAACGCCGGCTGCGTCGACGAGTTCAGGCTCGCCTCCGTTCGATACCAGAGCTTCGGCATATCGGCCTTGTTCGAGATAGTTCTGACCGATATTCGTCGCAGCCCCGCTTTGCCGAAGGGCCTGAAACGTTTCGATCAGCTTTTGGCCTTCTTCACGCTGGTCGTTGCGAATGAGAGCCGTCGCGAGGTTATAGATCGCAGACGAATTGTAAGGCTCGGCGGCGTAAGCCCGACGAAAGTAGACGATAGCCTCGTTGTTGTTTCGCTGCTGAGCGTAGAGCTGGCCGACGTTTACATTCGCGCCGACATCCGATGGATCGACCGCGAGCACCTTTTGAAAAGATGACAGAGCATCGTCGATGCGATTCTCGTTTCGAGCGATGAGGCCGAGTATGTATCGAGTTTGCAGAATGTTCGGATCGGCCGCGGCCGCTTTCTCGGCGGCCACGCGAGCGGCCTCAAGATCTTGCTGATAGAAGAGAGCGATCGCAAGATTTACTTGCGCGATCTTTACCGACGGGTCGATGGCGAGGGCCTGTTGAAACTCAGGGACGGCCTTGGCCGGCTCGAACTGTTCGAGATAGGCAACGCCGAGGTTGTTGTGGCGATATGCCGTCTCGCGTTCGGCAAACGCGCCCGCCGAGAGCGGCCCCGTAGCGGCCGTCGGGAGCGAACTAAAAAGGAATGCCGTTGCCGCGGCGAGAAGTACGATCGTTAAAAACGCTATTGATCTCATGTTCTCTGGCCGCTTTATTTCTTAAGAAACTCCGACGGATCCATCGGCTCTTTTATCTTCGCCGTACCGTCGAAATAAGCCTTCGTCAGCGGATAGTTGTAAGCGGCGACACGCCTTCCCATTCGCAGCCCCTCGACGTTGTCCGTTTGGATGTGATAACCGCCGAGAACGCGAGAGATGCCGGCCATCTCAGCAGTTTCGGTAAACGTCGGCAATTGCAAAACTATAACGCCGTCGTCGGTGATTCCGGTCTTCGCTGGTTTTCCGTCGATCGCCTGCTTGATCTCGCACGAGATTCCCGGTTCGGTCAGCTCGCCGGCATGGCGGGTTTCGGTCGCGCCGAAGTTATCGCTGCCGGTGAAATATTCAAGCACCTTGGCGGACGCGGCGCTGACCGTGCTATGTCCCGAGGGGAAACCCGGAAACGGCGGCGTGATGAACGACAGCGGCGAATAAGGATGCCATTCGGACGTGGGGATCGTGGCGACACCCTTTCCGGCACCTGCCCATCCGACGATCATCTTGTCCTTGTAATAGTGTCTGATCAGCGTCCACGGCCGGGACGAATCGTAAAATCGCTTCGCCTCCCAACAGGCGATGAACGCGTCGAAAGCCACGGTAGCCACGGCGAAAAAAAGCTTGATGTCCTTATCGGTGTCGTACCGCTCACGCTCGGAAAGAGCCTGAGCGAAACGAAGCCAATGTCCTGACTGGCCGGTTGAACGCGGGCCGTCTCGCATAAATTCGACGATCGCTTTCTGCTGAAGCGTTAGCGATCCGTTGAACTTCAAGACCTCGTCGACCTCGTCTTTCAATTGTTTTGTCCCCACCTTCGGCTGCGGGCCGGGGCGAAACATATCGCTCCGTTCGAGCGCGAAGGTTTTGACTCGATACCAATGCGGCGTGAGGAAACCGGGCGTCGCTTTCTTATCACCGGCGAGCGTAAATTCGATCGGCTGCCAGCAATCCGGATCGATGATCTGGCTGACCGGGTTCACCGGACGGTAGAAGGTGTAGTCGGAGTAAGGCTTGCCGCTCGAACCATTTTCGTCGCCGAGCTGGTTCGCTCCGTCGCGATGGCGATAGGCAAACACGGCTGCCGACGCGACATTGGCAACGCCCTGCGGCCTGCGGAGATCGGTCGAGTTATCCTCGGGGTCGTAACCGTTCGCACGCATCTGGCCTTTGATCCACTCGGCGTCTTCGGGGAACATGTCCATCATCCCGCGATAGGTGGCGAAGGCGATCGCGATCCGCTTGTTCTCTTCGGTACGCTCGTTCTTCGGACGGCGGAGCTTTGCTCCGAATCGCGTGCCGACAGCCGTATCGTCATACGCGGCCCATGCGTCGTACATGCAGTTGACGATGATCATCAGCATTCGCGAGCCGACTGTCGGCCGCGGCGATATGCGGTCGTGTTCCCTCGCGGTTGCCTCGAGAGCGATGTCGAGCCAGTAAGACGCGGCGGATTTTACGTGCTTCGGCCGTTCGACGCGGTTGGCGGGATCGAAGCTTGTCTGAACGACGGGAACCGGTTTCTGCGCGGCGATGTTGAACATCGGCGCAAATGTGGACGCGACAAAAAGGGCGCAGGCAAGGTATCGAAAAAATTTCATGAAAGTGGCCTCATAACGCTCTCAGGCAGGTGGGGAATCTGTCTTGAGCCGGATGCGTATGATCTGGTGTGCCTAATTTCGCGAAGGAACATCGGCGCCGATCAACATGTCAAACTTCTTCCGCGTTTCGGCCGACCAGCCCGGAATTATGTCGAGCACAACACCCTTATCGTCAAGCAGGATCGACAACGGGACGGTCAGCTCATCGGTCGCGTAAATACGCTCGATCGCAGGAACGCCGCCGATGACGATCGGATATGTGAGCTTCTTTTCGGCGACATATCTCGCAATGCCGACTCCTTTTTCGGTGTCGACATTCATCCCCACGATGTCGATTCCGCGGGCGGCGAGCTTGCCGCGGATCTTTTCAAGCTCGGGCATTTCCTTGGCGCACGGAATGCACCAGGTGGCCCAGATATTCACGAGCGTCTTGCGGCCGGGCTTCAGCAATTTCATCGCCGAAGTCGAACGGCCGTTGAGATGCCGCAATGCAAAATCCGACAGCGGTTTCCCGACGCTGATCTTTAGCGATTGCCCATATATCTCAGCCTTGGTCAGCGGAGCCGGAAGATTTGCTTTCGGCACAATCACGGACTGGACTTTGCCTGATCCTTCCTTAAGCATGTAAGTGCCGCCCGCCTGAAAGCCGCCCTCGAAATTCTCAACCTTCCCGTTCGCCCACGTTACTTCGACCGACTGCGCCTTTTCATCTTTGCCTAGGCCGAAGGTCAGCCGCGGATCGTGCTGAGAGATGAATCCCGATCCGCCAGACTTGATCTTGGTCAGCGTTCCCGCCGACGTTTTTACTCTCACGACGGAGCCGAATGCGTCACGCGTCGACGCCGTTCCTTCCAACGCTATCCGCAGGAAGGCGTTGTCTTGCCCGACGTTGTTACGAAAGAGCAGATGAGACTGATGCTGGATCGTCGTCGAGAAAACATCGAGATCGCCATCGTTGTCAAAATCTGCGAAGACGCCTGCGCGTCCGTCGGTTATCGAATCGATCCCGGAAACGCCGGAAATATCCGTAAATTTCTTGCCGCCAAGATTCAGGTATAGCGGGTCACGTTCGTAACCGCTGAACGAGAACCCTTGCCCGAACATCAGGCTGTTCTGGTCTGCCCTGAGAGCACCTTTTTCATCTTTACCGTCATTCGAATGCGTCACGACCTGACGCCAAAACTGCGATCAGGTATCTTTCATGGATTTACCTGAGATAAATCCATTCGGCGTGTAGATGTCCTCCCAACCATCGTTGTCAAAATCGATAAAGCCGCCGCCCCATGCCCAGCCGCCCGAAAATCCGCCGACGGCAGCGGTCACGTCTTTGAACTTTCCGTCGCCGAGGTTCTCGAAAAGATTGTTTCCCGCAGCGAGTTTTTTGAGTACGTTCTCTTGCGGGCCGGCGGTCGGAAACAGCCGCGTTAAAATGCGGTTACCGGCGGTCGAGCTCATGTTGGAAGCGTGGATATCCAGACGGCCGTCGTTGTTGTAATCGCCAAAGGAAACGCCCATTCCGTTGCCGGGATCAAGCACTCCGCGTTCGGCGGCTTCGTCCACAAACTTATCGCCGTGGTTGATGTATAGAGCTTTTTCGCCGAAATCGTTAGCGACATAAAGGTCCATCTTGCCGTCGGCATTCATGTCGGCAAACTCTGCGGCGTAGCTCCAACGCTTATCCTCAACGCCCCACTTCGCAGCCTCTTCGCGGAAGCCGCCATTCGGCTGGCTTACGAACAGAAGATTCGGCGTTCCGTTGGTCGCACGGAACCATGAGTTCGGAGTTATTTGGCCGTAACGGTTGTAAGAAGTGACGTAGATGTCGAGCCGTCCGTCGCCGTTAATGTCAGCCGAGGCCGCACTGAACCCGATCGCATCGCGAGCGACGCCGGCCTCAAGCGAGATATCGCGAAACGACAGCTTGCCGTCTTGAGCCAGACGATTTTCAAGAAGGACCTGCTGGCCGACGGCGGATACAAATATGTCCGAATCGCCGTCGTTGTCAAAGTCGAGTAAAAGCGGCGCGACACCGGTCGCGAGATTGGTCACGCCTGCTTCGGCCGAGGCATCGCGAAACTTTCCTTTTTGATCGTTGATGAAAAGATAGTTGCGGTCGGGGGCGGTAACGAACAGGTCGATCCAGCCGTCTTTGTTGAGGTCGGCGGCGGCGGCTCCATGCCAGATAAATCCGCTGTTCTCGGGCGTGCCGAAAGCGGGAAGAGTTGCTCCGACGCCTGCGGGAACCGCCACCTCGGAGAACATATCTTTTTCCGCGACGAGCGAATCAAAACTCACCAGATCGAACGAATCGAACTGCCAGTGTCTATTCGCCGCGTAGCGAACGTCGGACCAAAAAGTACCGCGAGCCCATTCGCGTTTCCCGTTGATGTCGCGGCCGATCACGTAGAACGCGATCCGCGCTCGTCCTTTCGCACCGACGACGGCCGTGGGCTCGTCGGCTCCGAGAACGGCTTTTGCGCCCTCGTCGAAGTTCGCTTCTTTTACCTTGAACCGGGCGTCTTCAATTTCTGAGAAATGGCCGAGAAAATCTTGCCACGATTCGAGGAATGCTTTGCTTGCGACCTTGCCCGCACCGGGATCGCCTGATCTTGCAGCAACCGCGACCACAGGCAGCGAGGGCGTCGCCGCTTCCCACTTGTGCATGCCAACCCATTTGACTTGAGTTGCAGTCGCAGTCGGGCGAGCAGGAAAGATCTTGCCGGTAATGATCGCTGGAAAGTATTCGCGAGTGAGTTCCGCATCGCGATCGCGAGCGGCAACCGACAGCGTAAGAAGATCGTTTGCGAGCGATTCGGAAAGCTCCTCGATCGTCTCAAGCCGGCGGTCTTCGGCGCTCTGCGGCGGCCTCACGGCTTGCGCACGAATTCCGATGTGACCGACCATCGAGATCAGGAACAATAGTACAAAACATCTTCTAAAGCCGAGTCGATGATGATGCATCCGGTACAGCGTACTCACTCCGGTGGAAGACAATAAATTTTCTGTAAATAGAACTGCGGAATTGCTGAACTATTCTATAACAACACTTTTGTGCGCGCCAGCGTCAATAGTGCCCTCACAGCTCGAAAAACTGCAGACAAACTGGCGTGGGCGTCTCGATCGTGGCCCCGGTATAAGTCAGCTTTCCAGAGCTTTTGTCTATCGCAAACGTGACGATCGAATCGGACCGCTGGTTGGCGGCGAGCAAGTAGCTTCCAGTCGGATCGATCGCGAAATTTCGCGGCGTTTTTCCTCGTGTGGAAACGATCTCGACCAACCGCATCTTTCCCGACGCTTTATCGAAAGCGTAAACCGCAATACTGTCATGGCCGCGGTTCGACGCGTAAACGTATTCGCCGTTCGGTGACACATGCAGGTCGGCACAACTGTTGGACGGGTCCGACACTCCGGCAGGCAAAGTCGAGAGCGTGTCGATCGCTTTTAGCGCTCCCGTTTTCGCATCGAATGCGAGAGACGTAAGCGTCGTATCCAGCTCGTTTACGACGAAAGCGAATTTGCCATTCGGATGGATCTTGAAATGTCTCGGGCCGGCTCCGGCCGCAGTCGAATAGTAAGGCTGCGTGCTGTTTGACGTAAGCATTCCTTTTTTGTCGTCAAACTCGTAGATCATCACGCGGTCGATTCCGAGATCGTTGACGAACGCGAAGTTGTTCTTTTTATCGAGAATGATCGAATGAGCGTGGGCCGCTTCCTGCCGGTCTTTATTCGGCCCGGTTCCGGAATGCTGTTCGAGGTCGATGGCCTTGCCAAGCCTTCCGTCTTCACCGACCGGCAGCACCGCGACATTCCCGCCTACGTAATTTGCGACGAGCACAAACCTGCCGTTATCGCTCGCAGTTATATGACACGGCGCTCCGCCCATGCTCGGTTGCTTATTGAGGAGCTTGAGGTCGCCCGACTTCCGATCGATCTCGAACGAGCTGACGGCTCCCGATTTCATTCCGTCGAATTCTATCGTTTCGTTGACGGCAAAAAGATAGCGTCCGCGGCGGTCGATAGTAAGAAACGACGGTTCTTCGACGCCTTCGACTACGCGATGCGGCGTTAGCTTTCCGGTCGCCCCGTCGAACTTATGGATGTAGATCCCCTTGCTCTTGCTTTCGCCCGAAGTGTACGTACCGACATAAAGAAGCATATCTCGTGCTTTAGATCGCGGCGGCTGAGCGAGTAGATCGCGAGTCAGCGATGCCGCGCCGAGTCCTGCGGCAAAGCCGAGAAAACAACGCCGGCCGATATGGTTTGATTGAGTCATCTATCTTTCTTGCTTACTGAGCTCGAACGCCCGCAGCTGAGTCTACCAATTTTCTGATCCCTGCAATATGAGCAAACTCGACCGCCGCTTTTGGTTTTGCGATGGCATCGAGCTCCGCAATGCGGGCCGTTCGCCAGTCAGCGGTCCGCGACGAACCGTTGGTGAGAGAGAAGATGGCTTCCAGGGCTATCCGGTTGAGAGCGCGCAGATCGTCCGGCAACTGTCGTGCTTCGGCAAGAGCAGGAGAATTTGCTATCACTTCGGCAAGTTGATTCTCGTGAGTTTGCCAGCCCTCGACCATCGACCGCAGGCCGCCGAGCAGTTCGGCTCGATTGCCGCCGGCAAGAAGTCGCTCAACCGTTCGATTAAATTTTCTCGCACTAGGCGCATCGGGCTGCGCGGCGTCGATCAGGCCGGTGAGCGGAGACAACATCGTTTGCGGCCGAACCTGATAGCGCTTGTATTCTTTGACCGGCTCGATCAACGTCACGAGCACCTCAAGAGCTGTTGTGTCTTTGCCCATCGTAAGCCGCCGTAAAAGCATTTTCTGATTTCGAATATGGGCCAGGCCCAGTTCTTCAAGCCGGATCGAAACTACATCGAGCCGGCGGTACATATCGTCGATGTCGTTGACCTCGCGCGACGACCACAGGCGTTCGGCGATCGCCGCCGTTCTCGGCCAGACGCGCGAGTCGATAGTTTCCGGCGAAACCCACTCGGCCCACATCGTAGCCTCGCCGCCGAGCACTCGCTTCTGTTCTTCTGCCGAAAGCGTCGTATCGGCGGGAAGCGGATCTACGACGTAATGCTGCGAAGCCGGGAACGAGAGGTCGATGTAGTATCCGTTTGAAAGCACGCCTTGAAAGCCCTGCTTCGCCGCGTCGGCCAGGGCTTTTTGGCCTCGCCATGAATGGATCACGACATCTTTTGGCAGATCGGGCTGAAAGATCTCGTCCCAGCCCATCATTATCTTGTTGTTCTTTTGCAGGAACTTGAGGATTCGCTTATTGAAATATGTCTGAAGCTCGTGGTTATCCTTGATGCCGTTCTTCTTCATGAACGCCTGAATGTTTGCGTTCGCGTTCCACTGCTTTCCTTCGTTCTCGTCGCCGCCGATATGCATGTATGCATCGGGGAAAAGCGCGGCCATCTCGGCAAAGAACGGCTCAAGCAGCTTGTAAGTTTTCTCGTTGGTAGGGTCGAGAGTCGGGTCGAAGATGCCCGGCCGCCGCTCGATCGTGTAAGGACCGGGCGCGCTTCCGATCTCGGGATGGCTGACTAGCCACGCAGTCGCGTGGCCCGGCATATCGAACTCAGGCATCACGCGGATCCCGCGGTCGGCGGCGTATCGGATGATGTCGCGTATCTCAGCCTGCGTATAAAACAGTCCGTCAGAACCCTGCAGGTGAAGCTCGGGAAACTTCTTTGTCTCGACGCGAAAGCCCTGGTCTTCGGTCAGGTGCCAGTGGAGTACGTTCAGCTTTACCGAAGCCATGCCGTCGAGCGTGCGTTTGATAACCTCAACCGGCTGAAAGTGGCGTGCGGAATCGATCATCAACCCACGCCACTGAAATCGGGGCTTATCGGAGATCGAAACGGCCGGAAAGTAGAAGCCGTTCGCATCGCCTTCCAAAAGCTGCAAGAGAGTTTCAAGCCCACGCATTGCCCCGACCGAATTTGGAGCCGTCAGCTTTATCTGGGTCGAGCCGATATCGAGGGTGTAAGACTCGTCGTCGCCAAGTTTCGGGATCGCGGTCCCGGTGGTTGCAGTTTCGATCAGCAGCGTCGGATTTGGTGAAGTCGATGCTTCTCGCACGAATTCAAAAAGCGTTCGCCCCTCTAGCCGCCGCATGACGCGCGACGCATATTGCCGTGTTCGTTCATCGGTCTGCCCGACAAAACGAAAACTAAAATTCTTGCCGACCGGAAGCCTGCCCTCACGCCAATTCACATTTGCGGGAACGGGCATCAAGCTTCGACGTGCCGCGACTAATGAGGCCTGAGTTTGAGCGAAAGCCGAAGCCGCAGCGCACAAAAAGACGAAACCGACGAGGATGGTTCTCAAGGGTCGATAAAACATAGTTTGAGGATAATTCGAATCAGCGTTCGTTGAATTTCTTGATCGCGGTTTGCATGCAGCCTGAGATGGAACCCGTGCCTTTATCAAACATACTGAACCCGCCATCCCATTCCCACCACGCGTTAGATAATTCTAACTTGCCGAGTGCGGAATACACGGCCTCGGCATGGCGGCATCTATTCTCCATCGTGGCAAAGTTGCCGAAAGATCCGAACTCGCCGACAAAGATCGGCACATCGTTTTTCTCCGACCAGGATTTTGCCGCCTTTAGATCGTCGAACATTTTGGATGCTTTCGAGTCGCCCGCGTAATTTTTGATCTTCTCTTCTATCCACGTTCCCTTGGCCGTGCTCGGAACTTCGATCGTTCTTTTATCGGCGGGAAACGGCAGTCCGCGAAGCTCCGGCAGGCCGGGCGAAGACCACGTCGCTCCCTGATGAGTGAAAATAAAGGGATCGTAATAATGGAACGTATAGATGATGTTTTTGTCCGCAAACGGCTTGGAATCGATCATCGCCTGCCGAGCGTTCCAATCGTGAAAACCGACGACGAGTGAATGCTGCGGAGCGATCTGCCGCACCGTTTTGATCAGCACCTCGGCCTGCGCGCGCCAGTCTTCGGCTTTGATGTCGTGCGGCTCGTTTCGGATCTCGAAGAAGACCTTTTCCGGATCCAGCTTCTTGTATCGATTCGCGATCTCGGTCCAAAGCCAGACGAGCCGTTCGGTCGAATCCGAACCTTTGACGCTATTGTCTAACTCGACGTGGTGAAGATCGATGATGACATAAAGTCCTTCGGCGACCGCCGCCTCGATAAACTTATCGGCGAACTGAATTCCTTCAGGTATCGCCCAACGATACGGCTGTTCGTAACTAGCCCACGCTCCGAAACTGATCGGGACTCGAACCGTCTTGAAGCCCGCCCGAGAAATATTCTTGAAGGCTCCGAGCTTTTTCTCGGCATCGGCGGATTTTAGAAAGTCGGAATAGCTTTTCTCTTTCGTTCCTAGCCACCAGTTCTCGAGATATGAGAAATTCATTCCGAGCCCGAGCCGTTTGGCCCGGACGTGAGCGGTCGTATTCGCGAGCATCGAAACACTCGCGAATACGATCAGCAAAACAACTGCGATGATTCTTCTCATACTCGTTTATCGAAGCGTAAACTTCTCAGTCAGGCCGCCGACCATTACCGAAAAATCGCCCGGTTCGACGACCGAACGGCTGTTGGCATCAATGAACGAAAGGTCGCCTCGTGAAAGCGTGAACGTAAGCGTTTTTGACTGATTCGGTTCAAGATAAACTTTTGCGAATCGCTTGACACGCCTTCCGGGCGGGGCGAGAGTCGCCGCCTCGTCGCGCAGATACAGGATCACGGTTTCTTTGCCGGCTCGCGATCCGGTGTTCGTGACCTTTACCGAAACATTCACATTTCCCATCGGAGCGACCGACCGCGACGATACATTCAGGTCGCTGTAACGATAGGTCGTGTAGCTCAGGCCCGAACCGAACTCGAACTGTGGCTGTGTAGCAGTGTTGCCGAAGCTCGTCGCCTCGACCTCAAACAGCTTGTGGTCGTAAGTCAGAAGATTGTTTGTCGAGCGTGGATAGGTGAACGGCAGTTTGCCGTTCGGGTTATAGTCGCCAAACAACACGTCGGCCACCGCACGGCCGCCTTCATCGCTGGGGTTATAAGCGAGCAGCACACCCTTGACCTTTTCCGCAATACGGCTGATCAGCCGCGGCCTACCTTCAACTAAAACAAGGATCACTGGTTTGCCCGTCGCAATTATCTGTTCCGCGAACCTTAACTGAGTTTCGGGCAGCGTGAGGTCCGTGATATTGCCAGGCGTTTCCGTATACGAACCTTCACCGAGACACAACACGACGTAGTCGGAATCCTTTGCCTCGGCAACCGCCTTTGCTACGTCGACTTCGACATCGTACATCACCGGCGTTCCGCCGACGGGCGTATTCGGCGGGCGCGTGATCGCCGTGCCCTGCCTGAACTCGAAATTTCGATCGCCAACCTTCTGCTTGATCGCGGCCTGGATCGTCATCTTGTTTTTGGGATAAAGCGACGGCTCCGAACCTTGCCACGTCCACGTCCAGCCGTTGTTGAGCGAGATCAGAGAATCGGCGGTCGGGCCGGTTACGAGGACCTTCTTGTTTTTCGGAAGCGGAAGAATGTTGCCTTCGTTCTTCAGCAGCGTCATCGTCTCTCGTGCAGCCTGAAGACTCGCTTCGACGTATTCGGGCTTGTTGAAGTTGTTCTTGACCACCGGGTTCGGCAACGGGTTTTCGAATAATCCAAGCTCGTATTTGACCCGCAAGATACGCCGGACGGCGTCGTCGATTCGCGTCATCGGAACCTTGCGCTCTTTCACGAGTTCGATCAGGTGATCGCTAAAGCTGAAGCTGTTCGGCACCATGCTCATATCGATGCCTGCCATGATCGCCATTCGCGTCGCTTCTTTTTCGTCCGCCGCAACTTTCCACTGATTCACGAGTTTTTTGATATCTTCCCAATCAGACACGATGAAACCATCGAACTTCATCTCGCCTTTGAGAACGTCGGTAAGCAGATGCTTGTTGATGTGGCCGGGAACGCCGTTTATCTCGGCGGAATTTACCATCACCGTGCGGGCACCGGCTTTTACTGCCGCCTCGAAAGGTGGAAGGAAGTATTCGCGCAGGTGATTTTCCGGTATCCATGCAGAAGTCCGGTCGCGCCCGCTCAACGGCATGCTGTATCCGACATAATGCTTGAGGCTCGACGCGACAGAGACGTCATCCGCAACATCTTTTCCTTCCAACCCGCGAACGAACGCGACGCCCATCACGCTTGCCAGGTACGGATCTTCGCCGAACGTCTCCCAAAAACGCGGCCACAGCGGCTGACGGCCGACATCGAGCACCGGCGAGAAACTCCAGGGTATTGCCGCCGCCCGAGTTTCTTTCGCCGCGATCTCGGCGGCCTTTTCCATCAAACGTGGATTCCACGACGCTCCCATCCCGATCTGTTGCGGGAATAGCGTCGCACCGTAAACGTAATTTGCTCCGTGGATCGAATCGATGCCGTAGATGACCGGTATCTTGAGTCTCGTCGTTCCCGCCGACTTCTGGATCGAACCGATGATGTCGTGCCACTTATCGACCGGCAACGCGTGGCCGCTGACGTTAAGGATCGACCCGACCTTGTATTGAACGATCGCCTTTTCGAGCTTCGCCGGATCGATCGCGATGGCCGAATCTGAGCCCGACGTGATCTGATCGATCGCAAGCTGCGTCATCTGCCCGACCTTTTCCTCGACCGTCATCCGCCGCAACAACGCCTCGATCTGCGTCGAAGCGTTACGCAATCGCGGACGCTGACCGGCGCCGCGGGAATAGGCTTCGCTGTCCATAATGTCCTGATTGACAGGATCGCTCGGCCCTTGGGCATAACTTTGTTGCAGAGGCAAGCAAAAGATCTGTAGACAGATTGAAATCGTCAAAAGCAGCGACGTCTTTTTCATTTGATGTTTGTCCTTTCTAAGTTGCGAAGATTGGTAAAAGAGCCACTATTCTATGCAATTGCTCGCGGATGTTCAAGCGAAAGCTACGCCGTCAGACTGTTGAATTGGCGATACCAATTACACGTCAGTTTGTTACCAATTGTGCGGCCGATAGTTCCTGTAGCTTCCTGCTTAAAGCGATCACGTATTCAAGGTCTGACTTTGCACGGGCATGGTCTGCTGCGTTAACTACCCTCGAATTTGAGAACATTGCGTTGGCGACGAACACGGCCAGAGTGTTGTCCATCTCGGCGATCACGGTTTTTATGTCGCCCGGCAGCATTCTGGGCACCGGCTGTGACTCGGCAACTCTATCCTTATCCCTCTTTTTCTTACCGTCCTTTTGAGGAACCGGCGGGAAGAGGTTTGCGTTTAACCGCTCGCCGCGTTTCCCGATCTGATCAGCGCCGGTCGAGATCAGTTTGTAGTCGATCTTCTTCGCGGTTTGATAGGCAGCGACGATGGCGCTTTGGCTTACCTGTATTTGTTCGAAGTCTTCTTTGATCTCATTAAACTTTTTTTCAGC
>CADEGD010000004.1:38527-43826 GCA_902826795.1 uncultured Acidobacteriota bacterium | reverse complement strand
CTTTCGATCTTTTCTTCCCGGCCTAATCCGAAATGCAGGCGAAGCTCGTTCTGCGATAGATAGCTTCCGCCGGCCTCTACCTCTCGAATATACCTTCTCGTAGCGGTCTTGAGCGTGACGCGCGAGCCTATCGCTTCAGCATTCGGCCTTGGCTGCACGAGCTGAATGGTCAACCTTGCGTTCGCGTTATTCGTTACGTTCAACAGCACGGTCGGGAGAGCGCCAAGGCTTGTCACCACTGCATCGACCCATCCGTCATTATTCAAGTCACCGAAAGCAACTCCGCGACGCGAGCGAAGCGGAACGCCGTGCAAACCCGCCTCTTTCGCGATCTCGAGAAACTTGCCGTCACCTAAATTTCGATGCAGCAAAAAATGCTGTCGAAAGCCCAGCTGGCCTGAGCCTTGAACAAGATCCATCTGCGGATAGACGTGGCCGTTTGCGACGAGGATGTCGAGATAGCCGTCGTTATCAAAGTCAAAGAACCCGGTTCCCCAACCGACGTAAGGCTTGCTCGGTGCACCGACCATGCTTTCGGTAGACACGTCTAGAAAGCCTTTAGATCCGAGGTTTTTATAAAGCGCATTGTACTCCGAATCGAAATTCGTAACGAAGATATCCAACAGGCCATCGCCGTCGAAATCTCCCGACGCCACGCCCATCGACCCCTGCTCGCCACCGTCGCGACTATAGCTCGTTCCGGATTCGAAACTGGCGTCTTCGAACGAAGTTCCAGCCTTGTTCTTATACAAAAAGTTCGGATTGCTGTCGTTCGCAACGTAAAGGTCCGGAAATCCGTCGTCGTCGAGGTCGGGCCAGATAACGCCCAACCCAAAACGTTTTCGCTTGTCGCTAAGGCCGATCGCTGCTCCAATCTCCTCAAAAGTGCCGTCGCCTTTGTTTCGGAAAAACAGATCGGGCTCGCCGACAAGTCCGCGCGGGCCGCACTGAACCCTGATGCCCCTAAACGAACATGTGGCAGAACTGCCGAAAACCGGAAGCTTATTCAGGTCTAGAAATACGTAGCCCGGAACCATTACGTCCAGGTCGCCGTCACGATCGAAATCAGCCCAAGCCGGACCGGTCATGAATCCAGATCCTTTGACGCCGGCCTTTTCGGTTACGTCCTCGTACCGGCAGTTTCCAAGGCCGCGAAACAAAGCATTTCCGCCGAATCCGGTGGCAAAGATGTCGGCTGTCCCATCGCCGTCATAATCGACGGCCGTCACGCCCATTCCCCAACCTCGCCGCGTCGTTCCGGACGCAGCGGTGACATTGAGAAACTTCGGCGTCTTGCTGGTGTCGCCTTCGATCTGTCGATAGATCGTTACAAACGGGTCGCCGCCAACTTTGAACCGCTCAACCGACGAGCCGTTCACTGTAACGATGTCGAGATAACCGTCCGCATCGCAGTCGAACACCGCCGCTCCGCCGCTCATCGATTCGACTATGTATCGATTCTCCGGCGTTCCAATATGGGACACGTTGACGCCGCTCGCCGCGGTCACGTCGATGAATGCGATCGGCTGAGCCGTGCACATAACGACGCCCGCGAGGCATGCAAATAACAATGCAAATAACAATGTGATGACTCGACGCTTCACTTCTTTTTCGGACGAATACTTTCGCGTTCGACGACGCCCGTTCCTTCCTTGATCGCGTAAAACTTGCCAGGTGCAAGATCGCGGATCGTTTCGATTTTTCCAGAGGGCCAGCGAATCTCAACCGAATCGACCTTCGCCGCTTTACCCAATCCGAAATGCCGCCTCAGATCGTTTTGCGAGAGATAGCTCGAACCACTTCGTATCTCTTCCACCTGCGAAATTCCGCCCGCGGTTATCTTCACGCGAGCCCCGATCGATAGCGGACTGCCCTTAGCAGCCGAGAGCTCAAGCGATATCCAGCGGTTGGTCTTATCGCCCTCGTTTTGCAAGATCATCGGTACACCGTCGAGTTCGCCGATAACCACATCAATGTCGCCATCGTTATCGAGATCGCCAAACGCGGCACCGCGAGAGACGTGAGGCTCCTGCAAAGCCGTTCCGGCCTGTTGACTGGCGTCGCAGAACGTACCGTTACCGAGATTCATATGCAGCAATTTCGGCTGGCGGTATCTAGCTCCGGAAGAGATGTTGTCCATCTGCGGATAAACATGTCCGTTGACGACTAAAAGATCGAGCCACGTGTCGTTGTCGAGATCGAAGAAGCCAGTGCCCCAACCCACCAGCGGCCTGGAATTCTGCGCGACCTTAGATGAAAAGGAAACGTCCGTAAAGTTGTGATTGCCGTCGTTGCGATAGAGCGTGTTGTATTCGTCGACAAAGTTCGTCGTGAAGATCGCGAGATTTCCGGTGTGCAGATAATCGCCGATCGCGACGCCCATGGAACCCTGTTCCGATCCATCGCCGCTAACCGCCGTTCCGCTTTCTAACCCGATCTCGCTGAACTTGCCGTCGCCGTCATTTCGATAAAAGAAGTTGGCTGTCGAATCATTGGCGACGTAAGCATCTTGCAGCCCGTTATTAGCCAGGCTGGACCACACCGGCTGCATACCGTAAAATCCGTTCGGATCATCGAACTTTAATTGCTTGCTGACGTCCTCAAACGTTCCGTCGCCTTTATTTCTAAACAGACTGTCTCCAGCTCCCTTCAAACCGCGAGGGCCGCACTGCACGTCGATGCCGCGAAACTTGCACGTAGGCATCGAACCAAAAACGGGAAGATCGTTCATCTTGAAATCGACATAGTTGGCGACGATCACATCAAGGAAGCCGTCGTTATCGTAATCGGCGGAGGCGGCACCGGCAGACCATCTCCCGTCGGCTACGCCCGCTTGCTTGGTGGCGTCAGAGAAAGTTCCGTCGCCGTTGTTTCGATACAAGACGTTTCCGCCCAGACAGGTGATATACAGGTCCGGCCAACCGTCATTGTTGACATCGGTAACCGCTCCGCCCATCGCGTATCCGGGAAAGCCTACACCCGCCGCATCGGTGATATCGGTGAAAGTTCCGTCTCGATTATTCTTATAAAGAGCACTCTTGGACTTCTGGCCCTTGATGCTCATGTCGACGGTCGGAGCATTGGTGAAATAGATGTCCTGCCATCCATCCATGTCGAAATCGACGAGCAAAACTCCGCCGCTCATCGATTCGATGATGTACTTCTTTTCGGGCGCGGAAGTGTGAGCAAACTTGATCCCGGTTTTTGCGAGGACGTTGGTCAATTGCGGAATCTTTCGAGCCGTGCAGGCTTCTTTATTTTCCTGCGCCGTGGTCGGATGGATTAGGCAGAACAACAGCGTTGCTACGGTTATCGCGCGTAAGCTCTTCATTCGATTTATTTCTCGTCCCGATTTCTTAGTTTCTGAAACATGTCGAAATGCTGTTTCGCAAGTTCGGGCTGCCCGCTGAGGTTATATAGCCTGCTGAGTTGAAAGTGCGTGTCGGCATCGTTCGGTGCCAGTTTCGCGGCCGTTTCCAATTTCGCCCTGGCCTGTTCTTCCTTTCCGGCTTGTAAATACAACACGCCGAGATCTCGAACGGCGAAAGCATAGTTCGGCGAAAGATCAACGGTTCGCTCAAGATAGTTGATCGCCTGAGCCGTCTCACCGGTGCTGCGATGCGAGAGCGCGAGTTGATAAGTCGCTTCGAAATTTCGTGGGTCCGTTGCGACACACTCCTCCAGCTTGCGACGAGCGGGACCAACCTTTTCAGGCTGCGCTGCGAGGGCCAATGAGTAAGCCACGCATCCGCGTCCGTCTTTAGGCCGCTCGCGTGTAAATCGCCCCAGAAAAGTTTCGGCATCGGCGATCCGGCCGGCCTGCAGCGACGCCGCTCCGAAAAGATAGATCGCCTCCGGATCGTCCGGCCGTGCGGCAAGAAGTTCGCGGGCGATCTCGACCGCACGTCGGGGCTTCTTAGCCCGCATCGCGGCGATAACAGCTTGCGGCTTGATATCTATCGACGCCGGCGCCAAAGCGATGGCAAGTTCGAACGCGGCGAAGGCTTCGGATGTGTTGCCTTGCTCGCTCTCAACGGTCGCCAACAGGAATGCGGCTTCGCCAGATTCGGGGGAAATCGCCTGCGCTTTAACTGCGTAAATACGAGCGGCCGCAAAGTCACGTTCGTTCACTTTTGCACGGCCAAGAAGAAGCAGCACGCGTAGATTCGTCGGTGAACTCGCGAGGGACGAAGTGAGCAGTATCGTAGCTTCTTTGTTGAATTCCGTGCCGATCAGCACGCTCGCCACGTCAACTGCGATCTCGGTCTCTCGGGGAATCTTGGCTTTTGCGAACGGGATCAGCTTGAGAACATCTGCTCGCCGCTTCAGTGAGAGATACGCCTGCGCCCGAAAAGGAAGCGCGGCTCCGTTCCGCATGATCGGCGGTAATGAATCGATCGTTCGAACCGCCGCGTCAAACTCGCCGACCAAAACCAGCGCTTCGACAAGACGAAGTCCGTAGGCTGACATTTCCGAAGGTCCGAGCGAGACGGAGCGTAGATCTTCGCGGGCCCGTTCAGTTTCGCCGATCATGAAAGTCGTGATGCCGAGATCGATCTTAGCTAGCGTTAGTTTTGGATCGAGCGACAGCGCGCGTTGATACAAAGATCTCGCCTCGGGCAGTCTCTGCTGTCCGTAGCGAAGCCTGGCAAGCAATTCGTAGCCCTCTGCTACTTCCGGCTTGCTGACGACGAACTTCAGCAACTGGCTTTCAACTTCCTGATAGCGGCCTTGATCTATGCTCTTTGCAAAAGACGCGAGCAGGATTTTGTCTGCAGCAGTGGTTTGGGCGAAAAGCGATGCCGACGTGCAGATAACGCACGCCACCATGAAGATGATGCATCTGTAGACCTTCGACATTCTGTATTCGCGTCAGGGTTCGACGATCTTTCTGCTTGCGGCCTTCAGATCCTGATAGGTCTTGAGAGCTTGGTCCGCATCGGCCTTTCGCGACGCGCGCCGGTAAGCGATGTTCAGCTGATAGAAGACATACTCTTTGCTTCTATCGGAACGCGCCGCCGTTTCAAGCTGCTCGATCGCTTTCTCGATCTCGCCGCGCTCGATCGACATCTTGCCAAGCTGATACCAGGCGTCGGCGTAATCCGGCCGGGTCGCCAATGCTTCATTCAGAAGTGTTACCGCTTCTTCTGTGGACGTTTTCTTCTCGATCAATGTGAATGCAAGGTGATATTTCGACGACTCGTCTCCCGAGTCAGCCGCCGTCGCTTTTCGGAAAGCGGCCTCGGCTTCGTCAAGCCGGTTCAGCCGAATCATGCACTGGCCGATGAACGACTGTATC